>CAJTXE010000003.1:0-6845 GCA_910580225.1 uncultured Acetatifactor sp.
TTCGGATATCTTCTGTTCTATCAATCGCTGAAATTTTTCCTTCATGGTTATTTTAGCTATTTCCTTTCGGTTTAACCTGAATGTTATCACCATAATCTAACAGTACAGTCAAAGCATGACCAAGCAATCGAAATTTATTTATTTCGTCTTTTATGCCATTCATTCCAAAACGCGATATATCCGTTGCGCTCAAATTCGTCTGTCGGTACTTTTTTGGGTGTACAAGATTTATAAAATGTTTCAATTTTATCTGCAAAACGAAAAACTTCTCTCTCGTAAGCAGCAATAGATACATATTCTCTTGTACCATCTTCTAATTCGAATATGACAGAATTTCCATCATGTATAACAGACCAGTCAATTCCATTAGGGCAACCTAAAATTGTTACATTATCTAATGTTTCATTAGGAATCATGAAATGACCGCAACATGGCAACATCTGATTGTCGGTATTGATGATATGATTTTCAATTAAGGTTTTTAGCAAATAAAGTGCTGTTGCGCTTATGGTAGCATCATATTCGAATTTGCATTTACCAATACAGACAATGGCGTGACCATGCAAACACAGATCTTCAGAATTATCTTTACTTCCGTCAATCCATTCAAAATCTGTAGCATCTATCGAAAATAATCCCATGTAATAACCTCTCAAATTTCATTTTTGTTAGCAATTCTCAACATCAGAATTGTACCATAATCCTTTACAAATTTCCATACAGAGGATAGAGAAGGATATTGATGTAAATAAGGGGGCGATCATCTCACCCCTTTATCTTTTTGCGCATGACGGGCATGCCCGTGTTCTGTGGTGAAAGTCCACTTAGGTGTAGCTGCCGACGAACTTTATAGCGAATCCCAAGGTTTGCATCGTGAGGTGCAGGTGGGAAGAAGGGATAGCAAAATCGTAGCCCTACGGGCAGAAACCCGATAACAAGGCGTTTGTGGTGGGTGAGTTAGCGCAAGATAACAAAGCCCAAAAAGTAGCCGTAACTCATAGGCGTAAATCGGGAGGGTAGACGAGGAAAGAACACGGACTTATCCCGTGAGGTCGCACGGACGCAGGTATTGGTTGAAGTATCCCGCCGCGGTTGAAAACGATTTATCGTGAGAAGTCAGCAGAAGCCATAGCAGGCGAAAGCCGAAGGGCTGAACAATGTAACCGTGTAATCAAATGTATGCTTTATGGAATACCAGACGGCAGGAAGGGCAAAACGCAAATGAGCAGATACTGTAATTACTTAGGGCGAATCCATGAAAACGGAAAGGAGAAAGCACACTCAAACTGTATGATAATCAAGGGTGGATTTCGGCTTGCACGGCGCATTTTTTATTGCTATACTGTGTGTAAACAGAAGGATTAAAAAAGGAAGAGTACGGATATGATCATACAGAAATTGCACGAAAACTGGAAAATGTGTATAGCCGGAACCGGAGATTATCTTCCGGCCTCAGTACCGGGCAGCGTTTACAATGACCTGTTGACCAACGGGCGGATGGAGGATCCCTATTACCGGGACAATGAGACGAAAGCCCTTGGGGTGATGGAGGACGATTTTGAGTATGTGTCGCGCTTTGATGTGGATGGTGGGCTTCTGGAATGTGACCAGGTGCTGCTGCGCTTTGACGGAATCGACACGCTCGGCGATATCTGGGTCAACGGAACCCTGATCGGGGATGTGAATAACATGCACCGCACATGGGAATTTCCGGTGAAGGGAATTCTGCGGGAAACCGGAAACGAGCTGAAGGTGGTGCTGCGTTCTCCCACGAAATTTATCCGGGAGGAGTATGAGAAGGACCCGATTCCCGGAAGCGGGGATGCCATGAGGGGATTTCCGTATTTGCGGAAGGCACATTGCATGTTCGGATGGGACTGGGGGCCGCGCCTTCCGGATGCGGGAATCTGGCGTGACGTGAAGCTGATAGGCTTTTATGAGGCCAGGATTGACAGCGTATATATCACCCAGGCTCATGAGAGCGGAAAAGTGACCCTGAAACTGGATGTGGACGTGGAGCGTCTGGGGGAGGAACATCTGCGCAGGTTCGGACAGGATGAAGGCAGGCTTTCCGGCCTGTACTGCAGGGTGACGGTGACAGAGCCAGGCGGCGGGAGGCGGAGTTACAGCCATCAGGAGGCTATGGCGGGAATTGTCATAGAGAAGCCACAGCTGTGGTGGCCCAGCGGATACGGAAGTCAGCCGCTGTATGAGGTGGAGGCAGAACTGGTTTCGGACTGCGGCCGGGAGGGCATGGTACTGGATACCTGGAAGCGCAGCATCGGCCTGCGGACCATGACTGTGTGCACCGAAAAAGATGAATACGGCGAACAGTTCTGCCATATGGTGAACGGGGTAAAAATCTTTGCCATGGGAGCCGACTACATTCCGGAGGACAATATCCTGCCCCGGGTGACGCCGGAGCGCACTTATCATCTGCTGCTCCAGGCCAAAAACGCCAACCACAACTGTGTCCGCGTCTGGGGAGGCGGGCATTATCCCGGGGAGGCCTTCTGGGATGCCTGCGACAGGCTGGGGCTGATTGTGTGGGAGGATTTTATGTTTGCCTGCGCGGTTTACGATCTGACGGAGGAATTTGAGGAGAATATCCGGGCGGAATTTATCGACAATATCAAGCGGATCCGCCACCATGCCTCCCTGGGCCTGTGGTGCGGCAACAATGAGATGGAGATGTTTGTAAAGCAGGGCGGATTCTGGATCAATAAGGCAAAACAGAAGAGCGATTATGTCAAAATGTATGAATATATCCTGCCGAAACTGGTGAGGGAGTATGATCCCAATACGTTTTACTGGCCTTCCAGTCCTTCTTCCGGGGGCGCTTTCGACGAGCCCAACGACGAGAACAGGGGAGATGTGCATTACTGGAATGTATGGCATGGCAACAGGCCGTTTACGGCGTACCGTAGATTCTATTTCCGGTATGTGTCGGAGTTTGGTTTTCAGTCCTTCCCTTCTCTGAAAACCTGTGAATCCTTCACCCTGCCGGAGGACAGGAATATTTTTTCCTATGTGATGGAGAAGCATCAGCGGAACGCCAGTGCCAACGGCAAGATTATGAATTACATGCAGCAGACTTTTCTGTATCCTTCGGACTTCGGCACCTTGCTCTATGCGTCGCAGCTGCTGCAGGCGGAGGCCATCCGCTACGGCGTGGAGCATTTCCGCAGGAACCGGGGCCGCTGTATGGGAACCGTGGTGTGGCAGCTGAACGACTGCTGGCCGGTGGCAAGCTGGTCCTCCATTGACTATTACGGCCGGTGGAAAGCGCTGCATTACTACGAGAAACGCTTCTTTGCGCCGGTGATGATTTCCTGTGAGGAAGAGGGAATTCTGACCCAGGATACCAATGTGAACGCCCAGCCCTATGAGGTGAAGAAATCCATCCGGCTGAATGTGGCAAATGAGACCCGGGAGCCGGTGACCGCAGCGGTGCGGTGGACTCTGCGGGATGCCCGGGGGCAGGTGAGACGCGGGGGAGAACAGGAGGTGACGGTGCCTGCCCTTTCCACTTTGTGGATGGAGCGGGAGGATATGGCGGATGCGGCCCTTTATGAGGACTATGTGAGCTATGAGTGCCTGCGGGACGGGGAGGTGATCTCCGGCGGCACCATATTGTTCTGCGCGCCCAAGCATTTCCGGTTTGCGGATCCGGGCCTGCAGGTGCACGTGGATGGAGAGGAACTGGTGGTGACGTCCTCTGCCTATGCAAAGTCCGTGGAGATCATCAATGAGAAAGATGATCTGCTCTTGGAGGACAATTACTTTGACATAAATGCCGGGCAGCGGCGGGTGAAGATCTTGGAAGGGAGGCCGGAAGGCCTGACTGTGCGGAGCGTGTTCAATATTCGTTAGAGGATAGGATGTGGATTGTGCCAGAATGCCGTCATTCGTGCCAAAAGTATTGTTTTTTTCCAGGGACAGTGTATAATAAAGTTGTCGTATATGCGTTATTGAATATGGATGTATATGGCGGAAGGGGCGGCGTTATTCGGCGATGGGCGGGAAGGCGGGCGCCGATGGAAAGCCGCCAGGCTGTCAGGACAGGAGGGGAATGAATGGCGGAAAAGGTATTGCGTATTATTATGTTCGGCGGATTTGCCATGTATTATGGAGAAGATGCGGTGGTTTAAAACAAGACGGGAAGCTCCAAATCGGTGCGCCTTCTCCAGATACTTCTGCTGAGTTTGAAGAGCGGAATCTCAAAGAACGAGCTTATTGACAATCTGTACGGGTGGAACGAAAAGGCGGATATGGCAAACCGGAATAAAAACCTGAACAACCTGATTTACCGGCTGAAAGGCCAATTGGCTTCCTGCGGCCTGCCGGAAAGCGAGTATGTGGAAATTATTGACGGAATGTGTTATTTTAAATGTCCCACTACACTGGAATTGGATACGCAGGAGTTTGAGGAGACAGTATGTGTTGCCAGAAGTACGGGGGGGTAAAGCGCGTACAGCTGCTGTGCAGGGCAAACCAGATATACCGGGGAGAATTGCTTCCGGTGAATCTGTCGGATATGTGGTTCTTCCACCGGAGCAATTATTTTAAGGAATTGTATGTGGAGACGGTAATGGCATTGGAGGAGGAATACCTGAAGAACCGGGATTTCAAGAACCGGATGCTGCTGTACGCCAGGGCAGCGGCCATTTACCCATTTGAAAACTGGCAGGTGAAACAGATTAAGTGTAATCTGGAGGTTTACAGATATGATGAGGCCATGGAAATTTACAATAATACCATGGAACTGTACGCCCGGGAGCTTGGAAGTCCGCCTACGGCAGAGATGCAGGAATGTTTCGAGAGGATAGAGCTAATGGATGAAAACCACCGAAGAAATACGAGTGACTCCAAGGGGTGGAAAAATCTGGACAAAGTGTTCCTGGGCCGGAAGGAAGATATTAAGAAGACGATATTTGGTGAGGAGCACGTCAAGGGTGCATATTATTGTACATATCCCAGTTTTGTGGATTACTGCCGCCTGGTGGCAAGAGCCAAGTCCAGAAGTGAATTTGATGCTGTACTTATGTTTCTGACCTTGAGTCAGAGGGAAAAGGAGGGACAGAAGCAGATTGATCTGCAAGGGCAGATGCAGCTGCTGAAAAATGTAATCGGTACTTCCCTGCGCATCGGGGATGCCTATACCAGGTATGGTAACCGGCACTTTATACTGATGCTGGCACAGACGAATCCGGATTTCTGCAGTGATATCTTTCAGAGGATTGAGACGGCTTATATGAAAAATGCCGGGAAGGGGCAGCTGTGGTACTATGCGGATATGACCCAGACGCTGCGGGAGGCTGGGGTGTAGTTTTGTAGTTTTTGTTTTATCTGAATAATCAGAGTGCAGGATAATTAACACACAGACATCTTTGAAGAGAGGTATTGGGCTGAATCAGAGCCGGAATCCTTTTCGAAAAAGGTGAATGTGTGTTTTTTACTATTTTTGGAAAAAGTGTCAAATTGAGATGAAATGAGGCAGTTTGCAGGATACTTCACTTGATACAATAGGAGGCGAAGATAGGAAAGACCTCTCATTTACAGTTGGAAAAATGCGGTGATAAACTGCCGTGTTTCCAGGTATACAGAGAGGACGCACATTGGCCCGACGGATCGAGACATTGCGTACTGGCAGAGAATCGGGCGGTGCAGGTTGTAATGTGAAAGAGGAGAGAGGATATGCACAAGAAGAAAATGAAAAGTGTATTAAAGGGGGTTCTTGTGGCAGGTACGGCAGTCGGTGGGGCGGCTGTCATGACAGAGGCAGACGTGGTTTATGCTGCGGAGAATGAGTATCTGCCGGAAGAAGAAATTGTATTGCCGTTAGAGGATGAGACGGAAGAAGAGGTGTCTATGCTGACATCCCTGTCTGTATCTGCGGCGGAATCTACAGTGCTGTCTACGGAGGCATCCAACAGCGCTTCGGAGCAGCTGATTTCTAACAGTGAATCTGCAGCTTCGGAATCAGAGCGCTTGTCTGTTTCGGCCAGTCAGTCTGCAGAGCTGTCTGCGTCCATATCAACCAGTGAGGCGGACAGCTCAAGGTCGGCAAGCCAGTCTGCTGCAGAAGAGTCCGTATGTCAGTCCGCATCAGCCAGTGTATCCGCAGAGGCTTCTGCATCCGCTTCGGAGAGTGCTTCCCTGGAACAGGTGGCAGACAGTCAGACGGACAGCACTGCATCAGATTCCCAGAGTATGGTGGCATCAGAGAGCATGAGCCTGTCTGTGTCCGTATCCGCGTCAAAGAGTACTTCCACATCAGAGGCCAGTGACAGTGCAAGCCAATCCGTCAGCCAGGCGATAAAAGATAGTGAAGCGAATTCTGAAAAGGCGTCAGCTGAAAGTCAGTCAGCGGCATCAGACAGCGCTGAAAACAGTGAAAATGTGTCCACGGAAATTGCAGAGAGTATAAGTACCTCTACACAGGCAAGCGAGTCGGCCAGTAATTCGGCAGCATCCGCCAGTGAAGAGGCGGAATCAATATCTGAAAGCGTCAGCGAGAAGTCCAGTGAGAGCATAAGCGCCAGCGAGAAGGCCAGCGAGACTTTGAGTGAGGAGAGCTCGGAAGCGAATTCCGTATCTGAGAGTGCCAGCGAGAAGTCCAGTGAAAGCATAAGCGCCAGCAAGTCAGCCAGTGAGAGTCTGAGTGAGGCAGGATCGAAAGCGGATTCCGTATCAGAGAGCGCCAGCGAGAAGTCCAGTGAGAGCATAAGCGCCAGCAAGTCGGCCAGTGAGAGTCTGAGTGAGGCAGGATCGGAAGCGGATTCCGTATCAGAGAGCGCCAGCCAGAAGACCAGCGAGAGCACAAGCGCCAGCCTGGCAGTCAG
>CAJTXE010000003.1:6945-8574 GCA_910580225.1 uncultured Acetatifactor sp.
CAGCATCTGTATCAGAGAGCGCCAGCCAGAAGACCAGCGAGAGCACAAGCGCCAGCCTGGCAGTCAGTGAGAGTGTGAGTAAGGCAGGATCGGAAGCAGCATCTGTATCAGAGAGCGCCAGCCAGAAGACCAGCGAGAGCACAAGCGCCAGTCTGGCAGTCAGCGAAATTTTGAGCAATGCATCAGGAAGCGCAGAGTCTGAGAGCCTGTCAGCATCCTTAAGTGACAGCGGGAGCCTGTCTGTGGCTGCAAGTCAGAGCGTGCAGGCCAGCACGAGTGGGAGTATATCCGACAGTGAGAGTCAATCACTTTCCTTGTCTATATCTGCCAGCCTGTTTGACAGTATGGAAGAGGCCGCTAAGGAATCCTTGTCAACAAGTGAGTCAGTTTCAATTGCCCAAAGTGTTTATGAAAGTACGTCTCTGGGATTTGAAGCGGATGACATTCTTGAGGAGCACTTTAAAACGATTAAGGAACAGGAGGCTAATGTAGGGGCCGCTTTAGAGGCGTGGAAAAATGGAGGATCAGGAACTGATTATTGGACGGCAGCGAATGCCTTGGCGAATGCTGTGATTAAGTATTCGCTTTATCAGCAAACAGGTACAGATGTCGAGATAACGTTTTCAGGATGGGAACAGGATAGCGGAGACGGCAACTATGTAAAGGCAACTTATGAGGAAAACGGGAAGACGGTTACAAGATATTTTGATTATACAGTTGCCGGCGAGGGGTCTGAAGATGTGGGAAATAATTTGACAGATCCGCATTCGGTTCATCATATTATTGTAGTCGAAAAAGAGGTCAAACGCTTCAATATACTGGGTAAACCGGTTTTTGCAGATAAAGGAACCTTGTATTTTTCCCAGACAACCTTTGATACCCAGAGTGATGATTATAATCAGGACCGATTGGACTATACAAATGCTTCAGAAAG
Source organism: uncultured Acetatifactor sp. (assembly GCA_910580225.1). Taxonomy (GTDB): domain Bacteria; phylum Bacillota; class Clostridia; order Lachnospirales; family Lachnospiraceae; genus Acetatifactor. The sequence continues at coordinate 7,880 of CAJTXE010000003.1, forward strand.
TTTAAGCAACCTCACCAGCATAGAAAACTCTCAGTCCCAAAAAGCAGCATCGCTGAGCGAAGAAGTATCCAGGACAATTAGGGAGAGTATGTCGGCAGCCAGTGAAACGGCAAGCAGGGCTGCAAGTGAATCACAGGCAGAATCCAGGGCAGCCAGTGAAGCGGCAAGTGCAGCAGCCAGTGAGAGAGCTTCAGAGGCGTCTGAGAGCATAATTGGCAGTATGGCGGCCAGCGAGAGCCTGAGTAGGGCAGGATCAGAAGCGAATTCTGTATCTGAGAATGCCAGCGAGGAGGTATCAGAGAGCGCAAGAATAAGTGAGTCGGCCAGCAAAAGCTTGAGTGAGGCAGGATCGGAAGCGAATTCCGTATCTGATAGTGTCAGCAATAAGGCATCAGAGAGCGCAAATGTAAGCGAGTTGGCCAGTGAGAGCCTGAGTAAGGCAGGATCGGAAGCGAATTCCGTATCTGATAGTGTCAGCAATAAGACATCGGAGAGCGCAAGCGAAAGCAAGTCGGCCAGTGAGAGCTTGAATGAGGCGGGTTCGGAAGCGAATTCTGTATCTGACAGTGCCAGCGATAAGGCATCGGAGAGCGCAAGCGAAAGCAGGTCAGCCAGTGAGAGCTTGCGTGAGGCGGGTTCAGAAGCGAATTCTGTATCTGACAGTGCCAGCGATAAGGCATCGGAGAGCGCAAGCG
>CAJTXE010000003.1:8674-151599 GCA_910580225.1 uncultured Acetatifactor sp.
CGAATTCTGTATCTGACAGTGCCAGCGATAAGGCATCGGAGAGCGCAAGCGAAAGTAAGTCAGCCAGCGAGAGCCTTAGTAAGGTGAGTTCAGAAGCGAATTCTGTATCTGATAGTGCCAGTGATAAGGCATCGGAGAGCGCAAGTGAAAGCAGGTTAGCCAGCGAGAGCCTTAGTAAGGTAGGATCGGAAGCGAATTCTGCATCTGATAGTGCCAGCGATAAGGCATCGGAGAGTATAAATGCAAGCAAGTCAGCCAGCGAAAGCGTATCCATAGCATCAGGGAAGGCTTCCGACAGCATGATTGCCAGTGAAGCAGATAGTGCAAAAGCCAGTGAAAGTGCAAGCCAGGGCAGTGAGAGCGCGTCTATCGCATCGGAGAAGGACGCCGCTGAGAGCATCAGCGCATCAGTAGCGGCATCAGAAAGTACCAGTGCAACGTCTGCATCTGAAAGTGAAGCAGCCAGCAATTTGCTTGTGGAAGAATCAGAAAGAGCGTCTAACAGTACAGCGGAATCTGATGCAATGTCCAGAAGTGAGAGTACAGCTGCATCTCAGGCCAGTGATAAGGCAAGCGAAAGTGCAGAAAGTGCATCCCGGAAGGCAAGTGAAAGTACAGAGAACTCTTTGAGGGATAGTGCACATGCCAGTGAGACAGTATCTGCTGCGGGGAGCGGAATTGATTCCGAATTGGCATTCCTTTCCGAAAGTGCATCCAATAGTGCCAGCCTGTCTGCTGTGGTTTCCATGAGTGAAAGTACAGCAGCGATTGAAGACAGTTTATCGGTAAGCGCGAGAGTGGAATCTGAATCCATAAGCGCTTCCCTTAGTACCAGTGCAAGCCTGGAAGCTTCGGTGACAGCAAGTACCTCCAGAAGTACCAGCGAGTCCGGAAGCGCCAGCAACAGTACCAGTGGATCAGATAGCGCCAGTGTAAGCAGCAGCGAGTCCGGAAGTGCCAGCAACAGTACCAGTGGATCAGCCAGTGCCAGCGAAAGCAGCAGTGAGTCTGGAAGCGCAAGCGGCAGTGGATCAGCCAGCGCCAGCGAAAGTAGCAGTGAGTCTGGAAGTGCCAGCAACAGTACCAGTGGATCAGCCAGTGCCAGCGAAAGTAGCAGTGAGTCTGGAAGCAGCAGTGGATCAGATAGCGCCAGCGAAAGCAGCAGTGAGTCCGGAAGTGCCAGCAACAGTACCAGTGGATCAGCCAGTGCCAGTGTAAGCAGCAGCGAGTCCGGAAGCGCCAGTACCAGTAGTAGTGGATCAACCAGTGCCAGCGAAAGCAGCAGTGAGTCTGGAAGCGCCAGCAGCAGTGGATCAGATAGCGCCAGTGTAAGCAGCAGCGAGTCTGGAAGCGTAAGTAGTAGTGGATCAGATAGCGCCAGCGTAAGCAGCAGCGAGTCCGGAAGCGCCAGCGAAAGTAGCAGTGAGTCTGGAAGCGAAAGCGGCAGTGGATCAGCCAGTGCCAGCGAAAGCAGCAGCGAGTCCGGAAGCGCCAGCAACAGTACCAGTGGATCAGCCAGTGCCAGCACCAGCAGCAGTGTATCAGATAGCGCCAGTGTAAGCAGCAGCGAGTCCGGAAGCGTCAGCAACAGTACCAGTGGATCAGCCAGTGCCAGCGAAAGCAGCAGTGAGTCCGGAAGCGCCAGCAACAGTACCAGTGGATCAGCCAGTGCCAGCGAAAGCAGCAGCGAGTCCGGAAGCGCCAGCAACAGTACCAGTGGATCAGCCAGTGCCAGCACCAGCAGCAGTGTATCAGATAGCGCCAGTGTAAGCAGCAGCGAGTCCGGAAGCGCCAGCAACAGTACCAGTGCGTCAGCCAGCGCCAGCGAAAGCAGCAGTGAGTCCGGAAGCACCAGTACATCAGCCAGTGTCAGCGTAAGTAACAGTGAATCCATAAGCAGCAGCGCCTTAGCTAGTACCAGTGCGTCCACCAGCAGCAGCCTGAGCACCTCAGAAAGCACCAGTGCCTCAGAGAGTACCAGTACATCCACCAGCAACAGTGCAGCAGAAGGCCAGGATGGAGGTGACGCACCTGTAGAAAATCCGACAGACAACGATGATACGGATGAGACAACGGGTGAAGGGACAGCTCCTGAAGCAGATGCACCGGCTCCCACGCTTCCGACAGGGTATTTACCTGCACCGGCAGATGATGCGGATACAACAGATTTCGGGGATAATGAGACGCCTCTGGGAGGAACTGATCAGGGACAGCAGGAAGAGGACGCAGAAGGAGAGGAAGAAGTTCCTCTGCCGGTAGAAGAAGAGGAAGACATGACGGATGAATCCGAAGAAGTTATCATCGAAGACGAGGAGACGCCGTTGGCTCTGAATGAGCAGACTACACCTACAGCAAAAGGCAAGAATCTCTGGTGGTGGTCCATCATCCCTGTCATTGCAGCAGGCGTAGCAGGCAAGGCCGGTTATGATAAGAAACACAAAAAAGGTATTTTTGCGGATAAGCAGGGCAAGGAAGATCAGAATAAGCCTAAAAAGTAATACGGGAAGATCAGAATAGGCCTGGTAAGTAAGAGAAAGAAAGAGACATAGACTGTCAGGGGCGTGTTTGGCGGATCAGACACGCCCCTGCGCAGTGACATATCTGTTTCTGTCAGGGGAGGCGTGACAGTGTCCCGGGATAAGGATGGCTTTGCAGGAGCCAAAGCGGGAAGCGGATATGTCAGTGCGTTAAGATCTATATTATATTACGGATATTTATGTTGGGGGGAACATGCTGAAGCCGGGGAAGAAAGAAAGCATTATCAAATATAAACTTGTATACACAGTTATCATTCTACTGGTGTATATGTTGGGAAGGAGTCTGCCCTTGTACGGCATTGACCCCGCGGTATATTCACGGCAGGCAATGGACGCGGAAGCCCTGATGGAACAGGCTATCGGAGGGGACAGGTACTCTCTGTTTGCATTGGGTATCTCGCCGTATATGATGGCCTCTATACTGGTGCAGGTGGTTGTTTCGTGCAGGAAGGCTTCCTCAAAGGATAAAATATCGCCGGGAAAGGTGAATCGGGTCATGATGGGACTCATGCTTGTGTTCGCGGTATTTCAGGCGGTATTTCGGGTGCAGGAGCTGACCTTCCGGGAAATGGCGGAGCCTGTGCTTTTGGTAAAATTTCTGGCGGGACTGGAAATGATCGCCGGGGTGATGCTGATTCTATGGCTTGCAGGGCAGAATAAGAAGTATGGAATCGGGGGGCAGACGGCCCTGATTTACATCAACATTCTGGATGGGCTGATCAGAAGTATGGACGGTTATTCGGTGCGGAAGCTTCTGGCGCCGCTTGCCGTATCGGCTGTGGCTTTGGTGGTGATGAACGTGATGGAGAGCGGGGAGAAAAGGATTCCTGTACAGCGAATTTCCATCCATAATATTTATGCGGATAAAAATTATCTGGCCTTTAAACTGAACCCGGTAGGCGTGATGCCGGTGATGTTTGCCACGGCTTTTTTGATGCTGCCCCGGCTGCTTCTGGCAGGTTTGGGATATCTGTTTCCGGAGAACGGAACCGTTCTGTGGTGGCAGGAAAATCTGGTGATGACCCGTCCCCTTGGAATCGGGGCGTATATTATGACCCTGTATCTGCTTACCATAGGATTTGCCATGATTATGATTGCTCCCGGGGAGATTGCGGAGCAGCTTCTGAAGGGCGGGGACAGCTTACTGGATGTTCACGCAGGGAGGGATACAAAGCGTTATCTGGTCAGGGTACTGGTCAGAATCAGTTTTCTGAGTGCTACGGTGATGAGCATTTGTCTGGGGGCGCCTATGCTTATGCAGCTGCAGGGCGGGATAGACAGGACTTTGGTTATGCTTCCCGCTTCTGTCATGATGCTTACGGGTATCTGGTATAACTTAAGCCAGGAATTTACCGCGGTGAAGGGTTATGATGCCTACAAATCTTTCCTGTAAATCGGGGACAGGGGTTGTCTTGCGGGAGAAAGAAACGTTGTGGTGAAGAACACGCCAAGCAATTCTTTCCATAAAGCAGGGACAGCAGGCTGCAGGCCAAAACGGCTGCGGGCCTGCTTGAGGAAGGAAAACGTAACAGTTCGGCGCCCTGTCTGAAAAGTTACAGGAAAACAGCCAGACGGATGGCGCTTAAAGCAGGCGGAGAAAGAAAAAGACAAACCGAAAAGCAAAACAATCAGGCAAAAGGCTTCCGGACAGGGGACAGGAGAAATCGAGTATGCTGCATTTTATACCGGCCTGGTATCAGCAGGGTCAATGGTGCGAAAACGAACAGAAATGGTATATCAGGAGAATGCATACGGAGTTTGACGATACGGTGAAGCAAATACAGTTGTTTCAGCGAAACGGCGCATATCCGTATCAGATTCTGCTTCTGGCTTTTTCTCCCAATTTCCGGCATTTCCTTCACCGGCAGGGGGTGTATCATGCGCCTTACTGGTCCTGTTTTGACGCAATGCAGGAAGTGAAGCGGGAGAGGGCGGCAGTGTTGTCCTATCACAATATAAGCTGGCCGCCCCATGTGGAATTTCTGTATACCCCCTTTGCGGCAATTGCCATGCTCCAGGGGAAGAAATACGCCCAGATAGAATTTGGAGAGGACGGCAATCCCATTCAGATCGATCTCTTTGAAAACGGCAAGATCTGCAGACGGAATCTGTACGATGATCGGGGATTTGTCTCCAGTACCATTCTTTTTCAGGAGGAGAAACCGGTTCGTCAGGACTATCTCTGCGAGAACGGCACATGGAAGCTGCGCTGTTATCCGGAGGACGGTCATGTGGAGATCAATCCCAAGTCGCCGGAGTATTTTCTGTCTTATCAGGGGTATGAGAAGAGGAAGAAGTTTTTCCGGCAGTCTTATGACAGCATGGAGCAGGTGATAAGGGAGGTTCTGGCCTCCTATCTGCGGATGACAGAGGAAGGGGATCTGTTCTGCGCGGCCATGGACGGGCATCATACCGGCCTGCTGCGGGAAGCGCTTCAGGGCAGGAAAACCATTCTGTCCTTCTTTGGAAACCGCTATCTTCCGGAGGAGCATCCTGAGGCGGAGGAAATGATGGAGCGGGCTGCCTGGCTGATCACGGATTCCCGGGAGAACGCGGGGCGGATTCTGAACCGGGGCAAAGGTCTGGAGCAGAAGATCACGGACATCTCCCCCTATGATTCCAGGGTGGATTTCGGCGTCAGCGAGCAGCTGAATGTGCAGAAGATTCTGGTGCCTGTGGACGGTATGGAGGAAGAAGCCTTCAAGGGGGTGGTCAGGGCTTTGGGCATGTATCTGCCTAAGAATGCAAACGCCAGGGTGCATCTTTTTACACGGCGGGCCGATTACGGCAGAAAAGAGCAGCTTCTGGAACAGACCCGCAGGTATCTGCAGGCAGCCGGATTTCCCCAGGGGTGGGCAGCCCGGGAGAATGACGGACAGTTTTACGCGGAGAATGATCTGGAGGAAAAGGAGAGTCAGCCGGTGCTGTTTCGGGTGGAGCAGTGTGTGGACGAATTGTCCGTGAGCAAGTGCATGCGTGAGCAGAGGCTGCTGATGGACATGAGGCCGGTTCCGGAGCTGTATCTGCAGATTACGGCTCTGAGCATGGGCATTCCCCAGGTAGTGCGCACCAGGACGCAGTTTGTAAGGCAGGGCAGGAACGGCATCATTCTGCAGGAGATGCGGAAGATACCGTCGGTGCTGCGGTATTATCTGGACAGCCTGGAAAACTGGAACTATGCCAAGGTCTGCTCCTATACTTTGGGAAAACGTTACACTACAACCGTATTGATGGAAAAATGGAAAGAGGTTATCGAAGCCATTGGATGAGATTCGTGTATTGCAGATAGGGGACAGGGACTGGAGAGAAATCTATACATTGCCCGGGGAGGCGGATTTCCGGTATGCGGAGCGTTTTGAGGAAGCGTCCGGAAAGCCCTATGACATTGTGTTCTGGGACAGGGAGCCGGAGGAGGGGGAAATCATGCCCCTTCACAGGGCCACAAAGGCCCATACCCTGTTTGTGACGGAAAAGGTGGAACCCCGGGGGCAGAGTCTGTGGTTGTATGAGGGAAAGAAGGGACGCCGTCTGGCAGAGGGGGAGATTCAGTTTTTCCTGGACCATGAGCTGAGAAATTATTTTTCCAAGCCCTATGGGGAGAAGTTCCGGTTCCAGAATCTGGCCATTGCCCGGGGATTTTCCGGCAGGGTGAACTGGGACGGGAACTACAGTGTGTGCCTGGAGGGGGATTTCGGCGAGACGTTGTGTCAGACTGTATTCTGGAGAAACAATATCCCTGTATTTCAGGGTCAGTGTATTGATCTGTGGCTGGAGTACCGGAAGAGCCCGGAGGTGGAGATCGCCCTGACCGTGACGCAGTTTGTACAGGGAAGCATAGCGGATATTCAGCAGGTATGGGAATTTTCCGAAAAGGAACTGGACCAGATCGTCCGGATTGACAATCAGATGAGGGAGGGGCCTGTTTTTGTCTCCCTGTCTGCCAGGGGAAAGGGTGAGCTGCAGATAACGGCGCTGCATGACCGGTATTCCAGGCGGGGGCATGGCCATTTTCTTCCGGGGGGAGAGCGTTATGTGACCTCCCGGCGGGAGGAGATTTTCTGCTATTTTGATCCGGGAGACAGGAAGCCTCCGCTGAATGTGTATTTTTCCGGTTATAAGACATTGGAGGGATTTGAGGGCTACAATATGATGCGGGGCATGGGATGTCCCTTTCTGTTGGTGGCGGAGGCCCGTCTGGAGGGCGGGTGCTTTTACATGGGTTCTGAGGAATATGAGGGTATGTTGGCCGGAACCATCCGGAAATATATGGGGGAGCTTGGGTTTTCGTCGGATCAGATTATCCTGTCCGGCCTTTCCATGGGGACTTTCGGGGCGCTGTATTATGGCTGTGACATCATGCCCCATGCCCTGATTCTGGGGAAGCCCCTGGCAAGCATCGGAAATGTGGCGGCAAATGAGCGGCTGCTGCGGCCCGGAGGATTTCCCACCTCCCTGGATGTGCTGCATTATCTGTGCGGCAGTACGGACAGGGAGGCTGCACAGAGGCTGAATGCCAGGTTCTGGGATAAGTTCGACAGGGCAGACTTCAGCTCCACGAAATTCGTCATATCCTACATGTTGGAGGACGATTACGATATGGATGCCTATGCCGCGCTGCTTTCCCATCTGCAGTCCGAGGGGGCGCAGGTGTACGGCAAGGGACTTCACGGAAGACATAATGATAATACGGGAGGAATCGTGAACTGGTTTACGGGTCAGTTCGAGAAGCTTCTGCGGGAGGATTTCGGGAGGACGGGAAAGTAGATGGCAGGAGGAAAATGGACCATATATTGGAATGAATATTCCGCGGATACATATCTGTACGGTTCGGAGATTCAATATCACAAAAAGGACGATGTGGAATTTGAAAATCTTCTGATGCCGCCGGGGACGGTGATCAAGCAGTGGTATTCCAGAACCAATTTTCAGGCAAAGAAGATAGAACCTGCCCTGCCCATGATCGACGGGGAGAGGAGTTACCGCATCACCGTAAAAATAGATACGCTTCCCCGGGAAAACTGGCTGATACGGTTGGTGTTCCAAGATAGATACGAGGAGGAGGCGGGCAGTCTGACCCTGCGGGACAGGGTGACGGAGTTTCGGTGTCCGCTGAAGACCTACAGTTATACCATGCAGCTGATCAATGGGGGAATGACGAAATTTCATTTTCATTATATCACAATTCAGGAATTGGAACATGGGACAGAGGAGTGAATTACGAAAACTGAATAAGCTTCTGCGCCAGGTCAGAAAATGGGGGGAGCAGATGGCGGGGCTGTCCGACGGGGAATTGTCCGGACTCACCGGGAAATTCCGGCAGCGTCTGGAACAGGGAGAGACTCTGGACCATATCCTGCCGGAGGCCTATGCCGCAGTCTGTGAAGCGGATAAGCGGATTCTGGGACAGTTTCCCTATGATGTCCAGGTACTGGGGGCCATTGCCCTGCATCAGGGGAAACTGGCAGAGATGAACACCGGGGAGGGTAAGACACTGGTGGCTACCATGCCGCTGTATCTGAACGCCCTTACCGGGAAAAGCACCATCCTTCTGACGGCCAATGCCTATCTGGCCATGCGGGACGGGGAAGAGATGGGGCAGGTTTACCGCTTCCTGGGGATGAGCGTGAGCATAGGGGTGGACGAGGACGCCTCCAATCGCTTTACCAACGGGCAGAAGAAGGCCGTCTACGATGCGGACATTGTGTACACCACCCACGGCGCACTGGGATTTGACTATCTGCTGAACAATCTGGTGTCCTCCGCGGCGGAGCGGTTTCTGCGGGAGTTTTATTATGTGATTATCGACGAGGCGGATTCGGTGCTGTTGGACGCGGCCCAGACGCCCCTTGTGATATCCGGAGCGCCCAGGGTGCAGTCCAATCTGTATGGAATGGCGGACTTTTTCGTCACCACCCTGCAGGAGGGGCGGGACTATGAGAAGGAGGAGAACAAGGTCTGGCTGACGGAGGCCGGGGTGGAGTATGCGGAAAATTATTTTCAGATCGGGAATTTCTACGGAAAAGAGTTTTTCGAGATCAACAGGCATGTCACTCTGGCGTTGAGGGCCCATGCGCTCTTTGCGCCGGAAAAGCAGTACATGGTTTCCAGGGAGGGGGAGCTGAAGCTTCTGGACGGGGGTTCCGGCCGTCTGATGCCCGGGGTAAAGCTTAGAGGCGGGCAGCATCAGGCTCTGGAGGTAAAGGAAGGGCTTGAGCCTTCCCAGGAGAACCGCTCCGTGGCGTCCATCACTTTCCAGAATTTCTTTCTGCTGTTTCCAAAGATGTCAGGAATGAGCGGCACCATTGCGGATGCTGCGGAGGAGCTTCGGGATGTGTACCATGTGAAGTCCATTGTCATTCCGCCCAACCGTCCGGTGCAGAGGCGGGATCTGTCGGATCTTTATTTTCAGAATGCGGAGGCGCAGTTTGAAGCGGCGCTGAGGACCGCTGTGGAGACGCATAACAGGGAGCAGCCGGTGCTGATCGTGGTCAGCAGCATAAGGGAGACGGAATATGTGTCGGAGAGACTGATGGAGAAGGGGATCGCCCACAATGTGCTGAATGCCAACAATGCCTTCTGGGAGGCGGGGATTATCCGGGAGGCGGGACGAAAGGGCGCGGTCACGGTGGCCACCTCCATGGCAGGCCGGGGAACGGACATCAAGCTTGGGGAGGGGGTTGCGGAGCTTGGCGGTCTGGCGGTCATCGGCATCGGAAGGATGGGAAACACCCGGCAGGAGCGTCAGGCCAGGGGACGGGCGGGAAGACAGGGGGATCCGGGTTTCAGCCTGTTTTTCCTTTCCCTGGAGGACGAGGTGGTGTCTGAGAACGGGCCTTCCAGTCTGGAGCGGTATGTGGAGGGAGAAAAGAAACTGGGAAGGCGGAAACTGGAGAGGCTCATCAACCGCGCCCAGAAAATGGGGGAGGAATATGCGGTACAATCCCGGAGACAGGCCATGAATTATGATGAGATCATGCGTGTGCAGCGGGAACTGATGTATGCCATCCGGGATGAACTGTTGGACGGCGGGGGCATGGATTATGACAAGGTGACGGAGATCGCAGGGAAGAATATAGGGCAGTTTCTGGCTTCGGAGACGGCGCACCGCAGGTCTTCCCTGACGGCGGCCATTCTGCGCAGGTATGTTCTGGACAATATTTCCTATCGACTGGACAGGGAGATGGGAGGCATAGACCTGAAGGATCTGGGCGCGGTGAAGGAATATCTGATGGAAAGGGTGCGGCAGGGGCTGAAGGATCAGGAGAAGCGTCTGGGCAGCAGGAAGCGCCTGAATGATTTCATGCGGGTAGCCGCCCTGAAGGCCATTGACGAAGCCTGGGTGGAGCAGGTGGATTATCTGCAGCAGATTCAGTGGGCGGTTTCCGGCAGGGCCTCGGCCCAGCGCAATATCCTGTTTGAGTTTCAGAAGGAAGCACTGGAGGCGTTCCGGAAGATGGAAGGGATTATTCTGAAAAATATCATGAGAAACGTTTTGCTGAGCAATGTGTATATAGACGGGGAGAGAAAGCTTCATATTCTGCTTCCGTAGAAGACGGGCGGAAAGGGAGCCGGAAGAAAAAAGGAGGGCGAACATGATTTATAATTTTAATTTGGGAATCGGCTGGGCGAGCAGCGGCGTGGAATATGCCCAGGCTTACAGGGCCAGGGCGCTGCGGGAGAGCGGCCTGAAAGCGAAATTTGTCTTTACGGACATGTTTCCCCGGGAGAATATTGAGCATATGACGGCCAATATCGGTTTTCAGGATGAGGAGGTTATCTGGCTGTATACCTTTTTTACGGACTGCAGGATTTCCCCGGTGACATACACGCTGAAGGATCTGGAGGGAACCTTCGGTGGTAAGACATTCGAATTTTCCCGGGAGGGAAAAATTGCAAAATATGTTTTTCCGGGAACAAATGTGTATTACACAGTGTATATGACGGATGAAACCGGGGACAGGGTGCACCGGGTGGAGATGGTGTTCAGAGGGTGTCTGGTGCGGAAGGATTATTTTACATACTGCAGGATTTATTCCGAATATTATGCGCCTCTGGATAAGCAGGCACATCTGTATCAGCGGCGGTTTTTTAACGAGGACGGTTCCGTGGCCTACGAGGAGATCACGGACAATGACGTGGTGATGTATCAGTTTCCGGACAGGCTGATCTGTTCCAAGGAGGAACTGGTGGGGTACATGGTATCCAGGCTGAACCTGACGGAACAGGATGTGGTGCTCATTGACCGGACAACCGGGGTGGGGCAGGCCATTATGCAGAACGCGGCGCCTGCCAGGATCGGCATTCCCATTCATGCGGATCATTTCAGCGTCAGCGGAACGGATGAGGATTACATTCTCTGGAATAATTATTACGAATACGCATTTTCGCAGAATCGTCATGTTTCGTTTTATATTACGGCTACAGATGATCAGAACCGCCTGGTGAAGAGTCAGTTCAAGAAGTATATGGGAGTCAGCCCCAGGGTGGTGACCATTCCGGTGGGAAGTCTGGATGAGCTGAAATATCCGAAGGGAGAGCGGCGCAGGCATTCCCTGATTACCGCGTCCAGACTGGCCAGTGAGAAGCATGTGGACTGGATTATCGAGGCGGTGGCTGCGGCCAGGGCCAAGGTGCCGGATGTGACTCTGGATATCTACGGAAAGGGCGGGGAGGAGGATTCTCTGAAAGCCTTGATTGAGAAACTGGGCTGCGGGGAGTATGTGCGCCTGATGGGGCAGCAGAATCTGGATGAGGTCTACAAGAATTACGAGGCCTACATAGCCGGTTCCACCAGTGAGGGCTTTGGGCTTACCCTGATGGAAGCCGTGGGTTCCGGCCTTCCCCTGATCGGATTCGACGTGCGCTATGGCAATCAGACGTTTATCGACAACGGGAAGAACGGCTATAGGATTCCGGTGCATGACAGGATGGAGAAAAAGGAACGGGTAAAGAAACTGACGGACAGAATCGTGAAGCTGTTTACAAAGGCGGATATGGAGCAGTTTCATCAGCATTCTTACAAGAAGGCGCAGAATTATCTGACAACGGAGGTAGAGAAAAAATGGGAGAATTTACTAAAATAGACAGGATATTGCTTTTTGATACCTATTCCGTGGACAGCCGGAATCTGCATGTTTCCTTTCAAAGGGCAGGATATGATCTGCCTGCCGTAGTCATTGACGACGACGGATTTCTGCCGGAGGGTGTGATGTCGGTTTACGGATTTTTCCTGGGAAATTTTAAGGGGGAAAAGGGCGTGCCCGGGAAACCCAGGTATTTTAACCAGATCACGGTGCCGGATTACTGGGAGATCAGCGGGAACAACAGTTCAGGGAAGGTTCATGATTTATATCGGGAGAGAGGACGGATTTTCTACGCGGAGCCCAAGCACAAGCGTCTGGTGAAGGTGGTGGACTGGTATGACGAGAGGGGCACGGTGCGTTCCAGTGATCATTACAACCGCTATGGCGCATTGTTTGCCAGGACTGCCTTTAACGCAAAAGGGCAGAGGGTGAACAAATCTTATTTTTCCGCGGCGGGCAGGGAGATTCTGGTGGAGAATTATGTCACTGGGGATATTATTCTGAACGAGGACGGCGGGGTGAGATTCTTTCCCAATAAGACGGAATTTATCTGTTATTTTATGGAGAAAACAGGTATGGACCGGGGGAGGCTGTACTTCAATTCCCTGTCCACGCCCTTCTTTGTATCCAACAAGCTGGCAGGCGGGGAGAAGGGGGATATCCTGTTCTGGCAGGAGCCGGTGCGGGATGGGATTCCCGGAAACATGGAGATGATTCTGAAGGGACAGGCAGGCCGGGCTGCAAAGGTTATGGTGCAGAAGCGCCAGTCCTACTATCGGCTTCTGGAACTGGGGGCTTCGCCGGAAAAGGTTCACAGACTGGGGTATGTGTATCCTTTTGCAAAGGAGAACGGACACAGGAAGGAGGCTTTGATCTGTACGAATTCGGACAGGATAGAGCATTGCCGGGAACTGGTGGAGGCCCTGCCGGAGATGCATTTCCATATAGCGGCGATCACGGAAATGTCTTCAAAATTACTGGCCATGGGAGCCTATGACAATGTGAGCCTCTATCCGGGCGTGAAGACAGATATTCTGGAGGAACTTTTTGACACATGTGACTTCTATCTGGATGTGAATCATGAATCGGAGATACTGTCTGCGGTGCGCAGAGCGTTTCTGCACAATCAGCTGATCTTTGCTTTCCGGGAAACGGTCCACAGCAGGGAGTATGCGGCGGAGGACCATATTTATCCGGCTGCAGGGGCGGACAGAATGATCGGCGTCATTCGGGAGGCCATGGAAAAGGCGGATGTACTGGAGGCGGAACTGCAAAAGCAGCGGGAGGCGGCTTTTGCGGAGTCTGCGGAAAAGTATCAGCAGCTTTGAAGGGCTGCTCTCTTGCATTATAATTGAGAATACTTTCCTGTCTATACTGTCAAAGTCTTATAATTTCCGGATAAAAAGCCGATATTTATAGAAAAGCCGGGAAACGCACGGAGGCGGTAAAAGAACAGGGGGGCAGAATATGAGTATAGAAGTCAGCACGAACAGGAACACCGGCGTAAAACAGATCACCATAAAGAGACCGGACGGCTCCAAGGTGGGTACAATCACGATTCACAGCCAGAGCCTGAAGAAACTGAAGAAACTGGGCTATAAACAAAGGCGGATTTCCACCATGATTACTCAGGCCACCACCTCTGGCAATGCAAGGCAGGTATTGGCCAGCGCAAAGACGGAGACAGTGAATCTGCGCAGAAAACTGGCGAGCGGAAAGTATAATGACAGAGAGGTCAGGGCTGCCATCCGTCATGCGGAGCGGATGGAGCGTGTCGCAAAGAAGCGGATGAAGCATCTTCAGCAGGAAGAGTATATAGAGAAGCATGGCGGCGGCACCTGGCAGATCGGCATTGACGAGGAAGGCAGAGAAGAGGGCAGCGGAGAGATGGAAGCCCTGGAATTTGCCGAACTGGACGCCGAAGAGATGAAGCGGCTTATGGAGGAGCTTCAGGAGGAGATGGCACAGCTGGCTATGGAGAATGAAATGGAGGAATTGATGCAGACAGCCTGTGTGGATATGGATCCCGCTGAACTGGAGCAGCTGAAGAAGAAGCACAGGGCGGACGAGATGCGGGAAATCGTGGAAGCTGACATGAAATATCTGCGGGCGCTCTTCAGCCAGCTGGAAAAAGAAAGGCAGGATTCCCTGGCTTCCAATGACAGCGGCGTGTCCCTGCAGCTGGCCGGCGTGGAGATCCCGGTTCAGGTGGATACAAGGAGTGCAGCAGAGGTGGTTTCCCAGGCTGCGCCCCCGGCAGGCGGTGCCATAGACGTGGCTTTATAATAAACTTCTTTTTCGGAATTGTGTACCCAGTGGAAAACAACTTATAAATATACATTGTAAATGGCAGATAGAGTTTAAAAACAAATATATAAATTGGGATTGTCTATACCATGATGGAGATGGCCAAAGCCCATGACCTAAACATTTATAATTATCTGAATCATCTGCCTGGACATCTGCCAGGGACAAGGATGACGGACAGCGAATTATCACGGCTGACACCATGAAATCCGGGTGTCAGCAGCGGGCGCCCCGGTGCAATACAGTGTAACATACTTGCAGTTTCTGCATTCTATTATGCAGGGACTGTTTTATTTTGGCCATCCGTAGGGTTATTAAGCGCTTACATTCCAAGTGATAGAGTTTCCGATGATTCATTGTCGAAATACTGTCAGGAAATCAGATATGTCAGTACTGATTTACATCGGCTTCCTGTCCGGTTCACTCTCCTGTCAATGCCTGTTTTCCGTTCAACGAGTGAGCACTTTCGCAATTCAAAACAAGAAAATGGTAAATGTGTAAACAAGCAGCAACGTTTAAATGTCAAAGCTGGACATATGGCGTTATAATTTACTGTGTTGGCAATATATAGTATAATGTTTATATGGAGGGATTTCAGCAAGTATCACGCTGGCATAGACCGGGCCGATACCGGGTACGGAAGTCAGTATCTGGTACTCCGTGTTGTTAAGCCCCTTTTTCGGCTCTCTGAATTGCGGCGTTTATGGCTTTAAGTTTTTTCAAAGGCACTGATGCAGTTAAAGGAACAGCCGATTGAGACGGTCAGTGGCTCGTAAAGGCACTGGTTCAGCCGGTAGGAATCCTGTGCAGCTTTCTGGAGCAGATAAGTGGTCTGTTCCGGGTCGGCGATTCGCCCACGGCTTTTGGAGCTGATAAAAGCGATCAGTTCATCCACGGATGCATCCACAATATCTTTCGTGGAGAGGTAATCCGTCAGGACAGCTTGTGCGGTGGCGCCATACTTGTCAGAGAAAGGATGCACATCCTTGTCCAGCATGGCAAATTGGCTGAACTTAAGGAAAATGTTGTTGAGCATGTAGGTCTTTTCCCGGGCAATGCATTCCGTGATATGGAGCCTGTGCCGGGTAAGCCGCTGGAGGGCGAGGTACTGGGCGCCTCGCCAGGGTTCCGTATGGATACGTCCGCCCCTTGCAAAATCAGCGATGACAAAGGAATCAATGCCATCGTTCTTGTCAAGGGAGTTGAAGGACTTCTTATACTGCTTCATCTCATTCGGATTGAGGCAGTAGACCTTTGTGGAAAAAGGGGCCAGTTTTTCGGAGGCAGACAGGTAGTTGGCGATATGTATGCCGTAAAAGCCAGTCATGTGTAATCACCACCTTTCCGATAAGGATGGGGAACAGGGGCCAAAGCTTATCCCGGTCCGGGGTACCAGCTGCAGCCTCGCGTTATCAGCACTGGTCCAGGAGAAATACCCTGCTGGAGGCTAGACCTGGAGATGCAGTATTTGTGTAAGCAGTCAAGGTACGGCGGTGCGGGCTGCATGCATTCTGAGTAATAGCGAGCACTTTGCAGGAGGTGAACAGCAGTACCTTAGCCCAGGCTCCACTGGGAACCATTATAGCACCAGGAGGCTTTGGAAAAAAGCATAAGCAGCATATAGATGGGAAAGGATGGAGAGGGAATCCCTTTAGAAATCATCCTGCATCTATATCATAAAAAGAATAAGTCTATAGCCTGTTCTGACTGGCTATAAACTTATTATACGAGGGGAATGGGCAATTGGAGAAGAACAGATTTGAAAAAATGGTGGAGAATTACCAAAAAAAGTATGGGGTGGGGAAAAAAGCAATCTATATTGGCATCTGTTCCGGCGCGACTTTTACCCGGGTGCAGACGGAGGAAAGTCCGAATTCGGAATAAAAAGTGTTGACAAGTTGCTTTTACCCGGGTGCAGACGGAGGAAAGGAATCTGGATTACCTTGTCATCGAGACATTGCTGGCAAGGATGGGGAAAAAAGCCGATGGATTCGAGAGCCTGCTCAGGCAGAAAGACGGAGAATTATGGGAGAAACGGCTTAAGATAAAATCGACCATGGATGGGTATGGACACATATCCATGGACAAAATGCTCTGTGAATACCGGATGAAGATGCCGAAAGACAGTAAACTGCATGAGCAGTTCTGTCTGTATCATGAGATGAAGCTTGCCAGAAGGGAAGAAAAAGCACAGATAAAGCATATAAGGTATGCAGCCTTGCCTGGAAGGCACTGCGGCTGACGAAGAAGAACGGCGAAGTGCCTCATGAGAAGAATCTTTTTACACCCATGGAGATGAATCTGCTATTGACGTTGATTAGGTACAGACAGGAGGATTTGTGCCTGCCGGATCCGGACAAGCCGGGGAAAATGGTTCATCCGTTGGATACATGGAAAGAGGACTGCAAAGCAGAGAGTGTACTATGGGATATGACAAAATATATGAAAATTTATTACCAAAAGGATTGGCAGGAAGAGATTAAGGGGGATGTGTGGCTGGAATTGATGAGACTGTTGGAAAAGTCCGGCAAGGATGACAGACTGCGTTTCTGTATAGAGAGAGCCTTAGAAGGTTTTGCTGGGGCAACTGGAATCCGTAGGCTGGCGGAACTGCATTTTTCCAAGGCCCGGCTGATTGGACGGCTGAAAAAGGAATGGGATGGCAGCGATGGATGGACTAAGCTATGTAAGGAAGAGTGCATGATGGCATATGCTGTTTGTAAAACTATGGAGATGGAAAAGGAATTGGCAGAAATTGAACACTATTGCAAGGAGGAATTACATTGGCATATTACCTTATGAATAAAGTAGTGAAACTGGCAAGGACTGCCTTGGGCATGACTCAGGAAGAATTGTGTGAAGGTATTTGTGATATAAGAGTCTTGTCACGAAGCGAGAATGAAAAACAAGAAATGAAGAAAGAGAATTTTCAGAAGCTTATGGGTCGGATTGGAAGAGCGACAGAACCAATTTATGCAGTCTGTGTAGATAAGGATGGTTTGTTATTGGAAGATCGAGAGAACATGGAGAGAGCTGTTAAACGGTATGATTATAAGGCAGCGGAACAGTATCTGTGGAGGATGAAGGAGACAGCGGATGACAATGTACTAACCATGCAATACCTGGCACGGGCGGAAGCTGTGATGAACTTTCGGCAGAAACGAATCGGAGCGGAGGAGTTTGCGGAGCGGGTAGACCAGTCGCTTCGGATGACGGTGCCGGAGTATGAAAAATATGTGTATGGCACAGATAAGGTGTTTCCGTTTGTCAAGGAGGAACTGCATAAAATATACAACTTGGCACAATGTGTCATTTATAAGAAAGGTGTAATTTTGAAATGGAAGAAAAATATTTTTATATTGAGCCAGAAATAGCAAGGGGGCTGTTATCTCGGATGAGAGAAATGAAAGCCGTAAAACGCGGCGTTGATAAGCAGGCATATCTAATTGACGAATATGCGGTATTAACGGCATCTAAAATCAAGCTTAGGAATGTCATAACGCGCGATGATGACCTTGCTTATTTTGACGAATTAATCAAAACTCTAATGGATTTAAAAAAACAGGGCGTTGGGATCGTTCCTATACTTGGGTATTGTGTTGAGCCAGACAGCGACTATGGTAATGGCTATATCATTCAATCACGAGCAAAAGGCGCGGAACTTTATGACGATTCGGTTATGAAAGAATTTTATATTGGCAAACCCCAGCTTGCATATCTTTCAAGCGACACTGATGCGAAAGAATATGTTATTTCCAGAACCAATTTGATTTCCAAGGTACCGCAAAATCACTTTGACAAATTCATAAGGGACATCATCGTCCTATTAAATAACGATATATTAATTGATTTCAATGCAAAAAGCAATTTTTTTTATGACGAAACCGAGGGCTTTCAGTTTATTGACCTTGATTCTCACACTGATTATAAATACAGATTAGTCGAAAATAAAATGGATGGTAAGGAAATTGCCGCATATTACGGCTTTATGCCCTGTCATTTTGCGGTTGGGACCAAGGTGCTTCCAAATCATGCATTGGATGAAAAAGCCATTTCTATAATTGACGATGAAAAATTGCTTCAGCTTGCTGCGGATAATAAAACTATTTATGAAAAATGCAAGACCGCATTATTAAATAACGGAATCTCGGAAGAACAACTAAGCAATTCACTTACATTACTCAAGTTGTTTGGATGTTGACGGAAGCTGCCTTCAAAAATATAGTGATTGGAGAGAAGTTATGCATACTATTGGCAATTATGTATTTGATTCATCCAGGCTTATTATATACAAATCAGATATTCACAAGGAAACGGTAGATATAATAAATGCAGCATTTCCAAACGATCCCGATTATAAATCGGTTCTATCAGACTTAACAAAAGTTAATCCTGATGAAATGCATATGGATAAAATAGCGATAAACAATATCGGTATATGCCTTACATATAATTGTAATTTAAGATGTAATTATTGCGGTTATTCTTCTGCGGAACAGGATAAAAACAACTTGATATAACTTATAAAAACTTCCTGTTCTATTACCTTGATTTAATTGAATATATCATTTCCGAAAAAGGCGAAAAATATATTAAAAAAATTGATGTTCCTCTTATAAATAATGATATTATGCCCTTGATCCTATCGCAGAATACAAAATGAATGAATTGATATTAAGTGCTGCCAATAAAACAACTACGATTATGGTTGCACATCGCTTATCAACAACAAAAAATGCTGATAGTATCGTTTTAATAGATCATGGTGAAATAAAAGAATCCGGAACACATGATGAGCTTATGGCATTGTGCGGTAAATACTACGAAATGTTCGCAAAACAAGCAGAAAACTATGTATAGTGAGGAGGTCCGATGAACGAAGCCATGTCTCATGTTTCTGTTATCTACCAGTATGTATCCAACATTATTTTCTTCAGATAGCGTTATCTCGGCTCAGAGTGAAACTTATCCGCTTGGTTCAATACTTGTATTTTGCTTGAAAAATTATGCATTGGAAACTTTTTCCCGAAAAGGGAGATAATAAATGGGACGAATGGAAACACCTTTCTGTTGTGGAGGCGCTGCCTGTGCAGAGCCATTGCAGAAAGGTGTTTTGCAGTGTGCCTGCAAAATTGCTATACAAATAGCATGGTTTGTGCTAAACTGGAAGAGAGGCAATGGGAAAAGCGAGGGATGAGATATGGACGAAACGAATGAATATGTGATGACGGAATATCAATATGACACGGGAACGATGGCAGGCAGAAACGGCCCGGACGAAATAAAGGCCGCCAGGAAGCATTTTTCCCGACTGGGAGGAATGTTTATTTTAGGAACGATTGTAGTCTATGCAGTACAGCTGGTTCCTATGATGCTGATCGAGTTATTGAAGCCGGAATGGATGCAGAACGGGAATATTTCATTGATGGTATCCATATTGCCGATGTACCTGATTGGTATGCCAGTATTGATCCTCCTGGTGAAAACCATACCAAAAGAAACGGTGGAACGTCATTCAATGAAAGCCGGATCGTTTATTGTGGCGGCTGTCATGTGTTACGCCATCGTTTATGTATCCAATATACTGGGCAATATCATGACAACGATCATCGGGATACTGAAGGGCGATATGGTGCAAAATCAGGTATTGAACGTGACGCAGTCGGTGAGTATGTGGATGATTGTGGTTTATATGGTCATATGTGCACCGGTTATGGAAGAATATATTTTCCGAAAGCTGATCGTGGACAGAACTGTCCGCTATGGACAGGGAACTGCAGTTCTCGTATCCGGACTGATGTTCGGATTGTTTCATGGAAATCTGAATCAGTTCGTATATGCGTTTGTGCTGGGAATGTTCCTGGCGTTTCTGTATGTGAAGACCGGTGATATCAGGGTCACGATTGGGCTTCACATGCTGATTAATTTTGTGGGAGGCGTAGTCAGTTCAGGACTGATGAGGCTCCTTGACCTGGATACTTATATGCAGGTCATGGGGAGCGGAGACGCCGCAGCCATAATGAATTTTGTGCAGGGGAATCTGGCTGGCATTATGGCATATGCCATATTTGCGCTTTTTGTTTTGGGGATGATGATTGCAGGTACTGTTCTGCTGATTGTGTGTATCGTGAAGCGGAAGTTTGCTCTGGAGAAGGGAACCGTGGTGATCCCCCGGGGAAGACGGTTTCGCACGGTAATCGGTAATGTGGGTATGGTGATATATTGTGTCTTCTGGGCAGTCATGATCATACTGCAGCTGTTTATATAAGAATAGAAAGAGCAGGAAGAAGAATCGGATATGTATACCTTTGAGAGTAGAATCAGGTACAGTGAGACAGATAGTGAGGGGAAGCTTACTATGGCGGCCCTGATCAATTATTTTCAGGACTGTTCCACATTTCAGTCGGAGGATCTGGGGCTGGGGGTGGAATGTCTGAACAGGGAGCATCTGGTATGGGTACTTTCCTCCTGGCAGATTGTGGTGGAGCGTTATCCCCGGCTGTGTGAACGGGTGACGGTGGGAACACTGCCCTATGATATGAAGGGATTTCTGGGGTACCGGAATTTTGCCATGACGGACGAAGCAGGACATGATCTCGCCAGGGCAAACTCCCTCTGGAGTCTGCTGGACACGGATACCGGGAAGCCCAGGGTTGTGCCTTCCTATATGTTGGAGGGATATCGACTGGAGGAGAAGCTGGACATGGTTTATGCACCGCGGAAGATTATTGTTCCGGAGCAGAGGGAAGAGAGAGAACCTTTGGTGGTGAGAAAGCATCATCTGGATACCAACCATCATGTAAATAACCAGCAGTTTATCCAAATGGCAATGGCATATCTTCCCGATGCTTTTACTGTGGGGCAGGTTCGGGCGGAATATAAAAAGCAGGCATTTCTTGATAATGTTCTACTGCCTGCTGTGAGTGAAGAGGAGAACAAAGTGGTGGTAGTTCTGGGGGATACAGCTGGAAAACCATATACCATTGTGGAGTTTGTGCGCAGCAGCAGATGAGGCTATGCCGCAATGGGGAAAGAAAAAGCAGGATTTGAAATGGAGAAGAGACATGATTCGCTTGGGTGAAAAGCAGGAACTGGTGATTGTAAAAGAAGTGGAATTCGGCGTGTATCTGGCAGTGTCTGAAGAGGAGGCGGAGGATCGTGTGCTTCTGCCAAGGAGGCAGGTGCCGGAAGGGGCAAAGACAGGGGATCCGGTCAATGTATTTATTTATCGGGATTCCAAGGACAGGCTGATTGCCACCGTCAGGGAGCCGAAACTGCAGATGGGGCAGGTGGCTGAGCTTACGGTGGCTCAGATGGGCAGGATCGGGGCGTTTCTGGACTGGGGACTGGAGAAGGACCTTCTCCTTCCATTTAAGCAGCAGAGGGGCAGAGTAGAGCAGGGGGATAGGGTTCTGGTATCTCTGTATATTGATAAGAGCGACAGGCTCTGTGCTACCATGAATGTATATGAAAATCTGCGGACAGACAGCCCTTACAGCCAGGAAGACCGGGTGACAGGGCGTGTGTATGAGATGAGCGACAATTTTGGTGCTTTTGTGGCGGTGGACAATCTCTATTCGGCGCTGATTCCCAAAAAGGAACTTTATGGTGAGATTACATTGGGCAAAGATGTGGCGGCCCGTGTGATTCAGGTGCGGGAGGACGGCAAGCTGACGCTCAGTGTACGTGACAAAGCGTATCTGCAGATGGATAAAGATGCGGAGACGATTCTTGCACTTATGGACAGGAATGGCGGCAGGCTCCCGTTCACGGATAAGGCGGATCCGGAGATCATCAAGAAGGAGACCGGAATGAGCAAAAATGAATTTAAGCGTGCTGTGGGCAGACTGCTGAAGGAAAGAAAAATCGAAATTACGAAAACGACCATAGAGCAGATACATTTCCGGTAATTGGCAGAATTATTAAGAAAAATGAAAATTGTGTGAACTACTGGTAAAGTATATACTGTTATGATAGAATGAAACAGGAGGTAGCATATGGATATCGCAAGTGTATCAATGGCATTGTCACATATTTCGGATATGGCCAGTGTAAGTACCGCTGTGCTGAGTAAAGCGATGGATACGAACGAGGCGCTGGGGCAAGGAATTGTGCAGATGATGAATTCTGCGATGGAACTGAGTGTAAACCCGGATTTGGGAGCGAATATCGATATACGCATCTGAATTCGGTCCCGGATATTGTGGCTGCCTGAATTTTCGGAACCGGATCGACAAGCAGAAACATTCCGGCTGATTTGGCTGTGGATGCTGGAGGAGATGGCGTGTATGGCGGAGCATATGAGCGGGAAGCAGATTGGATTTGTTGAAAAGACTGCCTGAGTGTCACGCTTCAGGTAGTCTTTTTGTGGAAAATCATAAAAACCTATTGCTTTTTTCTCTGTTTTTTTGTACATTTGTATGTATAGGAACAGAAATTGTTATGAGAGATTTCCATAATATAAAAGGAGTGGGATTTTATGATATCAAATCAGATTTTGCAAAGCACAATTGATGGGCTGAAAAACATCGCACGCGTGGAATTTTGTGTTATGGACGCAGATGGTAAGGAAGTTGCATCCACCACCGAAATGAATAATATCAGCAAAACTGTTGCGGAGTTTGCCATGTCGCCGGCAGATTCCCAGGAGATACAGGGATATCAGTTTTTTAAGGTATACGATGAGCAGCAGCTGGAATATGTGCTGGTGGCAGGTGCTGCCGGTGAGGATGTATATACCATCGGCAAGATTGCGGCATTTCAGATTCAAAATCTGCTGGTGGCCTACAAAGAACGTCTGGATAAGGACAATTTTGTCAAAAATCTGCTTTTGGACAATCTGCTGTTGGTGGATATCTACAGTCGGTCCAAGCGGCTGCACATTCAGACAGATATGCCCAGAGCTGTTTTGATTGTAGAGTCTGCGGCGGGGCGTGACAATAATGTGCTGGATATGGTCAGGACTTATTTTAACGGCAGCAGCAAAGAGTTTGTTACGGAAGTGGATGAGAATAATGTGATTGTCGTAAAAGAGCTGGCAGATGGAGATGCCATGAAGGAAATGGAGAAGGCGGCCAGGCAGCTCTGGAATTTTCTGAAGAAGGAAGGCGTCCGGGATATCCGCATTGCGTATGGTTCGGTTATTCAGGAGATCAAGGAGGTCAGCCGCTCTTATAAGGAAGCCAAAATGGCTTTGGATGTGGGGAAGATATTTTTTCAGGACAGGGAGATTATTGCCTACAGTGAACTAGGCATCGGGCGTCTGATTTATCAGTTGCCGATACCACTGTGCAAAATGTTTATCCGGGAGATTTTCGGCGGCAGAAGTCCGGATGATTTTGATGAGGAGACATTGGGGACGGTTTATAAATTTTTTGAGAACAGCCTGAACGTGTCTGAGACATCGAGACAGCTGTTTATCCACAGAAATACGCTCGTATACCGCCTGGATAAGCTGCAGAAGAGCACGGGGTTGGATTTGCGTGTTTTTGAGGATGCAATTACATTTAAAATTGCGCTTATGGTAGTAAAATATATGAAGTATATGGAGAATGTGGATTATTAGCATGAGCTTTCCGGCGGCGGGCTGAGAGGAAGCTGCTGCTTTGGATGGAGGAAAACGATGACCAGACGGGAGCTGTCGTGGAGAAAAAGGGAACAGTTTATTGAGGAGAAGGGCGTTATCTGGCTGGATAATGTCACAAAGGTTTACTCCAAGGGAAACCCGGCTCTCAATGGGATTACTTTAGGGATAGGAAAAGGGGAATTTGTATTTATTGTAGGGGACAGCGGTTCCGGAAAGTCCACTCTGATCAGGTTGTTGCTGCGGGAGCTTACGGCATCCAGCGGCAGCGTCCATGTAATGGGCAGCGACCTTGCGAAGCTTAAGCACAGGCAGATTCCCAAATTCCGCCGTAACCTGGGAGTGGTATTCCAGGATTTCCGCTTGCTGAATGATCGGAATGTCTATGAAAATGTGGCATTTGCGCAGCGTATCATAGAGACACCGACAAATGAAATCAGGCGGAATGTGCCTGCCATTCTGGCCACTGTGGGGCTGGCCGGGAAATATAAGGCGAAGACAAATCAGCTGTCAGGGGGAGAACAGCAGAGAGTGGCACTGGCCAGGGCGCTGGTGAACAAACCTGCCATCCTGCTGGCGGACGAACCTACCGGCAATCTGGATCCGAAGAACTCCTGGGAGATTATGATGCTCCTGGAAGAAATCAACCAGAAGGGGACTACGGTACTGGTGGTGACCCATAACCGGGAGATCGTCAATGCCATGCATAAGCGGGTGGTGACTATGAAACGGGGTGTGATCATCAGCGACGAAGAGGGAGGCGAATATATCGATGAAGATTAGTACATTGTTTTACACGATCCGTCAGGGTTTCGTCAATATATTCCGTAATAAGTGGTACTCCCTGGCCTCGGTGGCGACTATTTCGGCCTGTTTGTTTTTATTTGGCCTGTTTTATTCCGTGGTGAGGAATTTTCAAAGTATTGTGATGAAGGCGGAAGAGGGAGTTTCCGTCACTGTATTTTTCCACAGTGAACATGACTGGTGCGACAGCCATGAAGAGGGTATGATACCCACGGATGAAAGAATTGCCCAAATCGGACAGGATATTCGCCGGCGCAGCGAGGTGTTGGAGGTAAATTTCATTTCCGATGACGAAGCATGGGAACAATACAAACAGGAAAGATTCAAGGAGAATTATGAGATTTTATCCAAGGCTTATATGGATAATCCCTTGAAGGGGGACGACTGTTATGAGGTTTTCCTGCGGGATGTGTCGATGCAGAGTGCGCTGGTAACCTGGCTGGAATCGATTTCAGAGGTGCGCCAGGTGAATCATTCCGCATTGACTGCAGACATGTTAAGCGGTGCCAATCTTCTGATTGCCTATGTGTCTATGGGGATTATCATTATTCTGCTGGCAGTGAGTATTTTCCTGATCAGCAATACAGTTGCCATCGGCATCTCGGTTCGCTCTGAGGAGATCAACATTATGAAGTACATCGGAGCTACTGACTTTTTTGTCAGGTCGCCGTTTGTGCTGGAGGGTATGCTGATCGGCCTGGCGGGAGCGGCACTGCCCCTGGGGCTGCTGTATCATATCTACAATTATGCACTGGTTTATATTACGGAGCGCTTTTCCATTTTGAGTACAGTTCTGGCTTTTCTGCCGGTGGATGAGGTATTTGAGGTGCTGATGCCTCTGTCTCTGATCGTAGGAGTGGGGATTGGCTTTATGGGAAGCATCAGCACTGTCAGAAAGCATCTGAACGTATAAAATCGCTGACAGAAGCGTAAAATTACCGGAGATGCAGAGTTGGAACAAATGCGGCATCTGCCCCGGAAGTATGGAAGATGCAGGATGGGAACAGGAGGAGTTATGGACGAAAATAACGGATATTTTGACAACTTAAGCGGCACAGGGCCGGAGAGACGAAGCAGCCAGCCTCAAGGCAGTCATCAGATACCATCGCCGGTATGGAATCCGGTACCCTTGGAGAAACCGCAGAAAGCGGAAAAGGGCAGCGGAAAAGGTCTGTTTCTGGGGGGGTTTATCACGGGAATCGCGGGAGCTCTGCTGGTGATGGGTATCTGTTATCTGGGGCTTTATGTGCAGAATATCGTGGATTCGGGTAAGCTGACGGCTAAGCAGGAGGAAGGGCCGACGCTGGAAGAAGGGTCAGCGATTAATGACTCAACTTTGAGTAAGATGCAGATGCTGGAGAGAACCATTGATCAGTATTTCTATCTGAGAGATGTGGCGGATGAGGAACTGCAGGACGGTATTTACAGGGGAATGCTGTCGGCTCTGGGAGATCCTTATTCGGAGTACTACTCGGCTGAGGAACTGAAAG
Source organism: uncultured Acetatifactor sp. (assembly GCA_910580225.1). Classification (GTDB taxonomy): domain Bacteria; phylum Bacillota; class Clostridia; order Lachnospirales; family Lachnospiraceae; genus Acetatifactor. Next base: position 34,479 of record CAJTXE010000003.1, read on the forward strand.
AACTGATGGAACAGACAGAGGGCGTATACTATGGCATCGGTGCTTATATCAGTCTGGATGTGGTTACCGGACTGCCGAAGATCAGCGGAACGATCTCGGGTGCGCCGTCAGAGGAAGCGGATCTGCGGGCAAACGATTTGATCTATGAGGTGGATGGAGTCTCTGCCTACGGAATGTCTCTTACAGAAGTAGTCTCTCTGATCAAGGGACAGGAAGATACGGAAGTAGTACTTACGATTATCCGGGAAGGAGAATCAGATTATCTGGAAGTCAGTGTTACCCGCAGGAAGGTGGAGACACCTACGGTAGAGTATTCCATGATGGAAGACCATATGGCCTATATTCAGGTGACGGAGTTTGATGAAGTTTCCATTACACAATTCGAGTCCGCACTGGCGTCGGCGAGAAGTGCCGGCATGAAGGGAATGATCCTGGATCTGCGTGCAAATCCAGGCGGAAGTCTGAATGCTGTGGTAGAGATGGCAAGGATGATTCTTCCGGAGGGGATGATCGTATATACGGAAGACAAAAACGGGGAAAGGCAGGAATTTACCTGTGACGGGAACAAAGAGCTGGAGGTGCCGCTGGTGGTTTTGATTGATATGAACTCTGCCAGTGCTTCCGAGATCATGGCCGGAGCCATCAAGGATTATCAACTGGGTACTTTGGTGGGAACCACGACATTTGGAAAAGGCATTGTACAGCAAATCATTCCTTTCCGCGACGGTTCGGCGGTCAAAGTTACGATCAGTGCTTACTATACGCCCAACGGCAACAATATACATGGTATCGGTATCGAGCCGGACGTGGTGTGCGAGTTTGACGGCGAAGCTTATTACGGAAGCGAGGAGCGCCCGGATAATCAGCTGGAGAAGGCGAAGGAAGTGCTGCGGGAGAAAATGAGATAGGACAACGGGAGAGCATTCTCCCTGATTTGCCACAGGAAAAACGTTTCCTGTGGCATTTTTTACCACTGGCGGACCTGACACAGAGTGGGATTTTCAGAAGAAAAACCAATGCTGCCAGACAGCGGGAGGTAAATTGGAGAACCGTTATTGTCTGGCAGCCTTTCGGGAGATGACACAGTAGATGCCATGTTCGCTTAAGTCATATTGGTCTGGATCCGAAATTCCGACTGACTGTAAGATCTGTTCCGCCTGACTGGTATAACAGGTGATTACCGTTGCCGTTTCCCAGGAAAAGATTTCAGGAGAGGGCATCTTCAGTTGGGACAGGTTGACAAATTCTTCGCTGGCAGTATCAAAAGAGTAGACGAGGGTACGGCCATGGGTTTCCAGCCAGCACTCACTGGCAATATTTACTTCAGGGTCATAAAAAGCGCACACTATATGACTGTCTTCAGATGTTTTGTCCAGAATATTCTGGAAGTATAAACGGACCATAGAACCTGTATAAGCGTATTCCCGGGACATGGACCAGGCTCTGGGCGCTTCTGACAGAAAGAGCAGAATCAATATTCCTATGTACAATGTTTTTTTCCAGCGGTCCTGCCGAAATAGCTGATATCCAAGCAGAACAATCAGAAAGGTATATCCCACGATCCAGGGGATGATGTATCGTTCGCTCATCAGACTTTTGGCGTGGACCACCAACTGCACCACCATAACATAGAGGGCAATCAAAATGAAACCGGCATATTTTCGCTGATCAGCTTTGGAAAGCTGGTGAAAGAACATGACGATTGCAAAGAAAAGCGCGGCTCCGGCAAGAGTATAACTCCGGAGGTTGAAATTTAAACTGTATTTGATACCGGACCAGTATTCCAACAGAGAGGTTCCTTTCTGAAAACCGGCGTAGCTCACATTGTCCACTCCGGTATGGAAGAGGATAATGCCTGCATTGACGGCTGCGGATAATAGAATTATGATAGATACGTTCAGGTTTCTTTTGAAACATTTATAACATTCACCGTTTTCACAATATTCCAGCCAGAATTTCAGGGCGGCAAATACCGGCATGAACAGTGTAAAACTTTCCTTTATCAGCCCGCAGATGACGGCGCTGAGTGGAATCAGGATATTCATAAGCAGGTTCTCATATTTTTTGTCATGATATTGTTTTGCAATGAGAAATAAGGTAAGGGCACAAAAAAGCAAACCAGTATTCTCCTGATTTGCACTGCGGTACCAGGGGGTGAACTGAGCACCGAACAGGGTAATTCCGGTAAACAAAAAGCTGATGAAGCGGCTGCGGACCAGGTATCTGGCTGTATAATACAGGAGGGAAAAAGTCAGGATTCCCTTGAATGCCGTGTACCAGTTCCAATATACCATCTCGTCACCGAACAGCATGATGCCGGTCAGTCTTTCCACCCAGTACATGGGACGGAAACGTGTGGAATCTCCTGCAATGGCTGTCCCGATCAGATCTGCCAAAGAGGCATTGCCCTCCGTGAAGGCAACATGATACCGGATGAGTTCATGATCATCCTGAAAATGATATCCGGATGAGATGGTACCGGTTCTATAGAGCGTGCCGCCCACCAGCAGGATGCCAAGGAGCAAAATGATGACTGGTTCCAGGCGCGTAAGATGTAAAGGCTTCTTCTTTATCATTTCCGGAATTCCATTCCCTTTCTGTTATGTACTGTTCAGAGTTTCTGTTTGCAACCATAGTATCATAGATCAATGGCTGTTTCAATATGATTTTATCCTGGTTTGCAACAGCGGGCAGGGATTGAAAAGGGTCCTGAGGGACCATGAAAAAGCTGCAGGCTAATCTGCCTGCAGCCATGTGGTATATTGACAGCCGCTCTGCCCCAGATGATAGAAATCTCCCAGAGTAATGCCGCAGGGAAGAGGAATGAGGATTTGGCCCTGTTGTGATGGTACCGATTTGCGGTTGATGTCTTCCCGTTTCAGTACCGGAAGCTTCTGCAGGTCATGTCCCCCTGCCAGGCTGATATCCGTACCAAACAGAATCGGGCCTCGGAAGATACTGACATATCCGTCATATTGTTCTTTTCCCTCCAGATAACGGGTAGTGAAATCAAGAGATAAGGTTATGCGGATTTTTTCCCGGCAGTCTATGGGGCAGTAAGTACCCGGGAGGGGATGCTTGATTTTCGGTGAGCCACAGCAAGTCTGCTGGGAAGCTGGCTGATGGGGGCTGCAGGCAGAAATGCTGCAAGGTGGACAGCCGTGAGATCGGTCCGTGTGCAGTGATCTGCCGCTGCAGGACGTTGGGGCCAATAAGCTGCCGCCGCCATGATATTCTGTCAGCAAAGTGTCGGCGGACCATCCGGGTATCCGCAGCACCAGCTCACCAGTGTAATTTTCTACCAGAATCTGTATCTCGTTTCGGGCGGGATAGCCTCCGCTGATCTCAATGTGAACGCCGTTTTCCGTTACAAAATCTCCGTCTTCATAGGCATTGATGCAGAGTGCCGCGGCTGTTTTTGTCACAGCCCATTCACTGAGCATGCCTACAGCCCTGGGAGCGTTCACGGAGCAGCAGTTCAGGTCCGGAGAACCGGCCCGACTTTGAAAGGAAATATCATGGTAATTGGCGCGCCGTTCTCCTGCCATGGGTGTGTGATAGGTGGACCACCTTCCGGTAGGAGACCAGGCTCCCATGCAGGCATTGTAATGGGCGATTTCCAGGAAATCCAGGATAGACGGATCCCCTGTAAGTTTGAACAGCTCCACAGCCAGGGCATTGTAGGCCACGACACAGCAGGTCTCGATATTGCCGCTTTGAAAGGGGGTGCCGACGGCCTGCTCATCCGTGGAAAAGGCGCCGGTATTATGGACATCCGTTTTCTGAATGGAGCGGTAGATCTGTGTAACTGTCTGCAGATAGTGTGTCCCGGGGAACTGACCCCGGTTCTGACAGTCAGTCCTGGGAGGCTGTCCCTTATGGGATATGAGTCCCACAGACCGGTACAGCTCCGCCAGGCCAAGGATGATGTGCAGACTTTCCCAACGCGGTTTGGGGCACTGATAGTATTCGATTCCGTTCAGGGCGCAGTGGATATAATTTCCGGCCCGACTGTCAGCGATATCCCGTTCGATCTCCAGGCAAAATGTAAGATAACATTGCTTTCCGGTAATGCGGTACAACAGGGCAAAGGCATGGATGGGAGCCAGGTTGGTTTCCGGTGATTTCAGCTCCAGAAGGCTTTTTCCGCCGGATTCCGGACAGTAGAATTTCTGTAGAAACAGGCCTGCTATTTTTTCCACACATTCCAGATAACGGGTATCTCCGGTTTCCTGAAACCACAGCAGCATGCCGTACATAATGTGATAATGATTCCAGGCGTCCCAGGTACCCTCTATTTCCTCCGGTTTCTGTGAGAAGGAACCTGTAAGACGACATTCCCGGCTGAAGCATCCCAGATAACCGTCTTCTGCCTGGCAGTCCATCAGCTCCCGGATAAAGTTGATAATGTAGTCGTATAGAGCATGGTCCAGTGTCAGACGATAGATATAATAAGCGCCAGTAATGTATTTTCCGGCAAATTCTCCCAGCCAGGGCAGCATCTGTCTGTAGGGCAGCCGATCCCGCTCCCTGAACATATCCAGGATGCCGGGATTGGTTTCCCGGAGGCCAATGAGCCAGTTTTTGGAGATATTTTCTGCAAGCCGTCCGGTGATTCCTTTCAGCCGGGAGGAGCGCATGTACACGGTGGTCATGATATCCTTTTCGGAGGGGATAAAACCTGGCTGCAGATTGTCTGTATTGTAAGTATTTTCGGACATGGATGCACCTTACCCTTTCACACTTCCCAGTGTCAGACCGGAAGTAAAATATTTCTGCAGAAACGGATACACAAGCATCACCGGGAGCGCGGCCAGGAACAACTGAGCGGAACGGCCGGTCTGGACGTTGATCTGCCCCACCAGCTGGCTGTAATTGGTCCCGGCCTGGCGCATCAGAGACTCGAAGCTGCGCAGGAGGGTCTGCATATAGGTGGCCAGGGGATATTGGTCCCGGCTGCTCATATAGATGATGCCGCTGAACCAGTCATTCCAATGGCCCACGATGCAGAAAAGTCCCACGGTGGCCAGGGAAGGCTTCAGCAGGGGCAGCACCACCTTGTAGAGCAGCTGAAATTCTGTGGCGCCATCCATGCGGGCAGCTTCCTGCAGTTCTTCGGGCTGACTGCGGATAAAGTTCATCAGGATGATCATGTTGTATATCGGCAGGGCGCCGGGCAGGATCAGCGACCATATGGTGTCCTTCAGACCTGTTTTGGATACCACCAGATAGAGGGGAATCATGCCGCCGGAAAACAGCATGGTGAATACAAAGTAGGCCATATAGAGATTCCGCCCCAGAAGCCGGTCCCGGCCCTTGGACAGGGGGTAGGCTGTGAGTACCATCAAGGTCAGGTTCACCATGGTGCCCAGGAAGGTTCTTGCCAGGGAGTTCACCAGGGCATGCAGAAAATCTCCTTTTACCAGGGCATATTCATAGGAAGAAAGGGTGAAGTCTATTGGAAAGAAGGTGACCTTTCCCGCAGCCACCGCGCTTCTGCCGCTGAGAGATACCGCAAGCAGGTGCACGAAAGGGAGGACGCAGCTTAGGCATACCACAACCATCAGGAGGTAATTAAATGTCAGAAAAGCTTTTCTGGAGGGGCTTGCCTTCCGTGAGGAGGCTTTCTTTATGAAAGTTTTTTCGAGAGCAGTTTTTTCCAAGGAAGTTTTCTTCCCAAAAGTATGGAACAAAGTACCTTCGGTGAAAGGCTTTTTTTTCAAAGCTGATTTCATAAACGTATGCCTCCTTTCTAAAAGACCCTGTAATTTGCCGCTTTATCCGCCAGTATGTAGGAGGAAGTTATCAGTATCAGGGAGATGACGGATTTGAACAGGCCCACTGCGGTACCTACGGAGTATTGGGCCTGCATTATGCCCAGACGGTATACATAAGTATCGATGATGTCTCCGGTCCGGTATACCACAGGGGAGTAGAGATTGAAAATTTGATCAAAACCGGCGTTCATCACATTTCCCAGAGACAGTACCAGCATCAGCACAACAGTGGGAGCCAGCATTGGTAAGGTAACATAGCGGGTCTGGCTTATCCTTCCGGCGCCGTCGATTCTGGCGGCTTCGTACAACTCCGGGTCAATACCGGTCAGTGCGGCCAGATACACCACAGTGCCGAAGCCAAAGCCCTTCCAGATATCGGAGAGTATCATGGTCCAGGGAAAGACGGAGGGACTGCCCAGGAAGTTTACGGCTCCCAGGTTCGCGAATTCCAGTATCCGGTTTACCAGGCCGTCACCGGCCAGTAAATCGGACATGACCCCGGCCAGGATGACCCAGGAAAGAAAATGGGGGATATAGATCAGAGTCTGGAAGAGCCGTTTCATTACACGGTTTCCGATCTCGTTCAGCAGCAGGGCAAAAGTCACGGAGGCCAGGAGCCCTCCCAAGATCTTAAACACTGCAATGTACAGGCTGTTCCAGATGGTCCGGACAAAGTTGGGTTGTGAAAACAGGTAGCGGAAATGGGAGAGGCCAACCCAGGGAGAGGAAAAACCTCTCCCCGGATTGTAGTCCTGAAACGCAATCACCAGCCCGTACAGGGGGATATAAGAAAAGATAAATACCAGGAGGATTCCCGGCAGAAGCATCAAATGCATCTGCCATTCTGTTTTCAATCGTTTCTTCATAGGCTGCTCCTTACTGGGCGCCGCACATGTCGTTTACGGCCTGAGTCGCTTCGTCGCCGCCGGCTGCGCGCCATTCTTCCACCAGGGTGTCAAAGTAATCAATGGGTTCCTCACCCATGATAATTTTGGTAAAACCTTCGGTCAGAATATCGCTCAGAGTGCTTCCGGCTCTGTTGATGGTGTCGGGGATCACTGCCCAGATTTTGTTCTTGATTACATCACCTGCTGCAATGATGGGCTCTGCCATGCTGTAGGCGCTTTTTTCCGGACCCCAGAGCATGTAGCCGCCAACCGCCGTGGTGCTGCCGTCATTGGTAAAGTTCACGATATCCGCATAGGCCTGCTGCTGTTTTCTGGTCTCCAACAAGCTTTCGTCCTGTGCTGCAATGGCCTGAGAGGTAGCTAAAAAGGTGGAGCGGTCCAGATTGGGGTCCTGTACCCGCATGATCTGGGCGGCATGTTCCACTTCGAAATAGGAAAGGATTTCTTCCTGGCTGATGCCTTCCTCTGCAGCTTCATTTTCCATGTAGGCAAAGAAGTTGATGCACTTTAATGCGGCTTCCGGATTTTTGCAGTCCTTGCTTACAACTGTATAAGTAGAGTTATCACAATTCAATGGATAAAGTACTTTTTCACCGGTAGCAGAGGGGACGGCGTAGGCTTCCAGGTAAGCTTCCCGGCCCAGGTTGGAGATCATGTCGGTTCCGGCAGTCCAGCCCAGCCAGTTTTTGAAGGGATAGATGCCCAGTTTGCCGTTAACGGCATCTTCGTTAAGTTTCTCGGTATTGGTCACGGCAAATCCGTCATTGATGATGCCTTCCTGATACCATTTGGCCCATTCCGCCAGAGCGGTCTTCATTTCCGGCTGAACGGAACCGAAACCGATTTGTCCGCCCGGTTCTTCTACCCAGATGTCAGGGTAAGCGCCCCAGGCCGGGGCCATGATTTTCAGGGTGGTCAGGCTCTGGTCCACGGCAATTCCTGTGCTTCCGTATTCTGCCTGAAATGCTTTCTCTATGGCTACAAGGTCATCCATGGTCTTGGGGTCTTCCAGATTCAGGGCGTCTTTCCAGTCCTTCCGAATCCATACAGGGTCGATCTGGGCAATGGGACCTACGCCTAACTGTGCAATTCCATACAGTTTTCCGCCTGATTTTCCGGATTCAAAGCTTTCCGGTTCCAAGGCCATGTAGCTTTTGATCCGGTCACTGGCGTAGGTTTCGTAGACTTCTGACAAATCGTAAAGCATATCGGCCTGGATGAGCTGCTGCAGCTGGGTGGTATTGACCATGCATACATCCGGCAGATTGCCGTCCACGATAGCCAGGTTGATTTTGGTAAAATAGTCATCCCACTCAGCGGTGAAGGCGGGAACCACTTCAATATTCAGTTTTTCTTTGTAACCTCTGGTCCAGGGGTTGCTGCTGATATCGTCCCCTTCCTGATAGTTTAAGTTGGAGTCAATCATCAGGGCGACTTTCAGAGTGACGGTTTCGTCATAAGGTGTCAGGGGACCGCCGGGCGTCTGGGTTTTCGCCTCTGTTCCGGAGGAAGTCTCCTGGCCGGAATCGCCTTGAGAGTCTGTCTGTTGCCCTGACTGGGCGTCACCGGAGGTATTCTGGGCACTGCTTCCGGAATCAGCTTCCTTTTCGCCGCAGGCTGCCAGGGACATGGTCAGAGCGGCTGCCAGTAAGAGTGACAGGACTTTTTTCTTCATCATAGTAGATTCTCCCTTCTTTTGGTACGATTGTTAGCGGTTCTGACAGCTGCATTCGGCTGCCTTACTTAAAGCTTAGTATAGAGATTTGGCAGGGACTGTTCCATCGTTTTTCTTGCGTTTTGTATAATTTCATGCCTATTGTGCCTGGTCTGCGCAAAATATCTTTATGAGTGCATGATTTTGTACTATAATGGAACCGGGAGGAGTGGGTGGTATGCGGAAAAACATTACGTTCAAAAAGCTGATTTTGTTGTTTCTGGCTGTCAGTCTGCCGGTTTTTCTGCTGGGGCTGTTTCTGATCCGCCAGAACAGTACGGCGGCCAGCAACCGTACATTTTCCCTGATTCAGGATAAAGTGGATCTGACAGCGGAGGAGCTGGCAAATCTTCTGGACCAGCTCTATCATACGGCTGCGGAGGTGGCAGGGCAGGGGAATCTGGAGCGTCTGGCCAATCCGGCTTATTTCATGAGTCCCTATGAGGCAGCCAAGAATGTGCTGCAAATGCAGGAACAGCAGACCAGTATCCGGAATGCCAATCCTTATATTGACAATTTTGTAATTTATTATCCCAATCGGCTTCAGGCTTATAACAGCAAGAAAAGCAGCAGGCCAAGCTTTTTTGAGTTTACCATGGACGAGTACAGACAGCTTGCCGGGGAGCATAGTTCTGCGGATTATCTGACCGTTTATAATGGGAAGCTGACAGAGGTGATTCTGCCTTCTTTCGGGGCGGATTTCCTGATTCGTGTGGATTTGTCAGGGGCGGCGCTGGAAGAACTGCTTGGCAATGTTTTCTCTGAGTATGATTATTATTACCGGATGGAGGCTTTGGACGGTTCCTGGCAGGTGACAAATCTGGCCCGGGTAGAGGGGGAGAAATTCATGCAGGGGCATACGGGCAGGTGGGCACAGGCAGAAATGTCCATAGACGACAAAGGGTATGAGTGTTTTTCGGCTTCTCTTCCCATGGGAGATGTGCAGCTGGACTTTTTCTTCTCCCGGGAGCAGCTGTTTCGGGACGCAAGGGCGTATCAGTATCTGTATGTTTACTTTGGACTGACGGTGCTCCTGGCAAGCAGTCTGTTTCTGCTGGGCAGCTATGCAATTATTCACAGGCCTATCCGAATGATGGTGGATGCTTTTCAGCGGATCAGCCGGCAGGATTACGACGTGCGGATCACCGGCAGGCAGGGGTCTGATTTTATGTATCTGTATCAGGAATTCAACCATATGGCAGAGGAGCTGGGAACATTGATCGAGAAGAATTACCAGCAGCAGCTTTTGCTGAGCAGGGCGGAGCTGAAGCAGCTGCAGGCCCAGATCAATCCGCATTTTCTCTACAATGCCTTCTTTCTGCTGCGGCGGATGATCCATGACGAGCTGTATGAGGAGGCAGGGCAGATGGCAGATACTCTTGGGCTGTATTTTCAGTATATTACCCGAAACAGCCAGGACTTTATGCCTCTGGGGCGGGAGTATCATCATGCCATGCTGTATTGTGAGATTCAGCAGCTGCGGTTTGGGGACAGGATCCTCGTCGAGACAGACACCCTGCCGGAGGCCTATCAGGATATCCCGGTGCCGAAGCTGATGATTCAGCCCATATTGGAAAATGCTTTTAACTACGGGCTTCGGGATAAGGTAGATGATGGTATACTTCGGGTAAATATTTCCGAGGCGGACGGCTGTCTGGTGATTGCCATAGAAGACAACGGGGAGGCGCTGTCGGAGGAACAGCTGATCCGGATACAGAACAGTCTTCAGGATACTGCCCGGGGAATACAGCTGCAGGAGATGACCGGTATGCTGAATATTCAGAGACGGCTTGACATTTATTTCCGGGAACGGGGGAAAAGTGAGATAGAGGGAGGCTGCCTGAAGGCGGAAAGGAGTTCCCTGGGAGGGCTGTGTATGCGGATTTGCCTGCCGATATAGAAGAGGAAGAGAGGGCATAATCTGTTAGATATTGATACTGTTAATTTGCCAGGCGGGCATAGGGCATGCAGGAAAAGACAGGAATAGATGTGCGTGCAAATCCGTGTGCTCCAGGCAGAGACGCCGGAAAGGAAATAAACTTCCATGATAAAGATACTGCTGACAGATGATGAATATCATGTAATCAGCCACCTGACCAGTTTGCTGACACAGCTGAAAGCATTTGAACTGAATATTATCAGTACCTGCTCCGGGCCGGAAGCCCTGGCGCTGGTGGCATCCTCCCGTATCGATATGGCGTTTCTGGATATCAACATGCCCAAGGTGAGCGGGTTGATGATCGCGGATCAGCTGCACAGGCAGTGGCCGGACTGCCAGATCATCTTTCTGACGGCCTATGAGGTCTTTGATTATATTTATGAGGCCAATCAGTACCCGGGAGCCATATACCTGCTGAAGGCGGAGCCGGATACAAAGATCCGCAGTGTGGCAGTCTCCTGCTGTGAGGCAATTCTGCAGAAGCGCAGAGAACAGGCCTACCTTACAGACGTCCAGCAAAAAGAGAAGCAGCTTCTGCTTCTGCAGGAACAGCAGCTGCTCCGGGAAGCGCTTCATGGAAATCTGTCCGGGAAGCCGGCTGCATTTGCCCGAGAAGCAGCCCTGGAGATTCATTTCTCTCTGGAAAAGGAAGTCTGGCTGATGCTGATGCACCGGAAGAAGCCTTCTTCCGCCTGCCTGAATTTTGTCTTTTACTTGGACAAAATGGAGCGACTGCTGGGGAATCTGTTTCGCTTTTCCTTTGTGGAGACCCAGAAGGGAATGTTGTTGTGGATTTTTCAGGAGAAGGAGGAGGGACAGGAGCTTTCTTATTTTGACTGTCTGAAGGATACTATGGATGCGTTTCTGGATGTCTGCGCGGATGCAGGGCACCAGACCGTTTCGCTGTGTATGTATCGGGAAAAGACAGCCTGGGCGCAGCTGCCGGAGGTGTATCAGTTTTTATATGATTCCTATTATCGGGAAAGCATGCTTGCGTCTCCTTCTGCCTCGGCGGCCAGGGTGGTAGGACGGGAGACAGATGCAGATATGCAGGAGACATCAGCCCTGCCGGTTTCCGCGATACTGCCTGGAAGGCTTGCAGCCATGAAGCAGGCTTTGTATCAGGGAAACCGGGATGTATTTCTCACAGAGCTGCTTTACTGCAGGCAGTACTGTACTTCTGTGAAAAGCCGGCACCATACAGGGGCAATGAAGCTGTATTTTTCCATTGCCGTGATTTATCTGGACTACATTGAACATTATGGACTGGAGCAGAAGATTTCCTGGGAAATGGCCCTGTATCCTCTGTATTATATCAATGATTTTGCTGACTGGGAGCAGGCCTTCGCCTATTTGAAGCGTCTGGGGGAGAGCCTGTTCCAGATTGCAGGGGAGCACAGTTTCGACAAAACCAGGCAGTTGGTTGCATCCATCCAAAATTATGTCCAGAAGCATCTGGCGGAAGATTTAAGTCTTACCGTCATTGCCAATTATGTGAATTACAACGAATCCCATGTGTCCCGGTTGTTCAAGCGGATTACCGGGGAAAATCTGACCGAATATATCATGTCCTGCCGCATTGCCAGAGCACGGCAGCTGTTGCAGCAGACCGAGGATACGGTACAGGTGATTTCCCGGAAGGCAGGGTTTCACACCTCCCAGTATTTCTCATCAGCTTTTCGGAAGAGTGTTGGTGTGTCTCCCAACGAATACCGGGCGCAGAAGCGTGAACTGTGATTGGGTATGGAGTCACTGGTTTTGTCAGGGGATTCAGGGGCATTGTCAAGGCTGAAACCACACTCTTTGGCATTCCACATGCTCCGAATCCAACCCAATCATAATATCGAATTCACCTGGTTCCCAATCCCATTGCTCCGCTTCATTATAAAAGGACAGCATATCTGCCGTAATCCGGAAAGATACTTCCACCGCGTCTCCGGCTTCCAGGGCAATCCGGCGGAAGCCTTTCAGTTCTTTCAGAGGACGGACCACGCTGGCGGACACATCTCTGAGATAGAGCTGTACCACGGTTTCACCGCTGCGGTTGCCGGTGTTTTCCACCAGGACGGAAGCCGTGGAGTGATCTTCAGAGACTTTCAGGTTCCTGCAGGAGAAGGTGGTGTAGCTTAGGCCATAGCCGAAAGGAAACAGCGGGCTGTTGGGGCAGTCCAGGTAGTGGGAGGTGAAGCGGTTCTCCGGATCCAGGACGGGGCGTCCGGTGTTATAGCAATTGTAATAGACCGGAATCTGACCTGTATTTCTGGGAAAGCTCATGCTGAGTCGGCCAGAGGGATTGTATTTTCCGGTGAGAATATCGGTGACCGCATCCGCGCCGGCGCTTCCGGGGAACCATACCTGCAGTACGGCGTCAGCGGCATCCAGGATGGGGGCGATGTCCAGGGGGCGTCCGGAGAAAAGCAGGAGGACGACCTTTTTTCCGGCGTTGTGGAGGGCACGAATGAGCTTTTCCTGATTGGGGCTCAGGCGCAGGTCTGTCTTACTGGCGGCTTCCCCGGTCTCCCATTCGGGTTCTCCGGCGGCAACGATACACAGTCCGCAGTGGCGGAAGCGGTTCAGGGCTTCTTCCACGAAGTCCGGCACATCCGGCTTTCGGAGGCGGGTTTCTTCCACAGAGTGGGATTCGCCGCAGGGGAGGATTTTTCTGTCTGAAAGTGCTTCTGCGTCCGCGGGTTTGCTTTTTTCGGGAAATTCTTCCGGTTCAGGAGGAGTTTCCAGGGCAGAATCAGAGTTTTCTCGACAGAAGGTATCCGTCATGGCTGTTACCAGCCTTGTTCCGTATTCCTCTGTCAGTGCTTCCTGCAGGGTCCGTGTTTTCTCCCGATTGCCCAGATAGCTCCACTCGCCGAAGATACCTCCTGTATTGCTGAAGGGACCAGCCAGTCCGATGGGAGTGTCAGTGGAAAGAGGAAGTACATTGTCGTTCTTGAGGAGCACCATGCTTTCTCTTGCCAGTTTCCGGGCAAGCTCCAGGTGTTCTTTGCATCCGCAGAGCCGTTTTTCCAGCTCTTCGTCCGCGTCCTTCCAGGGATTTTCAAAAAGGCCCAGCCGGTTTTTCAGCTCCAGGATACGCATGACACACATGTCAATTTCCTGCTCGCTGATACGTCCCTGTTCCAGCAATTCCGCAAGGGATGCGGCGTAGATGCCGGACATCATCTCAATGTCCAGACCTGCGTGTATACATTTCTCGCCGGCCTCCGGCACATCGGCGGCTACAGAATGGTTCATCAGCTCTTCTGCGGCGGTATAGTCGGAGATCACCACTCCCTGAAAACCCCATTCTTTTCGAAGGATTCCGTCAAGCAGCCATCGATTGCAGGTGGCGGGAACCCGCTCCACAGTGTTGAAAGAGGTCATTACCATGGCAGCGCCTGCCCGGACGGCTTCCCGGTAGGCAGGAAGATAGAAATCCCGCAGCACTCCCCGGGACATGTCCACGGTATTGTAGTCGCGCCCTCCCTCCGGCTGACCATAGGCGGCGAAGTGCTTCACGCAGGCGGCGATTTTTCCCTTTTTCCCCGGATCGTTTCCCTGGTAACCCCGGACGGTAGCAGCAGCCATCTGTCCATTCAGCCAGGGATCCTCACCGCAGGCTTCCATAACCCGGCCCCAACGGGGATCCCGAACCAGGTCCGCCATGGGAGAGAAAGTTACATGGAGTCCGGCGGCTGCAGCCTCTCTGGCCACGGCAGCAGCATTTTCCTCCACCAGTTCCGGGTCAAAGGTACAGCTCTGGGCCAGGGGAATGGGCAGGATGGTCTCATAGCCGTGGATGACATCTGCCATGAAGAGCAGAGGGATGGGCAGGCGGGCGTCTTTCAGGTAATCATCCTGGAGCTTTTTCAGATAGGCTGCTCCGGATTTCCCCAGGACGGAGCCTGCACAGCGCAGCTGTCCGTGGGTGAAATGCCATTGCCGGAGAGGGCCGGTAAGGTTGGCCGGTGCCAGGTGGTAGAGCATATCGGGCACCAGCTGGGTCATCTGCATTGCTTTTTCTTCCAGACTCATTTCGGATACCAGTTCGAGAAGTTTGTTTTTTTCCATGGGGACCTCCTGTTTTATTTTGATGTGTACTATAGTATACCTCTTTTGAAAACGTTTTGGAAGCCCCCGGGATCAATCAGGAGAATTTTACATTGAAGACTCTGCCCGGAAGATGCAGCAGGCAGAACGGAGCTGGTTTCTGCGGGAAGAAGGAATTGATTCAGAAGGCAGGATTATGGATCCGGTTTATTCGGAACAGAAGTCCAGCGGCGGAATATGGGAAAGATATTTGCGGTAGTCCGCAAATATCAGATGGTGTGGGTTCTCATCCTCCTCAATCTCCGGAATCCGCTTTCCTGCAATATGAAAACGGTTATCCACAGTATCATCGTTGCAGGCGGAGACTTCGAACAGCATCACGGGTCCGGTGCCGGGAACGCCCTGCCACATATGGTACTGGCCTGGCATCAGGGTAATGCTCTGGCCCGGCTCCAGGGTAATCCGGCCTCCTGCCGGAATTGTCACGGGACAGCCATCTATCGGTACTGTCACTGGGGTATCCGCAAATTCTCCCGGCTTTCCGCTTCTTCCGCCCTCCGTATCTGCAAAATCCGCTTCCGTGCTGTTGTAGAGTGTCAGAATCAGTTTGCCGCCGCCCCGGTTAATGATGTCCTCCATCTTGCTCCAATGGTAATGATAGGGCAGAATCTGGCCGTCGCCCACGAAAAGGAGCTTTTCCGCATAAGGTTTGGGATATCTGGTCTTGTGATAAAAGTTTCCGTTGCGGAAGGTGAAGACCGTCAGGCCGATTTTCTCAAAATCGCCGCTGCCGAAATCCGTCACATCCCATCCAAGCATATTGTCTATAAGCTCCCGGCTTTCCGGGCCTAACCGGCACCATTCATCCATACCCCAGTATGCAAAGGGGGGAAGGGGCAGGGAACGGTCATGGGCAAACTGCATTGCATCATTGATAATCCGATTGATTTCTGAACGTTTCATACGAATGCCTCCTTTTTTGAAATTTCATGTCTGCTCCCCATGGCACCCGGCCTGGGCAGAGGATTTTCGGCCGCAGGAAAACGCAGCAGTGGCATTCTGCAGGGTACTTCGGGAGCAGATCGGGTTATGAAGACGTTTCATGAGACGGCCCGGTCTTAACCCTTCACAGACCCTACCATAACACCCTTCACGAAATATTTCTGGATAAAGGGATACACCACCAGAATCGGAAGTGTGGTGACTACAATGGTGGCTGCGCGTACGGACTGGGAGGGCGGCAGTACATCCAGGGAGTTGTAGGCATCCGCCCCCAGATCTCCGATACTGGAAACGGATGTGATGATGTTGCGTAGGATGTTCTGCATGGGCAGAAGGGCGGTCTTGTTGATGTAGAGCATGGCATCAAACCAGGAATTCCAGTGGCTTACTGCATAGAAAAGTCCAATGGTGGCGATGGAGGCCTTGGAGAGGGGCAGTACCACCTTGATCAGAATCTGCACATCGTTGGCTCCGTCTATGACAGCCGCTTCCTCCAGACTATTTGGAATTGCGTAGAAAAAATTTCGCATAATCAGCAGGTTCCAGGTGTTTACCATACAGGGAAGTACCATGGACCAGCGGGAATCCATCAGGCCCAGTCCCTTTACTACGATAAAGGTGGGAATCATTCCACCGGAAAACAGCATGGTGAAAAACACGAAGCCGGTGATTACGGTTCTACCCTTTAACTGGGGTCTGGAGAGGCCGTATCCCAGGCCGATGGTCACGGCCAGACTTAAGAAGGTTCCCGTCAGGACACGGAACAAAGTGTTCTTGTAGGCCCGAAGAATATTTTTTCCGCTGGCGATAAGCATTTCGTAGGCGGTAAAGTCGAATTTTTCCGGGATGATAATGAAACTGCCTCTTCGGGCAATCTCCGCCTCGCTGATGAAGGAAGTCATCACCACAGTGAACACAGGCACCAGGATCAGAATGATGAAAATACACATGATAATCACATCCACTGCCTGAAATACAGTTTCGCCGGATAGTCTTTTTTTCATTACCAGATGCCCTCCTGTCCCATTTTTTTCGTGATATGGTTCGTCCCCATGACCAAAATCAAAGAGATGATGGAGATGAACAGGTTAACTGCCGATGCAAAGGAATAATTCTGGTTGAGCACGCCCTCCCGGTAGACATAGGTGCTGATAATATCCGCTGTGGAATAGGTCTGGGGAGAATAAAGAAGGAGCACTTTCTCATAGCCCATATTCAGGATATTGCCCACTTTTAAAATCAGCATGATGGTCACTACGGGCATGATGCCGGGAAGCGTGATACTCCACATCCTGCGCAGGATGCCGGCTCCGTCCACCATGGCTGCCTCGTAAAGCGCTCTGTCGATGCCTGTCATGGCTGCGATAAACACAATACTTTCCCATCCGATGGTCTGCCATACCTCGGACACGGTATAGATGGTACGGAACCATTCCGGCTGTCCCAGAAAAGGAATGGGATCTCCGCCGAAGGCCTTTACGACCACATTGATGAGGCCGCCGTCTACGGAGGTTAGGGTTCTTATCATGCCGCAGACGATAACGGCGGAAAGGAAGTGGGGAAGGTAGGAAACGGTCTGTACTGTCTTTTTGAACCATTTCCGCTTCAGCTCATTGATGAACAGTGCCAGGACGATGGACAGAGGGAAACTGAAGACCAACGTATAGAGGCTGAGCAGCAGCGTGTTCCGGATCAGGCGGAAACAGTACATGGAGCCGAAAAACTTGGTGAAATGTTTCAGACCAACCCAGTCGGAAGTAAAAATTCCCTCCACACCGAAGAAGGGTTTGTAATCTTTAAAGGCAATAACAATGCCGAACATGGGAAGATAACGGAACACAATGTAATAGATCAGTCCCGGAAGCATCAGAAGGTAAATAAAACGATCCCGTTTCAGATAATACAGAAACGATCTCTTCTTTTTTTCTTTCAATACAACACCCATACCTTTCTTGCGGCAGAATTTCGGCCGCAGCGGGAAGAACCGGATACCGTATGGAATGGGGCTGTCGCATTAAGAGGTATAGACACCAGATATAGATATAACTGGTTGCCAGACATCCTATATCTTGTGTAGAATTTCTTGATGCGACAGCCCCATGCGGAAGCACAGTCTGTTGGGAGACCATTCCCGGCAGGGAATAAAGCTGTGATGCCGCATGATACCGCATTACCGAATCTGTCAGTTATTTTTCATTTCATTATATTGTCTTGTGTACTCATCGATATAATCCTGCAGGCCGATCTGATAACATTCCTCAAGGAAGGCGTCCCAGGTATCCAGAGATCTGGTTCCGTTCACAAATTTAATCAGTTCCTCGTCCTTGTAGGTATTCAGGTCGTTGAGGCTGGGAATATTTTCTGTCAGGGCCACCTTATCCCATACTATGCCGTTTTCGATACCCGGTTCAATGGTGGACTGGTAATCAGACAGGCGTTTCTGGAGCCAGAAATTGTGCATTTCCTGGATACCGTCATCGTCATATTCCGTGGTCTGCACTTCCAGAGGCACCGCCAGGGATACCAGGAAATCCCGGGCATAGGTGGGACCGCCCTCAATAAGGACTACGTCCTTGTTCTCTTTTGCGTTTTCCGATTCGGGATTGTACTGCCAGTATTTTCCTTCCAGGCCATATTGCTCTGTGGTATAATTCTCCCATTCAAAAGACCATTCCACGAATTTCATCACCGCTTCCGGATGTTTGCATTTGCTGCTGATCATCAGGCCTCTGGTATTTGCCACAGACTTGGTCTGCATCAGGTTTCCGTTGGGACCGATGGTACCCTTTTCGTTGGCACAGTAGATATAAGTGTACTTGTCTCTGTCAAATCCCGGCACATTTTCCCTGGTGGTAGCTTCCGTGAGAGTCACTCTGGAATACCAGGCCGCAGAAGCAGCCACTGCTCCCTTTGTGATATTTCCTCTGACGGTATCTACGTCCATGGTGAAGTTTTCCTTATGGATGATGCCATCCTGGTACCACTGATTCAGCTGTTTTAAGAAATCGGTATAGCCATCGGCAAGCCACTCCGGTTTCACTTTGCCGTCTGTCTCATCGATCCATTTGCCGTTGCCGCTCTCTACATAGCCTCCCAGGAAGGCGTATTCTGCACGGTCCAGGATACCCAGTTCCGATGTGCCTTTTTCCAGCATCAGCGGAATGGTTTCTCCGTTTCCGTAGGGATCCAGTTCCTTAACCTTGTAAAGGTAATCGTTGAACTCGTCAAAGGTGGAAGGGATATCCATACCCAGCTGATCCAGCCAGTCGCTTCTGTACATAATGGGATATGGTACCGTATCCGTATTGCGGGGGATTGCCCAGATTTTTCCCTCGGAGTCCGTCATCTTCTCCCAGGAGCCCCAGGGTTCCCACAGCTTCCAGAGAGCCTGCGCTTCCGGCGCTTCCAGATATTCGTTCAAAGGGATGATGATGCCGTCCCGGGCATATTTTCCCCAGTCGTCCTCCCACCAGGCGTCGATCTGGTCGCCGCCCGCAAGAAGGAGATTCAGCTTTTCTCTTTCTGCTGAGGCATCCGAAGGGGGCATGATTACTTCCACCTTTACCCCTGTCTGCTCCAGAATATAGTCCTGCATTTCCTTGTAAGCTGATTCGTCGCTTCCCGCTTCCGCACCGGAGACGGAGAAGGCGCCGGAATTGTTATAGATCACAATGGTGGGGACGTCATCACCGGCCGTGCCTGCATCCGTACCAGAGGTTCCCTGAGATTCCCGGGAGCTTTCGCTCTGCTCTGTTCCCTGTGACTGCGGGGGTGTATCATTTCCGCATCCTGCCAGCAGTGTCATAGTCATTGCTGCCGCCAATATGGCTGCCATTTCCTGTCTTTTCTTCATACTGAAATCCTCCTGATTTTAGTTCTGTATCTGATCAACAGAGTGACCGCTGATTTCTTTTACATGGATTTTCGATAACGACGGAATACCAGTTCCCGGACAGTTCCGCCCATATCCCGGACGGCCAGGTCGGTGTCCCTTTCATAGAAGACATAAAGTGTGTCTCCTCTGACGGCAATGTCAGCATATCCGCCCTCCTCATCCACCGTTAAAATCTTCTTCCAGGTCATGCCTTCATCGGCGCTTTCATTTACTGTCAGGTTGATTCTCTTTTCCGTGTCTGCACAGTTTATGAAATATAGTTTTCCCCCATCCCTATCCATGCAGGCGAAGCACTTGGGATCCGGCAGGCTTTCCTCCGGCCAGGTCTTCTCCAGGAGAAGGGGAGTCTCCGGGGTGATCCCCAGGATTCGGCAGGGTATTTTTTCCCGGTGCCTGAAATTGAAGAGGAGTTTGCCGCTGCCAAGTTCTGCAACGGCAGTTTCGTTGGCACAGTCGATATGTTCCGTGAGGAAGCCTGCTTTCCAGGTCTTTCCGTGGTCTTCGCTGTATATGCAGCCGGCTCTGGAGGGGGCATGCCTTTTGATTCTGCCCGATGCCTCCTGGTCCAGACGGATTTCGCCGTCTGCAAGCCAGATGGGTACCACCAATTTTCCCGTACTGGTGGAGATGCCGTGTCCTGGGCCGGAAGCGCTTACATTCCATTTATAAGGAAAACTTCTGTAGGTTTCGGTAATTTCCACAGGTTTGCTGAAGCTGATGCCGTCATCATCACTGCAGCAGTGCCAGACCTGTTCATAATCCCGATGGAAAATCAGGTGGACTCTGTCTCCGTCCACAATTAACACCGGATTGTTCCAGGTAATCCTGCGCTCCTCTGTTCCCCTGGTCTGTTCGTGAGGATACACTGGTTCGCTGAAAGTCTCTCCGCCGTCTGTGCTGCGGCGGATGGTAACCCACATATCTGCCCAATCATCCCGGTGGGCGCCTCTGGCTTCATAAACCAATAAAATGGTTCCTTTACCTGTGACTACCATACCGGGAATCCGGTATTCATGCCAGATGCCTTGTCCCAGTTTTTCGATTATTTTTTCTCTTTCCAACGTCAATCCATATCACCTATCCCATCTAAAATGTGTTTCTCTTCCTCCGTAAGGGGACGGAAGGGAGGTCGACAGTTTCCGCATTGAATTCCCTTTTTGCCCAGAAGATATTTTTCTGCTGCGATAATATTTTTGATTCGGAGCATTTCGCTGATTATTTTGTTTGCTTCATGCTGAAACTTTTCCGCTTCCCGGAACTGTTCCTGCCGGTAGGCGTTCCAGATTTTTCTGAACAGTTTCAGGGTAAAGTTGTAGGTGCTGCCGATAGCGCCGTCTACTCCCACGGGAAGGGCATAGAGCAGGGATTCGTCCTTCCCGAACATAATTTTGAGTTGGGGGAATTTCCTTCGAATCCGTTCCAGTTCGTACAGATTCAGATCCGTGTATTTCAGCCCCTCCACCCGACTGTTTCCCATAATACTGGCCATGTTGTCCGCATTGATGGACACACCGGAGAACTGGGGGATATTGTAAATCACCACCGGCAGGTCTGTTGCGTTCGAAATGCATTCATAGTAACCTGCAATTTCATCCGTCTGGAAATTGTAGTAAAAAGGCGGGACGCTGGAAACCGCGGAGGCACCTGCCCTTTGGGCTTCTCTTGCCAGATTCGCTGCCTGGGAGGCGCCGATTTTCCCGATGTGGGCAATGACAGGCACTTTTCCGTTTACGGTTTCTGCCACTGCGGCTGTCACTAGAGTACGTTCCTCGTCTGTCAACAGAAAACATTCCCCGGTGCTGCCCGTGACGTAGAACCCATCTGCCCCCTCCTCCAGAAGCAGTTCCACCAGTTTTTTTAATTCCGTGTAATTTACGTCTCCGTTTCGGTCAAAAGGCGTAACGATTGCAGGGATAATACCATCCAATTTCATAAATGTTCTCTCTTTCTTTTTAGATTGTCAGTTTTTATCTCGTCCCGTACTGCTTTTCCGGATTACAAGCCTGGGATTTAGCACCTTGAAGTCGTTGAAATCCTCCTCTATTCCGGCTCCCCGGATGATTCCCATCAGCATTGTTATCGCCTCCCTTCCCATTTTATTGCCCTCGGCCGATACGGAGGAAAGAGGGACTGACAGCATATTACAGAGGCTGCTGTCATTGTATCCCACAATCCGCACATCCCTTCCCGGGCGGAGTCCTTTTTCTTCCAGCATGGTATACAGCACGGCTGCTGTGGTGTCGTCGAAGCACAGTACCCCGTCGGGATGTTCTCTGGTTCCGAACAGGTTTCTGATTCTGGATTTCAGCTCGCAGTCGTCATAGTTGCCGAAGATTACCTGGTCCTTCTGCGCTGCTGTGGAGCTGTCATAGATCGCCGTTTCAAATCCATGGTAGCGCTCTATGGCTGTGGAATATTTCCTTTCCGAAATGTAGGAAAGTTTTCGGCAGCCCTCGTCGATCAGGTGTTTTGTAGCGATATAGGCGCCGTAACTATTGTTGGTTCCGATAAAGGGAACGTCCAATCCGTCGATGCTCCGGTTGCATATCACAAAGGGAATTCCCTTCTTTTTCAGCTGCGAAAATGTATTATAGCTTAATTCCGAGTTGATAATGGGAATGATGATACAACCGTCCGCCTGGATGTCAATGATTCGGAGGATATTGGAATGTTGTCTCTCTGGAAAATTTTCGCTGCTGGAGAGAACCACATTGATATTGTTCGTGGAGGCGTATTGTTCAATGCCGGAGATGAATTTGGGGTAGGTGTCTCCTGTGATGGAAGGAAGAATTACCCCAATATTAAGCACCTTCTGTACGCTTCTGCCGGAAACATAAGTGCCGCTGCCCTTTACGGAGTACAGGTAGCCCTCTTCCTCCAGTTCCGCGATAGCTTTGTCAATGGTATTTCGTGCAACTTCATATTTCCTGCTCAAAAAATTGCGGGATGGCACTCTGCCGCCCACTTTCATCCCAAGAACGGTTTTTCTGATCGTTTCCTTTACTTCCTGATATCTCAGTGCCATCGTTTTGACTCACTCTCTCAATAAATGTTTTCATTATGCATATCGTATATTTTGTGCAATTTAAAGGTTCTTTTTTTGGAAGTTTTTGAATATAATGCCATTTTAATCAAAAAGATTTATTTGTCAATATGGTTGAAATTTATTGGTCAGCTTCTTGTATTTTATATGCCTATCTAAAAGTTGTTGCCTATTTTTGAGCAGATTTTCCCGGTTAAATTTCCCAATATCAGTACCTGTACCGTGAAGATTTCCCTGAAAGGAATTGTCAATACATAGAAAGTGGAATATAATAAAACTATATTTTGGACAGGATATCAGGAATACCATTGACTTGGGAGGCGGCGTGTGCGGATATCACCAAGTCAGGCCAGGGCTGTCTCACAGCAGACACGGATTCGGAAAGGGAGGATGGGCATGAGATATGAGATAAAGGACAATGCAGTTTATTTTACCAGAGCAGGGGAATGGGGAAAGGTGTCTGCCTGCGGCAGAAGCGCGGTCCGCTTCCAGGCCTCGCCTTCAGGTCCGGTGCAGGAGCGGGACTGGACATTGATGCCGGAGGTGGTTCCTGCCAGGGCATGGCTGGAAGGGGACAGGGCGTTTTTGGAAACCGGGGACCTGAGAACGGTATTGAACGGTGACGGAAGAGCAGAATATTTTTATAAAAACGATAAAATATTATCGGAAAAATGTGAGTTGACATTTGGAACGGGGATCCGGAATTACCGCAGCAAAGGAAGCGGTCTGTGGGCAGGGCGGGTGACTTTTGAAGCCGTGGAGGGAGAGCGCTTTTACGGTCTGGGGCATGAGGCCACAGGATGCTTTGACTTAAAAGGATGTACGATTGATCTGCGTCATGTGAATGCAAAATGTACCATGCCTTTTGTGTATTCTTCTCTGGGGTATGGTTTTCTGTGGAATATGCCGTCTACCGGAACCTGTGAACTGGCCTGTAACCGGACCCGGTGGACCAGCGACTGCATGCGGCAGATGGATTATGCGGTAATGGGCGGAGGGCCGGCGGAGGTGTCCGGGACATTGGCTGATCTCACCGGGCATGCACCCATGATGCCTGACTGGGCAATGGGCTTCTGGCAGTGCAGGCTGCGGTATGAAAGCCAGGAGGAGGTTCTGCGTGTGGCAAGGCGGTACCGGGAACTGGGGATTCCGCTTGACGTGATTGTGATAGATTATTTCCATTGGACAGAACAGGGAGATTACAGGTTTGATCCGGTGTACTGGCCTGATCCCAAAGCCATGACAGAGGAGCTTCATGCCATGGGTGTAAAGCTGATGGTGTCCATGTGGCCCACCATGAACGAAAAGAGCGAAAATTACGGGGAAATGCTGGAGCGGAATATGCTGATCAGAACTGCCAGGGGCTCTAATCGGGTATTTGACTTTTATGGTCCCCAGGCAGAGATCGATCCCACAAATCCGGAAACAAGAGCTTTTGTCTGGTCAAAGCTTAAGGAAAACTACATTGATCAAGGCGTGGACTGCCTTTGGTTTGACGAGGCAGAACCTGAGATTCATCCGGAACATTTTGATAATCTGGTGCTTTCTCTGGGAAATGGCGATGAAGTTGGGCTTCTGTATCCTTACTACTATGCCAAACTGGTGTACGACGGGATGAAGGCAGACGGCCGTGAGGACATCCTTACACTGTCCCGATGTGCTTATCCCGGAGCCCAGCGTTTCGGCACATTGGTATGGTCCGGGGACATTCCTTCCACTTTTGAGAGCCTGGCAGATCAGGTGAAATCCGGACTCAATATGGCCATGTGCGGCATTCCATGGTGGACCACGGATATAGGCGGATTTTATGGAGGCCGGACGGAGACGGCGTATTTCAGAGAGCTGATTGTCCGGTGGTTTCAGTACGGCCTGTTTTGTCCGGTGATGCGTCTTCACGGCAGCAGGGAAGGCCGGGACAACACGAAATCCATCATAGAGCCTTCCGGCGGTGACAATGAACTTTGGAGCTTTGGGGAGGAGAACTTTGAGATATTGAAAGAACTGGTGCTTTTGCGGGAGCGGCTGAAACCTTACATCCGGAAGCATATGGAGATCGCTTCCCGGAAGGGGATTCCTGTCATGCGGCCCATGTTTTTTGATTATCCCGGAGATGAACAGTGTTATGGACTGGGAGAGCAGTATCTGTTTGGGGATGATATTTTATTTGCACCTGTAGTCAGGCAGGGACAGCGGGTTAAGGAGGTCTATCTGCCGAAAGGAAACTGGATTCTCACAAAAGACCGAAGTGTTTATCAGGGACCTATGTGGACAGAAGTATCTGTAAGGTTGGAAGAATTTGCGGCCTTTGTCAGGGAAGGCTGTGAGGAATGTCCCTTACTGCAGTGAGGACAGTGAAAACAATGGATATACGAAAACAGGAGGCGGACAAGCTGATGTTTTTTCCGATGCAGATCAACGGGAAGATTTCCGCTCCGGTCAGAGAGGCAGTTCCCCGGCATCTGGTGTGCAAACGGTGGGACAGCCCTGTGTGGTACTGATATCGTTTTGATTTACGCATTTTTTGTAGCAAAAATGATGCAATAGTGGGTTATACTGACAACACATGTATGTAAGACAGTTTATATTTATTTTACATACAGAACTTTTTTGGAACAATGGAATGCTTTCATTTGTAGGAAAGGAGAGACCGGTGAGAAAAAAGTGGATGTCAATTTTAAGTTTGCTCTGCATTTGTTTTATGACATTACCGTCAGAAAAGGCTTTGGCACAGAATGAAGCCGTGGGGCTGCTGATTCAGAAGTACAATGGATATCAGGAGAGTTTTGCTTCCATTGAGAAGGTGGAAGATATAGAGGGAAGCGGATTTGCTGAGATTGAGGACCAGAGTTTTCCGGTGCTTTTGGAAAGCTTCGGGGAGGAAGAAGTGGTTTTCAGGCCCCTGATGCATGAGGAGTACCATCGTCTGGCGGTTTTGATTACCGACAGCAGTGGGAAGGTTCTTTATAAGACAGACCAGCTGGAGACCAATTACAGGTATCTGGACCAACTGGAACAGCCCACCAGAGAACTGACAGCAGTGTCCTTTCAGGACCTGAATCATGACGGGCAGACAGATATTGTACTGATTACCCGTTGTGAAAATGACACGGGTGATTATGCAGGATGGACCTACAAGGTGGGAGATGTGCTGTTTCAGAGGGATGGGCAGTTTTACCGGGATTGGCGGATTTCTGACAAGATTAATCGTTTCAGCATGAACAAAAGTGCTGATTTCATTGTTTCCTATGTCCGGGACGGAAATTCCACGGAAATCCTGTATACCGCTACCACCTTGGAAGAATTGCAGGATAACGGATTTCGGATCATTGAGGAGCAGTGTTATTCCCGTTCCTTTGAAAAGCAGGGAGAGCTCCTGGTGGTGCCGGGCATCATCCGGATGGCGGAATATGATGTGTTTATGATTTACCTGGTGAATGAGCAGGGGGATATCGTGTGGAGTTTTCAGCCCATGAAGGACTATGACAATCTCTATGCCCTGAAAGGAATGACCTGCAGGGACATGGATGGGGACGGCATGAAGGATATCGTGGTGCTTGCCAGATACAGTTATGCAGGGCCGGACGGGGAGCTGCTTATTGACACGAAATGTGATATTTATTATCAGCGAGTAGACGGCTTTGAGGAAGACACGGAATTCGGCAAAAGTTATCAGTGCACGGAGAAAGATACCATGGCAGGACTGGTGAAGATCATCAGGGAATATTGGGGGTGGCCGAAAGCGGAATGATTAAGATACTGATTGTGGATGATGAAAAGCCGATATGCGACTTGATAGACATTAATCTCTCGGCGGCGGGGTACCAGTGTAAAACGGTACAGGACGGCCTGGAGGCAATTGACATGATCGAAGCGGAGAACTTCGATCTGATTCTGCTGGATATCATGCTTCCGGGAGCAGACGGATTTGATATCATGGAATACATCAGGCCTTTGAAAGTGCCGGTCATTTTTATCACGGCAAAGCATGAGGTAAAGGACAGAGTCAAGGGGCTGAAGCTTGGCGCTGAGGATTATCTGGTGAAGCCGTTTGATGTGGTGGAACTGGTGGCTCGGGTGGAGGTGGTGCTGCGCAGATACAACAAGACTGAGAGCACCCTGACAGCTGGGGATGTGGTGGTTGACACGGAGGCCAGAAAGGTGACGAAGGCAGGGAAGCCCATTGTGCTTACCAATAAGGAGTACGGTCTTTTGGTACTGTTTATCAGCAACAAAAATATAGCGTTATTCCGAGAAAATCTATACGAAAAAGTATGGGGCGATGAATATCTGGCAGACAGCCGCACTTTGGACCTTCATGTTCAGAGGCTGCGGAGGAAAATGGGCTGGGAGGAAAATCTGGTGGCAGTGTACAAGATAGGCTACCGGCTTGAAATCTGACGATGAAGTTTGTATACAAGATTTTACTGGGAGCAATCATCATCATGGCAGTCGCTTTCGGGCTTAGCGGATATCTTTTTGTAAATTCCGTGTTTCAGACTTCTCTGGACAGGGAGGTTTCCCAGGCGCTGGATGATTGCAGTATTCTGCGTTTTGCCTTTGAGACAGCGGCACTGAATGTTCCCACCAAATATAATGTGCTGCAGGATATCGCTG
Source organism: uncultured Acetatifactor sp. (assembly GCA_910580225.1). GTDB lineage: Bacteria > Bacillota > Clostridia > Lachnospirales > Lachnospiraceae > Acetatifactor. Next base: position 61,415 of record CAJTXE010000003.1, read on the forward strand.
TGGAACAGATTGGGGCCCGTCTGGAGGGCAGCAGAGAGTCCGGGCGCTACCTGCGGCTGTCCGATGAGGAGAGGAGGACCCTTTATGCCAGCAGCGGTTTTCCGGAGGATACTGCGCTGCTGCAGCAGATTACCCAGGATACCCGGAGCTGGCAGATCGTGCCCAGGGGAGAGCATTATTATGTACATACCGGCATTGCGGTAAGTGCCCTGGACAGGAAACTGTATCTGGAGACTCTGGAGGATGTGACAGAGGTATTTGAGGAGCGGACAATCGGGTTTTCCGTATACCGCAGAGTGACGCTTGCCATGCTGGTGTGCTGTACGGTGGTGATGTTTCTGATCTGCACCTGGCTGACAAAGCCCATTCGTCTTCTGACCCATGCCACCAGAAAAATGGCAGAAGGGAACTACAGCTATCGAGCACAACAGGTTAGTCGTGACGAATTGGGGCAGCTGACTATGGATTTCAACACCATGGCCAATGCATTGGAGGGAACGATCGGGGAACTGCAGGAAGAGATAAGGGCCAGGGAGGATTTTATCGCTGCTTTTGCCCATGAGCTGAAGACGCCGCTGACGGCGATCATCGGGTATGCGGATCTGCTTCGATCCCGGAAATTGGACGAGGAGAAGCATTTTCTGTCTGCCAATTATATATACACCGAAGGAAAGCGGTTGGAGAACATGTCCTTCCGTCTGCTGGATATCATTGTTACCAAGAGGGACAGCATCGAGCGGCAGCCTGTGGCGGCGGAGGTGTTATTTGAATATCTGAAGAGCATGTTTTCCGGAAATACGGAACAGAAGCTTCGAATAGCCTTTGGTGCAGGAACGGTATATGCGGAATCCAATCTGCTCAAATCTGTGCTCCTGAATTTGGTGGACAATGCCTGTAAGGCTTCCCCGGCGGGCGGTCTGGTGGAGGTTCTGGGAAAAAGAGCGGAAAATGCATATGCTTTCTGTGTCCGGGATTATGGTGTAGGTATCCCGGAGGAGGAAGTGAAAAAGGTCACAGAAGCCTTTTATATGGTGGACAAATCCCGTTCCCGCAGCAAAAACGGTGCGGGCCTGGGCCTGGCCCTGTGTGTGGAGATCCTGCGGCTTCATCACAGTGAGCTGGTTATTAACAGCAGGGTTGGAGAAGGAACCTGTATTCGTTTTGTCATTCCGGACAGAGTGGAGACGGAACATGGAGAAGACGCGGCAGCGGATTTTGCAGTGGCAGATCCGGAAGAGAGCGAGGGGAATTCGGCGGAGGTGCATTTTGTAAAAGCGGATATGCAGGAAGCGATGGCTGGCACGGCGGAGGAGACAGAAAATGCCCGATAAATCGAAGAAAAATCGGAAAATAATCGGTTTGCTGCTGTTTCTGGCGGCGGTATTTGTGGTGGGACTGGCGGTATGGGGACCGGAAGCCCTGGCAAGATACCGGGACAGGGGCGTCCTGAACCAGATTCAGAGCCGGGAGACAGAGAAGGGATCGGAGGGATACCGGTATTCTCTTAGCGGAAACGAGAAGGTATATATTTTGTCGAAGTGCCTGGACAGCCAGGTGCAGCCGGAGAGCGACCAGAACGCTCTGGCAAGGGTAAAAGCAGAGGGGCAGAATCTGACGGGTACCTATGCCTTTGTGGCAAACAAGCAGGATGCTTCCGGCCAGGGCGCATCTGAGGCAGATGGAATTGAACTGTGTAATCAGGGAATCCGGGAGCTGAAGGAACGGGGCATTCTTCCGGAGGATGTAAGGGAGCTGCAGAAGGATTCCTGTCAGGCGGTTCTGTACTCTGCCATTGACGTTCCGGAACCACGAAACAGTGTTCTTGTCTGGAAGGTGGATGCGGCTGTGCAGACTGGGGGGAAGGAGCATTGTCTGCTGGATGTCTGTGTGGATGCAGATACGGGCAAAATCTATGAATTTTATGCCAGAACTGGATTATCTTCCTGGCAGGATGTGGATGCGGACAAAATCGCGGCTGCCTGGGCAGAGTATATGGGATTGGAGGAACCGCGAGAATATGACAACACCAATCCGCTGTCAGAAAACACTCCATATTTTAAAAAATACAGCTTTGCCGGTATGGGTGATGATATCACTATAGTCACTGTCGGATTTTATGAAGGCATCAACGAGCTGTACCTGAAGATTTCCAGGTAGTATGGTATGATACAACTTTGATGAGAAAAAGATAAAACTTGTTTACAAAAAGTATGATATTATGATGTCGCTCTCACGTATACTGTAAAAAGCAGATACGGGGGAGCTTTTTCTTTTCAGAGGTATCCGCATTCGGTGGAAAGGGCCCGGGAATCCGGAATGGCATCATGGCCGGAAGGATGCTGCGGAAACAGACAGGATGCAGGATCGTCATACAAGAGGAAAGCGCGGAAGAAGAGGGGGTATCTATGTACGAAGGAAATGACGGAAATCGCGGTACACAGGGGGTGGAGCTGATTCGGATCAGGCCTCATGACAGGGAGTTGGATGAGAGAAGACGGCGTATGGAAGGACGCGGAAGCAGCAGAGGGCAGCAGAAGAGAAATTCCCGGCAGAGAAACCAGGCAGAGAGAATCGGAATGGAAAAGGCAAGAGGGGAAAGAGGCCGTATGGAAAGCGGGTATGAAAGAAGCGTACGCCGGGAGCAGGAGAGAAATGGGGGAAGGACCATTCATCCGCAAAAGCGCCGCAGAAACAGGCTGACGGGACCACAGCGGCTGACGGCCCTGCTTTCCACCTGTGTGTGCACCATATTGCTGTGTGCAGGAGGCGTTCACTTTGCAAAGATATCTCCATGGTTTGAAGTACCTGGGACAGCAAGCGCAGAGGAATTTCAGGGAGGAAATCAGGCCCGGGAAGTTCTGGGACCTCCGGCTCCGGTGTTTCCGAATGACATATTGGAGCGGGAGGAGGAGCTGGAATACAGGCATCCCCTTATTGTGATTGATCCCGGACATGGCGGAACAGATACCGGATGTGACCGGGCGGGAGTGATGGAGAGCGAGATCAACATGGAGATCGCCAATCGCCTGTCAGGGAAACTGAAGAGCCTGGGATTTGAGACACTTTTGATTCGGGAGGATAATGAGACAGATGTATCACTGGAAGACCGGGTAGCAAGGGCCGAGGCGGTAAAAGCTGACATATTTGTCAGTATTCATCAGAACGCATACGACGAGGATATTGACGATATAAAAGGGATTGAGACGTATTATGGAAAGTCCGGGGGAAGTATGCGCCTGGCCCAATTGGTGCACAAAGGCGCGTTGGAGAAGACGGGGGCAGTAGACCGGGAGATTCAGGGAACCGGAGATTTGTATGTTCTCTGTAATACTACCATGCCGGCATGTCTGATTGAAACTGCCTTTCTGTCCAGTCGAAGCGACCGGGGGAATATTGTGGCAGGGGAGTATCAGGACCGGATGGCGGAGGGCATAGCCCAGGGAATCAATGCCTATTTTAACCCAAAGACTATGTATCTGACCTTTGACGACGGACCTTCGGCAGAAAATACGACTGCGGTACTGGATATCCTGAAGGAGAGGAATATCAAGGCCACTTTCTTCGTGGTGGGGGAGAATGTGAGGAAACATCCGGATGTGGCGCGCCGGATTGTTGAAGAGGGTCACACGATTGGCATTCACTGCAACAGCCATAATTACAAAGAATTGTATCAAAGTGTTGACAGCTATCTGGAGGATTTTCAGAAAGCGTATGATGCGGTGTATGAGATTACCGGTGTGGAGGCAAAGCTGTTTCGATTTCCGGGAGGCAGCGTCAATGCTTACAACAAGGCTGTGGGTACCAGGATCATAGAGAAGATGACGGAGAAGGGATATATCTATTTTGACTGGAATGCGAGCCTGGAGGATGCGGTCTCCCAGTCCACACCGGAGGCCCTGGTTCAGAACGCGGTGAACAGTACCCTGGGGCGGAAAAAGGTGGTGATGCTGGCCCATGATGTGATTTACAATACCACCCAGTGCCTGGAGAAGGTAATCGACAGTTTTCCGGAGTACGAGATGAAACCGCTGACTGCAGATGTGGAACCGATTCAATTTTAAAACGATTTTCCAACTGCTTTTTGTCAGGTATATGTTTGAAGTGAGGCGTCTTTTCTCCGCAGTATATGCGGGTGAGGGGGCGCCTTTTTGACTTCGGATTCGGTTTCCTTCCTTTTTGAACGGATTAAGGGTGACAGATAATTTGAAAAATGTTATGATAGGAAGGGAATAGGATAGACAAAATAAAATCGATGAAATCAGCGAGAGCAGGGATTTGCAGGGGGAACAGTATATGAACAGCCCGACGGACCATGATATGATAGAAAAATTAATCGTCTTGTTAGAGCATCTTGGGAGGGAAGAAGATTATCCGGACACGGAAGAAAGCGAATTGGATCAGGTGCTGGCCCGTTGTATGAAGCGGTTTGTGGACAGGATGCCCGGGGGATTCTTCGCCTATCGTGCGGATGAAAAGGAAGAGATTATCTATGCGAACCAGGCGATGGTGAGGCTGCTTGGCTGCGAAACGCTGGAAGAATTCCGGGCCCAGACGGGAAATTCCTTTCGGGGACTGGTTCATCCCCAGGATCTGGAAAGTGTGGAGAACAGTATCCGGGAGCAGATCGCGCACAGTTCCTTTGACCTGGACTATGTGGAATACAGGATAATTACGAGAGACGGTCAGATTCGGTGGATTGATGATTATGGACATTTCATCCGTGGAAAGACCGTGGGGGATGTGTTCTATGTGTTCGCAGGAGACGCCACGGAGAAAAAGAACCGCCTGCGGGAGGAACAGGAATTCTTTCTGGAAGAGAAGAGGCGGAGGGAAGGCGTACTTCAGGCAAAACTGAAGGAATACGATCAGGAACTGGAAAAGGATCGCCAGGAGCAGCTGCGGCGTCTGGAGGTTATTGAGGGGTTGAGCGTTGATTATGAATCTATCTTCTATATAAACCTGGAACAGGATAGTGTGAAGGCTTATCGACTGAGCAGCAGATTTAAGGCACAGTTTCCGGAAGAAGCCCCTGTGAGGGTATTTACGGGATTTGATTCCCGATATATCAGGGAATGGGTATATCCGGAAGACAGAGGCCTTCTGGAAGGGGTGTCTACCAGGGAGTTTCTTCAGCAAAAACTGGCTGGGGACAGAACTTTTTATGTGAATTATCGGGTTTTAAAGGATGGAAACCCCACATACATGCAGCTGCGTATTGTGGATGTGGGAAATGAAGACACGATTTCCCAGGTGGTTTTTGGCTATCGGAATATCGACAAAGAGGTGAGAAGAGACATGGAGCAGCGGCAGCTGCTCATGGAGGCTCTGCGGGAGGCAAAACTGGCAAATGAGGCGAAGAGCCGGTTTCTTTCCAATATGTCTCACGATATACGGACACCCATGAATGCGATCATGGGATTCACGGCGCTGGCCCGGAAGAATTCGGAAGACAGGGAAAGACTGGCGGAATATCTGGATATGATTTCCGTTTCCGGGGAACAGCTCCTGCAGTTGCTGAACGATGTGCTGGAAATCTCCAGGATTGAGTCTGTTCAGATGGAAGTGGCAGAAGCGGAATGCAGTCTGACAGGACTGCTGCAGCAGATTCAGAATGGGGTCTTTTTCCGGGCGGCTGCCAAAAAGATTACGCTCATTATGGACAGTTCAGGTCTTAGACATAACATTGTGAGGGCGGACGGGGAGAAGCTGGGCCGGATTCTTTCCTATCTGGTGGACAATGCGCTGAAGTACACCCCCGAGAACGGTAGAGTGACTATCTCTGTTATAGAGCAGGAGACATTGCAGGACAAACGGATTGCTTATCAGTTTGTAGTAGAAGACGATGGAATGGGAATCAGCGCAGAATTTCTGGAACACATATTTGATCCTTTTGAACGGGAGAAAAATACCACTTTCAGCGGGATATACGGCACCGGACTGGGGCTGACAATCACGAAGAAACTTGTTGACAGGCTGGGTGGAAATATCTTTGTAACCAGTGTGCCGGGAAAGGGAAGCCGCTTTGCGGTCTGGCTTCCGCTGCGGGCAGTAGAGGGCTGTGGGGAGAACGGATCGGAAGAGGCGGGCGGAGCCGGGACTTTTGCAGATTCAAAGCGGATTCTGCTGGTGGATGACAATGATATTAATCTGGAAATTGAGGCGGAGATGCTGAAAGATGCCGGGTTTCTGGTAGAGACTGTCCGGGACGGAAAAGCTGCTTTTGAAACAATCCGTCAGGCCCGGGCAGGGGAATATGACTTGATTCTTATGGATATTCAGATGCCGGTTATGGACGGATATCACGCTGCCAGGGCCATACGGGGGATCCAGGATCCGGAACTGGCCGGAATTCCGATTATTGCCGTGTCAGCCAATGCCTTTGAGGAAGACAGACGAAAGGCGCTGGAAAGCGGTATGAACGCCCATCTGCCCAAACCGCTTGATATGGCACAGCTGTTTGAGATAATGGGTAAGTTTCTGTAAAAACATACTCCAGCCGGAGGGAAAGGGATGTGACAGGATTGATCAGGGAATATGAAAATGAGATTCTCTATCATTATACAGATTATCAGGCTCTGGACGGCATTCTCCATGATGCACAGCTTCGGGTCAACAATGTGCTGAATATGAATGATGCGGCAGAAATGCGTTATTTCATGAGCCGCTTGTGTGATGCGGTTGCAGAGAGACTGGAAAGGGAGGGAGAGCAGCAGCGTGCAGGAGAAGTGCAGGAACTTTTCCGGGAGGCGCTGAAAAGGGAATATTTTCGTCCTGCCTATGCAGCCTGTTTTTCGCTTCACAGAGATGATGCTGCTCAGTGGGAGCGGTATGGCAACAAAGGCCGGGGTGTGTGCATTGCCTTTCAGGGCAGGCATCTGCAGAAAATGGCGGAAGGGGCTCTGTCGCTGCAGACTGTTTTTTATCAGGAAGATATGACTACGCACAATCTTACAGGTGTGTTTTATCGATTGGTGAAGCGCAAAGGAGAGCTGACGATAGCAAATCCGGATATACAGAAGGCTTTGAATTATGCATGGAGCTGCTCTGCCGCCTTTAAGCACCCGTCCTTTCTGTCCGAGCGGGAGGTGCGCCTGGTGGTGTCACCGGCGGTGAAGGGGTATCTGGATATGACTCCCTGTTATCACATCAGCAAGGAGCGGATCAAGAAATATTACCCGCTGGATCTGGCATCTATGTGCAGAAAGGCAGGGATCGGATGGGAGGAACTGGTTCCGGAGATCATCATCGGACCGGAATCCACCCAGTCTCAGTCTATTCTCCAGGATTATCTCCGGGATAACGGCATGGACGGACTGGCGGACAGAGTTTCTCTGTCAAGCTGTCCGTTGCGCAGGTCACCCGGGTAAGAAAGGCGTGCGTCCGGAGATCAGGAGTGTGGCGTTTCAACAAGTCTTCTGCAGGGCTGGCATTTTTTGACAGAGGGGAGAGAATCTAATTATGGAATCATACCGAATTGCCATTATTTCGGATACGCACGGTCTTCTGCGGCCGGAAGTAAAGGAGCGTCTGAAAACCTGTGAAAGAATTCTCCATGGGGGAGATTTCGACAAACCGGAAATCCTGAAACAGCTTGAGGCAATTCGGCCGGTTTATGCGGTGCGGGGCAATGTGGATAAAAGCTGGGCAGAAGACCTCCCTGCAGAGCGGGAGATTACTCTGGCCGGGTTCCGCATTTACATGGTGCACAACAGGAAACGGATTACCGGGAAATTGTCCGGCGTGGACATTGTGGTGTGTGGACACACTCATCAATATGAGGAAAGACGGGAGGATGGAGTCCTGTACCTGAATCCGGGCAGCTGCGGACCCAAACGGTTCCGGCTTCCGATTACCATGATGGTGGCGACACTGTATCCGGCAGAACACCGAATTGAGACGGAGAGAGTGGAATGGGGAGGATTCGTCACTGCCGCCGGGAAGAGCACAGGAGAGAGGGAATGGGCAGCGCAGGAACATGGGGACCCCGGGCCGGAGATGGGAGAAGCAGTTTTGGAAGAACAAAGCGCAGGCAGGCGGAATTTTGCCTCAGACAGAGACATGTATAAACTGATAAAGCGAATCATGAAGGAAGTGAGAGCCGGGAAAACCATAGAAGAAATTGCAGCCGGAAATCGTGTGGAGAAGGAACTGGCAGAACAGATATGTCGTTTTTATGTGACACATCCCGGAGTGGATGTGGACGGAATCCTGAACCGGATGGAACTGCATGCCCGCTCGAAATAGCAGAGACATATGATAATAAAAAAGAACTGCGGTAATTTTACTGTCAAATAGAAAAAGCGGGATTGTGTCCAGGAAGATGCGGCATGAGAAAGGATATCCCTGCGCATATTATCCGCTGCCTGTGACATAATAAGGCCATGCCGTAAAACAACTCTGTTCGTATGCATTTTCGTATCGAAACAGCGAATCCGGACACCGCAGCTGTTCCGGAGACCGTAAAGACGGAAAAAGGGACAGACTGATGTTTGGGAGGGACAGGGAAGTATTACGGATCTGAAGTAAAGGCAGAAAGGAAAAGCCTGCCGTATGAAACATGCGGTGCAGGCAGGAAGGGAGAATATGGTAAATTCAGACACGGTAAAATTACTGCAGGAATGTGATGCGGGTACCAAAATGGCAGTGACATCTATCAATGAAGTGATTGGGAATGTGCGGGATTGTGATATGAGACAGCTGCTGCAGGAAAGCAGAAATCACCATGAGAAACTGGGAAATGAAATCCACGGGATTCTGAATGATTACGGAATGGAAGAAAAGGATCCCACGCCAATGGCGAAGGGGATGTCCTGGATGAAGACGAATATGAAAATGAGTATGGACAACAGCGATGCTGCTGTGGCTGACCTGATTACAGACGGCTGCAACATGGGAGTCAAATCCCTGAACAAGTATCTGAATCAGTATAAGGCGGCGGATCACAAGTCAAAGGACATCAGCGCGAAGCTGATTTCCATTGAAGAAAAGCTTTGCAGTGATCTGGAGAAATATTTGTAAGAAACAGGAAAGGTCCGGCGTTGTCCGCTCCGTTCTGTCCGTCTGGTGTTCCGTGCTCTGGAGGAGGAAGGAGACGTCCTGCGCGGCGGATGTTCCGTGGGCCCGTAGGGACAGCGGCGGGAGCGGACGTGCCTTTTCCGTCTCTGTGCCGGGCGGAAAAGGCACGGAAAGAACAGGGAAGGATCCCTGTACATATAATTTTCCTGTAAATTTCCCATATAGAATAGAACGAAACAAAGAAAAGGAGAACACAGACATGAAAGCACAACATCAAATGAAAAAAGAAGAGATTCAGATTCTGTTTGATTCCCCCTATGTCAAGGTAGCGGATCTGCAGTATGCGCCGGGAAAGCATTACTATGACGCTACCAGAAGAGAACTGGAGGATATGGCGGTACTGAAAACAGAGGAAACCTTCCGAACCATGCTGCCGGATGCTGCAAGCTGCTTTGTAATTCTGGACAGTCCGGGTGAGGAACCCAGGCTTCTGCTTTCCTACGAATACCGCTATCCGACAGGCCGTTTTCTGCTCAGCGTGCCGGCAGGATTGATTGATAAAGAAGATATGGAGAAGCCGGATTCCGTTTTGGTTACCGCAGTCCGGGAAATCCGGGAGGAGACGGGTCTGGAGGTGAGGGATACGGATACGGTGAAAATCGTGAATCCCCTTGTGTTTTCTACTCCCGGAATGACGGATGAATGCAATGCGCTGGTGTGCGCTGTGCTCCGATCCGCAGACTTGTCCGCACTGTCCCAGGAGGGGGCCGTTGGCTCTGAGCAGTTCGACGGTTTCGCGCTGTTGACAAAGGAGGCGGCCAGGGAAGTACTGCGGACAGGGCGGGATGAAAGGGGGAATTTTTATCCGCTGTATACCTGGGCGGCGCTGATGTATTTTGTGTCGGATATGTGGAAAGAAGCAGTGTAGCAGATTTATTGTGCCGCAGCTGTGAAGACTGTTTTCATAAATTCAGAGCTGTGTTTGAGTAACGTTGCCTGGGTGTGGGATCCGGAATGGCACTTTTCCTTAAAATTTCATGAATTAGAGAAATAGACTGGAAAAGTGCACAAAAATCTGATATGATAAATTTGTTATATGTGAAAAATTCTAAAACCTGTGATAGGATCTCATGACAATTTCCCTGTACCGTTTTTTGTTTTATATGACAGCAGGAGATTTGACATAGTACTCTCGGGAATTTCGTGCAGGAAAAACTGAAAAAGAGGTGATGTGGATGAACCAAAAACTAAAAGAAAAGATATTGGAGTCCCTCTCCGCCGTGCTGCCCATAACGGGAATTGTGCTGCTTTTAAGCATTTTACTGGTGCCCGTTGACCTGGGGATCATGGTGATGTTTATCGTCGGCGCAGTGATGTTGGTGATAGGCATGGGATTTTTTCAGCTGGGTGCGGAGATGTCCATGACGCCTTTGGGGGAAGGTATCGGTGTCCAGATTTCCAAGACACGGCATATTCCTTTGATTTTTCTGATCGGGTTTTCCATGGGAGCCATCATCACAATTTCGGAACCGGATCTTCAGGTTCTGGCGGAGCAGGTACCGTCCATTCCCAACCTGACCCTGATTCTGACTGTTGCGGTGGGGGTGGGAATCTTTTTGGCTGTGGCCATTTTAAGGATTTTGTTCCAGATCAATCTTTCCACCATTTTGATCGGGTTATATGCGGTGCTTATCGGCGTTTCCTTTTTTGTATCCAGGGATTTCCTGGCAGTGGCATTTGACTCAGGCGGTGTGACCACAGGTCCCATGACGGTGCCTTTTATCATGGCCATGGGTGTGGGCCTTGCCTCTGTCCGCGGCGACCGAAATGCTTCCAGTGACAGCTTTGGTCTGGTGGCCCTTTCCAGTGTAGGGCCCATTCTGGCGGTGTTGATTCTGGGTATGTTCTTCAGCCCCGGTGAGGCGGCCTATTCGGCGTCAGGAGTGGCCCATGTGAGCACCACCCGGGATGTGGTGAAGGAGTTTGTTTTCAGTATGCCGCCCTATGTCCGGGAAGTTCTGATTTCACTGGTTCCGGTGGCAGGTGTGTTTGTACTTTTTCAGGTTCTGACCCATCGCTATCCCCGCAGGCAGGTAAAGCGTGTGACTGTGGGATTTGCTTATACATACATTGGTCTCGTGCTGTTTCTCTGTGGGGTAAACGTAGGGTTTGCTCCCGTAGGTTCCCTGTTGGGAAACCGCATTGCTGCGGAGTCCTGGCGGTGGCTTCTGGTGCCCATCGGTATGCTCATCGGTTATTATATCGTAAAGGCGGAGCCTGCCATCCAAGTGCTGAACCGCCAGGTAGAAGGTGTCACCAACGGTTCCGTTTCCGCTAAATCCATGAATTTAAGCATGTCTCTGGGAGTGTCCGCCAGTGTGGGCCTGGCCATGGTCCGTGTGCTGACAGGGCTGCAGATTCACTGGATCGTGATACCGGGATACTTAATTGCATTGATTATGTCACGGTTTGTACCCAAGATGTTTGTAGGTATCGCATTTGACTCAGGCGGTGTGGCCAGCGGACCTATGACTACCACCTTCCTGCTTCCGCTGAGCATCGGTGCCTGTGAGGCAGTTGGGGGCAACCTGATGACGGATGCTTTCGGCGTGGTGGCACTGGTGGCTCTGACACCGCTGATTGCCATTCAGCTTATGGGGATCTGGTACCAGTATAAGCTGAAGCTGGCAGGAACCAGTGTGGCACAGGATACGGAAGTACTGGATGTAATGGATGACATCATTGAATTTGAGGAGGGCAGTGAAGATGGCGGACGAGCATAAAAAGATTGCTTTTCGAATGTTGTTTCTGATTGCCACACCGAAACTGGTAAACAAGGCTACAGGCGTGTTTAAGGAAGGAAATGTCCCCATGCAGTATATCTTCCATGCCCAGGGGACTGCCACCAGTGACGTGATGGACATGCTTGGACTGGACGGTGTGGATAAGAATATTCTTATGAGCATGATGCCAAAAGCTTTTGCGGACGAAATGCTCCGAAAACTGCGGAAAAAGCTGCATCTGGGAATGCCCAATACCGGCATTGCCTTTACGGTGCTTATGTCCGGCGGTAGCAGCCATCTGGTTCAGATGGTGGAGAATCTGGAACCGGAAGAGATCAAAAAATCATTGGAGAGGAATGAGGCGGATATGGCAGATCATGAATATAGTATGATCATGGCGATCGTTAATCAGGGATTCAGCGAGGACGTAATGAATGCGGCCAGACCCAAGGGGGCATCAGGCGGCACCGTATTTCACAGCAGGCGCATCGGAACTCAGGAGGCCATGAAATTCTGGAAGATCAGCGTGCAGGAAGAACGAGAGGTAGTCATTATCCTGGCCACAAAGGAGGATAAGCTGGCAATCATGCAGGAGATCGGCAGGCAGTGCGGTATGCAGAGCAAAGCCCAGGGGGTGGTGATGTCTCTGCCGGTGGATGGGATTGTGGGGCTGGATTGAGGACAAAGAGAGTGAGGATTATGATGCATCATTTGCCTCATACAGATAAAACTGTCCCTTTTTTCCGACCCGCGTTACTGTCTCCAGGTGAAACAGGACATTCAGTACCACCTGGGCCAGAGAAAGGGGGATACGGGCTGCCTGTGCAAATTCTCTGGAGGTGAAAGCACCTTCCAGTTCATAGGGAACAAACTGCAGGAAATCCCGGGAATCGCATATCTCGATCTCCTGCACCAGTTCCGTGGGAATGCGGTCATAACGGCTTGCGCCTTTCTTTTTATCTTTACTCCAACCATTCAGCAACTTATATTCCTCCATATCCAGAAGAACCAGGCGCAGGCGCAGGTTCGGATTTTTCAGGAACATTTTGATTTTGTACAACTCCGGAAAAACCACATAGGGAGTACCCTTCCGGGGAGATTTCCGTTTCTTGCTCAAGGCACCGGTGTCTTCGTCGATCCAGATAATCCACTTTTCCCGGGGAATGGGGTAGACAATAGTTACCGGATACAGGGGCAGGAAGGCGGCGAGTTTTCCGCGCATTTTATCAAACTGTCTGGTTTGGATTTCGATGATCTCTCCGTTGGCATAGATATCCGCTATATAATTTTCAATGGGGATTTCCTGATGGTCTTCATCAGGTTCATAATAATTCTTCAGAATGGCATGAACGGTTTTCTCCGACAGCGTACCAATGCCCAGGCGCTGCCTGTCAATTCCGATTACTTTTCTTTTGGCATTCTCAAAGGCTCTTTGGTTCGGCATTTTGCGTTCTTACCTTTTTCCTTTCAGGATTTCGGACAGTATTTATATCGATTCGTCCCAGTGTCTCGTTTGAGTTTATCACATTTCAGGATTTGCGGCAATAATCAATGAGTGGGTCATATCGTTGTCATATAAAATTGATATTTGACCTAAAAGTCTTACGTGTGTAATATTTTAGACAGTAAATGAAACCGGGAATATGGAAAATATTTTAAATGGAACTTTTGCGGCGGTGAAATTATAGTTTTTAAAATCATAGTAAAAATCAGCAGATTATGCAGGTAAGGAAGGGAGCTGTTTATGACAAACCCAATTTTTTTCGTAAAATCCATCGGCTGCGGCATATTGTGTATGGCATTGTTAACGGGCTGTGTCAGTCAGGAGAATTTGAAGCAAGGGCAGGAGAAAGCAGAGGAGGAGCAGGGAAATTTTGAGAATGGAATATTTCTGGATGAAGAATTTCTATACAAAGATTTCAGAGCAGAAGAATTCGTTGAGGCGGAAACGGAGGCTGGGATTCTTCCAGAAGTTTGGGAAGAGCCAATGGCAGAACCCGAAATAATAGAAGCAGACTGGTCAGAGTATTTTGATGGTTTTAATGGGGCGGCTGTTATATATGATGTCTCTGCCCTGCGCTTACACATATATAACAGGGCGCTTGCCGAAACAAGACGTTCACCATGTTCTACATTTAAAATAATTTCATCCCTGATAGCATTGGAAAACGGAGTCATTGATCTGGAGGATTCCACACGTAAATGGAGCGGCGAAGTATTTTGGAATGAAAAATGGAATAAGGATATTGATTTCAGCGGGGCTTTTCGGGAATCCTGTGTCTGGTATTTTCGGGAGATCATAGATGAGATTGGGCCGGAGCTTATGCAGGAAGAGCTGAACAGGCTTTCTTATGGAAATTGTGATATTTCTGACTGGGAGGGGCGGCTGAACACAAATAACAATAATCGGGCTCTGACTGGATTTTGGCTTGAATCCTCCCTGGGTATTTCGCCAAAAGAACAGACTGAAGTGATGGAGCGTATTTTTGGTGAGGCTTCCGTCTATTCGGAGGCAGTGAGAGAAGAATTAAAGAAAGTTATGTTGGTGGAAGGCCGGACAGAGTCAGAAATTTCTGTTTATGGAAAGACTGGAATGGGGAAATTGGATGGCATTACTGTGGATGCATGGTTTGCAGGATTTGCAGAAAATGCAGGGAGAAGTGTTTATTTCTGTGTTTACCTTGGAAGGACAGATGGGAAAAATGCAACCAGTGCTGCGGCAAAGGAGATTGCCATTCGATTGCTGACCGACTAGAGTAATACAGAATCCGTATCGTATTTGTTATAGCCTGTCTGTCCGTAGAAGGAATAGACAGGCTATAATCGATTGGGGCAATATTTTATCACAGGCCTGCATCATGAGCTAGAGGTTGTTTTAGAAAAATATATTTCGTTGAAAAATATACCTTGACAGATGAGGTATATTGAGGTATAGTGTATTCGGAAAGGAGGAGAACTTATGTCGATTACCTCCGATATTTTACGGGGACACACGGAAGCCATTATTTTGGCCCATCTTCTGGAGCAGGATAGCTACGGCTACCAGATCAACAAGGACATTATGAAAAAGACAGACAACCGCTGTGAACTGAAGGAAGCTACCCTGTATTCCGCATTCCGCAGACTGGAGCAGGCGGGATACATAAGCACCTATTGGGGAGACGAGACGGTGGGCGCCCGGAGACGTTACTATTCCATTACGGAAGAGGGGCGCAGGGCCTACCAGGTTTACAAGCGGGACTGGGAAGAGGCCAAGGCAGACATTGACAGATTGCTGAAGTAGCAGGGAGAGGTAGAAAATCTTTCGGGAAGTCTGAAAAAGGGAAGTGTTCAGACAGGGCATTGAGCAGTTGCTGAAGAATTCAAAGAAAGAAGAAAAGGGAGAGGAAGAGCATGGAAGAGAAGATCAGACAACATATAAAGGAGCTGTTTGCGAAGGCTCCCAGAACCAGGAAGGCTATGGAGCTGAAGGAGGAAATGGCCCAGAATACCATAGAGAAGTACCAGGATCTCATTGCTGAGGGCTATTCTCAGGAGGACGCCTGGCAGATCGTCATTGCATCCATAGGGGATGTGACGGAGCTGTTTCGCGAATTGGAGGAACCGGATCTGTATTTGTCTGCGGAGGATCGGAAGAAGAAAGCCCTGCTGAAGGCCCTGGCCATAGGTCTCTACATCTTTGCAGGGGTGGCGCTGATTGCCTGGATGTATATTTCGGAAGCATTTTTTTACAAGATACCGGATATAGGACTGCTTGGTCTGATTGGGGCAGGGCTGCTGTGTATTACGCCTACCTGTATACTGGTGTATGCCGCAAATATGTATCCGAATTACAACAAAGGGGAGATGAACATGGTGGAATCCTATCAGGAGGCCCGGCGTGCCAGAAGCAGGGAAAAGGCCCTGAAGTATTCCGTCAGCGCCATCATTTGGCTTGTGACGTTGATGCTGTATTTCATCATCAGTTTTGTGACGCTGCGCTGGGATGTTACCTGGATTGTATTTCTGATGGGAGGCTGTGCACAGGCTGTTTTATTCCTGGTTCTCAGCCTGAAACAGGAGAAGAGGGCGGAATAAATCCCCATTGAAGCCCATAGCAGAAAAAGGCGCAGGCAAAATAAGGCCAGGAAAAGAAGCGCAGGGAAAAGAAGTTAAGGCAAAATAAGGCCAGAGAAAAGAAGAGCAGGAAAAAGAAGGGAGAGAAAGATGAGAAAGTTAAAAATTGCAAGCATTATTTTTTTCAGCGGAGTGGCAATCTGCCTTTGCGCCATTCTGTTTCTTTCCCTGGAAAGGGCAGGACAGCATGCGGGAGAAGGCGACAGAGGCAGGTACCATCTGGTAATGGAGCAGGAAATTCCCATGGAAGAGATTCTGAACATTGACTATGGAATGACATTCAATGACGTACTGTTTTATCCGGGAGAGGGAGACAGTGTTGTAGTGCGGGAGTATTTAAATTTTGAGCCAAAGGAAAAGCAGATTTCCACCGTAGATTGCAGGGACGGGGAAATTCTGGTGAAGGGTGTCAGCAGAAGGCGCTTTGCTTTCTTCACCTTCCACATTTGGGATGGGTACACGGAAATTTATCTGCCTGGGGGTTTTTCCGAAGGTCTGGAGGAGCTTTCCGTAAAGACGGCAGCCGGTGATGTGCGTTCAGAAATTCCTCTTTGGGAAGCGGAGCGTGTTTTCGTAAACAGTACAAGCGGGGATATTTCTTTTTCGGAGTTGAGGACTGAGGAACTGAGGGCGTTTTCCACCAGCGGTGATATCCGGCTGGAGACTTTGACCGGGCAGATTTCCGTTTCCACCACCAGTGGGGACATCAGCCTGGGGCAGACGGAAGGAAATGCGAAGGTTTCCTCCACAAGCGGCGAGATTCTGGTGGGGGAGGTTCAGGGAGATGTGACCGTATCTACCACAAGCGGGGATATTTCCATGGGAAAGATTCAGGGCGATATAAATTTCTCCACCACCAGTGGAAATATCAGGCTTCAGGAGGGGAAGGGGCAGCTTGAAGGGGAGAGTACCTCGGGGGATGTGCGGTTGGATCTGTTGGACGGAGGATTTCAGGTGAAGAGCACCAGCGGTGAAGTGACTCTGCTGAATGGAACCGGATGGGGGAGAGTCGGCACGATTTCCGGGGATGTGAGGGCATATCTGGATGAGCTAACAGGCGACTTGACAGTGTCCACCACCAGCGGGGAGGTGGAGCTTGGGCTGCCGGAGTCCGCCTCTCTGACATTGGATTTCAATTCCACCAGTGGGGAGTGCAATACCTTCTTTGATGAGGCGCTTCAGTTCAATAAGAGGGGAAATCAGGTCCAGGGGCAGTACGGGGGCGGGAAGAACGAGGTAAGTGTTTCTACGGTCAGCGGAGATCTGCGGATAACGGCAAGATAACGGCAACAGATCAGTGTCCTGTCTGAATAGCAGCGATAATGGAGAAGATTGGTAACAGTTCAGACAGGACGCTGATCTGTTACGAGAATGCACACAAAACGCGAAAAGAATGCGTTTTGGCGCCCGCAAGTCTCGTAAAATTGCATAGAGCGAAAATTGCACAGAACGCAATTTTGACTTCGCGAGAGGGGCTGTCTGAACTGTTACGAAGATTGGACAAGAATGATGGAAAAGTGAGGAGAGCCGGATTGCGGGGAAGGGGGAAGGATGGTATAATGGGGAAAGCCGAGGGGAAAGATTCCCTGTGGCAGGATATCGCTGTATGGAGATACGGGGGATGCAGGGGAGCTGCGGAGGGGGTTTTATGTTCAATGAGATATGTATATATGAGGCAAAATCAACGAAATTGGATGAAATTGAAGATTTAATGAAGGAAGTGGCTGAATTTTATTTGAAGCAGGAAGGTGTCATAGACGTACATTACATAAAACGGACTCACCGGCAAAAAGACTTTAATGCAGTAAAAGAGGGGGAATTGCCGATTCGTCTTACAAGAGATACGGGGAAAGTGACGTATGTTCTGTATTGGGTTTTGGAGAATGAAGAAGCACATGCAAGAGTATCTAAGCTTGGTATAGAGAAATTTTATAAACGTTGGAATCGATGTTTAACCGCAATGCCTAAAATCGTTCTGGGCGAGAACATTGTCTGACTGCATATTTCATATAATGGACTTCTTGATTTATGCAGACATTTTTCGAAAAGGGAGTAAGCGAAATACAGGAACAGAGCAGATGACATACGAAGAATTTTGTGCCGGATTTCAGATCAGGCTAAATGAGCAGCAGACAGAGGCGGTACGCAGTGTGGAGGGACCGGTGCTGCTGCTTGCAGTGCCTGGAAGCGGAAAGACTACGGTGCTGATTACCAGACTGGGTTATATGATTTATTGTGCAGGGATTCTGCCGGAAGAGATATTGACACTGACCTATACAGTGGCCGCCACCCATGACATGGCGGCCCGTTTTCGTGCTTATTTTGGGGAGGAACTGGGCGGACGTCTGGAATTCCGTACCATCAACGGCGTCTGTGCCAGGATTATCCAGTATTACGGGAGGCTTATCGGAAAACGCGCGTTTACCCTGCTGACAGATGAGAAGGCTGTGACGGCCATGCTGTCCGGCATTTATCAGAAAGTGGAGGGCGCTTATCCGGCGGGAAGTGATATCAAAAATATCCGCACCCTGATCACTTATATTAAGAACAGTATGCTTACCGGGGAGGAAATCCGTAAGTTGGAGGAAGGCTGCGGTTTTCGGATAGGGGAAATGTACCAGAACTATTGCGGGGAGCTGCGGAACCGTGGGCTGATGGATTATGACGATCAAATGACATATGCCTATGCGATTTTGCGGAAAAGTCCGGAGACACTGCAGTATTTTCAGAATCGGTATCCCTATCTCTGTGTGGATGAGGCCCAGGATACGTCGAAGATTCAGCATGAAATCATCCGTATTCTGGCAGGAGAGCGGGATCAGCTCTTTATGGTGGGGGATGAGGATCAGAGCATTTACGGCTTCCGGGCCGCCTATCCGGAGGCGCTGCTTCGCTTCGGGCAGGACCATCCCGGGGCGAAAGTGTTGCTGATGGAGGAAAATTTCCGCTCCAATGCCAGGATTGTGGAGGCTGCAGACCGTTTTATTCAAAAAAATGTCTTCCGTCATGAGAAACATATGCGTGCGGCTCGTCCGGCAGGGGCAGAGATTCGGGAGATAGAGTTGAAAGGCCGGAGTGTTCAGTATCGGTATCTGGTGAAAGTGGCACAGGACTGCAGAACCCAGACGGCGGTGCTGTACCGGGATAACGAGAGCGCGCTGCCATTGGTGGACCTGTTGGAGCGGCAGGGGATTCCCTATCGTATCCGCAGCGCGGAACTGGCTTTTTTCACCCATCGGGTGGTTCTGGACATTCAGAATATGATTCTTTTTGCGGAAAATCCCGGGGATACGGACTTATTTTTACAGGTTTATTATAAGCTCTCCACTTATATCAGCAAGGAGAATGCGGTGCGGATCTGTGAAATCAGCAGAGAGAAGAAGCTGGGGGTACTGGAAACGGCCATCTTTCACGGGGAACTGCAGCCAAAGGTCAGGGAAAGCTGCAGGGAGATTTGCTCCGGCCTGAAGAAACTCCTGAAAGATACGGCGGAGCAGGCGGTAAACCGGATTGTCCGGGAACTGGGATATGGGGATTATCTGGAACGGGCGGGCCTGGGGGACGGCAGGCTTTTTGTGCTGCGGGCATTGGCCAGGAACGAGGAGTCTCCCCGGAGACTGGTGGAACGTCTGGGTGAGTTGCAGGATATCATAAAAGCGAAGGAAAACGATCCGAAGTGTAAATTTATTCTCTCAACCATTCATGCCAGCAAAGGTCTGGAATATGATACGGTCTATCTGATGGATGTGATTGACGGCATTTTTCCGGAAGGCGTTCCGGAGCAGGGAAAGCAGGCAGGGGAGAAAGGAAGAGACAGCCGCTGCCTGTCAGGTTTGGGCATTGGGGGAAAGGACACAATAGGAAGACGGTATGGGGACAGTATGCCCCAAAGCATGAGATCTGAAGCGGACAGGGACCTGGAGGCATATGAGGAAGAGCGGCGGCTGTTTTATGTGGGAGTGACCAGGGCCAGGGAGAAATTGCTGTTTTTTACGGTAAACCGGAAGTCTATATTTGGAAAAGAACTTATGCAGAGCGGGGTGTCTGCACGATTCGGACAGGGTCAGGAAGGGGCGGACATTCGGATTGGCGCCGTGAAGGCTGTACACGGGGGATTCCGAAAGGGGAAAGAGAGGAACGCTTTTTCAGAGGAGGCGTTTGCGCAGTTCTGTGAGGCTCTGGGAGAGGGACTGATTGTGGTACATAAAAAGTTCGGGAAGGGTGTGGTTGCTGAAATGGAGGAAAACTGGGTGATAATTCGGTTTGAGGAGCGGGAACGGCGATTTGAGCTGAAGACTTTATTTGAAAACAATCTCCTGGAATTGCAGTGAAGACCAATCCTTCAGAAAACGGGCTGCCGCGTGATTCAGCATCCATACGGCAGCTCTTTTGCTGTTCAAGGGTAGTTCCGCCAGGTGCTTTCGAGTGCAAAATTGCTGTTTTCTTATCTCAACCAGTAAACAGCAATACGCATGGCAGAAGCGGTTAAAACGGTAAAGCAAGGATAGGACAGCCCGGGAGTTTTCGTGTCAACTGCGGCGTGTAATAGGTTCAACTCCACAATTGATAGATAAATGTGCGTATTCTTAGTATAATGGTTATTACATCGATGGACTCATCAGGAGAGCTTTTCTGAATATACGCGAGGAGGATTTACATGGAAAATAAAATCGGATTACAGATTGCAAAGCTTAGAAAAGAACAGGAAATTACCCAGACGGCTCTGGCGGAATATCTGGCGGTGTCTCCCCAGGCTGTTTCCCGCTGGGAAAACGGCGTCAGCGTGCCGGATATCTGCCTGCTTCCCCAGATTGCTGCCTTTTTCAGCGTGAGCATCGACGAGCTCTTCGGGGTATCGGATTATGACAGGATACTGTTTTTGGTCAAAAAATATTCTTCAGACCGCAATGATCTGAATTACCGGGAGGCAATGCGCTATTTAGATAGAGAATTGAAGGAGGATGATGGCAACCTGCAGCTTCTTGCCTGGAAACTGCACATGCTTCTGCAGAGAAGCAGAGAGTATCACATGGAGGCGCTGAAGCTCTGCGAGACCCTGATTCCCATGGCCAGGGGAGAGGACGAGCGGCTGTATGCGGCATTCACCATGCAGCGTCTGCAGTTCCTTGCGGAGGAACGCAGGGATGAACAAATCTTGGGTGAATGTCTGGAACGGTATCTGTCAGAGAGGACTGTGCTTCATCTGCAGTTTTATTTCGAGACGCTGCTTCTGACCGGAAAGACAGGAGAACTTTTGGCATTTATTGAGAAAGATGATTTCGCGGAGAAACTGATTGCTCAACCGGATAAGAAGGCGAGGGCAATCTATGAACAGGCCTATAGAGCCTGCCGCGATCTGAATGACAGGGAAGGGGCGGAAAAATACCGCTGCCTGATGGAGCAGTTTCCCGAAGAAGGATAAAATCCCACCGGAGGATCAACGCTTCGGAAAATCCGGGGATGGAAAGTTCCCGGGAGGAGCGGAAAAGCTGTGGGAAGTGAGGGGACTTTAAAAAGGGCTGCCGCATTATTGATATGAGCGACAGCCCTGATTTGTGGAAACGTTTTGTACAGAAGCTGTATGTCTGCCTGTTCGTAGACTTTCGGGGCCAGGGTGCAGGAGGGCTGGCTTACTTGCACCTCACAGCTTCTTCCATAGGCAGACCGGTGCAGTAGTCCAGCTGTCTGGGTTCGTATTCCTCGTTTTCCCGCTGTCTGGTATAACCAGTATAACGCCAGGTGGGCTCTTCCAGGTTTTTCCGCCAGGGTCTGTGCTCCCACTGGTATCCCCGGAAAGGATCTCTGGTGGTGTTCATCCATTCCAGAAGCAGCTTGTGCAGACGGACTTTTTCTTCATCATAAGCCTCGTCTCCGATCAGATTTTTCATTTCGTAAGGATCTTCTTGGGTATCATAAAATTCATCCACCGGATCCAGCAGGTGTACGGCCAGCTTATATCGTCCGTCATAAATAGCCCGCATCATCTGCAGTCCGCCGAAGCTGTCATGATCAATTTCATATCTGGTAAATTCTGTAATGACATAATCATTTGTCCGTATTTCCGGATGGTATATTTCCTGGAGAAGGCTTTTTCCTTCAAAACATTTGGGGATGGGAATGCCCATATATTCCAGAACCATGGAGGGAAGATTAATATGGCTCACCGGGTGTTCATCCACCACGCCTTTGGGAACTCCGGGGCCTGCAATCAGCAGCGGGATCCGGGCAATTTCGTTGTACATGACAGGTCCTTTGGCATGCAGACAGTGGCTTTCCATCCCGTCGCCGTGATCCGAGGTGTAGATGACCATTGCCTCCGGAGCATATGTTTTGATGGAGTCCAGTACTCGGCCCAGCTCTGAGTCTGCAAAGGAGTTGCAGCCCAGGAATCCGGATACACGGATTTTCAGGGCATCCCGATCTGTCTCCCGACTTTTACCGGCCCAGTATTTCTGGTAAAGGGGTTTCCCCTCCAGAGTGTCCCATACGTTGGGTGATTTGGGGAATTCGTAGCCGGCAAACATGGAGGCATAGGGTTCCGGGCAGAGACAGGGATCATGAGGCTCGTCTAAAGAAACTGTCAGGAAGAAGTCTTCCTCCCCATGCTTTTGTAAAAAGTCCAAAGCACGGTTTACACAGCGGTGGCCGAAGGTAAAGTCCGCAGAAATATTTTTTCCGCTGGTTGCACTGTTCCGGGAGGCCAGACGTTCTTCGTCTGTCAGTTCTTCCAGGTAGCAGCGCATGTCATACCAATATTCCGGATCCCATCCTTCCGGGCAGGTGCCCAGGCCGAAGTAGTCGCCTCCGTCCAGATGCCATTTCCCAATGTATGCTGTGCGGATGCCGTTGTCTGTGAGACGCTGTCCGATGGTTTTTACGTTGGCGCCCAGAGGGATGCAGTTTGCAAAGCTGCCATTGGAATGGGGGTATGTACCGGTGAACAGGGCCGAGCGGGCAGGGCCGCAGACCGGCTGACAGGTGTAGGCATTCTGGTAGCGGACACCGTTTTCCGCCAAACGGTCCAGATTCGGCGTATGCATGTCCGGATTGCCGTAGCAGCCAACCATATCCTGGCGGGTTGCGTCTGTCATTAGTAGAATAATTTGCTTTTTGGAATGATTCATAGTGTGGTCCTCCTGTTAGTGGATGCCGAAAGCAGCGGCAGGCCGTTATCTGTTAGGAATAGCTTTATGGCTGAGGGATTTTCGCAGCCATCCCTGTTCCATTATACCATCGGCGGACGGATTTTTCAAAGGAAACAGAACCGTTTTCTGCGTTCGGGAGAGTCAGCAGGAAGCATAGAGGGTAACACTTCTGCCGGGGCGAATGTGGCAATTGGTATTGTAAAATATGTATTGAGGTTCTGCTGGGGTGTTACAGCGTTTCCAGGCGCTGCAGTGCGGCCAGAGCATGGGCATGTCCTTGGGCGGCGGCCTGGGAATACCATTCTTTGGCTTTCGTCAGGTTCATCTGGATGCCGAATCCCTTTTCGCAGAAGCATCCCAGATTGTACTGAGCACCTACGTCCCCTTCTTCGGCTGCATGAGTAAACCAGCTGACTGCTTCCTGCGCGTTCTGATCCACGCCCCGTCCATAGGCGTAGCAGATACCTAAATGACTCATGGCATTCACAGATCCGTTGGCAGCGGCTTTGCGGAACCAGGAGACTGCCGCCTCAAAATCCTGGGGCAGAAGCTCTCCTCTGAAACAGCACCGTCCCAACATTTCCTGGGCCCCTGCATGGCCCTGTTGGGCGGCTTTCTGAAACCACTTTACGGCAAGGTCCCCGTCTGGGTCGGTCCCGGTGCCGGAGCTGTAGCAGAGCGCCAGATTGTATTGAGCATCGGCGTGGCCCTGCTTGGCAGCCTTTTGGAACCATTGGTAGCCCTGTTTTCTGTCCTGGCAAACACCGGAGCCTGTGCTGTAACAGTAGGCCAGTTTATACTGAGCGCCTGCATGGCCCTGTTTCGCAGCTTTCCGGAACCATTCTGCGGCCAGGACCGGGTCCTGTTCCATTCCCAGACCGTTTTCGCACAGACACCCCAGCATATACTGGGCCTGTTCATCCTCCTGTTCTGCGGCTTTCCCATACCACAGGGCGGCCATTTCGAAATTCTGTTCTACTGCTATGCCGTTTTTATAGAAGACGGCCAGATTGTATTGGGCGTCTACATCGTCCTGCTCTGCGGCTTTTTGATACCATTCCAATGCTTTTTTGTAGTTCTGTTCTACACCCCTTCCACGTTCATAATAGTAGCCTATGCTGAACTGGGCAACGGCATGACCCTGGAGGGCAGCATTTTCAAAGCATTCTGCGGCTTTTTCATAGTCTTGTTCCGTACCACGGCCTTTTTCGTAAAATTTGCCCAGATGATACAGGGCGTCCGTCTGTCCCTGCTCCGCGGCTTTTTGGAACCACTTCAGGGCTTTTGCATCGTCCTGTTCCACGCCTTTTCCCATTTCATAACACCAGCCGTAGCTGTACTGGGAATTGCTGTTGCCCTGTTCTGCGGCTTTTCCATGCCACATGGCAGCTTTTTCAAAATCCTGTTTTACGCTCTGGCCGTGTTCATAGGCAAATCCCATGCTGTATTGAGCCAGGCAGTGTCCCTGTTCCGCAGCTTTCAGATACCATGCTACCGCCTTGGCATCATCCTGTTCCACGCCCAGACCAAATTCGTAGTGGTAGCCCAGGTTGTACTGGCCGTCAACATTGCCCTGCTGTGCGGCTTTTTGAAACCATTCCACGGCTTTCGCATTGTCCGGGGAGACGCCGATTCCGTCGGCATGGCAGGTACCCATAGCGTTTTGCGCATATGCATTGTTCTGTTGGGCGGCTTGCTGATACCAGTAAAATGCAGCATCGGGATCTTGCTTGATTCCCAGACCGCTTTCGAAGCACACACCCAGATTGTACTGGGCGTCGGCGTACCCTTTTCTGGCAGCCTTCAGGTAGTATTCCGCAGCTTTCTTCTCACTGCGCTCCACGCCTTGTCCGCTGTCGTAGCATTGTCCCAGATTGAAAAGGGCCACGCTATCTCCATGGCTGGCGGCTCTTCGATACCATTCAATAGCTTTTATAGAATCCTGGGGTACACCTCTTCCCAATTGATAGCATAGGCCCAGGCTGTTTTCTGCATGGGGATGTCCCAGCTCCGCTGCCTTCTGATACCAGTAGGCGGCTTTGTCAAAGTCCTGTTCCACGCCTGTGGCGAAGTAGTAGCAGTTGCCCAGGTTGCGGATGGCATCCACGTCGCCTCCTTCTGCAGCTTTTGTGTACCAGTAGACGGTTTTTACATAATCCCTCTTGATGCCTTCTCCGTAGTTGTAACAATATCCGAGACTGCGCTGTGCAGCAGCATTGCCCTGTGCAGCGGCTTTCCGGTACCATTCTACGGCCTGGACGTAATCCCGCCTGACGCCCAGGCCATGCTTGTAGCAGTCTCCCAATCGGTCCTGGGCGTCGGCATCACCGGATTCTGCCGCTTTGCGGATGAGGTCAATTCTGGAAAACGGCAATGCGGCGGTGAAAGCGCCGATCTCTTGGGAATCGTCCTCGAACTCTTCAAAGTCCGTTTCAGAATCGTCCTCAAACTCTTCAAAGTCTGTTTCAGAATCGTCTCCGAACTCTGCAAAGTCTGCCTCTAAACGGTCCCCGGAATCTTCAAAGCCGTCTTCAGAATCTTCTTCGAAAGGTTCCAAGCCGTTCTTTGAATGGCCCTTAACATTTTCAAAGTCCTCCTTTGAATTTTTTTCAGAGGCGTTCTCGGAATTTTCATTTCCCTGGGCAGCCGCTCCGGCGAAATTGCGGTGGCTGCTGTAAAATTCTGCATGGGGGAAAAGGCGAGGCGGTAAATCAGACATAGTAAACTCCTTTCAACCGGAACGGAAAATGCTCCGGTTATGACTCATTTTGTATATTATAATTATAGCACGAATTGTTCTATTGTCCATACTTTCCGGCGCAGGAGGACAGGAACAGGTTACTGTTCATGGAAACTTACCT
Source organism: uncultured Acetatifactor sp. (assembly GCA_910580225.1). GTDB lineage: Bacteria > Bacillota > Clostridia > Lachnospirales > Lachnospiraceae > Acetatifactor. Next base: position 87,335 of record CAJTXE010000003.1, read on the forward strand.
CTTGCTTTCTGAAGCCGTTTCCTTTACACTGTTGGTAAGGAAGGTTTACGATGGGGCCGGGAGATATTCCAGGACGGATGTACAAAACATCGGGAAATGGAGGTACAGATGGCGGGCAGGACGCTCAGGGAGAGATTGGAAGGCAGGGAACTGAAAGTATTTTGTATTTTTTCTATCGGGATGCTGTTTGCAGCAGGTCTGGTGGGCATGGCAAAGGAAGGACAGGGAGTGCCGGATGTGGTTCGGGGGCTGTGGACCATTGTGATTTCCAGGGACGCGCTGATTACGGATTACCTGGAACTGGCCGGCTGCGGTGCTGCGTTTGCCAATGCGGTATTGGTGATGGCAATGGGACTGGTGCTGCTTTATCGGGAGTCTGTCCATTTTACCGGTCTGACCATGGCTGCGGTGTTCATCAATGTGGGTTATGGCTTATGGGGAAAGAACCCAGTGAATATCCTGCCGATTCTGTTGGGGGCTTCCGTTTATGCCAAGATACACGGTTATCGGCTGAGCAGATATTTGTATACGGCACTCTTTGGAACTTCCCTGGCGCCGCTGGTGACAGAACTGGTGTTTTTACTGCCGTTTGACCGGAGAATCAACCTTCTGGCTGCAGTATCAGCCGGAATTTTGATCGGTTTTATATTACCGGGGCTTTCCGCCCATACTGCATCTACCCATATGGGATTCACGTTGTTTAACGTGGGATTTTCTGCGGGGATTCTGGCATTCGTCATGGTCTGCATCCTGAAATCCTTCGGACTGGAGTGTGAATCTGTGCTGATCTGGCGTGAGGGAAGGCCATTGTGGATTGGAATGGGGCTGTATGGTTATTTTCTGCTGACTTTCCTGTATGGTCTCTACTTATGCAGGGGACAATTAAAGGGGTTATTAAAAATCTGGAAGCATCCAGGCAGAGCCGTGGCAGATTTCGTTCTGATGGAAGGGGTGGGAAGCACCCTGATGAATATGGCAATGGTGGGTGCTGCCTGTGAGACCTATATCTATCTGATCGGCGGCGATCTGTCGGGGCCGGTGATAGGGGCTATCCTGACGGCATTCGGCTTTGCTGCATTCGGTGCTCATGTGAAGAATTATCTGCCCTTGCTGGCAGGTGTGTTCCTGTCCACATTCCTGAATCGGTTTGCACCCACAACCCCCGGGGTGCAGCTGGCGGCGATCTTTGCGGTAGGTTTGGCGCCAATTGCCGGGCGGTTCGGTGTGATTGCCGGGATTTTTGCGGGGATGCTTCATACGGCCATTGCCATGTGTACCTCCCAGATGTATGGAGGGCTGAATCTGTACAACAACGGATTCAGCACAGGCTGGGTGGCTATGGTAATGGTACCGGTTATGGACAGTATACTACTGGATTATAAAAATAGAAAAAGGAAGGGTAAAAATGTTTGACGAACAGAGAAAAGCAGCGAAAATCGTAGCAGAATTGACCATGTTTTTCCTGTCAGTGGGAGCTGACGATATCAGTTCCGGAATCAAGAAGGAAGACGGTCAGGGCATCCTCACTTTTCGCGCCAATTACCGTCCGGAGGAGGCACACCGCCTGCAGGAACTGAACTCCCTGAAAGAACAGCGCAATAACGGTATTGAGGATATTTACTGGGAGCTTGCCGGTTCCGGGAACTTTGGAGAGACAAGTCAGCTGCATCTGGTGGGAATGATGGTGGACCGTGCAGAAGTCCGGATAGAGGACGGATATGTAAATCTGATACTATATAAGAAAATCAGGGATTAAAATGACAAGTGTGTCATAGAAGATCCAAGGAAGATTTTTGGAATTCAGGGGGATTATGAAGCAAGGAAAGCTCGGATATGTTGTATTTTTGTTATTGGCAGCAGTTCTGGTCTATTTCGGCATACGTCTCTATCCGGTGTGGAAAGCAGCAGTGTATCTGAAAGAACACCTGGATATGGCACATTACACCTATGAACTGGAGTTGGATCTTGACCGGGAAGCGCTTCCGGAAGGGAGCGGGAGAGTGCTGGGAATTCTGAAAAAACTGACAGGATTGTCAGAAAAGGATATTTATCATCTGACAGTCAGAGGAGAAGTGTGGGAGAATATGATTCATGTTCTGGTATTTCCGGGAGATCTCCAGGAACCTCTGATGGAGCTTTATCTGTCGGATGCTATGGATGTTATCAATGAGACCATGCTGTATAATGCGGTTCGGCAAAATCTGACAGAGAAATATGGCTTATTGAAACTTGTGATGCCGGAACAAAAGGAAACACTGTATATAACACTGGAACAGACAGAGCAGCTGTTTGGCCTGGATTTGAAACAAGTGCGTGATTTTCGCCTGGAGAGGATGGATGACAACATTGCCGCAGGGGGATATTTTCTGTTGCTTGCTGCCATGTCCCGGGAGAAAGAGGGGGATCTGGACTGCTTTACTTTAACGATGGATCAGGTGGAAATACAGTTTGAGATTCCGAAGGAAGGCTGCCGTTCTCCCCTGAAAATCAGTCTGAAGGTGCAGAATCCTTCGGAACTGACAGGGAAGGCGGCTGCGGCTGCCTCCCGAATGGGATTTCCGGCAGGGAAGGAGCTTGCCATGGTGAAGAGATTTGCCATCACCATGACGTCAGGCAGTGAGGAGATTGTGATGCCCGGAAATTTTGTAAATCAAACCATCATTGAACTGCTTTCTCAGATTCGGGAATGGGTGACGCAGCTGTTCAATGATGGGGCAGATGAAATATTTGAAAATCAGCCTGTTTAAATGTTGAAGACAGAGCTGCGTCTGCCCGTTGAGCGGGGCGATTTGCGTGAATGCCGGATCTGTATAAAGCAGCGGCTAACTGGAGACAGGGGCTGTGGTGCATACAGAGGTTTTGGAGCGGATACAGAAGGGCGGGAGGAAGGGTATGCTGCTTATTATAGAAGATTCTTTGATGGACAGTGTCAAACTGATTCCATTTTTATTTTTGACTTATGTGGCAATGGAATATTTGGAACACAGCGCAGGAAAGAGAATGGAGAGGTGGCTGAAGCAGGGGGGAAAAGCAGGTCCTGTGGCAGGCGGCTTGTTGGGAGCAGTTCCACAGTGCGGATTTTCCGCAGCAGCAGCAAATCTCTATGCGGGCAGAGTCATCTCTCTTGGCACTCTGATGGCTGTTTTTCTGTCCACATCGGATGAAATGCTGCCCATACTGATTTCCGAGCAGATGCCAGGGAAAGGTATTCTGAAGATTCTGGCAGCCAAAGCAGCCTTTGGCATGTCAGCGGGCCTGATCATTGATCTGATCCTGCGAAAAAGAGGGGAAAAGGAACCCAAAGGCATTTCCGATCTGTGTGAACAGGGACATTGCCATTGTGAACAGGGGATTTTCCGCGGGGCGCTGACCCATACTCTTCAGATTTTCCTTTTTATTCTGTTGGTGTCGTTTGGATTGAACCTGCTTCTGGAATTGGCAGGTGAGGATGCACTGGGGAGTCTGATTCTGAACAGGCCTGTGGTGGGACCGATGCTGTCCGGGTTAGTGGGTATGATTCCCAACTGTGCGGGATCTGTGGTGATCACCCGGCTGTATCTGGACGGTGCAATGGGGCTGGGGGCGGCCATGGCAGGCCTTCTGTCCGGTTCGGGTGTGGGCTTACTGGTATTGTTCCGCGTGAACCATCACAGGCGGGAAAACTTGAAAGTTATGGGGCTGCTGTATGGAATCGGAGTTCTGGGCGGGATTTTGGCGGAGCTGATGGGGTGACAGATCATGCTGCAGGGAAAGATTATATGTTATTTTGGCGAAAAACGGAAGAGATTGAACCAGAAAAATGATGAAATTGCCAAAAATTAAAAAAACTTAAAAAATTATTGAAAAAACACTTGCATTTATAAGAAGAATATAATATAATTCATTTTGTTGTGAACGACACAACAGATTTCCGAAAGATAATGAAGGATTCATTAAGATACGGATGGATATGCGCCGCTAGCTCAGTTGGTAGAGCACCTGACTCTTAATCAGGGTGTCCAGGGTTCGAGCCCCTGGCGGCGCACTTGGAAGAACTGTTTTTGAGGACCTGGGAGCCTTGGGGACGGTTCTTTTTTCGTGCTGTTAAACCTGTAAAATCCCTCTTTTCCGTAATACAATGTAATTTGATGTATGGCCTGAATGGTTGTAAATGTCTCTCTTCTGCTGTATATTCTCCCACAGCTCTGCACTCTTCCGGTGTCAAATGGCGTGCGTGTCAAAGCAAATCGGAAATGCAGATATTCAAGTCCTGCAATCAATCACTCAAGAAATGCAGCTATTGAATTTTAGGGCTGTCTTATGTATAATGAAAGAAAAAACGTAAGGAGAGGAAGCATGAAAAGGTTGTTAACTATTGTGGTGATGTTGTGCACGGCAGCATGCGCAGTGGGATTTTGGATGGTGGGCGGCAGTCAGTTCCTGCAGCTGCAGGCGGGACCGGAAAGCCTGGGTATACAGGAGACCATTGAACAGGCGGAGGGAAAATACCTGTCCTATGAGGCTGCCTATCCGGTTGCATCTTATGTGGAGGAGTATTATTCCGGAGATCCTGACAGGGTGAGAAGGACGGGATATGTGGTTTATGACAATGTCCGCAAGGCCTTTGTGTATGTGGTGGTTTCCGAGAGGAATGACGGACGGCTGGAAAATCTGCTGTGGAATTTGAAGCTTGCGGTAGAGCTGCGGGCGGGCAAGGACATGTCGCCCTATATGGCGGACGGAACGCTGAAGAAAATGGACAGTGATGCCGCGGCGCATGCAGCTGCCGCCTTGGAAGAGAGTGAAATCATTGAATTTTATCGGTCCACCGAAGGACAGGCGGCTTACCGGGAGAGCTATTTCGGCGATGAGTACGGCCAGGTTATTGCGGACTTGTGCGATGGACTGGAGGAGAATCCGAGTCCGGCTGACTGGTACTGTATTGAGGACGGCGTGGTGGATGGCCTGGAGAAGGGAGATATCTGGGTGTGCATACTGGCGGCGGGAGTCAGTCTTCTGATCGCCATCGTCAGTCTGATTTCGCTTTTTACGGGCGGAAAGAAAAAGAAGGTTGCGCTGCCGGCAGACTCCGGAAGTAAGATGGAAGGATTCTTTCTCTGGGAGAAGACCTGGGCGGAGGCATGGTGTGAATACAATTTGAAGAGAGGGTATCGCCTTGCCTGCCTGTCTGTTGTAATCAGTCTGGCGATTTTTGTGGCTATTGGTGTGTATCTCAAAATGCCTGCAACGAAGATGGCTGCTTTCTATGTGCCGCTGGGAGTGCTTTGCGGGGAAGTTGTGGGCGCCATGTTCTGGTATGGCCAGAAGGGGCAGTCCAATGTGGCGAAAATCTTGAAAAAACATGGGAAAAATATCAAAAAAGAACTTCCCTCCGCCGCAGAGCAGGAGGCTTTTGCAGAGGATATTCTGAATACAGGGAAAGAGTGGGAATTTGAAGAGAGGACGAAGGAAGGCATGCTCTGGGGGACGGTTGGAAGCCGTTACTGGGTTGCTCTGCACTGGAATGGAAGGGTGATGCTGGTTGATTCGGAAAAACTGGGCAAAATTGAGACGGAGACCATAGCGGGGACAGTCCGCAGCGGCAAGGTTCGTGTCAGCTACCAGTCCCATGCTGTGAGATTCTATTATAAGAGTGCTGCGCCGAAGAAAACCTGTGATCAATGGATCGGCTTTGATTCCAAGGAAAATCAGAGGCAGCTGTTGGCGCTTGCCAGAAAGCGGGTTGGCGAGAATGTGGAATATATGATGTTATAGGTCAGGCTGTGTGCTATAGCGGAGAGAGTATCGACTGGTGTTTTCGTCAGATCAGGGGGACAAAATTTTGCACATAGACCATAATACAGCAATGTGATAGCCGCTGGCATGCTGTACCGCAGTAAGCCCCGGAAGAGGGGAACAGGAGATACCCGAAAAGGTCTGTGGGTTTGAACCTGAAAGAAAAACAGATGGGAAGATACAATATGAAAATCTACTTAATCAGACATGGTGAAACGGAATGGAACAAAGACCGACGGCTGCAGGGACAGAGTGATGTTCCATTGAATGCCTATGGTCGGGAACTGGCGGAGGAGACAGCCAAGGCATTGGAACGGGAGGGGACAATCTTTGACAGGGCCTTTGCCTCTCCCCTGTCAAGAGCGCTGGAAACTGCCCGGATTCTGACGGCAGGCCGGGATATTCCACTGGAGACGGACAGACGGCTGATGGAGATGAATTTTGGAGCATACGAAGGGAGTGCCTTTGACCCACCCAAGAAGGATCCTGCACATCCTCTACATGATTTTCTGTGCAGGCCGGAAGCTTATGTACCGGCTGCAGGGGCGGAATCCTTTGAGCAGGTCATGACTCGGGCCCGGAGCTTTCTGGAGGAGAAAATTCTGCCCCTGGAGAGAAGCTGTAAAGCGGTTCTGGTGGCGGCCCACGGTGCATTCAACAGATGCCTTTTGGGGACCATTCAGGATATGCCGCTGGAAGAGTTCTGGAAGGTAGGCATGCCTAACTGCGCGGTTTCCATCCTGTCTCTGGATGCCGGAAAATTTGCGATTCTGGAGGAGAGCAGGATTTATTACGACAAGCCTGTAAATGTAAGGCCCTGAAAAGGGAACAGGATGGAAACTTTCCGTTCTTTGATTTTGCTGAGCAGCTGGAGCGGGTGCATGACAGCATGCCGCGGAAGGGAGAAACTATGATGATCAGAACCGGAAACGATGACGAAAAGGAATTTATTTTATCCAAATATCCATATACCGCACAGGTGATGCAGCAAGGAGGAAATCTCATAATTGCCGCTGAGGCCGATATCATACTGGGTTTTTCATGGTCCTTTGGAAGGGAGATTCCCGCACCGGTGGGCAGGACCGAGGAGTTCATCAATGTGATTGAAGTTTTTGACGAGGAGAACAGATGCAGGGGAATCGGCAGCCTGATTGTGCAGAAATGCATAGAAATGGCCAGGGAAAATGGCTGCTATCAGGTGAGGGCTTACTGCGATGGGAACAATATACCATCGCATATGCTATGGGTAAAGAATGGTTTTACGGTATCGCCGGTCAAAATGGAGGATGGACGGTTAGTAGGTTCCTATGTTTCATATAAGCTCTGAAGTGATCTGAACACCGTGTAAAGATATACCATAGGAATCTTGAAGGAAGGATCATACATGACAGGCGGGGGATTGTGATGCAGGAGGGGGAAATGAGCATTCTGCAGTTATAAAAACAAGGAGAAATAAAGAGACAAAATGACAGCAATATTTGATACCCATGCTCATTATGACGACAAGGCTTTTGACGACGACAGGGATGCACTTCTGGAGTCACTGCCGGAGAATGGCGTTGCCCGGGTGGTGAACATAGGTGCCAGTTTGGCATCCTGCAGGAGCAGTCTTGCCTTGGCAGAAAAATATGATTTTGTATACACCTCTGCAGGGGTTCACCCCAGTGAAACCGGGGCGCTTGAAGACCCCATTCTGCAGCCTTTCCGATCTACCCAGTCTCCGGAAGTCATGAAGCCTGTGGAACAGCCCACGGCCATGTGCAGGCATACCATAGAACCCATGGAGTATCTGAAGTCAATATGCCGTCACGAAAAATGTGTGGCGGTTGGGGAGATTGGCCTGGATTACTATTGGGACGAGCCGGCCCGGGAGATTCAGAAGAAGTGGTTTGTCCGTCAGCTGCTGCTTGCCCGGGAATGCCGGCTTCCGGTCATTATCCATTCCAGAGATGCAGCCAGGGATACGACGGATATTATGACTGCGGAAAAAGCGGGGGAGATCGGGGGTGTGGTCCACTGTTTTTCGTATACAAAGGAAATAGCCCGGATTTTCCTGGATATGGGTTTCTATATTGGGATCGGGGGAGTCCTGACCTTTCAGAATGCCCGGAAGCTGAAGGAGGTGGCGGAATACATTCCCATGGACAGGATTGTGTTGGAGACCGACTGCCCCTACCTTGCGCCGGTGCCCTTTCGGGGGAAACGGAACAGTTCTCTGAACCTTCCCTATGTGGTGGAGGCGTTGGCCCTTCTCAAGGGGGTATCAGGGGAGGAAGTGCGCAGGGCGGCATGGGAGAACGGGCTGCGGCTGTATGGGATGGAGCGTTAGAAGAGCTGCGGCTGTGTATGGAATATACATACCAGGACTCGGAAGACACCACAGGAAACGTAGAAACAGACGGACATACAAAGGACAGCTTTGGCAGCCAATAAGAATATCAAAGCGGAAACGGAAGCGTATATAAATTCGCAAAAAAATAGAAAACCAGTGAACCATATCAGTTTTTCCACGACTATGTTATTGAACCGCCGGACAGGAATCCTGCCTGAGAACCGGCGCCGCGTCAGAACCCGGGCCCGGGCGGCTGCGGTACCAGTTCACAGAGCGGCGGTTTCCGAAAAAGCGCTTTCAGGGGACATAAGTATGGAAGAAAAATATAATTTAAGTGAATATGTTGACAGACTGTATTCAGCTGCTTTGAAAAAGACGCGGGACTCTTATGCGGCAGAAGAGATAGCCCAGGAGACATTTCTGGCTGTCATCAGCCAGCTTTCCCGGGGGAAGAAGCCTGATAACCTGTGGGCATGGCTTCTTACCATCCTCTCCAACAAATACTGTGACTGGCTGCGGGAGAAGTACAACAAACCCCAGATCAGCTTCGAAGAGTACCCCTTCGAGATAGCCCAGGAGCCCGAACCGGAGGAGGAGTCCGTGGAAAAACTGGAGGTAATCCGCAGAGAACTGGGTTATCTGGCCCGGATACACCGGGAAGTGATGGTGCGATTTTACATGCATGGGCATACGGTGGAACGGATTGCAGCAGACCTGGGGATTCCTTCGGGAACAGTGAAAAGCCGGCTGAATATAGGAAGACAGCATATCAGAAAAGGAGTGGCTGATATGGAAAACTATACAAGACAAAGTTATGAACCGGATACCCTGCACCTGTCCTGTTCCGGAGAGATAGGACTTAACAATGAACCTTTTTCGTTGGTGTCTTCTGCGGATAAGCTGGCCCAGAGCATTCTGAGCCTTGCCTACCCAAAGCCCTTAACCGAGACTGAGCTTGCCAAAGCCCTTGGAGTTCCCGCGGCTTTTGTGGAGCCTGTGACGGAGAGACTGATTCAGGGCGAACTTATGAAGCGTACAGAAGGTGGGAAAGTATATACGGATTTTATTATCTTTACAGAAAGGGACAGGAAGGCGACCTTTGAACGACAGCTTGCCCTTGCGGAAGACCACTTTCAGTTGTTCTGGGAGGATGTTGGGCTGGCGCTAGGCGAACTGCGGCAAAAACCCTGGTACCTGCGCCAGACGGAGCGGGCACGGACCAGGTTGGAACTTCATTTCTGCATACGACTTTTGATAAATGCCTGTGTTTCGGTCCGGGATGAAGTCACGGGGGATTTTCCGTATTCCGAGTATCCTTACCGCAGGGACGGAGGAAGATGGATTGCCATGGGCATGCAGTATTCGGCAGAGGATTGTAAAGAGAATGAAGAGCTGTTCTGGAAATATAATGTAAATGGGCAGGCAGGGAACATGGATCGGAATTTCCGGGATACAAAATTTCTGCAGATACTGCTGTACGATACGGCGTTGGGAAATCTTCCTGATCATAAGTGGATACCCGAGTATAAGAAATGGTTCTATGAACTGTGGAAGAAGGTGCCTGCCGAAGAGTCAGCGGTAAGCGCCCATGTGCTGGAGGATGCGGAGATCCTGATAGAGCATGGCTTCCTGCGGCGGGAGGATACCTTGGAACTGGATATTCCAGTACTGACCACAGAGGAGTATCAGGAGGAAGGACTTCTGTGGGAAGTATATGTGGAGAAGATTGCGGCCCGAGTCCGGGAGGTGCTGCAGCCGATCTTTGATAATGGTTTTGTAAAGTTGCCCGCTCATCTGAAGGATGTGCCCAGATGGCAGCAGTATATGTTCTGCGGAGACCGTATTCCCATGGCGCTGATCTGCAGGGCCAGGGAGATGGGGCTGTTCCTGGAGGGAGTGGATTATCCGGTGCCGGCTGCGTTGCTGATTTACGAGGTATAAGCATGTATGTTGATACCATACCGGCGGATTGACAGATGCTCAACGATATGTCTCTGATTTTCAGGACGAAATGAAAAAATGATAAAATAATATAGAGACTTGACTTTTGTATGAAATCGTACTAAACTTACATAGGTACGATTTCATACTTTTTTATTGAGAAAAGGCAGGAGGTATTGCATGCAGGGCTATACGACAAAAGAAATGAAGCGCTTCAATTACCTGGTAAGTGAGACCAATGGGGCTTATCATGAGGCATATCTGAAACTGGGAATGTCCGACAGCGAAGGGCAGATTCTCTATACCATCTGCAATAACGGGGACAGCTGTCTCCTAAGCGAAATCTGCCGGCTGTCGGGTATCAGCAAGCAGACTGTGAATTCTGCTCTGCGGAAACTGGAGGGGGAGGGGATTGTCTATCTGGAGGCTTACGGCGGAAGACGGAAGCGGGTATGCCTGACGGAACAGGGGAAAGTTCTGGCAGAGCGGACAGTGGTGCGCCTGATCGAGATTGAGAACGGGATTCTGGATTCCTGGCCAAGGGAGAAACTGGAGCTGTATCTGGAACTGACAGAGAATTATTTAGAGGCGCTTCGGGATCAGATCCGGGAATTGTAAGGGGAATGGGACTCACATAAGAAAGCGGATTGAAAGCAGTGAATCCGGAACGGCTGCGGGGAAGAGAAATGCCGGAAGGTTCCGTGGTCCTGGAGGAAGCGGACAGGAGGGATTATATTATGAAGATTCAATTATCAGATCATTTTGATTACAAAAAATTATTGCGGTTCACGCTGCCGTCTATTGTGATGATGATTTTTACATCCATCTATGGTGTGGTGGACGGGTTTTTCGTATCCAATTTCGTGGGGAAGACACCGTTTGCAGCGGTGAATTTTATTATGCCTTTTCTGATGATTCTGGGTGCTGTGGGATTTATGTTCGGCACGGGAGGCAGCGCCCTGATCGCCATTACCATGGGAACCGGGGACCGGGAGCGGGCGAACAGATTGTTTTCCCTGTTTGTCTATATCTCTGCGATCTGCGGCGTAATCATTGCTGTCCTTGGGATTGTATTGATCCGTCCTGTGGCGGCTCTGTTAGGGGCAGAGGGGGTGTTGCTGGATAATTGCGTGCTGTACGGCAGAGTCATTTTGATTGCCCTTCCGGCTTTTATCCTGCAGTATGAGTTTCAGAGTTTCTTTATCACGGCGGAGAAACCCCAGCTGGGCCTGGCTGTTACCGTTGCGGCGGGGATGACGAATATGGTTCTGGACGGGGTGTTTGTTGGGCTGCTTCAATGGGGACTTGTGGGAGCAGCCGGGGCTACGGCGTTGAGTCAGGCAGTGGGCGGTATCATACCGCTGATATATTTCGGCCGCCCCAATACCAGTCTGCTGCGGCTTACCAGGACAAAGTTCGACGGCAGAGCCCTGTTGAAAACCTGTGTCAATGGTTCTTCTGAACTGATGTCGAATATTTCCATGTCTGTGGTGGGGATGTTTTATAATCTGCAGCTGATGAAATACGCCGGAGAGGACGGAGTTGCGGCTTATGGTGTGCTGATGTACGTGAGCATGATCTTTTTTGCCGCTTTTATCGGCTATTCCGTGGGGGTGGCTCCGGTGGTGGGCTATCATTACGGCGCGGGAAACAGGGAGGAGCTGAAAGGACTGCTGAAGCGGAGTCTGGTACTGATCGGCATTTTTTCAGTGGGCATGCTGGGACTGGGGGAAGGGCTGGCCCGCCCCCTTTCCCTGATTTTTGTGGGATATGATGCAGAATTACTGGAACTGACTTTGGAGGGGTTTTTTGTGTATTCTTTTTCATTTTTGTTTGCGGGGATTGCTGTATATGGGTCTTCCTTTTTTACAGCGCTGGGCAATGGTCTGGTGTCGGCGCTGATTTCATTCCTGCGGACGCTGGTATTCCAGGTGGCGGCTGTGCTGCTGTTTCCTCTGGTGTGGGGGATTGACGGTATCTGGATCTCCATTGTGGCTGCGGAGCTGATGGCAGCTGTGGTGACTGTTTTGTTCCTGGTGGGGATGCGGGGAAAGTATCATTATTGAGAAGTATCAGACAATAGATGAAATGAGAAAGGATAAATTGGATACGACACTGCAGCAACTGAAAAGGCAGCGCATAATTCAGAAAATCAATATGGAAAACTCTGCCTTGACAAGTATCTGTATTCCGGCTATGATGCAGTTATAAATGGAAGAAACATGTGGATGGCAGGGCCATCGGCAGTCTGACCATTGATTTTCCGGCGAAGCAGGTGCTGGTGGAGGGCAGAAGTGTCCGCCTGACAGCTCTGGAATTCAGATTGCTGGCCTATCTGGTTCGGAATGAAGGCAGAGTAATCTCCAAGCAGGAGCTGTTCGAACAGGTATGGGAGGATAAATTCACCGGAGACGGGACATTGAATGTGCATATCAGGAAGCTCAGGGAAGCCATTGAGCATAATCCCGGCAGTCCGAAATATATCCTTACAGTCTGGGGGGACGGATATCGGTTCTGTGGAGAACAGTCATGAAGAGGCGCTGTTTTCAAGTGGTGCTTCTGCTGATATTCGGGGTGGAACTGGGAGGCTTGTTCCTCTTTTCGGCCCAAGACACCGAAAATCTGCTGGATTCTGTCGCAGTAAATGAAGAACGATATTCCGTACAGGAAAACTGGAACAGAATGGAGGCCCATAGAGGAAAGACGGGGCTGGACTATGCGGTGATCGATAATGCGGGCAAGGTACTGTTTCGCACGAGGGCCGGCCTCAGCGAGAATATGAATCAGGCGGTGATTCACAGGGACACAATTGTGGATGTGGAGCAGGACGGACATGTAGTGGGGAAGATATTGATTTATAATAACGGAGAAGAGCTGCTTGTAACCCGAAAGCGGGCGGCCGTGGTGGTTTTGGGAACTTCGATTGCCGTTCAGGCGATACTGTATATGTCTTATACCGCATATCTGAACCGCAGAATGATTCGGCCGTTTCAGGATATGAAGCATTTTGCCCGCAGAGTGGCGGGAGGAAATCTTGATATTCCGCTGGAGATGGACCGATATAATCTGTTCGGTGCATTTACAGAGAGCTTTGACATTATGCGGGCGGAACTGAAGAGGGCCAGAGTGGCAGAGGCGAAAGCCAATGCGGACAAAAAGGAGCTGGTGGCCAAGCTTTCTCACGATATTAAGACACCGGTAGCCAGCATACAGGCCGCCGCTGAAGTGGGAGCGGCTTTGGCGGAGCATGTCCGTTCCGGAACAGCGGAAAAGAATGTATGTTCAGGAGGCGCCCAGGGACAGGAGGAGCTGCTGCTGGCGGGAATGGGGGATAATTACCTGCAGATCATACGCAAGGCGGAACAGATCAACACGCTTGTGACCAATCTGTTCACGGCTACGCTGGAGGAGATGGAACAGCTGACTGTGACTCCTGGGGATATGGAGTCAGGAGAGCTTACGGCCATTTTGGAAAGTGCGGATTATCTGCATCGTGCAGTGCTTCCGGCAGTTCCGGACTGTCTGCTGTATGGGGACAGACTTCGCTTGCAGCAGGTATTTGACAATCTGTTTGCCAATTCTTACAAATATGCGGATACGAAGATTGATGTGACATTAGAGACAGGGGGCGGATATCTTGCTGTGGAGATGGAGGACAGGGGCGGTGGTGTGGGCAGTGAAGAATTGCCTCTGATAAAGGAAAAGTTCAGACGAGGGAGTAATGCGAAGGAGGCGGAAGGAGCAGGACTGGGGCTGTATATCGCGGATTATTTTATGAAAGCAATGCAGGGGAAGCTTCTGGTGGAAAATGGGGAAAAGGGACTGCGGGTTACGGTAGTAATCCGAATGAGCGGCTGCGATACAGCAGAGCAGATTAAAATATAAGACAGCAGATAAACGCCGGCCGTGTTGCTTTTTTCCATAAACCATGCTATGATAAAAAACGCCGTAGAGACCATCCTTGTCAAGCGCCTTTAAGGATGGATTTTGATAAAGTGAAAGAGGAAAGGAGACTTCCATATGATGAGATACGTTAAGTCTGCATAGCACTGGCTATTGCAGAATAAGCAGCGGTGCCGCATCCTGGCGGACTGACCGATGCAAGGAAATGTTATAGCCAATGCTTTCCTGAAATTGTTACTTTCACTGTGCACTGAAATGTGGGCTGTGAACAGAAATTGGAAATTGACAATGGAGGAGGCAGACATGGGCTATATAAGAGCAGAAGAAATTCTGCCGGGCGAGATTATAGAACTGATTCAGGAGTATGTTGACGGAACAAACATATATATTCCGCGAAAGCAGGAACACAGAAGGGAATGGGGGGCTAAAACCACCTACCGGGTGGAGCTGCAGGACAGAAACCACCTGATTTACAGGGACTATCTGGCCGGTATGCCGATTTATGAATTGGCTGAGACTTATTATTTATCTGAGAAAAGCATACAGCGGATTATTCGACAGGAGAGACTGTCACACAGGGAGCTGACTTAAGGTCGGTTCCTTTTTTTATGCCCAAGCCCGTGCAGTAGAAGTCTGCCGCTAAAGCGGAGCACGGGCTGTGCGGCGAGTAGGGATAAAATCTTCCCCCGGACGACACGCCGCGTATCATCCGTAGGAAAGAGATGGTTATGAAAGGTCAGAATATATAGTAATAATTTAAGGTTTCCATAAGGATTGGATAAAGACATTTAAGGATTCCTGAGGGAAAATAGAACATAGAGAAGGCACGGCAGCCGGAGAAGGCTGGTGCACAGAAAGGCAGGGATTCCATTTATGAAAAACGTTTTATTGCAGACAGAGGCCCTGAGTAAATCTTTTTCCAACGGAGGGGTATTACAGCATGTTCTGAAAAATATTGATTTACAGTTGTATGAGGGAGATTTCACAGTGATTATGGGAGCCAGCGGAGCGGGGAAGTCCACACTTTTGTATGCGCTGTCAGGGATGGATACCCCTTCTCTGGGAAAGATTACTTTCGGGAAGGAGATCATATCGGAATTGAATTCTGACGATCTGGCTGTATTTCGCCGAAGGTCCTGCGGATTTGTATTCCAGCAGATTTATCTAATCGATGGGATGAGCGTGATGGATAATGTACTGGCGGCTGGACTACTGGTGAACAGGGACAAAAAGGTGTTGGTTCGGCGGGCAGAGGAACTGCTCCTGGCGGTAGATATTCCGGAGGAGGCATGGAAGAAATTTCCTGCCCAGCTGTCCGGGGGAGAGGCCCAGCGGGTGGGGATTGTCCGGGCGCTGATCAATTCCCCCCGGATTCTTTTTGCCGACGAGCCTACTGGGGCACTGAACTCCAAAACCGGTCTGGATGTCCTGGATACTCTCAGCCGGTTTAACGGACAGGGACAGAGCGTGGTAATGGTGACCCATGATATGCGTTCCGCCAGGCGGGGCAATCGGATTTTATATCTGAGGGACGGTGCAGTTCTGGGAGAATGTGATTTGGGAACCTATGTGCATGGTGACAGGGGCCGACATGAGAAATTATCCGCCTTTCTGGAAGAAATGGGGTGGTAGATATGAGTAAATATTTTCTGATAGCCGCCTCTAATCTGAGACGGGCTAAGGGGCAGACCACGGCGATTGTGGCATTGATTGTGCTGGCATCAGCCATGCTGAATTTATGGATGATGCTTTCCATGGATTATAAACGTAATTTCGATAGATATCATGAGAAGCTGAATGCAGAACATGTGACCCTGGCCTTGAGCAGCCGAAGTGAGGAATTGATGGATTTCGTGGCGGAGACGCTGGAAAAAGACGAGCGTACCATGGAGTTTATCATGGAGGATGCGCTGTGTATAGTGGGAAGTTTTGCCTACAATGAGGGTGAAGTGAATACGGAATTTGTAATTTTGGAGAAAGAGACGGCCCTGAACCGGGTGATAGGGAGAATTGAGATCGTAGAGGAGGGGATATGTACAGGCGGTGTCTATTTGCCAATGTTGTACGGTATGGATGGGAATATTTCTCCGGGAGACAGGATAGAGATCAATATTGGCAGCAATACATTGGAATACACGGTCTGCGGTTTTTTTAACAGCATAATGGCGGGGTCTCATAATTGCAGCATGAGTGCTCTTTTGCTGACAGAGGATCTGTATGAGGAATTGGAGGAAAAGGGATATGCGCCTGCATCCACGCTGGTGTCCGTACGGATCCGGGAGAGCGGAGAAAGTGAAGATTTCGAGGCGATGTTGAAAAATACTGTGTCTTCACGTTTTCCGGAGGTACGCACTCAGAGCAATTCCTATACAATGGTATCCGCCTCACGATATATTTCACAGATGATCTGTTCCGGGGTGGTCAGTGCAATGGCTTTCTTTGTGACAGTGATCGCACTGGTGGTGATTGCGTCCAATGTTATTCAGGATATTCAGGAAAATATGCGGAGTCTGGGAGCGTTGAAGGCCATAGGATACAGGAGTGGACAAATCATCGGAGCGTTGCTGCTACAATTTTCAGGCGTGGCGGTTCTGGCTTCTCTGGCAGGAATCGGTGTTTCCTACTGCCTGTTTCCAACGGTGAATACTATGATGATTTCTCAGACCGGAATTCCTTATGAAATTCATTTCCTGCCTGTGCCTTTTGGGCTTACGGTTTGTGCCATTGGCGGAACCGTCACATTGGCTGTGTGGCTGTCCGCCCGCAGGATTCGCAGAATTGATCCGGTAATTGCATTAAGACATGGAGTTAGTACACATAATTTTAAACGGAATCATGTTCCTCTGGGGGAAACATGGATGCCGCTTCATCTGGCTCTGGCCATGAAAACCACGCTTTCCGGGGTGAAACAGAATGTCACAGTATGTATTACCATGCTGGTCCTCTCTCTTGTGGTGGTCTTTTCCGGGCTGATGGTGGAGAATGTCATTGTGAATATGGATCCCTTTATCAATTTGATTGTGGGGGAGACAGCGGATTCCTGCATCAATGTTGACGCTGCGGCGGAGGCGGAATTTCTAAGGATGATGGAGACGGAGGACAGTGTGGAGAAAGTTTATCTGTATCATTCTGAGGAAGTGACTCATGGGGACGGGGATGGCATTGTACTGATAGCCACGATGTCAGAGGACTTTTCAAAGGTCAATAACCAGGATGTGTGCTTCCAGGGGCGTTTTCCCCGTTATGACAATGAAGTGGCGCTTGCGGCCAAATATGCCGGGGAAAAAAATCTGAAAATCGGTGACGAAATTACGCTGAGGGCACAGGGACAGGGGCAAAAGTATCTGATCTGCGGTTTTACTCAGATCTCCAGCAACCTGGGCAAGGACTGTCTGCTGACACGAGAGGGCTATGCCCGTATGGGGACACCGGAGAACCTCAGTTATTATGTAAATCTGGAGCCAGGGACGGATATCGAAGTCTTCCATGAGAGGATCAGCAGCCGGTTAGGTAGAGATGTAAACGCGACAATTAATGTTCGTTCTACCATAGATGGCTCTTCGGCGGTGTACGTATCGCTTATGAAGATTCTGGTGGCTGTGGTTCTGGTGCTGGCAGGAGCTGTGGTGGTATTTGTGCTATATCTGCTGGTCCGCACCATGTTGAACAGCAAGACAGGGGATTATGGGATTATGAAGGCGCTGGGATATACCACAGGAGGTTTGATCCTGCAAATGGCAGTCAGTTTTATGCCTGCGGTTATTCTGTCCTGCGGGGTGGGGCTTGCACTGTGCGCCGGTATCATTAATCCTCTCACCGCGCTGTTTCTGCATGGTATTGGAATCGTGAAGTGTACTTTTATCGTTCCGGTTGATTTTATAGCAGTGACAGGTGTTGGGCTGGTGAGTTTTACGTTTGGAACAGCCTGTCTGCTATCTCTGAAGATCAGGAAAATCAGCCCTGTGACATTGCTGTCCGGAGAGTAAGGGAGCGGGAGCTGAAAAAATCCGGCAATCTGTTCTTTGACCGGAGGAACGTATATGGATCCATTTGTGAAGTGCTGAATCAATTTTGGATATTTTACAGCGGCGGGGTCGGATGTCTGTGAGGACACGGTCCCGCTTTTTTTGTGGTTTCAAAACGTAAAACGGCAAAAATTTATTGAAAAACAATAATAAAATATTGACAATCGCTATCAACAGTGTTATATTGGCTGGTAGAAACCGGAAATAAGTTCCGTATCATGTGGAGGTTGCTTTATGGAAGAAAACAGAGCGGTAAAGATGAAAAAGCAGAAATTGGCCATGTGGACCAAGTACTTGTTGGACGTTATGTTTTATATGGGGATTGCAGTGACAGTGAGCCTGCCTGTTACCATCAGGAAGATAGGAGATCTGTTTCCGTATATGGTGGAACACTACGAAGAAAGTGTAGTTATTTACTTCGTGCTGGGAATAGGGGCATTGGTGCTGGTCAGAGAACTGCGCAGGATTTTCAGGACCGTGCTGGCAGAGGACTGTTTTGTGAAAGAGAATGTACTCAGTTTGCAGAAGATGGGGAATTGGAGTTTCTTCATTGCGCTGATGTCGGTGGTGCGCAGTATTGTCTATATGACGGTGGCGATGACAGTAGTGATTCTGGTATTTGTAATTGCCGGATTGTTCAGTAAAGTGCTGGCCTGTGTATTTGACGAGGCAGTGCGGTATAAGCAGGAAAATGATCTGACAATCTGAGGCGGTGTTCCGGGATCCGTGTTTTGCAGAAAACCACAGGGGCTGTCAGATATTCTTGCGAATATTGAAATTAATGGAATATCAGCGGATATTTGCGCAAAATGTCTGAAAATGCAGATTAAGAATGGAGCAGAAACTTGAAATGGCGGATGTAGAACGTCGCACTGATAAGACAGAGGAGTGATGCTATATGGGAATTGTGGTAAATCTGGATGTAATGATGGCAAAGAGAAAGATGAGTCTGACGGAGTTGGCCACTGAGGTAGACATTACGCTGGCCAATCTGTCGATTCTGAAAAATAATAAGGCAAAAGCGGTGCGTTTTTCTACACTGGAAGCAATCTGCAAGGCGCTGAACTGTCAGCCGGGGGATATTCTGGAGTATGTGCCGGATAGTGAGTGAGAGCAGACAGAGGAATTCGGAGGAGGCGTGGCCGGAGAACTGGAAACCGTGCCGGACAGTGGTGAGGGGACAGCACAGGAAGCGGAAAAAAGGGGCGGGAAAGTATAATAGAGAAGCCGGTTAGAGGGGAAACAGAAAGGAGTGTAATTTGGATGCAGGAGAAGGAACACAGTGTATTTGTAGATGATATAGGACGGGACAGTGGAGTCAGAACAGCGGGAAAAGGGGAGACCACCCTACAGGAAACGGTGAGAGTGACGTCAGCGTCAGAGGCAACAGGGACAGGGGAACGGAGGGGGACAGTACGGACCACGGAACCGGAAAGCTGTGTGTGGGAGGCAGGTACCCCGGAATCTGGAAGCTGTGTGTGGGAGGCAGGTACCCCGGAATCTGGAAGCTGTGTGTGGGAGGCAGGTATCCCGGAATCTGGAAGGCATGTGTGGGAAGGCGGTACTCTGGAACCCGGAAAACGAGAGGCCGTGCAGGGATTGGGTCCGTTACAGGATACGGAAGAGACAAGACGGCTGCGGAAGAATTTTGGTGTGATCGCGCCGTCTGCCATTGCCTATTCCGTATGGTACGTCTTTTGTATGTATCGCAATGGATCGGGAGTCACATTCCCTTTTTTCGTAGCCGGCAGCCTCTGGTTTTTCTGCTTCTCGTTATCAAAACTGGGGATTACCTTAAAAAAAGGAAGCAGTTTTTACATGACAGCCATGCTGCTGTTGGGCATTTCCACTTTCTGCACAGATGACCAATTTCTGGTTTTTTTTAATAAGCTGGGGATTTTCCTTCTGCTTATGAGCTTTCTTTTGAAGCAATTTTATGATACCTCCCGGTGGAAACTGGGTAAATATCTGGGCAGCATGGGAGCACTGGTCTTTGCTGGCATTGGGGAGCTGGGCAGGCTCATTTCCGATGGGAAGGAATACAACAAAGGCAGAGAAAGGAAAGCAGACAGGAGAGTTTGGTATTTCGTGACAGGACTGTTGATCGGCATTCCTCTTCTGTTGTTTGTGCTTTTGCTTTTGGCCAGTGCGGATGCGGTGTTTCGCCAAATGACGGAGAGGCTGTTTTCAAATATACGGCCGGGTGATATTGTTGCTATTTTATTCCGTATCCTTGTCCTGCTTTTTGCTTCTTATGCACTGGTGGCTTATCTGTGTAAAAGAAAGATCCGGGAAACAGTAGCGGATACACGAAAAGGGGAACCAATTCTGGCCATTACGGTTACAGGACTGCTGACAGTGACGTATCTGCTTTTTTCAGGGATCCAGATTGCGGGATTATTTTTGGGCAGGCTGCGTCTGCCGGAGGGATATACCTATGCCATGTATGCGCGGGAAGGGTTTTTCCAGCTGCTGGCAGTCAGCTTTCTGAATCTGGTCCTTGTGCTGGCCGGTATAAATTTTTTTCGGTACAGTAAGGTGTTAAAGATAATACTGACAATTATGTCACTTTGTACCTTTGTGATGATTGCCTCCAGCGCCATGCGGATGGTCATCTATATCCGCTACTATTATCTGACTTATCTGAGGATTCTGGTCTTGTGGGCCCTTGTGCTTCTTGTATTGCTGTTTGCAGGGGTGGTGGTTACAATATGGAAGGAGACGTTTCCGTTGTTTCGATATCATATGACTGTTACGGCGGTATTGTATCTGGCATTGTCATTTGCACATCCGGATTATATGATTGCGAAAGTAAATCTGGAAAACGCTGTTACAAGCGACGGGGAAGAACAGCGTATGGAGACAGATCTGCTTTCGTTTGAAGGCGGGCAGTTTTTCCTTGCAAAGGAGCCGTACCAGGATTATGACTATATAAGCCGATTAAGTGCGGATGCGGCACCGGTATTGGTTCCCTGGCTGCAGAAAATGGGATACAGGATGGAAGCTTTCCATATGGAGGACCCGGTGACATATGCGGCAGAGCATAATTTCAGGGAAGAGGGATCGTGTCTCGATCCCAGCGGGTTCGGCTATTACTGGATGCGCCGGATACAGCAGCGCACAGAAAACTTTGGAGTACGGACTTTTAATGTGTCAAGACATCTGGCGCTGCAAAGTTTGAGGTAATTACCTGTTTTGTACCTTTTTCTTTTTATCTTTTTCACTTTGCGGTATTGACTCTCGGGCCCGGGGTGCGGTACAATATAGTTTCACCCCCCTTACTATAGTGCTGATGTGATTTTCGATTTTCAGAGCAGGAAGCAGACTGGGCGGGAAGGAATTTCCGATCGGCACCGGAGAAGAGAAAGGCCGGAATGAGCCAAGTGACCATTCGGGAAGGGGTGTTGAAACGGAGAGGCAGCAAAGGAGCGGAAGCGTGCAGTACAGGAAGGTGGATGGGTATCTGTATGAAACTCATATGCATACCAGTGAAGGAAGCGCCTGCGGGCAGAATACGGGGGCAGAGATGGCGGCTGCTTATGCGGACGCAGGCTATACAGGGATTATTGTCACGGATCATTTTTTCTACGGGAATACTGCAGTAGACAGAACCCTTCCCTGGAGGGAATGGGTGGAAGCTTTCTGTCTGGGCTATGAACATGCCAGGGAGGAAGGGGAGAAAAGAGGCTTGCAGGTATTGTTCGGATGGGAGTCCGGATATGACGGAACAGAATTTCTGGTCTATGGGCTGGATCGGGAGTGGCTGCTGGCCCACCCGGAAATTCGGGATGCTTCGGTGGGAGAGCAGTTTCGTCTGGTGCATGAGGGCGGCGGAATGGTGTGTCATGCCCATCCCTTCCGGGAAGCGTCTTACATTCATGAGATACGGCTGTTTCCGGAATATGTGGATGCTGTGGAAGGGATGAATGCAGCGAATGCTGAGAAGGGAATGGCAGCAAAGCCGCCGTGTTTGGAATATGATGCGAGAGCTGCTGCTTATGCGGAGGAACATGGTTTTCCCATGACAGCGGGATCGGATCAGCACAGTACGAAAATGCTTTACGGGGGCATGGTATTTGACAGAAAGATAAAAGATATGCGGGATTTCGTGCGAATGGTTATGGACCGGGAAGCGGTGCTGCTGCTGGACGGCAGAGAGGGTGGTATCAGCCATTTCCCAGGCACACACAGGGCAGGGACAACCGCCGGATGAGGGACTTCAGACAGGTACGGCATGATATATTAGGGCAAGGAAGAAGTCACAAGACGATATGACAAATGCGAATATAAGAAGATGGCAGGTGTATAATACAATGAATCAAAATAATTCATCCATGGAGAAACGATTTTCCCTGATTCCCTACCTATTAAAATACAAATGGCATTATCTGGGGGGCATTGTGATATTGCTCTTCGTGGATCTGGCGAATCTGTATATTCCGCAGTTTATCGGTGAAGTGATCGACGGGCTGGCGGATGGACTGTTGGATCGCAGCGGGGTGAACGGACTGCTGATGAAGCTGTTCGCGGCAGGCGCTGTGATGATGCTTGGGCGGTTCGGATGGCGTTTTTGTATCTTCGGGGCAGCACGGGGAATCGAATACCGTCTGAGAAACGATATGTTTGGGCACTTGGAAACTCTTTCCGCACGTTATTTTAACAGTCACAAAACCGGAGATCTGATGGCGCGGTTCACCAACGATTTAAGCGCTCTCCGAATGGCGGTGGGACCGGCGGTGGTTACTGCTTTTGACGCGGTGGTGATGACGGTGATGGTGCTGCTGAGGATGGTACTCTATGTGGATTTCCGGTTGACGATTATGGCATTTGTGCCCCTGACACTGGTGGCCGTGGGGTGCTATTTTTATGGTATTGAGGCCAAAAAGCGTCAGACCAGGCGGCAGGAAGCATTTTCTCTGCTCTCTGACAAGGTGCAGGAAAGCGTTGCCGGGGTGCGGGTGCTGAAGGCTTTTGTGCAGGAAGAGGAGGATTTCAGGGCAATTGAAGACGCCAGTCGGAACAGCATGGAGAAGAATCTCTCCATGGTGAAGCTTCGGGCGGTATTTGGACCGGCATTGGATGCCATCACAGGGATAAGCCTTCTGATCACGCTGGTATTCGGCGGACGGATGGTACTGGAAGGGACTGTATCTATCGGAAAATTTGTGGCATTCAATTCCTATATTGGGATGCTGGTGTGGCCCATGATCGCCTGTGGCGACTGTATCAATAGCTTTTCCCAGGCGGCAGCGGCATTTCAGCGGATTGCCGGCATCTTCCGGGAAAAGCCGGATATTGTAGATAAACGTCCTGAGCTGTCCGGAAATAAGGACATTCATATCCGGGGCGATATTACACTGAACAATCTGACCTTTACATATCCGGATGGAGAGACTCCGGTATTGAAAAACGTGAGCCTTGAGGTGAAAGCGGGAGAGATGCTGGGTATCCTGGGCCGAACGGGAAGCGGAAAGTCCAGTCTCGCAGATTTGCTGCTGAGAGTATATGATTGTCAGGAGGGGGCCCTTTTGGTGGATGGCCGTCCAATTACGGAGTTTCCCCTTGCAGTGCTGCACCGGGATATGGCATATGTGCCTCAGGATAATTTCCTGTTCTCAGATACGCTGGAGGAAAATATTGCCTTTGGTCTGGAGGAACGGATCCGGGATCATCCAGAGCAGCTGCGTGCCAGCATCAAACGGGCGGCAAAGGCAGCCTGTATTCATGACAATATTATGGGATTTCCCGAGGAATACAGGACACTGGTGGGCGAGAGGGGCGTTACTCTGTCCGGAGGCCAGAAACAGCGCAGTTCCATTGCCAGAGCGCTGCTGATGGATGCTTCCGTGCTGATTCTGGATGATTCGCTGTCTGCCGTGGATACGGACACTGAGGAGCAGATTCTGGAGAACCTTCTGCATATGCGGCAGGGCAGGACCACGATTATCATCGCCCACCGGATTTCTACATTGCAGAAGGCAGATCATGTGGCAGTGCTGACGGAAGGGGAGCTGACTGAGTACGGCACCCATGAAGAACTGCTGAAGAAGCGCGGGTTCTATGCCCATATTTACGAGAAACAGCAGTTGGAGCAGGAATTGAATGTGATATAAAGACAGGGTGTCCGGGCCTGCGTGCCGGTATGACTGGAAATTTGGAGGTAGCGATGAGTGCTTTGACCGATGATAAGATAGAATCCACCTATGAGGGAAATGCCCTGCTGCATTTGCTTTCCTATATGAAACCTTATGTGGGCTGGGTAGCCGTATGTCTGGTTCTGGTTCTGGTACTGACGGGATTTGACCTGTATCGTCCTATGCTGATCGGGGATGCCATTGACCTGTTTGAGACGCAGGGGAACTATGATGTGATTCTGGATACCACCTTGAAATACGGCATTGTACTGGCTTTGAGTTTTGTATTTAATATCAGCCAGACCTGGCTGCTGCAGAAGATGGGACAGAGTATCATTCTCACGGTGCGTAAAGAACTGTACGCCCATATTCAATCTCTGAGCAGTCGTTATTTTGACCTGACGCCGGTGGGAAGGCTGGTAACCCGGGTTACCAATGATGTAGAGGCGCTGGATGAGATGTATTCCGGTATATTGGTTAGATTATTCCGGAATATCGTGAAAATCATCGGTCTGGCGGTGGTTATGCTGATGCTGGACTGGAAGCTGGCCCTGATTTCTTTCGTGCTTCTGCCGTTTGTGGCGGTATTGACAGTGATTTTCCGTAAGATTGCCCGCAAGACATACCGCATTTCCAGGACCCGGTTGACGGATGTGAACACGTTTTTGTCCGAGAACATTTCCGGTATGCGGATCATTCAGATTTTCGGCAGAGAGAAACGGAAATTCGAGGAATTTGATGACAAGAATTATAAGTTTTACAGGGCAGGTTATCGGGAGATGATGGTATTTGCCATTTTCAGACCCATTATTTATATTCTGAGTATTATTTCACTGATGATTGTCCTGGGAGTAGGCAGTTCAGATGTGATGAACAATGTGATTTCTATCGGTACATTGTATATTTTTGCACAGTATATCCAGTCCTTTTTTGAACCGATCCAAGAGCTGGCGGAGCAGTTTTCCACGCTGCAGTCCTCTATTGCGTCAGCGGAGAAGATCTTTACCATCATGAGCGAGGAGCCGCTGGTAAAGGAGGATGAGAAACCCGTGGTTCTGCCCCGGGTGAAGGGACGTATCGAATTCTCCCATGTATGGTTTGCCTATGATAATGAAAATTTTGTGCTGCGGGATGTATCCTTCGTGATAGAGCCGGGCCAGAAGGTTGCGTTTGTGGGCGCTACCGGTGCGGGAAAGTCTTCGATCCTGAATTTAATCGGACGGTATTACGATATTCAGAAGGGAAATATTTATATAGATGGCGTGGACATCCGGCGGCTGAGCAAAAAGCAGCTGCGCAGCGCTATCGGGCAGATGCAGCAGGATGTATTTATTTTTGAGGGGGATGTGGAATACAATATTCGCCTGCATAATGAGGAGATTACTCTGGATGAGGTGAAAGCCGCTGCGGAATATGTGAATGCTTCTCATTTTATTGAGAAACTGCCAAAAGGGTATCAGGAACCGGTGTCTGAGAGGGGATCCACTTTCTCCGCAGGAGAGCGGCAGCTGCTGTCCTTTGCCAGGACATTGGCTCACAAACCGAGTATCCTGGTGATGGACGAGGCTACTGCCAATATCGATACGGAAACCGAGCTGTTGATTCAGGAGGCTCTGGAGAAGCTGATGCAGGGACGTACCACCATCATGGTGGCCCATCGTCTCTCTACCATTCAGCATGCGGACTGCATCATGGTGATGCATAAGGGAAAAATCAGGGAACAGGGCACACATCAGGAGCTATTGGCCCAGGACGGGATCTATAAAAAGCTGTATGAGCTTCAGATTCACCATGAGGCGACAGCTTAGGCAAAAGAAATTGAGGAAGGGCAGGGACATGTTGTGCTGAAAAATGCTGTCACTGACGAACAATTGAACCAGATCAGGACGCTGTATGAGATCTCCTTTCCGAAATCGGAGAAGAAATCCTTTCAGATGATGCTTCAGAAGCGGGGACTCTTCGAGTTTCTGTCAATTGAAAACGAAGAAGGGAATTTTTGCGGATTGGCGATTATGGTACTGTCCGGCGAGTTGGTTTTGCTGGATTATCTTGCGGTGAAGCCGGAGTGTCAGGGCGCTGGTCTTGGTAGCATTGTACTGAGAGAGCTGCAGGAGCGTTATGGACGGGAAAGAATTGTGGTGGAGATCGAAACCACCACGGGTTTGGAGGCGGAAAAGGCAGAGAATCTTCGGGACAGGCTCCGGAGAAAAGGGTTTTATCTCAAAAACGGAATGAAACCTGCGGATTTTCATGTAAAATTGTTGGGTGTGGAGATGGAGGTGCTGACCTTCGGCAGGGAATTGACCTTTGAAGCATATGTCTCAATCTATGAGAAGGTATTTCCCGGAGAGACAGGGGATAAGATATGGCTGCTGTGAGCAGGAACAGATGCTCCGGGCAGGCAGGAAATATAGAAAAAGGAGTGCAAGAGGAAATGGCAAAGGGATTAAGCAGTGAAGTAAAGCAGGCACTGCGGGACATTTACTATCAGGAGAGGACCGGCCGGGGGAAGGCAGCATTTTCCCTTTTGGAGAAGGCTTCGGCGGCCGGGGACGGAGATGCCAGCTGTGTACTCGCAAGATGCTATTGCGGGCATCAGTATGTGTGGAGCGGTCATGGTTTTCCCGAAGATGACGACAGGGCTACTGCACTGCTGCATAAGTCCGTGGAGCAGGGCAGTGCGCTTGGGGTGTTGGTGGCAATGCGTACCGGCGAGCTGACGCCGGAGCTGGAGGCCAAGATGCCCTTTGCCAGTCTCCAGGAGGCCTTTGATCAGGCCCAGGAGCTGGCGGAATCCGGAGATGCTTTCTGTCAGTATGTGGTGGCTAACTCTTATTTCTGGTGGGATTTTATCAGGATACAAAACAGGTCCAGAGAATCTTTTCCGAAGGAGGATGGGGCTTTCAATGCCGCCTATAAGGTTTATTTGAAGGAAAATATATCCAAATGTGAGGATTTGTTCTGGAAAGCGCTTCGGGGCGGAATGTATTTTGCTGCCAATAATCTGAACCGTTATTACACCCAGGGAGACGAGGATATTATTCTGCCTCAGCCGGAGAAGGCCAGGGATCTCTGGAAGATCGGAGCGGAATACGGTCATCCTGTCCATCAGTCCATCTATGCAAAGGATCTGGAGAAGGAGGGACGGAAGGAGGAAGCTTTCTACTGGTTTAAGCAGGCAGCGGAGGGCGGCGAGCCAGGAGGATGGTGCAATGTAGGGCACTGCTACATGGAGGGAATCGGTACTCCAAAGGATGAGGCATATGCCGTGAAGTGCTATGAGAAGGAACTTCCCACCGGCAACATTACCAGCCATAATATACTGGGAGAAGCTTATTTCCTGGGAAAAGGGGTGGAACAGAACTATACAGAGGCTATTCGTTTGCTGACTTATGCCTGCGATAAGGGAAGTAAATATGGTCTTTTCTATTTGGCAAAATGTTATTTTAACGGCTGGGGCACACCGCAGGATTATGTCCGGGCACGTCAGTATCTGGATAAAGTAGATTGGAATTACTGGGAAGCGGACTATTTGCGGGGATTGCTGTATGGGAATGGCCTGGGGGTTGCAGCGGATATTCCGAAGGCAGTGGGTTTTCTGCAGAAGGCAGGGGATCATCCGGAAGCCAGGGCGGAGCTTGCGAAATATAAGAAGACACTTTTCGGTAAATGGGTACGCCGCTAAAAGGCGGTATTGCATATGAAATAGAGACTTCCCGTCACGGGGGTATCATGAGATAAAATGGTAAAAAAGAGTTATACAGAATAAAAAAGGGCTGTCGCATTCAGAAATTTTACACCTGATACAGGATGTCTGGTAACCAGGCATATCTATATCTGGTGTCTATGCCATGAATGCGGCAGCCCCATTTTTTGCAGCAGTTTAGTGTCTTTTCGTATAAACTGAGTTGCAGCCAGACAGAGATTGGTGGTAAACTAGGAAGGAAGGACTGAGATAACCGGCCCGAAGGCATGTGCAGAGGGCGACGATATCTCATACGAAAAGCGATATCTGAAGACCGAAAAGATTCGAAAATAAAATAAGTGAAAGGGAAAATCATCTATGCAGAAATACATCATGGCTCTTGACCAGGGCACCACAAGTTCCCGCTGTATCCTGTTTGATAAAAAGGGAACAGTCCATTCCATGTCACAAAAGGAATTTACCCAGATTTATCCCAGGCCGGGCTGGGTGGAGCACAATCCCAAGGAAATCTGGTCCACTCAGCTGGCGGTTGCAGCAGAATGCATGGCTATGGCCGGTGTAGATGCGGAGCAGATTGCCTCCATCGGCATTACCAACCAAAGAGAGACTACGATTGTGTGGGATAAAAACACCGGAGAGCCGGTATATAACGCTATTGTATGGCAGTGCCGTCGTACCTCGGACATGATAGAGGAGTTAAAAAAGGATGGATTTGACCTGAAGATCCGGGAGAAAACCGGACTGGTGCCGGATGCATATTTCAGCGCTTCCAAGATTGCCTGGATCCTGAGGAATGTTCCGGAGGCTATGGAAAAAGCGGAGCAGGGAGAACTTTTGTTCGGCACAGTAGATACCTGGCTGATCTGGAATCTGACCAGAGGCAGGATACATGTGACGGATTATACCAACGCCTCCCGTACCATGCTGTTCGATATTCACAGACTGGTCTGGGACGGTGAAATTCTGGAACGTTTCGGTATTCCTGCGGGGATTCTCCCGAAAGTGCGCCCTTCCAGCTGTATCTTTGGTTACACGGACAGGTCTGTTCTGGGAGGAGAGATTCCCATTGCGGGGGCGGCCGGAGATCAGCAGGCAGCATTGTTTGGACAGTGCTGTTTCGAAAAAGGTGAAGTCAAGAATACATACGGAACGGGCTGTTTTCTGCTGATGCATACGGGAGAGAATGCCATTATCTCCCAATCAGGTCTGTTGACGACCATGGCAGCCGGAACTTCAGAGAAGCCGGAATATGCCCTGGAAGGGAGTGTATTTGTGGCGGGGGCAGGGATACAGTGGCTTCGGGACAGTATGCGGATGATTCGGGATGCTGCGCATTCACAGAGATACTGTGAGGCAGTAGAGGATACAGCGGGAGTCTATATGGTGCCGGCATTTGCCGGAATGGGGGCGCCTTACTGGAATCAGTATGCCAGGGGAACTGTGGTAGGGCTGACCCGGGGCTGTACCAAGGAGCATTTTATCCGGGCTGCGCTGGAATCCATTGCCTATCAGACGGCGGATGTGATCGGTGCCATGGAGCAGGACAGCGGACTCTGCCTGAAAAGCCTGAAGGTGGATGGGGGAGCCAGCGCCAATGATTTCCTGATGCAGTTCCAGGCAGACATTGTGGATAGCCGGGTTCTAAGGCCGGAATGCATAGAGACCACGGCCCTGGGAGCGGCTTATCTGGCAGGACTGGCGGTGGGGTACTGGCAGGACAAGGCAGAAATACGGGCAAACTGGCAGATCGGCAGAACCTTTGAACCAGTGATGGAGGGAGGAAAGAGAATGGAACTTCTGAAGGGCTGGAAGCGGGCTGTGAGATGTGCGCTGGCCTGGGCGGAGGAGGAATAAAATATAGGATCTATGGGAAAAACAGTATGTGGAGTGATTATATCAGACAAGAAGGGAGGCTGCCGTATTATAACGGCGGCCTCTCTTTCAGTGATCCTATCTCAGTCGGAAGCGGTGGACGGAAAGTTTCAGTTCCTCTGCCTGATCGTTCAGTTCTCTTGCAGATGCCGCTGACTTTTCTGCTGTGGCGGCGTTGGTCTGGACTACCTCTGAGATCTGTTCCATACCCAGAGTGAGTTGTTTCAGTGACTGGGACTGTTCTACGGCAGATTCAGCAATCCTTTCAACCATTTCTGCTGATTTTCCGGCACTGGAGATCACTGCAGCAAGGGCCTGCGTTGTATCTGAGGACAGAGAAGCACCATAGGACACCAGCTGCATGGAGCTTTCAATCAGCTGGGTAATATCATGCGCGGATACAGAGCTTTTGTTTGCCAGGCTCTGGACTTCATCTGCTACCACAGAAAAACTTTTGCCGGCTTCCCCTGCCCGTGCCGCTTCCACAGATGCGTTCAGCGCCAGAATTTTGGTCTGGAAGGCAATATCTTCAATGGTTTTGATGATGCCGCCGATCTGGTGAGAAGATTTGGAGATATCCTCCATAGCTGTGGTAAGCGCTTCCATTTTCTGGTCACAGATCTGCAGCTGCATAGCAGCATCTTCCGAGGCTTTTCTGGCATCATCTGCATCCTCAGAGGTACGATCTACCTGTCTGGAAATATCCTGAATACTTGCAGACAGTTCCTGGACGGCAGCTGCCTGCTGCACACTGCCGCTGGAAAGTGTCTGGGCATCTGACGCCATTTGTTCCGATTCCGCGGAAACCTGTTCTGCCGTGAAATTAATTCGGGACAGGGCGCTGTTGAGTGAGTCCAGGATCTGCTGCATGGCTGCCTGAATGGGGGCAAATTCCCCTAAATAATCGTTTCCGACGCTGAGGTTCATATTTCCTTCGGCCATCTGAGCCAATATGTAATTGATATCCTGTATATATTTCTTCAGTTCCCGCTTGGTATCGTGAATGGATGCTACCAGCATTCCGATCTCCGAAGTATTGGCTTCCAGAGAAAACCGGGCAGATAGGTTTCCGCCGGAGATTTCTCCCATCTGATTCTTTACTGCGATTACAGGGCGCATGATATGTACTCTGGTAATCACCATATTTAATAAAGTAATGACACCCACCATGGCCAGGGCACAGAACATTGTCAGTTTGATATAGTCTTCCCTCTGCTCCAGTGCCTGCAGCTCCTCCAATGCCCTTATATCCAGTGCGGAGAGAAATTCTTCTTTCAGCGCATTGATCTGTGCTATGGAGGTACTGTACTCGGTTCCATATACATATTCAATTGCTTTTTCCCGTTCGCCGGCCTGTACCTCTTTCATGGCCTCCTCCTCCAGAGGCACCAACCCGTTGGAGATAGAGGACATCTGATCAATCATCGCCTGTTCCTGGTCAGTAATCCCAATTTCCTGAAGTGCCCCAAGGCCTTTTTCACGGTTTTGCAGTTCATTGATTTCATTCCAGTAATTGTCGTAATGCTCCTGCATCCCGGTGGCGGCGAACGCCCGTACTTCATTGGTCAGATAAGCCGAACCATTCATGAACCGGTTTGCGTTATAGGTCAGTTCAAACCGTTCCGCACTGGCAGTGTTCAGCTGTTTGCTCACATTGCTGTATGAGATCAGAGAAAAAACCAGAAACAGCAGTGCCAGAATGGAAATTCCGTTCAGGATCAACATCAGGGTAGATTGCTTCATTGCTTTCTTCATAAATAGACTCCTCTCGGTGCAGTGGAAAAAACATTATACCAGCTTTTCAATCTCATCCAGAACTTCACCGAAGACATCCATTGCATCCTGAATGGGACGGGGAGTCTCCAGGTCCACACCTGCGATTTTTAACAGTTCTACAGGAGACTGGGAGCAGCCGCCGGATAAAAACTCTTTGTACCTCGCCACTGCGGGAGCGCCTTCCTTCAGAATATTCCGGGCAATGGCCACTGCGGAGGAGAAACCGGTAGCATACTGATAGACGTAAAAGTTGTAGTAAAAATGGGGAATTCTGGCCCATTCTCCGGCGATGCAGGGGTCGGAAACCATATCCGGACCAAAGTATCTCTGGTTCAGCTCATAGTAAACCTCATTCAGTGCCTGGGCAGTAAGGCTTTCTCCTGCTTCCGCCATGGCATTGGTTTTCTTTTCGAATTCTGCAAACATAGTCTGACGGTATACCGTACCTTTAAAACTGTCAAGATAATGATTCAGCAGATAGGCCCTTTCTTTGGTGTCCGTAGTGTTTTTCAGCAGATATTCCATCAGAAGTATTTCATTGCAGGTGGAGGCCACTTCCGCCACGAATATCTTATAATGGGAGTAAAAATAGGGCTGTGTGGTATTGGAATAGTGGGAATGAAGAGCGTGACCCATTTCGTGGGCGAGGGTAAACATATCGTCCAGGGTGTTATTGTAATTCATCAATACATAGGGATGTGCGCCGTAAACACCGGCGGAGTAGGCGCCGCTTCGTTTTCCCTCGTTTTCATACACATCGATCCAACGGTTGTCAAATCCTTCCTGCAGCAGGCGGATATAGTCTTCCCCAAGGGGGGCAAGGGCTTTCAGGATGGTCTCCTTGGCTTCCTCAAAGCTGACTTTCCGGCTTGCATCGGAAATAATGGGTGTATAGACATCGTACATGTGCAGTTCGTCCACGCCAAGGAGTCTCTTGCGCAGACTGACATAGCGATACATTTTGTCAAGATTGGCATTGATGGTAGTCAGCAGGTTATCGTATACATTGGAGGAGACATTGTTGTGGCTGACGGCTGCCTCCAGGGTGGAAGAATATTTGCGGGCTTTGGCATAAAACATCAGCTTCTTCACCTGACCGCTGTAGAGACTGGCCAGGGTATTCTCGAACTGCTTATAGGTCTGATACATTTTATCAAAGGCTTCTTTCCGCACGCGGCGGTCGGTGGACTCCAACAGAGAGCCGTACCGGCCATGGGTGATGCGGATGGTCTCTCCCTGTTCATCTGTCATCTCCGGCAGCTTCAGGTCGGCATTGTTAAATACGGAGAAGGTCTGGTTGGGAACGCCGGACATTTCCTGCGTCATGGCCAGCAGGCGCTCCATTTCCGCGGACAGGCAGTGGGGCTTCAGCCGCTGAATTTCCTCAATGTATTTGCGGTATGCTTCCAGGCCGGGCTCTGCGGCATAGAAGCTTTCCAGGGTCTCCTGGTCGATGGCAAGGATTTCCGGATCTGCAAAAGCCAGTTTGCTGTACATGTCGGAATAAGTACTGTGGAGCTTCAGCACCATGGCCTGATTTGCAGTATTGCCCAGGTCCTGGTCACTGAGCCGTTGGGCATAACTGGCTATGGGGCCGGATTTTTTCTCCATCTCTTCTAATTGAGAGAGATAGGACAACAGATTTTCCGCACTTTCGGCAATATGACCTTCCATCTGTGCCAGACGGGATGCCATATCTGTTATTTCTGCCATTGCGGTTTCCCAGGAGGCGCGGTCCGGACAAAGGGCGGTCAGATCCCAGGTGAATTCCTCGTTTACTTCGTTTCGTTTTAATAACTCTTTTGCCATATTGTTCCTTTCTGCCGCAGTGTCTGTTATGATGGGAAGAAGCCGACAGGAGTCGTATTCGAAAGTTCCGGGATCATGTAGGTGCGGCCTTTGCAGTTCAACTTCTAATCCTATGGTAGAAAGCAAAGTACTTTCTATCATTATAATATACTTTGATGAAAAAGGGAAGAAAAAGCGAACCAAACATTTTCTGCGGTATGCTGCAGAGGGAAAAACCAGTTCCCATGGCATGAAGGCCTGAGGGGAACGCTCCGTATCGGCTATGGTATGAAAAGTAACGCCGGATCCCTCCGCAGAAGCACTTGTAATGAGTGGAAAATGTGGTAAAATAGGAAGGGTTAGAACAAACAGGAAAGGATACAAGCTTATGTTGGTTCAAAAATATAGAGACATGCTGTCTGGAAAATCAGTTATCAGGGAACTGTCGGAGTTTGCCGCGGCCAGGGGGCAGGAAATCGGATATGAGAATGTATTTGATTACAGCCTGGGCAACCCTTCCGTACCGGTACCCCGGGAATTTACGGAAGAAATGGTTCGAATGCTGAATATGGAGGAGACAAATGTGCTCCATGGCTATAGTCCCAGTCTGGGGATCACCAGTGTGCGGGAAGCAGTGGCGGCATCTCTGGAAAGACGGTTCGGTCTGCCTTACCGGAAGGAGCACATTTTTATGGCAGTGGGGGCTGCGGGGGCTTTGGCCCATGCCTTCCGCCTGGTAACGGAGCCAGGAGACGAGATCTTGACCTTTGCGCCGTATTTTCCGGAGTACGGGCCCTATGTGAATCTGACGGGCGCTGCGCTGAAGGTGGTGCCTCCGGATACGGAAAATTTTCAGATACATTTCGGGAAATTGGAGGAAATGCTCACGGAGAAGGTGGCGGCGGTATTAATTAACACGCCCAACAATCCTTCCGGAGTGGTGTATTCAGCGGAGACTTTGGGAAAACTGGCAGAGCTGCTGGGGAAGAAATCTCGAGAGTACGGTCATACAATATACTTGATTTCGGATGAACCTTATCGAGAAATCGTTTTTGGAGGGGTGGATGCGCCCTGTGTGTCGGCTTTCTACGAAGATACCATTATGTGTTATTCCTTTTCCAAGTCGCTGTCCATTCCCGGGGAGCGCATCGGCTATGTGGCTGTGAATCCCAACTGTCGGGACGGGGAGACCATGGTGAATATGTGCGGCCAGATTTCCAGAGGAATCGGCCATAATTGCCCTCCTTCCATGATTCAGCTGGCTGTGGCAAAGGTGTTGGACAGGACGGCAGATCTAAATGTCTATGAGACCAACATGAATCTGCTATATCATGAATTAAAGGTCCTGGGCTTTACCTGTGTGAAGCCGGGAGGGACTTTTTATATCTTTCCGAAAGCTCTGGAGGAGGATGCAAAGGCATTCTGCCGCAGGGCATTGGCGTATGATCTGGTATTGGTGCCGGGGGATACGTTCGGAGCACCAGGATATTTCAGGATGGCATATTGCATTGATACGGAGAAGGTGGAGCGTTCCCTTGGTGCGCTTAGGCGGTTTGTAAAGGAGAATTATGCGTCATAAGGCTGTTGGGGAATCAGAGAAATGTAGTTACAGCGGATAGTTTATTTACATTTAGTTGTGGGAAGATATAAAAGAAAGCCGCGGAAGCGGGGGATGGGAAAGGTGGGATTGATATGTATCAGGCGGGCCTGATCTTGGAAGGCGGTGGAATGAAAGGGGTTTACACTGCCGGAGTGATTGACTTTTTCCTGGATAAGGGGATTGAATTTTCCAGTGTGTATGGAGTATCGGCAGGAGCCTGCAGCATGGCCAGCTATCTGTCGAAGCAGCGGGGGCGTGCAAGAGCGGTCTCTATGGACTATGTGGGAGACAGAAGATATTGCAGTCTGGAAAGCCTGTTGACCACGGGAGATTTGTTTAACGTGGAGATGAATTACCATCTGGTTCCGGAGAAGCTGAATCCTTTTGATCATGAAACTTTCGAAAAATATTCGGGGAAGGCTTACAGTGTGGCCACAGACATTGTAAGCGGCAGGCCGGTTTATTTCCGTGTGCGGGATATGAAAAAGGATATTGTGAAAATCCGGGCATCAGCGTCCCTGCCCCTGGTGTCCCGTAATGTGAAGATCGGCGGCGGGCTGTACCTGGACGGAGGCTTGAGTGATTCTCTTCCCATACAGAGATCCATAATGGATGGCAACCGGAAAAATGTGGTGGTTATGACCAAGGAGACCGGATATGTAAAAATGCGGACCAAGCGTCTGATGCTGTTGCTGGCCGGGGTGAGGTATCGGAGGTACCCTAAAGTGGCGGAGCTGATGGCAGGCCGCTACAGGCATTACAACGAACAGGCGGCATATATCGAGAGACTGCGCAGGAGCGGGGATGTTTTTGTGATTCGGCCGAAGAAATCTTACGGTGTGGGCCGGGTGGAGAAGAATAAGGAAAAGCTGAACAGACTGTATCGCCAGGGTTACCGGGATGCGGCGGCTTCTTATCAAAAACTGACGGAATTTCTGGAGAAGTAAAAGGCGGGAGATTTTGGCAGGCCGCAGCTGTGCACACGGAAGAGAACGGAATTCTGTATCCGGAGATCCGGGTCTGGAGACGGGAGGAAGAGAGAGGAGAATTATGCGATATCAGATCAGACATGCGCTGGTGCAATACGGTGCGGACACTATATTGGAGGACGTGAACTTTGAGATCCGGGACAGTGAGAAGATTGCGCTGATCGGGCGGAACGGCTGCGGCAAGACCACTTTGCTGAAGCTGATCAACGGGGATATCCATATGAACAACCTGGACAGCGATGAAGAATGCGGCATTACCATGGCCGGAAGGCAGCGAATCGGTTTTCTGCACCAGATCAGCTTTCCGGACGGAGCGCTTTCCGTGGAGGAAGAGATACGGAAGGCATTTGCGCCGGTTTTTGCCTGCGAAGCCAGAATGAAGGAGATAGAAGAACAGCTGCAGTCCGTTCAGGACAATGTGCTGCTGCAGGAATATGACAGTCTTCAGAAGCAGATGGAGGCACTTCGGGGGTATACCTGGCGGCAGGATATGGAGATTTTGTTTCAGAGATTCGGGTTTGCCCTGACAGACCTGGAGAGGCCCATCGGCAGCTTTTCCGGCGGACAGCAGACTAAAGTGGCTTTTATCAAGCTGCTTTTGAGCAGGCCGGATATCATGCTGTTGGACGAGCCTACCAACCATCTGGATCTGCCTACCATCGAGTGGCTGGAAGGCTATTTGAAAAATTATGATAAATCCGTAGTAATCGTGTCCCATGACCGGATGTTTCTGGACCGGATTATTGACGTAACCTATGAGATCGAATATCACAGGATCCGGCGCTATCCGGGCAATTACACCGCCTTCCTGGAGCAGAAAGAGTCGGCTCTGGCCAAGCAGGAGAAGGATTATGAGGCCCAGCAGAAGGAGATCCGGCGTCTTACGGAATGGATCGAAAAGTGGAAAAACACGCCTACCAAGGTGGCGGCAGCCCGGTCCAAGCGTATGGCCATTGAGCACATGGTGAAGATCGAGAAACCCAGACGTTTTGATACCAGGTCTTTTCACGCCCTTTTTCAGCCAAGAATCGAGAGCTATACGGAGGTGCTGACAGCAAAAAAGCTGGCCATCGGCTACACCCGGGAGCTTTCCCGGGTGTCTTTCACCCTGCGCAGGGGAGAGCGCCTGGCGGTGATCGGGGAAAACGGAATCGGTAAATCCACGCTGCTGAAGACGCTGACCGGGATGGTCAATCCGCTGGGGGGCACATTTTCCTTTGGGCCTAATGTGGAGTGGGGATATTTTGATCAGCAGGCGGCAGTGGCCGGGGAGGTGGATCCGGAGCAGACGGTACTGGAGAACTTTTGGGAAGCATATCCGCGCCTGCTGCGGGAGGACGTCAGGGGGGCTTTGGGCAGTTTCCTGTTTTCCCAGGAGGAAGTGGAGAAGAAGATGGGGCAGCTTTCCGGCGGGGAGCGGGTGCGCCTGGCGCTGTGCAAGATGTTCCAGACCAGGCCCAACCTGCTGATTCTGGATGAGCCC
Source organism: uncultured Acetatifactor sp. (assembly GCA_910580225.1). Classification (GTDB taxonomy): domain Bacteria; phylum Bacillota; class Clostridia; order Lachnospirales; family Lachnospiraceae; genus Acetatifactor. Next base: position 124,659 of record CAJTXE010000003.1, read on the forward strand.
ACCAATCATATGGATATCATCGGTAAGGAGACGTTGGAGCGGATGTTGGCAGCTTTTTCCGGGACGGTGCTGTTTGTATCCCATGACCGGTATTTTATCAGGCAGATTGCAACGGGAATTCTGGAATTTGAGGGGACAGAGGTGATCCAGTACCCTTATGCCTATGAGGATTATCTGCAGGAGAAGGAGAAGCGGGCGGTGCGTCTGGGGGGAAATGCCGGGGCAGGCGGAAGCAGCGGAACCGGAGAGGGAAAGAGGGCATCAGGGGATGGGACGCCTACCATAGCCGATGTTTTTGATAAGAAAACTTACTACACCCCCGGGAAGATCAAATCCCGTCTTACCAGGCAGCTGGAAAAATATGAGCGTCAGCTGGAAGAAAGCGAGCAGCATATGGCGGAACTGAAGCTGCAGATGATGGATCCTGCGCTGGCCTCGGATTATGAGAAGCTGATGGAACTGCAGAATCAGTTGGATACGGAAGAACAGAACCAGGAATCTCTGTTGGAGCGGATGATGGAGACAGAGACAGCCCTGGAGGAACTGGACGTTTAGGGAAGGAAAAACGGAACATGAGAAAGTACGATATGCTGAAGGATGCGCCGGGAAAGTCCTTGTTTTTCTTTGCGCTGCCCATGATATTGGGAAATCTGTTTCAACAATTCTATAACATGGCGGATTCTGTTATCGTGGGCCGGTATGTGGGGGAGGATGCTCTGGCAGCGGTGGGTGCATCCTATTCTCTGACTACGGTATTTATTATGATTGCCATAGGAGGCGGGATCGGCGCATCGGTAATTACTTCCCAGTATCTGGGCGCCCGGGAATATGGGAAAATGAAGATTTCCGTGTACACTGCCCTGATCAGCTTTGCGGCAGTGAGTATTGTGCTGGGGGCTTTCGGTTTTGTTATGTGCCAACGGATTCTTCTGGCACTGCGGACGCCGGCCAATATTCTGGAGGATGCGGTTCTGTATCTGCGTATTTATTTTGTTGGTTTACCGTTTTTGTTTATGTATAATGTTCTGTCTGCAGTATTCAATGCCCTGGGTAATTCGAAAACGCCATTGTATTTGCTGTTGTTTTCTTCAGTATTGAATATTTTTCTGGATTTGTTTATGGTGCTGGCCCTTCATCTGGGAGTGGCAGGGGTGGCCATTGCCACGGTAACGGCCCAGGGACTTTCGGCAGTGATTTCCTTTCTGCTGTTGATAGGGGCGCTGAGGAAATTCCGCGGCGGGGCGCAAGTCTGTGGTTCCGGCTTGACGGCAGAAGCCTGGAAGCGGCAGGAAGCGGAGCTGGAAAGGGAAATCGGGTGCCGGGAACTGGTTTCAGCAGAAGCGAACAAAGCAAAAAGAAAAGCTGACAGAGAAAAAATGTACAGCCTGGAAATGTTGGGCAGCATGGTGAAAATCGCGATTCCATCTATGGTTCAGCAGTCCATCGTCTCCATCGGCATGCTGCTGGTGCAGTCGGTGGTAAATGGGTTCGGTTCGTCGGTGCTGGCAGGTTATACTTCCGGAATGCGGGTAGAATCCATCTGTATCGTGCCCATGATCGCCACCGGAAACGCTATGTCCACCTTTACTGCCCAGAATCTGGGGGCAGGAAATCCGGACAGGGTAAAGAAGGGATACTTTACGGCTTATGGGATCGTGATTGGGTTTGCGGTATTGATTCTGGCGGTGCTGAGTTTGTTCCATGTTTCGATCATATCGGCCTTTATTGAAGATGGCAGCAGTATCGAAGCTTTTGCTGCCGGAGATCAGTATCTGCGTTTTATCCGTTTCTTTTTCGTATTTATCGGTATGAAAGCCATTACGGACGGCGTGCTGAAGGGGGCGGGAGATGTGGCTGTCTTTACCCTGGCAAATCTGGTCAATCTGGGGATACGGGTGTTTGTCTCCTTTCGGTTTGCCGGTATCTGGGGCGTGGAGGCAGTTTGGTATGCGGTTCCCATGGGATGGAGTGTGAATTACCTGATTTCATTTCTGTGGTTTCTCACAGGGAGATGGAGTCAGAAGCGGGTAATTTGAGATTACACTGTTCATGGTCTGGCGGGCTAAAATGCGGTGAGGGATGTGACAGAGACGCCTTCAGAGAGCATCTGGTCATAGGTTTCCCAAGAGATAAAGCGTCCGCCCATGCTTTCCAGATGCTCTGTATAAAACTGACAATCGATAAATAAAAACTGATTTTCCGATAATATATGGGCAAGGGCAATCAGGGCAGTCTTAGAGCCGTTCTTCCGTTCGGAGAACATGCTTTCCCCGAAAAAGCATCTGCCGATGGAGACGCCGTAGAGTCCCCCTGCCAGAGTCCCGTCTTCAAAGATTTCCAGGCTGACCGCATATCCGTTTTCATGGAGACGGAGGTAGGCGGCCTCCATCTCATCGGAAATCCAGGTTCCTTCAGCAAATTCCCGCTTGATGCGGCAACGGTGCATGGTGTCCGCAAAATCTCGATTGAGAACGGTTTTCAGTTGGTGCTTTTTTGCGTATTTCTGCATGGAGCGGGAAATATGGATCTCATGGGGGAAGATGACGAAGCGGTCCTTGGGGCACCACCACAGGATTTCCTCGTCGGGTTCAAACCAGGGGAAAATTCCGTGGGTGTATGCCAGAAGGAGGCGTTCCACACTCAAATCCCCGCCCACTGCCAGGAGGCCGTCCCGGCGGGCCAGGGTGGGGTGAGGGAAGGAGATTTCATTTCTATCAAGAGAATAAACGGGCATAAATGGCTCCTTTCTGAGTGACGGTGCTCGGATGGGGGCATTATTGTGAGCAGATCAATGCGATACGGATTTGAGCAAAGGCCATTTCAGGGACTTTGGCTTGAGAGGACGTTATGTCCCGGCGGATTCCGGCAAAAGCAGCAGCCGGAAGGTGTTTTCCACGGCAGTCAATTGGCAGTTTCCGCCGTTTTTCAGAGCGCCGAAGAGCATTTCGTCCACCAGAAGGGGCTTTACCTCGCTCTGGATCACCCGCTCGATTTCCCTTGCACCGAATTCTACGCTGATTCCCTTTTTCTGCAGCAGTTTGCCGGCATGGACATCCGCAGTCAACCGTACGTTTTTTCGTAAAAGCATGGTTTGCAGTCCGCGTAGTTTTTTCTCTGTAATCTGTTCTGCCATTTTTTCATCCATGCATTTGAAAACTACGATTCGGTTCAGGCGGTTGCGGAATTCCGGTTGAAAGATACGTTTTACTTCCTCCAGAATCACATCTGCGCTTACGTCCTGGCCCTGGAAGCCGATGCCGTGTTTTCCCATGCGGCTGGCGCCTGCATTGGAGGTCATAATGAGGATAATGTTGCGGAAATCTGCTTTTCGGCCCTGGTTGTCCGTGAGGGTAGCATAGTCCATAACCTGAAGCAGGATATTGTAAATATCGGGATGGGCCTTTTCAATCTCGTCCAGAAGGAGAACCGCATGAGGATATTTTCGGATCTCTTCTGTGAGGAGACCGCCTTCCTCATAGCCTACATAGCCTGCAGGAGCGCCGATGAGCTTTGCTACGGCGTGTTTTTCCTCATATTCACTCATGTCAAAGCGGATGAGGCGGATGCCCAGTTCTTCTGCCAGGCTTTTGGCGATCTCGGTTTTACCGACGCCTGTAGGGCCCACGAACAGCAGACTGGCCAGGGGCTTGCCCTCTTCCAAAAGACCTGCCCTGGAAAATTTTACCGCATTTACCACCTGAGAGAGGGCTTCATCCTGTCCGTAGATTCGGGAGAGCAGGCGGTTTTCCAGGGTGGCAAGGGCTTCCGTCTCGTCTTTTTCCACGGTCTGCTTGGGAATATGACAGACGTTGGAGAGTATATCGTCAATTAGTTCTCGTTTTACCGTCTGCATATCCTGTATCAGAGGATGCATGCGGCGGTAGGCTCCGGCTTCATCTATCAGGTCAATGGCCTTATCCGGCAGGTAGCGTTCGTTCAAATATTTGGCGCTCATTTCCGCAGCGTACTCCAATACGCCCTCTTCATAGGTTATGCCATGGAAGTTCTCATAAGTCTCTTTCAAGCCCTCCAGAATTTGGACGGTATCCGGAATGTCAGGTTCTTTGATATCGATATTCTGAAACCGGCGCACAAGACTTTTGCTTTTTTCAAAATGTTTTTTGTATTCTTCGTAGGTGGTTGCTCCGATGAAGCGTACATGGCCTGCCGCCAGGTAAGGCTTCAGCATATTGGAGATGTCGAAGGTTCCGCCGTTAACGGCTCCTGCACCTACAATATTGTGGATTTCGTCAATGTAGATGATGGGCTTCTCTTCCTGGCAGAGACTGTCCATTACCTTTTTGAAGCGTTTCTCAAAGTCGCCCCGATATTGGGTGCCTGCAAGGAGACTGCCCAGGTCCAGTGCGTAAATTTTTGCTCCGGAGAGTGGGGCCGGAACCTGATTTTCTTCCAACAGGCGGGCCAGGCCAAATGTGATGGCGGTTTTGCCCACTCCCGGTTCTCCCAGATGGAGGGGGTTGTTTTTCTCCTTGCGGCAGAGGATCTGCATGGTGCGTTCCAGTTCCTCCTGTCTGCCGATGAGCGGATTAGCCTGCTCCAGATGGTCATTCAGACAGGTGGCATACTGCTTCCAGAAATTGTCGTCTGTATCGTAGTCATCCGCTTCGTCCGGCAGGGGGCCGTATGCCAGTGGATCCTCCGGAGAACAGTTGTTGGAATCGCTGATGTCTTCTTCGGGAAGGTTCCCGTGTACGATGGATTTTTCACCGCTGTCCATGCCGCAGTCGGAATTGCTGCGGTTTTCCAGGGGTATGTCTTCCTGTACTTTTTTGTTTTTTCGCCTGCGAATGGAAGCGATTTCTTCACAGAGAATCGTCATCTCCCGCAGCAGAGCAGCCTGTTCCACGCCCTGGACCTGCATATAGTATACCGCATGACTTTCCGGCAGAGCATACAGTGCGTGGATGAGATGGGGCAGCTCTACGATGGACTTTTCGCTGTTCTGTGCGGATTCCAGGGCGTAGGACAGCATCAGCTCCATGCCGTAGGAGTATGCAGGGGCATCGGCAGACTCCTCCTTCCGCTCCATATTTTCTTCCAGCCAGGTCTTCAGCTGATTGTCAAGTTTCCTGACATTTCCGCCGCAATTCTGGAAAGCCTTGGTGAACACGGGATTGCGGCAGATCACATACAGAGTCAGTTCAGGGGTTACATATTCGAAACAGGCGTTTTGCGCCAGTTCCCCAGTCTGTTGGATGATACCCGCTACATCAGGTGATACATACATATTATGCCTCCTCCACTGTCATGCGGAAGGGAAAGCCTTCCTGTCTGGCCAATTCCGAAGCTGCATGTACTTTTGTGACGGCAATGTCATAAGTGTATGCACCCACGGAAGCGCGGCCGCTCTCATGCACGGTCATCATCAGGCGTTCCGCTTCCAGGAGGTCTTTGCGGAAAATATTGATGAGTATTTCTACCACGAACTCCATGGGGGTAAAATCGTCATTATGCATGATTACTTTGTAATGCTTCGGTTCATGGATGTTGATTCTGGTCTTTTCTCTGGTCTCTCCCTGTATGGACATGATGGACTCCCTTTGCACTGCAGAATGATCTGTTGTATTTTTGGTTCATAGTTTCTTTCTGCCTGATTCTATCACGTTTGGGGTGTTTTTTCAATGGCTGATAGTTGGAAAGAACTACGATATCTGCGGGAGCCGGGAATGGTGAAACGGAACAGAGGACCCGGAGGATCCCGGCAGCAGCCGGCATGTGGCGGTGCTGTATGGGCCCCTGGCACTGGCCAGAGACATGAGACTGGGAGGGGAGGAACTCCTGACGGTGATTATGCTTCCGCAGGAAAGTCCTGGCGCAGAGATTTCCAGATGGAGGTGTGGATGCAGATAAAAGATTGATAAAATATCATTTGGTGCCATAAGTCAGCAATTTCCCAGCAGAACCGGTAGTCTGACTCGTTGCCTGCGGGAATATAATTTACCAATGTGCGGTTGGTCAGCCTCCCGGAGGCAGGTCTGCAAATTCGAAAAGGATTGTATTTTTCCGCAGATTCTATTATAATAAATGCGCCGGTATTCCAGTTAAGCTTTCCGAAGGATGACAAAAAGACGGAGCCGGTTCAGAAATAAAAACAGGAGAATAGGAGAATAGGAAAATGATAGAAATCCTAAAAGCAATTCTCTACGGAATCGTAGAAGGAATTACAGAATGGCTTCCCATCAGCAGTACGGGACATTTGATTTTATTGGAAAGCATCATGCCTTTTCAGACCGTGGCCGAGGGCGGGAGTGTTACCGGGGAGTTTTTCGGCATGTTTGATGTGGTGATTCAGTTGGGAGCCATCCTGGCGGTGGTGGTGCTGTTCTGGAACCGGATCTGGCCTTTTGCGCTGACCCGGAAAGAACGGGAGAAGGAAGGCGGAACAGGCGTTCTGTCCTGGCTTAAGAAGGATATCTGGATTTTGTGGTTTAAAATATTGGTATCCTGTGTGCCCGCGGCTGTGATCGGCATCCTGTTTGATGATGTGTTCGATGCTCTGTTTTACAATCCAACCTGTGTGGCCATTGCACTGATTGTGTTTGGTGTGGCTTTTATCATTGTGGAGAACTGGAACAGGGGAAGACGGCCCAGGGTGCGGGAGCTGTCTCAGATTTCCTATCAGACAGCTTTCCTCATCGGTGCTTTTCAGCTTATTGCGGCGGTTTTCCCGGGCACCTCCCGCTCCGGAGCAACCATTGTGGGTGCCTTGCTCATTGGCGTGTCCAGGACTGTGGCGGCGGAATATACTTTTTTCCTGGCCATTCCCGTGATGTTCGGAGCCAGTCTTTTGAAGGTGGTGAAATTCGGATTTGCATTTACTTCTCTGGAACTGACGCTGCTGCTCACGGGGACACTGGTATCCTTTATCGTCTCTCTGTTTGTGCTCCGGTTTCTGATGGGGTACATCAAAAAGCATGATTTCAAGGTGTTCGGCTGGTACCGCATTGTGCTGGGAGCAGTGGTGCTTCTGTATTTCGGTTTTCTGGCCTAAATACGGTTTTCTGTGGACAAATTGTTCTTCTCACAGATCAGAACGCATATACTGTTTTCAGGACTGGCCGTATTTTTCTCTGAGATGGCGCAGGATAGTATTTCGGCTGGAGGAACGGAGACCTTCGGCGGTGTGTATCAGCTGTTCGATCCGGAAGCGTTCTCCCTGGGAGGCCCAATAATCGGCCAGTTTATCATAGGTAGCGCTCACATCGGTATTGGTGCTGACGGCAAATTCCATGAGCACAGAAGCTTCTTTTACATATCCGGACGAGATCAGTTCGTCGGCCCATTTCTGCAGAGTGCATACCAGAAGGGTGTAATTCTGGTCATATTCCGAGAGGGCTGTGATATTGGCCGTGCCGTATTCCAGCTTCAGATCCGTGTTGGTATATCCGGTAAGGTTTACGATTTTTTGGGAGCTGAGAGTTTCCAGAGTCTGGATACATTCCATGACTACGTCGTTGTCGTTCATAAGGCGGGTTGGAAAACGCTTCAGGGGAATCGTGATATAGGGCAGCCCGTCCAGGGATTTGCGGCGGACGGAGTTGGCCTGATTCTCTCTGACCCAGAAATTCTTGTCGTCTTTTCGGCGTTTTCTTGTCTGTTTTTTGACATTGTAGTAAACCAGAATGGAGAAGGTAATAAATGCGCCTAAAAAACCCAGATTCATATTTTTTCCTTTCCCGACCGCCTGTTTTGAATACGGCGGCCTGATTCTTTTAAGTATAGCAAAGGAAGCCGCATAAGGGAAGAGGAAAAAGGAATAAAGCTTGCCAAAAACATGATTTTCAGATATAATTTCCTGGTAAGGAACAAAGAACTGCTGCAGGGCAAGGAGGTGTCCGTTATGTTTCATATGAATAATAGGAAGAAAAATCAACGTATTTCTGCTGTGATTGTCATTTTGCTGGTGCTTGCCATGATAGTGCCGCTGGTGACGTCCATCATCCCGTAGCAGGATGGAGGGCAGGGAACAAGGAGAGTGATGAAGAATATGAAAAAAAGGATGCGATGGGGATATACTGTGATGCTGGCGTTTGCCGGTATGCTGACTTTTGGGATCAGGGCAGATGCGGAGGGTGCCGATGTAATCAAGCAGGGCATTTTTGCAGAGGGTATAGATTTGTCGGGAATGACTGCTGAAGCTGCCGCGGAGGCAGTGGAGGCTTATGTGGAGGAGCTGAAAACGACAGAGATTACTCTGGTGGCCGCCGCCGGTACGGAAGTGGCGGTGACGGCAGAAGAGCTTGGCATTTTCTGGGCCAATCCGGAATTGGTGGATGAGGCGCTGGAAGTGGGAACCCATGGTAATGTCATCGAGCGCTACAAATTATTGAAGGATCTGGAGAAAGAGAATCTTATCCTGCCGGTGGAACTGACTTTTGATTTACAGGCCATCAGCGATATTCTGCTGGAAAAATGCGTGCAGTATGATGTAAAAGCGGAGGATGCTGCTTTGGTCCGGGAAAACGGAGAATTCCGTGTGGTGGGAGGACAGATCGGTTATGCGCTGGATGTGGAGACTTCCGTGGACAGGGTCAGTGAACAGCTGATGAGAGGTTGGGACAGGCAGCCCTGTACCATTGAACTGGACGTGGAGGTGGAAGAACCCAGGGGAACTGCTGAGGAACTGGCCCAGGTCAAAGATGTGCTGGGCACATTTACCACATCGTATAGTTCCTCCGGTTCGAACAGGAGCGCCAATGTGGCAAATGGCTGTAATCTGATTAACGGTACGCTGCTGTATCCCGGAGAAGAATTTTCTACATATGAGACCGTAGCGCCCTTTTCCCAGGCCAACGGTTATTATATGGCCGGTTCCTACATGAACGGAAGGGTGGTGGACAGCCTTGGGGGCGGTATCTGTCAGGTATCTACTACGCTTTACAATGCAGTGCTGCGGGCAGAGCTGGATGTGACGGAGCGTCATAACCATTCCATGATTGTCACCTATGTGGATCCGTCTGCGGATGCCGCCATTGCGGAGAGTTCAGGAAAAGATTTCAAGTTTGTGAATAATCTGGAATATCCGGTTTATATTGAAGGAACTACAGAAAATAAGCGTATTACCTTTACCATTTACGGCAAGGAGGAACGGAGCCAGGACAGAGAGGTGCGTTACGACAGCCAGGTACTGGAAGTGATCAATCCGCCGGCCGATATGATTCATGCGGATGCCTCACGGCCCATTGGCTATATTGTGTATGACAGTGCCCATGTAGGATATAAGGCACAGCTGTGGAAAGTGGTGCTGGAAGGCGGCCAGGAGGTAAGCCGTACGCAGGTGAACAGCAGCAGCTACAAGATGGTGCCGAGGAACGGCACAGTTGGGACGGCGACGGAGGATCCGGCAGCCTATGAGGAGATTATGGCAGCCATCGGCACCGGCAGCCTGGATCATGTGAAGAATGTGATTGCCATGCTGACGGCACCGCCGCCGGAAGAAGATGAGGAAGAGGAGTAGCAGCCGGCATCGGGAAGAAAGAGATGCATTCATAGGAGGCGGCATCTGCTGCATGGTAAGCAGGAACTTTTGGGAATGCTTTGGCATGGAGGAATGGTATGAAGACAGGGAAGATTCCGGAGAATGTCCTGAAACGGGCGGTTTTGAGACAAATCGGGATCCGGAATGGGATAAACGGAAGTGGCGCAGGGATAGGAAATGACTGCGCCATTTTCCCTTTTTCAGGGACAGATTGGGAACAGGCAGGAATGTCGCCGGCAGAAGCGGGAGTGCCGGCTCTTTGCACACAGGAAGCAGTGTTGGCATGGAAGGAGGCGCCTGGAATTGGTGATGCGTTTATGACGATGGCAGAGCTGATCCAGAAATGTGCCAATAACCTGGCGGCGGGCGGTGCATGCCCGGCTGCAGTAATGATTGCGCTGTTTGTGCCGGAAAGTGCGGAGGAAGCCGATGTAAGGGTATGGATGGCGGAGGCAGCACAAAAATGTACGGAATTATATATAAAAATTATCGGTGGACAGACCAGAACTGTCAGTGCGGCGATTTGTCCCATGGCGGTGGTAACCGGGTATGGGATTGCATCAGCGGGCCATTGCGTTATCGGAAGAGCGGAGTCAGGACAGGATGTGGTAGTCAGCAAGTGGATCGGACTTCAGGGAACCGCCGTGCTGGTAAGGCGCCATAAAGAACGTCTTCTGCAGAGGTATCCTGCATACCTGGTAAAAGAGGCAGAAGGGTTCGGGCGGTATCTCTCCGTGCTTCCGGAAGCGGAAATTGCACTGCAGCATGGTGTCCGCGCCATGCACGACGCTTCTGAGGGCGGGATTTTCGGAGCCCTGTGGGAACTGGCGGAAGGTTCCGATGTGGGACTGCAGATCGATATGAGAAAGCTGCCTCTGCGTCAGGAGACCGTGGAGGTCTGCGAAAGCTGCAATGTGAATCCCTATGAGCTGATGTCAGGAGGCTGCCTGGTGATGACAGCTGAGGACGGTCCGAGTCTGAAGGCGGCACTGGAAGCGGCGTACATTCCGGCTGCAGTGGTGGGAAAAGTCACTGCAGGAAAGGAACGGATCCTGCGAAACAGAGACGAAATCCGGTATATGAACAGGCCGGAGCGGGACGGGATTTATGTCTGACTGCAGGGCCCAGAGAGACCAGACAGGTAAATAGCGAAGCAATGGGAGAAAATTCTTGCCGCATGATAGTGTGTGTGGTAAAATAACCCTGATAAAATGACAGGAGCAGCCCTGAAACAGCCCTGAAACAGCCTGTGTGAATGCCCTTTGGTTTTGGGGACCCTTCCTGACAGGATGAGTCAGGGACGGTGACAGGAGATACCAGATTACAGAAAAGAGAGGTTGACAAAATGAGAGAAGAATTATTGGCTATAATCGAGAGAAACAGCCGGATTGATTTAAAAGAACTGGCAGTTCTCCTGGGGACGGAAGAAGCATTGATTGCCAACGAACTGGCGGCAATGGAGCAGGAAGGCGTGATCTGCGGCTACCATACCATGATCGACTGGGAGAAGACTTCCAAGGAAAAGGTGTCTGCCCTGATCGAAGTGCGGGTGACACCCCAGAGAGGGCAGGGGTTTGACAGCGTTGCAGAGAGGATTTACAAGTATCCGGAGGTTGAGAGTGTGTACCTGATCTCCGGAAGCTATGACCTGATGGTTATCCTGGAAGGCAAGACACTGCGGGAGGTATCCTCCTTTGTATCGGATAAACTCTCCACTCTGGAATCCGTGCTGAGTGTTGCCACTCATTTCATCCTTCGGAAATATAAGGACCACGGTACGGTTCTGGACAAGAAAAAAGAAGACGAAAGGGAGATGATTACCCCATGAGAAATCCGTTAGCAGAGCATGTTGTAAATATCAAGCCTTCGGGGATACGGAAGTTTTTCGACATTGCCAGTGAGATGAAGGATGCCATTTCCCTGGGCGTGGGGGAACCTGATTTCGACACCCCCTGGCATATCAGGGACGAAGGTATCTATTCTCTGGAAAAAGGAAGGACTTTTTATACCTCCAATGCAGGTCTGAAGGAACTGCGGGAGGAGATTGCCAATTACATATACAGGAAGCAGGGGATTCGCTATGAACACCCCATGAAGGAGATTCTGGTCACTGTTGGGGGATCTGAGGCAATCGACATCGGATTCCGTGCAATGATCAATCCGGGGGATGAAGTACTGATCCCACAGCCCAGTTTTGTGTCTTACGAACCCTGTGCGGTGATGGCAGGGGCCACGCCTGTGATCATTAACCTGAAAGCGGAGAACGAATTTCGTCTTACGCCGCAGGAATTGGAGGATGCCATCACGGAGAAGACCAAGATCCTGGTGCTGCCATTCCCCAACAATCCCACCGGGGCCATTATGGAGCGGAAGGACCTGGAGGAAATTGCAAAGGTCATTATAAAACATGACATATATGTCATGTCTGATGAAATCTATGCCGAACTCTCTTATAAGGAAAAGCATGTATCCATTGCCCAGATTCCGGGTATGAAAGAGCGTACCATCCTGATCAATGGCTTCTCCAAGGCTTTTGCCATGACGGGATGGCGGCTGGGATACGCCTGCGGGCCGGAGCCCATTATCGAACAAATGATAAAAATTCATCAATTTGCCATTATGTGTGCTCCTACCACCAGCCAGTATGCGGCCATTGAGGCGCTGAAAAACGGGGATGAGGATGTGGCAGAGATGTGTACCGCATACAACCAGAGACGGAGATTTCTGGTGCACTGCTTCAAGGAAATGGGGCTTGAATGTTTTGAGCCTTACGGCGCTTTTTATATTTTCCCCTGCATCAGGGAGTTCGGCATGTCCAGTGACGATTTTGCCATGAAGTTCCTGGAGGAAGAACGCGTGGCCGTAGTGCCCGGGAACGCCTTCGGGGACTGCGGAGAAGGATATCTGAGGATATCTTATGCTTCTTCGCTGGAAAATCTGCGGATTGCAATGACGAAGCTGGCCCGGTTTGTGGAGAAGCTGCGCAGGGAGCGGTAAGGGGCATTGGTTTTTTCGGCAGGATGCATCCTGATACGGAGGAAGAAAATGCACATTATTTTACATCAACCGGAAATTCCGGGAAATACGGGAAATATTGGACGTACCTGTGCGGCTACGGGCACACCTCTGCATTTGATAGAACCCCTGGGGTTCCGGCTGGATGAAAAATCGATCCGGCGGGCCGGGATGGACTATTGGTTCCAGTTAGACGTTAAAAGATATACAAATTTTGACGAATTTCAGGGACGGCATCCAGGGGCAAAAATTTGGATGGCTACCACCAAGGCCAGGCAGGTCTATACAGAGGTCGCATACGGACCGGACGACTACATTATGTTTGGCAGAGAAAGCGCCGGGATACCGGAGGAAATACTGGTGGAGCATGAGGAAAACTGTATTCGGATTCCCATGTTGGACGCCATTCGGTCACTGAACCTGTCCAATTCTGTGGCCATTGTACTGTATGAGGCATTGCGGCAGAACGGATTTGCCGGGATGCAGCGGGAAGGAGAGCTTCACCGGTTGAAATGGGAGCAATGTTGATAGGTTATACACAGCTGAAGATCAGATTAAAAGTCTGATTTTCAGCTGTTTTTCTGATTAGAGGTTCTTTTCCGATATTCCTGAATACAGATTTTCTTTTTCCACTGCAGATGTGTAACCGGAAACCGGCAGATTGTTATTTTGAAAAAAGTATGTTATGATCATATAAATCAATTGCGGTGATAGCGGAGGAAAGAGAGAACAGTGAGGATTGCAGTGGTCGAAGACGAAAAACCACACAGGGATTTGCTGGTTCACTACTTGGAAGATTGGCACAGGGGACAGAGGAGAGCTGTTATATTGGAAGTTTTTGAATCTTCAGAAGCTTTTTTGTTCCGGTATGAGGAGAGCAGAGATTTTGATCTCCTTTTTATTGATATCCAGATGCCGGGGATGAACGGTATGGAGCTGGCCAGAAAGGTCAGAGCCAGGGATAGGGACATTGTAATCGTGTTTGTTACCGGAGTCTGCGATTATCTGGAGGAAGGTTATGAAGTGGAGGCGCTGCATTACCTGATGAAGCCCCTGGACCCTGAAAGATTGAATCAGTGTCTGGAGAAAGCATTGCAGCGAAGGCAAAGGGGAACCTTTATAACCCTTCACACCGGGGAAGGGATTCTGAAGATCAATCAGGAATGCGTGAATTATGTGGAAGCCAGAGGAAGAAACTGCTGTATTGGCAGAATGGGAGAAGACGGAGAGCTGGAGGTAAAGGAAAGTTTTTCAGAAGTGGAGAAGCTGCTGGATGAAGGGGAATTTGTAAAATGTCATCGCTCTTTTCTATGCCGCATCAGCAATATTCATCATATCGGCAGAGAGGATATCTTTTTTGACGACGGAAGCTCTGTTCCGGTGAGCAGGAGACTGTGGCAGCAGGTGAATCGGCTCTTTATTGATTATTTTCGAAAAAATACGTGAATCTATAATATACGATAAACGAGAGGAGAGAAGATATGGTGTGGGGGATAGCGGCTGCGGCGGCATGGATATTGTCCCTTGTTCTTTTCTATCATGTTATCACGGTCTCTGTGGACAAAAGGATAGCGAAGTACCAGAGTGACCTGGTAGAGCGGCATGGTGAGGAAGTGGAAAATATGTACCGGCAGACCAGAGGATGGCGCCATGATCTGAAGACCCATATTCAGACTATGAAAGCCTATCTGGCACTGAAGCAGTACGAAGAGCTGGAAGGCTACCTGAACGGTCTGGACCAGGATCTGGAGAATGTGGACCAAATCCTTAAGACAGGTAATGTGAAGATTGATGCACTTCTCAACAGTAAGCTTTCTCTGGCCGGGAACAAAGGAATTCCCGTGGAGGCCAAGGCTGTGGTGCCGGCACAGCTCCCGGTGTCAGAGGTAGACCTGGGTATCATCCTGGGCAATCTGATGGACAATGCCATGGAGGCCTGTCTGAAGATAGAGGAGAAAGACAAGCGTTTTCTCCGGGTGTATATGGATGTGCTGAAGGGACAGCTGTATATTTATGTGATCAATTCCACGGAGGGAAGACCCGTGAGGACGGGAAAACTCTATCTGACAACAAAAACTGCCAGGGATCATGGATATGGTTTGCTGCGGGTGGATAAGGTGGTGGAAAAATATCATGGCTATCTGGACAGGCAGAGTGAAGAGGGGGTGTTTGCCACGGAAGTGCTGCTGCCGCTGTAACATATCCATTGCCAATTCGACCACACAGGAAGCAAAACAGAAAAAGACATTGTAAAGGGAAAGACCTCAGGAAGCCTTGGCGGGAGGTTCTGTGACAGGGAAACAGGATCCGGAATGCAGAAAGCATTGCGTCTGCCTTGCTGGAACCGCCCTTAGGCGGAGGAGGTTAAACGTACCGTTCATTTCATTAGAAGACCGTTCATGTCAAAAAGTACTTTCTGAATTCTATTTATGCTATGATAAATTCACTCGTGAGACTGAAATGATTCCCCGGGAAATATACTCGTGAGCAGATCGACGAATGCTTTCAAGGACAGAAGTTTATGTTATAAGTAAAAATGCATATGCAATGCACCACAGAAAAGAATAGGAGATGGTTTTTATGGACAAGACGAAACATTCGCTCAGTTCCAACCTGGTATTCTGGACCAAGTATTATCTGCGGTATGAACCCCAGATCTTTTGGGTTTCCATTGCGGATATCTTGCTGAGCCCGGTTTTTCAGATGTTGGCGCTCTATTTCCCGAAGGTGACGCTGGCACTTGTGGAGGAACAAGCCTCGTTGGGAAAACTTGTGGGGGTGGTGGGTGGTTATACATTGCTGTATTTGGCTGCCAGAGGGATTTCCTTCGGGCTGGTATGCTATAACCATACAACGTTAAATATGGAACGTCAGAAGGTAGTTTTTCGAATCTTTCTGAAAAGTCTGCGTATTCACTATACCTATACGGAATCTGAGGAGGGGAGGGATGCTTTCCGCAAGGCGGTGGGGATGCAGAATAACGGAGACGGTTCTGCAAGTTCTCAGTTCGTCTATATTACCCGGACACTTTTGAGTACTACCCTGACTTTTGTGCTGTATTCCACTGTGCTGGGACAACTGAACATGTGGATGGTGGTGATCTTACTGGTGCTGGCGGCACTGGGGTATTTGCTGGATCTGAGTGAGAATCGTTTTCATAACAGTATCCGACAGCAGGAAGCTGTGGATGAAAAACATTTTTTCTACATGAAAAGCGTGATGGGACAGGTTTCTGCAGCCAAGGATATCCGTATCTTCGGAATGGGTCCGTGGCTTAGACAGAGGATGGATCAGGTTGTGGCATCGGTGGAGCTGCTGGGGCGGCGGAAGGCAATCCGGATATGGAAAAAGGGCTTCTGGAGCAGAGGGCTGAATCTGATCCGGGATCTGGGGGCCTACGCTTATCTGATATATAAAGCGTCGTCAGGGGATATGGCGGTGAGCGACTTTGTGCTCTACTTCAGTGCCATAACAGGTTTTTCAGGATTTATTCGCGGAGTGGCCCAAAATCTGGCAGGTCTGCGTCGGGTTTCTGACGATACGGACTGGCTGCGGGTTTATCTGGAGAGGCCAGAGGAGGATATGATATCCGGGGACAGACATATCAGTGAACTGGTGCAGCCCATTTCCATAGAGTTTCGGGATGTGGGGTTTTCCTATGAATCGGGAGAAAAGAAGACAAATGTGTTCTCGCATTTCAACCTGCAGATTCAGGCAGGGGAGAAACTGGCACTGGTAGGGGTAAACGGTGCAGGTAAAAGCACTCTTGTAAAGCTTTTGTGTGGATTTTATGAACCGGAGGAGGGAAAGATTCTCTTTAACGGCATTGATGCAAAGGCATTCCCCAGGGCAGAACGGTATCAGCTTTTTTCCGTGGTGTTTCAGGAGGTGTTTCTTCCGCCGTTCAGGGTGGATGAGAGTATTGTGCTGAAAAAGGCGGAGGAAATAGACCAGAACAGGCTGCGGGAGGCCCTGGAGAGAGCAGGAGCATGGCAGATTCTGCAGGAAAAGGGGATACGTATGGAGCAATACATGGGAAAGCTGAAGAAGAAAGGGGTAGAGCTGTCCGGCGGTCAGAATCAGAGGCTCCTGCTGGCAAGGGCTTTGTATCAGAATGGTGCAGTACTGGTACTGGATGAGCCCACTGCGGCCCTGGATCCGATCGCAGAGAGTCAGGTCTATGATGCGTACCAGGAATACAGCCATGGCAGGACCTCGATATTTATTTCCCACAGATTGGCAAGTACCGGTTTTTCGGACAGAATTGCATTGCTTGACGAAGGGAAAATCGTGGAGATCGGGAGTCATCAGGAATTAATGGAGAGTAACGGACGGTATGCGGAGATGTTTCGGATACAGAGCAGTTATTATCAGGAACCGAATGCCGCAGAGGTTTGAAGTGGCCGGGGCACAGAATAGGAGAAACATATGAGAGAAGTATCAGATCTGGAAAGCAGGCTCCCTTTAAAGGAGCACTTGCGGAATATGAAGAAAATATGCAAAACCATAAGCGGGCTGGACCGATACTGGCTGCCCCTGTTTGCCATCAAGAATCTGCTTGGCGTGGTAGAGGGCTATCTGGCGTTGATCCTTTCCGCATATGTTCTGGATAATCTGGGGAATGGAAGTGCCATTTCGGAGATTTGCAGGGTCACTTTTTGTTTTGTGGGTGTTATGTTTCTTTTATCGAATATTGTAAATTGGCTTCAGCTTCGCTGTGAGACAAAACAACGTATCTTATACACCAGGTATCATGCGCTGACAGAGGAGAAGATGCTGCATATGGATTTTGCCAGAATCAACAGTCCGGAATGCGAAATTCTCAAAAAGCGAATCCAGGATGATTTAAACTGGGGCGCCGGTCTTTATACAGTGTTTGAATTTGTAGACAGAGTGCTGGGCAGCTTACTGAATCTGGTGGGAGCAATTGGGGTGGGATTTCCGGTGGTGGTGCTGTTGTTTGGAGCCGGCAGACCGGAAGTATGGCTGCTGCTGATTGGTGCCGTACTTGTCAGTGGAGTGACTACGTGGCTTAGTACACATTATACGGCTATATTTCATCAGATCCTGAATGGAGATCCGGCAAAGTATGAGGATATGCCGCCTTTTCTGGGGTGGCAGTTTGCCAATGGTACGCAGTTTAATTATCAAAACGGGAAAGATGTGCGGATTTATGGCTCCCAGGAGCTGATGCGGCAGTATGGATTGGAGAATTTGGAACTGCCGGAGGATGCTGAGAATCTCAGGCGGATTCGTGCCTGTAAAGGAAAAAGCGGATTCTGTCAGGTGATTTCGGGACAGATTCTGGAAGGGGCCTCCTATATGATCGTAGGCATACTGGCGATTGCAGGTTATGTGACCATTGGCAATGTGCTGCGATACGCGGGTTGTCTTCGAAATCTTTTTCATGAACTGGATTGTCTGGCGAAGGATATTCCGGAATTGTTCCTGAACATCCGGAAGCATATGAGTACCATGGAGATGCTGGAGATGGAGAATGAGATGTACCAGGGCAGCCTTCCTCTGGAGAAGCGAAGTGATGGGGAATACCATATCGAATTCCGGCGTGTTTCCTTCCGTTATCCGGGCAGTGAGCAGTATGCCCTGAAAGATTTCTCCATAAAAATAAAGGCAGGGGAGAAGCTTGCCATTGTGGGCATGAATGGTTCCGGCAAGACCACTATGATCAAGCTTCTCTGCAGACTTTATGACCCGGATGAGGGAGAAATTCTGCTGAACGGTGTGGATATACGAAAAATTCGACAGGAAGAATATTTAAAATTATTTTCCGTAGTATTTCAGGATTTTAAGCTTTTTTCCCTGCCATTGGGAGAAAATGTGGCGGTGTGCTGTGATTATGACGGCGAGCGGATAAAGCAATGTCTCCAGGCTGCAGGTTTCGGAGAACGTCTGGCGAAGATGCCTCAGGGAGTGGAGACATATCTCTATAAAGATTACGAGGACGGTGTGGAAGTTTCCGGCGGAGAGGCCCAGAAGATTGCCATTGCCAGAGCCGTGTGCAAGGATGCACCTTTTGTATTGCTGGATGAACCCACTGCCGCCCTGGATCCGCTGTCTGAGTATGAGATTTATACCAGTTTTGATCGAATTGTTGGCAGCAAGACAGCGGTTTATATTTCTCATCGACTGGCTTCCTGCCGGTTCTGTCAGCGGATTGCCGTGTTCGAGGAAGGGCGTCTGGTGCAGACGGGCAATCATGAAGAACTGCTGGCAGATAAGGCAGGGAGATACCGGGAGTTGTGGGAGGCCCAGGCTCAGTATTATGGGCAGGAATAACAGGATTTGCCGGAGCGGCTCCCAGGCGGAAGGTTACAGCTGCCGGGAGCATTCGGCGAAATATTCTTCCGGCGTCCCCTGATAATGGAGAGTCTTCCCGTCTTTTATCTCCAGGATTTCCGTGGCGCAGGCTCGGATAAATGCCTCATCATGAGAAACAAAAATGAGTACACCTTCGTATTCCGAGAACATTTTTTCCAGAGCCGTCACCGAGGGGATGTCCAGATAATTGGTGGGTTCGTCCAGAATCAGGACATTGGCCCGACCCGCGAACAGTCTGGCGAAAGCCAGTTTGATCCGCTCTCCGCCGGACAGGACGCCGGCATTCTTGTGTATATCCTCTGCAGACAACAGCAGTCTGGCAAGAATCGTTCGGGCAATGCTTTCCGTCTGCACACTTACTTCCATTACATTTTCAAGGACAGTTTTGTCATAGTTAAGGGAGGCCATATTCTGGTCCAACAGTCCGATGGAAGCCTTCGGCACGGTATAAATTGAACCTTTATCCAATGGGTGCTTCCGCAGGATCAGGTTTAGAAGTGTTGTTTTTCCGGTGCCGTTTTCCCCTACGATAGCTACCCGACTTCGATTCCGAATATGGAAGGAAGCATCCTGCAGAACAGGTCTGCCATCTTCATAAGAGAAGGAAATTTCTGTCCCACGAATCACCACTGCATTTTCCGGCGGGTCGGTGAGACGGAAATCCGGGCGCATTTTCGGCAGTTCCCGGGGTTTTTCCTTTCTCTCCAGATGTTCCAGCCGCTCCAGCACATTTTTGGCGGAGGCTTCCATTTTTCCGGCTTTTGTGTCCTTGGGATGTTTGGAGATAAAATTTCGAAGACCGGCCTCTCTGGGGGTCATTCCTTTGGGAAGCTTTTCAATGGAGGCTGCCTTTTTCTTTTTCTGTAGGTAGACTTTTTCCAGTCTTTTCTTCTCACTGGTATAGTTTTCATATTCTGTCCACTGTCTTTGAACGGCAGCTTCCTTCTGCTGTGTGTAAGAGTCGTAGTTCCCATCATAACTGGTGAGCTTGCCATCCCGGATTTCCACGATTCTGGTGCACAGCGCGTTGAGGAGTGCCCTGTCATGACTGACAAGGATGATGGTGTTCAGTTCCAGGAGCCGCCTCTTCAAGAGGGAGATTCCCTTCATGTCCAGATTGGCAGTAGGCTCGTCCAGAAAGACCAGCGTCTTTCCGCTGCTGAATACCTGGGCCAAACGCATTCTGGTATCTTCTCCGCCGCTGACGGCATCCTGCCAGACCTTATCCTGGACCTGCATGGTTTTCAATTCTTTTCCGTCCAGCTCGAAAGGGTCTACACCATCGGAAAACTGTTTGAAAAAATGAATGCTGCACATGCGTTTCAAAATTCCGGCATCCGCCTCCAATTCTCCGTTCAGCACCCGCAAAAGGGTAGTCTTTCCCGCGCCATTGGATCCTGCCAGGCCGATGCGTTCTCCCTGATATACCACAAATCTGTCAAAATCCAGAACCTTCTTATCTCCAAAACTCAGGGTGATATTCTCCGCCTGTAACAATAATTTTTGCTGCATAAAAAATCCCTCCTGTCTTTCAGAGGGATTATCCTGATCTTTATCCTGGAGATTTATGCTTAAAACAGACTGGATTTTCCGCTCACCTGTAAGAGCACTGTCTTCTGCCTCATAGTATCATACCATGTATTCTCCGGTATGGAGGTAAGCACCTGCAATATAAGGAGGAGAGCGGCCAAAAATTTTATCTGTAACTATCGCAGGAAAGCGGAAAATAAAAGTGCCTGTCAACAGAACAGCCTGTGAAAGCTGTCCGGAAAGCGCAGATCTATCGCCTAAGCATAATCATTATCAGTGATAATCCCTGAATCTCTGCATTCAAAAAGTAGAGGTTGCCCTCTGCCTTTTTGTATTTTGCTGCTTTGAAGAAATTATCAGATAATAATCATACCAGGTCTCCTTTCTGCTTTTCCACATTTTTAAAACTTATTTTCTTATTATAGCGGATATTTTTTGAGGTGTCAATTGCTTTTCGGAATTCTGCGGCACAGAAACCAATGTTGAAATTGACAGTTTCGGTTTCAGCGATTATTAT
Source organism: uncultured Acetatifactor sp. (assembly GCA_910580225.1). Classification (GTDB taxonomy): domain Bacteria; phylum Bacillota; class Clostridia; order Lachnospirales; family Lachnospiraceae; genus Acetatifactor. The sequence goes on from CAJTXE010000003.1 coordinate 145,559, forward strand.
AGAATATGGTGCTCACCGGAAAACGATTATCGTGATTTCGGACATAGGATTTCAAAGTTAAGCAAAGGCGGCCCGTTGGGGCCGGTATGGGATGAAAGAGATGATACAGAAGGAAAAATTATCACAGTTTTATTTTACACAATACAGAGACTGTGCAAAAAATGTAAAAAAGAAAAATAACGGCGGGAAAAAAGGTTATGTGGAACGGCTGGACAGGCTGCTTTCAGAGATAAAGCGGATAAGGGACGGCAAAATAAGCCAGGCCCATCTGGAGGAGTACCATCGTCAGATTCGGAATCTGGCCTATTATGCCATCAAAGAAAACAATCAGGTGGCTATTATGAAAATCCGGGATATGATGATGAACGAATTGGTGCGGCTGGATCTAAACGGGTTGAGAGAAGATGAACAGGAGCTGGTTACGGCGAAATTTCTGGAATATCTCAGGAACGGAAAGGGCTTCGAGATCTGCCAGAAGACACTGCACTCTCTTCTGCAGCGTTATATGGATGTGGAGCTTAAGAACCAGATCATTGATCTGGTGCCCACCAGACCGGAGACGGAGTTTCCCAGAGCGTTGGAAATGAAGCGAAAATTTATTCTTCATATAGGTCCTACTAACTGCGGGAAGACTTACCAGGCTCTCGAGCGGTTGAAACAGGCACAAAACGGTGTTTATGTGGGGCCGCTGCGGTTGTTGGCTCTGGAGGTCTATGAGAAAATGAAGGATGCCGGGATTCCCTGTACCATGCTGACAGGAGAGGAATGTATCTATGAGGAGAACAGTCGAATCATTTCTTCCACAGTGGAAATGCTGGATACGGAGCAAAAGTATGATGTAGCTGTAGTGGATGAGGCGCAGATGATTGCAGATTCGGACAGAGGACATTCCTGGACCCGGGCGATTCTGGGAGTACAGGCAGAGGAGGTTCATGTCTGCATGAGTCCTGCTGCAGAAGGAGTGATCACTCACCTGATTTCGCTGTGCGGGGATGAATGTGAGATTCACCGATATGAGCGGAAGACCCAACTGTTGTGTGAGGAATTGCCGTTTTCTTTCCCGGAGGACGTGAGGGAGGGAGATGCGTTAATCGTATTTACGAAGAAAATGGTATTGGATATCGCAGGACGTCTGGAGCGCAGAGGGATTCGGGTAAGTGTGATCTATGGAAGCCTGCCGCCGGAAATCCGCCGAAGACAGATCCGCATCTTTGCAGAGGGGCAGACCCGGATTGTAGTGTCCACGGATGCCATAGGCATGGGGCTGAATCTGCCTGTGCGCAGGATTGTGTTTGTACAGACAGATAAATTTGACGGGAAACAGACCCGCCGCCTCAAGACGGAGGAAATTCATCAGATCGCCGGCCGGGCCGGTCGTTTCGGCCTCTATGATCCAGGTTATGTGACGGCAGTCGGACAGGAGAATCTGGATTATATCAGGGAACATTTTCAGGAGACAGAACCGGATGTGGATCATGTGAGTCTTGGGTTTCCCCAGGTGCTTCTGGACATGGATGATCCTCTGGATGCGGTGATGACGATTTGGAAATCCGTGGAGATCGAACCGCCTTTCGAGAAAATCAGTATTGAGGAAGTGTTGTTTTTATATGAAAGAGCTTATAGAGATCGAAAAGACATCGATGGGTTTGAGGACAAGCGCATGCTGTACCGTATGCTGACTTGTTCTATTGATACCAGAAACCGGGATGTAGTGGCATTGTGGCTCTACTATTGTAAAACGTATACGGCGGATGTGTCTCTCCATTTTCCGGCGCTGATGATGTGTTCGGATTCCGGGCTGATGCGCTATGAGACTTTTTATAAGCTGTTAGATCTGTATTACCAGTTTTCCGTGCGTATGGGAAAGGAAATCGACACTGTACGTCTGGAACGGGAACGGGGAAAAACAGAAGATACCATAATGCGGTATCTGGCGAAAGATAAGAAGGAGTATATCCGCAAGTGCCAGTACTGCGGAAAGCCCCTGCCTGTGGGAGCTGCCTTTGGGGTGTGTGACAGCTGCTTTGTGCAGGTGCACCAGGCGAAAAAGCGCAGATACTCTCATCAAGCTGAAAGGCATAAAGCCGGATGACAAAGTAGCCGGTCTTCCAGGCCTGAAGGAAGGGAAAACAGTGAGAGATACCGTCCTCAAAAGGGAATTTGAAAAAGCCTATTCCTCATATATTGTAACGATATAGGAGACACCGGCCATGCAGGCAGTCCATGCATGACCGGGAAGGAGAGGGAAATGAAGACGATTTATGTGAAAGATGTTTTCCGCAGAATTCCGCACATGAACGGTGTCAGATGGAGACAGGTAGTACCCACGTTTCTGTTTCTGGGGGCAATGTTTCTCTTGGGCAGAGCTGCTGGGGAGATCATGGGAGAGCTAAGCCAGACAACTGGGGCTACGGTACTGGAGAGCGAAAACTGGGGACTTGGATTCGGACAGGAGGGGCAGAAACCTTCAGGAAATGCGTCAGCCGCCGAGCTTCAGAAATACGACGCTTATTTCTGTGCACAGGGGGACGAGAAGGTGATCTATCTGACCTTTGACTGTGGGTATGAGAACGGCAACACGGAACCCATTCTGGATGCTCTGAAGAAGCACAATGCTCCCGCCACCTTTTTTGTAGTAGGCCATTTTCTGGAATCTGCCCCTGAGATCGTAAAGCGTATGGTGGAGGATGGCCATACAGTGGGGAATCATACATACCATCATCCGGATATGTCACAAATATCGGATAAGACGTCCTTCCGAAAAGAAATGGATGATACAGCGTCTCTTTTTGTGGAAACCACAGGAACAGACATGGCCATGTATTACAGGCCGCCCCAGGGAAAATACAGTACGACGAATCTGCAGATGGCCAAGGAGCTGGGATATTCCACTTTTTTCTGGAGTCTTGCCTATGTGGACTGGAATCAGGACAGTCAGCCCAGCCATGATGAGGCATTTGATAAGCTGACAAAGCGCATTCACCCAGGTGCCATTGTATTGCTGCACAGCACCTCAAAGACAAATGGTGAGATCATGGATGAACTGCTGACAAAATGGGAGGAAATGGGGTACACTTTCCGGCCGCTTTCGGATTTTACAGAGGGCAGCGGGAATGGAACGGCAGGGGTATTGTAAACTGAAAATTGTAAACACAAAAATATTTTGACTTATTTTTCACCCTGTTTTATAATGGAATTGTGGTAATGAGAACTGGCTGACAGGAGAAAATCAGTCGGCAGTGGGTGTGCAGGCAGGTTTACATTGGAGAAAAGTTATGGGATAGAAGTCTGTAAAAAGCAGGCATGATGTGATGCAGAGAGGATTTACGTAGGGGAACCAGAGCATGTTTGAAATGCGTTCTGCCAGATATGCGTCATAATTTATGGGAGATTTGTGCCGAATGAAGGGGGTAGCGGATAATATAACCAGAATTCTCCCAGACTGAACTTTTATGTTCAATCTAACGGCATAAATATTACGTAAATATAGGCAAATGGTCTGCAGCAGCAGACAGCGACAGTGCATTATTAAACACGCTCTGGGAAAAAAACTGTCAGATCGGCGAAACTTTCAACAGGAGGAGATATGGACAAAGAACGGGTGATCGTCATTGACTTCGGCGGGCAGTACAATCAGCTTGTGGCCAGACGGGTTAGAGAGTGCAATGTATACTGTGAAATTTATTCTTATAAGACAGATTTAAATAAAATAAGGGAAATGAACCCCAAAGGCATCATTTTGACGGGAGGCCCAAGCAGCTGCTATGAGAAAGGGGCGGCAGCATGTTCGCCGGAATTATTTACCCTGGGGATCCCAATTTTGGGATTGTGCTATGGCGCCCAGCTGATGTCTTATGTACTGGGAGGCAGGGTAGCCCGGGCTGCAGTCAGGGAATATGGCAGAACAGAAGTAGACGTAGACAGGACAAGCCGCCTTTTCATAGACGTGGCGCCCCACACGGTGTGCTGGATGAGCCATTTTGATTATATTGAACAGATGGCTCCGGGATTCCGGGCCATTGCTTCCACAAAGAACTGCCCGGTTGCAGCGGCGGAAGATGAGGGCAGGAAGCTGTATGCCATTCAGTTCCATCCAGAGGTCCTGCACACGGAAGAGGGGTCTAAAATGCTGTATCATTTTGTGCGGGATATCTGCGGCTGCAGGGGAGACTGGAAGATGGATTCCTTTGTGGAGGAGAGTATCAGGACTATCCGGGAAAAAGTGGGGCAGGGAAAAGTTCTCTGTGCCCTGTCCGGAGGCGTGGATTCCTCCGTGGCGGCAGTACTTTTGTCCAGGGCTGTGGGAGAACAGTTGACCTGTGTTTTTGTAGACCATGGGTTGCTGCGCAAAGACGAGGGGAATCAGGTGGAGGCAGTTTTCGGGAATCAGGGCAATTATGAGCTGAACTTTATCCGGGTCAATGCCCAGGAAAGATTTTATGAAAAGCTGGCAGGTGTAACAGATCCGGAGAAAAAGCGAAAAATTATCGGTGAAGAGTTTATACGTGTCTTTGAGGAAGAGGCGAAAAAGATTGGTGTGGTAGATTTTCTGGTACAGGGAACCATCTATCCCGATGTAGTGGAAAGCGGGTTGGGAGGCGAATCTGCGGTGATAAAATCCCATCACAATGTGGGAGGCCTGCCGGATTATGTGGATTTCCGAGAGATTTTGGAGCCGCTTCGAAACCTGTTCAAAGATGAGGTCAGAAAGGTTGGCCTGGAACTGGGAATTCCGGAGGAGCTGGTATTTCGCCAGCCGTTTCCAGGACCGGGACTGGGAGTGCGCGTCGTGGGTGAAGTGACCGCGGAGAAGGTCAGAATTGTGCAGGATGCAGATGCCATTTACAGGGAGGAAATCGGGAAGGCAGGATTGGATCAGTCGCTGAACCAATATTTTGCTGCTCTGACTAATATGCGTTCAGTGGGGGTTATGGGGGATGAGAGAACCTACGACTATGCGGTGGCATTGCGGGCAGTGCAGACAGTTGATTTTATGACGGCAGAGGCGGCGGAGATTCCCTGGGAGGTATTGAAGACGGTGACCGGGCGCATTATAAATGAGGTGGGACATGTGAACCGGGTGCTTTATGATATTACTTCCAAACCTCCGGGAACCATCGAGTTCGAGTGATGAAATGGGATTTAGAAAGCCAGTATTTATGCGGTTTCCAAACAAATTTGTTTAGGTGCTGGCAACGATTTGGCAACATTTTCAACATCACGCACTAAATAATTACATCAATGGCATAAGAAAACCTTGCTGATTTTCAGATATGAAAACTGAATATCGGCAAGGTCTTTTTTATGCTTATTTCTGCTTTTTCTTTTTAGATGTTTTCTTTTCTTCTTTCTCGATTTTCTGAAATTCTTCTATGGATGCGCTTGCGCATCCATTAAGCATATAATCACTGACCGCCTGTGAGGGGACTTTCGCCCAATGCTTTGAGGTGTCCAGTTCCGGGTACTTGTACCGCCACTGGTCGTATTCCTCTTTGGTAATTTCGCCCTGTTCCAGTTTGGCGGCTTGCTCCTGCCATGCGTGGAACATATCGAACATGGACGTGTAGGTGGAATAGTCGGACTTGTCAAGGCGCAGGCAGATTTCCCCGTCAATCTCCCCGATTTTCAGCCCGTACATATCTTCCAGCGCAAAGAGTGTGTGCATAAGCCCGGTATAGGTATCAATATCCGGCACGGTGAGGGCGTGGGTGCTTACATCAAAGATATTCGCCATTTCTTTTACAAGGTCGTGCTTCGGTGTCCTCGCTTCGGTTTCATACTGTGCCATGCGGACATCAGAGGTCTTTCCGAGAAAACCGAGGATTTCGCCGAGCTGTTTCTGTGTCATGCCTTTTCGGTTGCGGAAAAAGCGGATACGTTTGCCGATTGCCATAATAAAACCTCCGTTATTGTGAAGTGTAGCTGCGTTGTAAAGTCACGCCGGTTTGAGTAGGCTGTGCCTTACTTAAACAAATTTGTTGAACTTAGTATAACATGGTGCAATAGAAATAGCAAGAATAACTTAAATAAAAAAAGTTAAG
>CAJTXE010000004.1 GCA_910580225.1 uncultured Acetatifactor sp.
ATATAGCACATCAAAATGACCACAACAGCAGCCGGCAGAATCATAAGCCACTTGGTACGGTTTTTTTTCAGATCATTCCAAAACGGGTGTTCCTTCTTTTTCATCGCTGTTCCTCCCCTGCGTCTGCCTGTATCCTCCGCAAATCTGATGCCTTTATCCTAACAGAAGAAGGAACCGGAAACAACGGGACAGAATTTCGAAAAGAGGGTATTCTTATGGTCTTTATTCACTTTTGCCCTTTTGGGGCGGAATCTGCTTGATTTTTTGTGAGATTTTCTATATGATGAAAGAAAGGAATTGATTTTTTGAGGTGAATGTCATGAATTTTACCGTACTCATCGCAGACGATGAGGCCATGCCCCGGAATGTTTTACAGAACTATATTCCCTGGGAAGAGCTTTCCGTAACCCGGGTTTATCTGGCCTCCGACGGGGTTGAAGCCCTGGAACAGGCCCGGAGATACCGTCCTGAACTCATTATCAGCGATATCAAAATGCCCCATCTGAACGGATTGGAAATGGCTGCCGCGGTCCGGGAATTTCTGCCGGACTGTCAGTTTATCTTTTTAAGCGGCTATTCCGACAAAGAATACCTGAAGGGAGCCATCCGCTTAAAAGCCGCGAACTATGTGGAAAAACCCCTGAATCTGGAGGAGATTACGGCTGCCGTCAGGGAGATTACCACCCAGCTGCTCAGCCAGGAAAAGCCTACTGCAGAGGAACTCTTTTTTCTCGGCGGGCATTTCCCGGACAGGCCTTTAAATCAGGAGGTGTTTCAGGAGGGGGAGCCCATTCTGGCACAATTGGAAAATCTGATCCGGCACAGCAAAAAGGAAGAGGTGTTATTCCACCTGGACAGAGTGTACAAAACCATGGGCCGCTGCCAGGGCACGGCGCCGGAGGAGCTGCGCCATCTATACTGCCGGATTCTTTTTCTGTTTCTGCATGCTGCCGAAACCCGCAATATACGGACCATTACCCAACAGACGGACCGCCTGCTCTATGCCATGTCCAGGCAGGAGACCCTTACGGGACTTCAGGATATTCTGCTGCAGACCGCCCGGGAATATTTTGACGCCCTGCAGCCCGCTCTGCCGGATATTGCCTCACAGGTGGAAAGCTATCTGGAAAGCCACTATCAGGACTGCGCTCTTACCGTACAGACCATTGCCGGAGACCTGGGTTTCACCAACACCTATCTCTGTGCGGCCTATAAGAAATCCAGCGGCAAGACCGTGAATCAGCGGCTCACAGAAATCAGGCTTCTTCACGCCAAAAAACTGCTGGGCTCCAGCAGCCGAAAGCTATACGAAGTGGCCAATGCCGTGGGCTATGGAGACGCCAGATACTTTGTGAAGCTGTTTACCCGGGAGATGGGACTGTCGCCCAGAGAATACCAGAAGAGGCATGTCTATGAGGAATAAAGTTATGGGGTGGCTTGCCTGCGGAAAGCTTGGCAGCAAACTGATGTGCATTTATTTTCTGCTGATCGTCCTTCCCCTTGGGATGTTTTCTTTCTATGCCTATCTGCGGGTCAGGGCCGTAGTGCAGGAACAGACCTTTTCCGCTGCCCGGACCGCCTTCGACGATACCTGCCTGTCCCTGGAGGGCCTTCTGGGACGTTTGGACGGGGTCATTGACATCCTGTCCACGGATTCCCTGGTTTACACCATGGCTTCCAATGACTCCCGGGACTATACCTACATTCACCGCCTGGAGGATTCGGCGCAGCTTGCCACCACCTTTGAGGATCTCTGTCTCCTTGCGGACATTGATCTCATCCGTCTCTATGTGAACAATGAATATTCCTATTCCAATACCAGAAACAATATCATTCAGATCAGCGATGTGGCATTCAGCGCCTGGTACAGAACAGCCGCGGAGAGCAGCGGCCGCCTGTGGTGTGCTCCCGTTGATTTTCAGGATGCCCCGGATGAGTCGCTGCAGAATTGTTTCTCTTCCGTACAGGTGATCTATAACCCCAACAAGGTGCAGGAACCTCTGGCAGTTCTTCGGGCGGATATCGACGCAAAACGGGTGGAACAGATTGTATACGGAACTTCCATTACGGAAAACGGGATGCTTCTGCTGCTGCGGAAAGGTCAGATTCTGCTCTCTTCGGATCCGGGGACTGTACCGGTTCCTCCGGAAACGCTGGTGGGACCGGTACAGTCCCTGGTCCCCGGCACTTGGGAAACCATCTCCGCAGAGGGCCGGGAATACTATGCCCGCTGCGAGAAGATCGGCCCCTCAGACTGGATGATTGCCAGTATCCTGCCGCATCAGGAGGTGTTTCGGTTAAGCCGGGAAATGAGCGCAGAGATGCTGATCATTGTGGTGGCTGTGGGACTGGCCGCCTACCTGCTTGCCTATCTGATCAGCCAGTCTACTCTGAAACGCATCGCTCAGCTCACCAATACCATGCAGGCTGTGGAAAACGGCAATGTGACAGTGCGCCTGGAGCCCTCCGGGGAGGACGAAATCGCACAGCTGATGAACGGGTTCAACCAGATGATGGACCGGGTGGACGCATTGATGGAAGAGCGGGTGGAATACGGACGCCAGATCAAGAACCTGGAACTGAAAGCCCTTCAGGCCCAGATCAATCCGCACTTTTTATATAATTCCCTGGATCTGATCAACTGTACCGCCATCAGCCGCAATGTTCCGGAGATCAGCCGTATGGTCAACGCTTTGGGACAGTTCTATCGTCTGTCCCTCAGCAACGGACGGGAAGTGATTTCTCTGGCGGAAGAGCTGAAACATGCAAAACTTTATGTAGAAATCCAGAACCTGCGCTTTGAAAACAGGGTGTCCGCAGAATGGGATATGGATCCGGCTGCAGAGGCCTGCCAGATTATCAAAATTGTACTGCAGCCCATTATTGAAAACGCAATGATTCATGGAATATTCGAAAAACCATCAAAAACAGGCCGTTTAAAAGTGAGTATCCGCCGTCAGGACGGTGAGATTCGGATTACCGTGGAGGACGACGGCATGGGAATGGATGAGGAAACAGTTCTGGCCAATTTTTCCGTACAGGAAACCCCGGAACGCAGGGTCGTTTCCAGCGGTTACGGAATCCGCAACATCCAGGAACGGCTGCTTCTGGCCTATGGAGCCCCCTATGGTTTATCCTGCAGAAGCTGTCCGGGAAAAGGTACTGTGGTCACGGTATGCATTCCGGCAGTCCCGCCGCAAAACTTTCCCCCTTGACTCTCCCCTTGGCTGTAATGATATGATAATCCTGCAAGGTACCTGCAAAATCATATCCAAAGGGACTGCCGCGTCAGAGTTTCAAAGTGCCGGATATAGGACTACGCCGAAAAATTCACTCACAGCCCTTTTATGTCAAGTTAATGTCAGGTTTCTTGCGTAACGGAAGCGGCAGAGTCAGTGCAGAGATACATATAGTGGCACAAACAGGACAAATATGTTATGATAGGGAAGAAAAGACCAGTGGCGCGGTATGGGCGGCACGGAAAAGAGGAAAAAGATGAAGTTGATATCCTGGAATGTGAACGGGCTGCGTGCATGCATGCAGAAGGGATTTATGGAGTATTTCAAGGAAGCTGATGCGGATATTTTCTGTCTGCAGGAGACGAAGATGCAGCCGGGGCAGCTGGAGCTGGAGCTGCCGGGCTATTACCAGTATTGGAACTCGGCAGAGAAGAAGGGGTATTCAGGAACCGCAATGTTTACCAGAAAGGAACCGCTGAAGGTTACATGCGGTATCGGCGTGGAAGAGCACGATCATGAGGGGCGCGTGATTACTGCGGAATTTGAAGAATATTTCTGTGTGACGGTCTATGTGCCCAATTCTCAGAGGGAGCTGACCAGGCTGGAGTACCGGATGCAGTGGGAAGAGGCTTTTCTGAAATACCTGAAAAAACTGGAGGAAACGAAGCCTGTCATCTACTGCGGGGACCTGAATGTGGCCCATCAGGAGATTGATTTGAAAAACCCGAAGACAAACCACAACAATGCCGGCTTTACGGACAAGGAGAGGAATTGTTTCAGCAAAGTTCTGGAGAACGGATTTGTAGACACCTTCCGCTATTTCTATCCGGATGAGAAGGATGTCTATTCCTGGTGGTCTTACATGGGCCAGGCCAGGGCGAAGAATGTAGGGTGGCGCATTGACTATTTTGTGGTGTCCGAGATTCTGAAGGACAAGCTTGCAGACGCGAAGATCCATTCCCGGGTGATGGGTTCGGACCATTGCCCGGTGGAACTGGATTTGAAGGATGAGAAAGGAGTCGGGGAGGTATAAAATGAAATTTCAGCCCAAAACAACAGACTATCAGTTAAGTCCGTATACAGGACTGACTAGAGAGAGCTGGCTGGAAGCAGGCAGGTATCTTCTGGAAGGCATTTTTCAGAATATTGATGATTTCAGCAAGCCTGTGGTGATGCCGAGAAAGGAGACGGAGATTACCTATCCTCATCTGAACGAATCTCCGGAGAACCAGGCGGTTCAGCGCACTGCCGAGGTATTTGAAGGACTGACCCGCTCCTTCTTTATCGCGGCGCCGCTTATCGCCAGTCTGCCGGATCTGGAGATCTGCGGCTATTCGATGGCAGAATATTACAAAGACCATGTTCTCCGCGTGTGCACAAAAGGAGATGTACTCTATGTGGGCACCTATGAGGATCAGCAGAAGATCGTTGGGAAGGCGGATCCTTTCCGGACCTTCCAGCAGACCGTGGAAACCTGCGCGCTGGTGATCTGTCTGTGGGTCAGCAGGGAGCAGATCTGGGACACTTACACGAAGGCGGAGAAGGATAGCATTGCACATTTCCTGGACGGTTATGCACATGCCAGTACAGTTCCTCAGAACTGGCGTCTGTTTAATATGTTGGATATGGCCTTCCTGAATATGGAGGGCTACCCCATCCGGAAGGACGTGATGAGGGACCATGCCCAGGCGATTCTGAACTATTATGCAGGAGACGGATGGTATCGGGACGGGCATTGTTTTGATTATTACTCCTGCTGGGCGTTCAATGTATATGCTCCAATCTGGAATCTCTGGTACGGTTATGAAAACGAACCCTACATAGCCGGGCAGTTTGAGGAGAATTCCAATAAGCTGATGGAAACCTATGGGGACTTCTTTGACAGAGACGGCTGGACAAATATGTGGGGGCGCAGCAATATTTACCGCAATGCCGCCACCAGTGCCTTTGACGGCAATCTGATGATGCCGGGGGGGAAGGCGGATCCGGGGCGGGCGAGAAGGATCTCTTCCGGTTCTCTGATGCAGTTTCTGGGCAGAGAAGATTTCCTGTATCAGGGTGTGCCGACCCTTGGATTCTATGGACAGTTTTCACCTCTGGTGCAGGGATATTCCTGTGCGGAGTCGCCGCTCTGGCTGGGGAAGGCCTTCCTCTGCCTGCATCTGCCGGCAGATCACCCGTTCTGGACGGAGAAGGAGAATAACGGTCCCTGGGATACCATGACGGAAAAGGAGATTCGCGAGACCTGTCTGGACGGTCCGGCCCTGTGTTTTTCCAACCATCAGGCAAACGGAGAAACCATCCTGCGCACGGGCAAAGTAGTAAAAGCCCCCCGGGATACCCATGGCATGTGGAATTATTCCAAGCTTTGTTACAATACCAAGTATCCCTGGGAGGCGGCTCCGGCGGGCAGTGGGGCTGAGGAGAACAGAGCTGTCATATCCTGGGCAGAGGCACAGCAGTATGTTCTGCGGGACGGTACCGCATATCCGGAGGGCACTGTAAATCCCGGCGGAGCAGGAAAGGCGAATGTTACGTTCTGGCATGGTCAGAGAGAGGGCATATTGTACCGCAGGCAGTTTTTTGATTATCATGGGGAGGCGGAAGCCCACTGGATACAGGCCATCAATTTGGCGGATTTTCCGGTATCCTGCGGGATTCTGCGGGTGGATAAGCTGCGTCTGCACAGGGCGCCGGTATCGCTGACACTGGGGTCATATGGATTTCCGGATAACGGCACAGAGGTGGCGGAGAAATCCTGCGGTTCTGCCAGGGCTGTTATATTGAAGGGCAGGGATGCCGCAGGCAGGGAAAAGCAAATGGCAATGACGATTTATGACGGGTGGAAGGAATTGTCTGTATTGCACAGCCATGGGACAAATCCGGATTCTGACAAATCCGTCATAATTTGCGCTTCCATGGGACGGGAACAACAATATGGAGGTTTCGAACCCTATGTGCTGATTTCACAGGTCATCACAAAGGAGAGTCATGAGGACTTTGGAGAGGAGGAATTATTTCCCATTGCAGAGGTGGTGTATACGGATCCGGAGGGATGCGGAAGTTATGGTCCGGTGATGCTGCGGATGAAGGACGGAAGTGTCAGGAGGGTGAGTTACGAGGGAATGGAAGGCTGTCTGATGCTGTAAGAAGTCAGGGGTACAGGCATTGTGAAAGAGGTCTGGCAGGACGTGCACTGCGCGTTTGGCCGGGCCTTTTCTACGGAAGAGTAACGGATTTCCTGACAGGAGCAGGAAGATCAATCAAATCGTGTGCCGGTCATCATTTTATGCAAATGATTTTTAGGAAAATCTTATGCGGAAAGTTACGAGTGCGTTACATCATACGGTTAAAATGAATGAAAGGAAATGGAATCCAGGACCGCAGGAAAAGAATGGCGGAGAAACCATCCGGATAAATCCGTTCTGGAGTAAGAGGAGGTTCATCATGAGGATACGAAGCAGACTGGCAGTTCTGTGTGCAAAAATGGTGTGTGCAGTCATTCGAATACTGGGAAAGGGCAGCGGTTCTGCTTTTCCGGGCTATGTGGCCAGACGCATTGACCCGGAAATCCTGTCCGTGCTGTCAGGCATGGTTCGAAAAAAGATCATCGCCGTAACGGGAACCAACGGAAAAACCACTACAAACAGTATACTGTATCATGCTCTGAAAGCGGAGGGGCAGAAGGTGGTGTATAACAGTATGGGAGCCAATCTGCTGGACGGCGTTATCTCCGCTTTTATTCAGGCTGCCGGGAAGAGCGGCCGCCTGGATGCGGATTACGCCTGTCTGGAAGTGGATGAGATGGCGAGTACAGGCGTTTTCCCAGGGCTTTCTCCAAACTGTATTCTCCTTACCAATTTGTTTCGGGATCAGCTGGACCGGACCGGAGAAGTGGATCTGGTCAGAGACAGGATTCAAAAGGCTGCGGAGGAAGTGCCGGGGGCGGTACTGGTCGTAAATTGTGATGATATCTGCTCCTGGACATTGGGATGGGGCTGCGGAAATCCGGTGTTGACCTATGGAATCAGTGAGAAGCTGGCGGAAGGTCTTCCGGGAGGGCCCAGGGAGACCGAATTCTGTCCTTTCTGCGGAGAAAGACTTGTGTATACCTTTTTTCAGTATGGGCAGCTGGGGATTTATCGCTGCCCCGGCTGCGGGATGGAACGGCCCCGGCCAGACATCAGTGCGTCGGACATTTTCTGGAGCGGCGGCACCTGCTCCATTACGCTGGACGGACACCCTGTCCGAGCCGGAGCCAGGGCACCCTATAATGTATACAATATACTTTCGGCGTATGCCGTGTTGTGTGCCATGGATGCACCCAGGGGACATTTTGGGGAGACCATAGGGAGATTTGACTACGGGAATTGCCGGGAGGGCAGTTTTCGGATCCGGAAGAGCCGGGTACAGCTCTATCTGGCCAAGAATCCCGTGGGATTTCAACAGAAGCTGTTTCTGCTGTTAAAGGATCCGGAGCCGAAGGATGTGGTGATTCAGATCAATGACACCAGGCTGGACGGAGAGGATGTTTCCTGGCTGTGGGATGTGGATTATCGGGTTCTGAACAGGGCAAATGCCGCTACGGTCACCACAGGTGGGGCACGGGGCGGAGATATGGAACTATGTTTAAAGTATAACGATATTTCTTGTAAGTATAACCGGAACTTAAAGGAGACCGTGGAAAAACTGACTGCAGAGGGAAGCCGCAATTTATATATTATAACAAATTATTCCGGTCTGTACACAACCAACCGGATGCTGCAGAAACTGCAGGAGCGGGGAAAGGACGGCGTATGCCATGAGACTTGTTATAGGACATCTGTATCCGGATCTGTTTCATCTGTATAGTGACAGAGGAAATGTATGTTGTCTGCAGAAACGCCTTCAGTGGCGGGGGATAGAGGCAGAGGTGACGCCGATTCTGTTTGGTGAGCGGATTGACTTTGCCGGCATGGACATCCTCTGCTGGGGCGGTGCATCGGACAGGGGACAGGAGATGGCTGCCGGGCACCTGCCCAAGATCAGGCAGGATTTCAGAGCCTATGTGGAGGACGGGGGAGTGGTGCTGGCGATCTGTGCCGCCTATCAGCTTTTGGGGAGGTATTACAGGACGGAGAAAAAGAAGGTGGAGGGTCTGGGCGTCCTGGATATCTGCACGGAGTGGAGGCCGGGGCGCCTGGTGGGAAACATTGTGCTGGAAAGTCCGCTTTTCACTGCGCCTGTGGTGGGATTTGAGAACCATGCCGGCCGCACTGAGATCGGGGAATACACACCGCTGGGCAATGTGCTCTTCGGACATGGAAATATGGGGAGGGGAGATTATGAGGGGCTTGTCTATAAAAATGTCATTGCCACATATCTTCATGGTCCGCTGCTGCCCAAGAATCCTCAGATCTGCGACGTACTGCTGAAACGTGCTCTGAAACGCAGGTACGGACGGGAGATCAGTCTGGATCCGCTTCCCGATGAGGAGGAATATCGGGCAAACCGGCAGATTGCGGAACGGTATACGAGATCTTCTGTTTAGCGAATTGATTTTATTACGGCTGTGAGGCTTATTGCTTTCTGACAGTTGCCGTTTTTTGGGTTCTATGTTATACTGGGACTGGATCTGCCCGGCGGCGGCTGGAGACATTCCGACAGCCGCCAGGGGATACCGACAGGAGGAAGACAATGGTACTTTCAGATAAGACGATTTACAGAATGCTGGAGGAGGGAACTCTGACGATTTTTCCCATGGAAAGGGAGCAGGTGCAGCCTGCCAGTGTGGACATACGCCTGGGTAATACCTTCAGTATTGTGGAGGATTCCCCTACCGGAATCATCACTCTGGATAAGGAGATCAAATATAAGACCATCACCAGCGATACCTATGTTCTGCTGCCGAATCAGTTCGTCCTTGCCACCACCATGGAATATTTTGAGCTGCCGGACGATCTGACTGCCTTCGTGGAGGGCAGAAGTTCCCTGGGGCGGATGGGACTGTTTATCCAAAATGCGGGATGGGTGGACCCAGGGTTCAAAGGTGAGATCACGCTTGAATTATACAATGTGAACCGCTGTGCCATTGAGCTGAAGGCCGGACGCAGAGTGGGACAGCTGGTTTTTTCGCGGATGGATGACACAGCCATGCACCCCTACCATGGTAAATATCAGGGGCAGAAGGGCGCTACAGGTTCAAAAGCCTTTCTGGATAAATGCTAATATGTGTTCCAGTCGCAGGCAGCCCCCAACAGCGCTGCGCACTGTTCCAGGCCCACACGGTCAGCCTCAGAGAAGCGGTGAAAGACAGGGCTGTCGATATCTAATACTGCAGTCAGGTTTTCTCCCTGAAAAACAGGAACCACAATCTCTGAATTGGAAGCGCCGTCGCAGGCAATATGTCCCGGAAATTCATGTACATTGGGGACAATCTGGGTGACGCCGCTGAGGGCAGCGGTTCCGCATACACCTTTTCCAAAGGCAATTCTGACACAGGCCGGTCTGCCCTGGAAGGGGCCCAGCACAAGCGTCCCATTCCGCACCAGGTAAAATCCCACCCAGTTAATGTCCTCCAGGTTCATGTGCAGCACGGCGCCGGCATTGGACAGATTTGCGATGGTATCGGTCTCGGCATCTGTCACTGCCTTCAGCTGTGACAGAAGAAACGGATAATCGGTCTGGTAGTTCATTGTGATGATTCCTTTCCTTGTATTCTTTGTAAGACGGTCAGGTTCTCTGACATTTTCGTTGTCAGTTCCATTATACTATAATTGAAAAATTTTACCAGATATACTCTTGACATTTTCTTCTAATGGAGTTATTATCTAGAAAGTTTGATATTCAAATATTTTGATATTCAAACAAAAAGAATTCCATACGAGTTTATATGGCTTTTCAAACTACGTTAAAAATGGCAGGAAAAAGAAAAGGAGAAAAGGGTATGTTTGAGAAATTGAAAGCAGTCATTGAGGAAAAATTGAATGCAGAAGGAACACAGATTACGGAAAGTACTCGTTTTAAGGAAGATCTGGACGCGGATTCTCTGGATCTGTTTGAGATGGTTATGGCACTGGAGGATGAATTCGGCATTGAGATTCCCTCTGAGGACCTGGAGAAGATGCTGACAGTGGGGGATGTTATGACCTATCTGACAGAAAAGGGCGTGGATGTGGAATAAAAGAGGACGGATATGAAGACAAGAGTAACGGAACTTCTGGGAATCGAATATCCGGTCATTCAGGGAGGCATGGCATGGGTGGCGGAATATCACCTTGCGGCGGCGGTTTCCGAGGCCGGCGGTTTCGGCATTTTGGGAGCCGGCGGTGCCGGAGCAGATTTTGTGAGGGAACAGATCCGCAGGTGCAGGGAACTGACAGATAAGCCTTTCGGACTGAATATCATGCTGATGAATCCGGAGGCGGATAAAATAGCCCGGGTTGCGGTGGAAGAAGGCGTGAAAGCTGTGACCACCGGTGCAGGTAATCCGGGTAAATACATGGCCGCATGGAAGGAAGCAGGCATCCGGGTCATTCCCGTAGTGGCAAGTGTGGCCATGGCGAGAATGATGGAGCGGGCAGGTGCGGATGCCCTGGTGGCAGAAGGAATGGAATCCGGCGGACATATCGGTTCCACCACAACATTTGCGCTGGTTCCGCAGGTGGCGGACGCAGTGAAAATCCCGGTTATTGCAGCCGGAGGTATCGCGGACGGCCGGGGCTTTGCGGCGGCATTTATGTTGGGAGCCGAGGCTGTACAGTTGGGAACCCGTTTTGTTGCGGCAAGCGAATCCACGGTTCACGCTAATTATAAGCAGAAGATCATTGCAGCAAAAGACATCGACTCCGAGGTGACAGGGATGAGCCATGGGCATCCTGTCAGACAGCTCCGCAACAGCATGACCAGGGAGTATCTTAAGCGGGAAAAGGCGGGTGCGTCTTTTGAGGAACTGGAACAGATGACTCTGGGAGCGCTGCGGAAAGCGGTAGTGGAGGGTGATACGGCAGGCGGTACCCTCATGGCAGGACAGATAGCGGGACTTGTAAAAAAAGAAGAAAGCTGCCGTGAAATCATCCGTGATATCATGGAGCACGGCATGCAGTTGTTATCCGGCGAGGGGCGGGCAAAATAAAAACAGCGTCGGCCATGATCTGATACGGCGGGTGCGGAATTGGAATCGGTATCGTATGAAGACAGCATTATTATTTCCGGGTCAGGGTGCCCAGTACTGCGGTATGGGAAAAGACTTTTGTGATACCTTTGACACGGCGAAAAAAGTTTATGAGACTGCAGAAGAAGCCACCGGGCTGGATGTTAGAGAAATCTGCTTTACGGAGAATAACCGGCTGGACATCACGGAATATACTCAGATTGCCATGTTGGCAACGGAAACGGCAATTTTAAAAGTACTGGAAGAGAAGGGCCTGAAAGCGGACTGTGCCGCGGGTTTGAGCCTGGGAGAATACGGTGCGCTGGCAGCGGCAGAAGTGATGGAACTGCCGGAACTGTTCCGGTTGATTCGCTGCAGGGGAATTTTTATGCAGGAGGCGTATCCGGTGGGAGGAGCCATGACGGCAGTGCTTGGGTTGGATGCGGACAGGGTTCGCAGTGTCTGTGAAGAGACGGAAGGAATCGTCTCTATCGCAAATGATAACTGCCCGGGACAGATCGTGATCACCGGCGAGACCCAGGCGGTAGAGGCTGCTTCCGCCAGGCTGCTGGAGACAGGGGCAAAACGTTGCATCGCGCTGAATGTCAGCGGTCCTTTTCATTCCGGACTGCTTGCAGGCGCCGGGGAGAAGCTGGCGGCGGAATTGGAGCAGATCCGCGTAAACAATCCCCGGATTCCTTATATTTGTAATGTGGAGGCAGACTATGTGACAGAAGCTGCGCCCATAAAGACACTTTTGGCGAGACAGGTGTCGTCATCTGTGAGATGGCGGGAGAGCATGGAACGGCTTCTGGCGGATGGGGTGGATACTTTTATTGAGATCGGACCAGGCAGGACACTGGCGGGATTTCTGAAGAAAATCCGTCGGGACGTAAAGGTATTCAATGTGGCATCGGTTCCGGATCTGGAGGGGATACGAGAGTATCTGGACAGAGAACAGGGTCTGTAATAAGGAAAGCATCGGCGAAGCCGGTTTCCGTGAGCAGAAGCCGGGCGGCCTTGATCAGGGGGAAGCCGTAGTCGAAGCAGCGGGTTTCGGTGAGCGGAAACGTAAAGCCGGGGAAGGAGCAAAAATGGAGACAACGGATAGAGAACCGGCGGGAGAGCTTGCCGGCAAAGTGGCATTGGTGACCGGTGCGGGACGGGGGATCGGTAGAAGTATCGCCTTGACGCTGGCCGGGCTGGGAGCAACGGTGCTGGTAAACTATAACGGTTCCAGGGAGCGTGCCCTGGAGGTGGTTGCGGAGATTGAGAAAAAAGGCGGACGGGGAGAAGCAGTGGGCTGTGATGTATCTGATTTTGCGGCCTGCGGCAGAATGGCGGAAGAAATCATAGGGAAATACACCCGTCTGGATATCCTGGTGAACAATGCTGGCATTACAAAAGACGGCCTGATCATGGGTATGACTGAGGAGGCCTATGACAAAGTGCTGGACACGAATCTGAAAGGGGCATTCAACACCATCCGCCATCTGTCCCGATATTTTCTGAAGCAGCGCAGCGGCAGGATCATCAATATCAGTTCTGTGGCAGGTGTGGCAGGAAATGCCGGTCAGGCCAATTATGCGGCATCCAAAGCCGGACTGATCGGACTGACGAAGAGCGTGGCCAGGGAATTGGCAGGCAGAGGAATCTGTGTCAATGCCGTGGCGCCGGGATTCATCGATACGGAAATGACACAGGATTTGGCTGACAGAGTCAAACAGGGTGCGCTGGCATCCATTCCCATGGGAAGGATGGGAACCGCGGAAGAAGTCGCGCAGCTGGTGGCGTTTCTGGCAGGAGGAAAGTCGGATTATATCACTGGCCAGGTGATCTGTGTGGATGGGGGTATGGTGATGTAGACAGGCCGGTTTTGCCGAGGACAGGCATGGCCGGGCAGAAAATTGAGGGCAGATCCTCCGGGCAGAGGATTTCTCCGGGAGATGCCTTTGGGGGCAGAGGTATGCGGACAGGATACGGAACCGGGAAACCTGCCGTAAAGGGAAAGGATGGAAGGCGGATAGATGAAAAGAAGAGTAGTAGTGACAGGCATGGGAGCAGTGACTCCCATCGGCGTGGGCATGGAAGCTTTCTGGGACAGCATCAGAGCCGGCAGAATTGGTTTCGCACCCATTACCCGGTTTGACACCGCGGATTATAAGTGCAAGCTGGCGGCTGAGGTGAAGAATTTCCGTCCCGAAGAATATATGGACAAAAAAGCGGCCAGGCGTATGGACCCTTTTTGTCAGTATGCGGTTGCCGCGGCGGGCGAAGCGCTTCGGGATGCAGAACTGGATCTGGAAAAGGAGGATGCCTACAGGATAGGCTGTTTTGTAGGCAGCGGTGTGGGCAGTCTGCAGGCAGTGGAGCGGGAATACGGCAAACTGCTGGAGAAGGGGCCGTCCCGGGTAAGTCCCCTCTTTGTCCCCATGATGATTTCCAACATGGCGGCAGGGAATGTGAGCATTGCATATGGACTGAAGGGAAAGAGTCTGAATGTGGTGACAGCCTGTGCCACGGGGACCAATTCCATCGGAGAGGCATTCCGCTCCGTTCAGTACGGAGAACTGGATGCCTGTGTGGCAGGCGGCGCGGAAAGCACGGTGACGCCTATGGGAATTGCAGGATTTTCCGCACTGACAGCACTGTCAGAAAGTACGGATCCGGAGAGATGTTCCATCCCTTTTGACAAGGAAAGGGACGGATTTGTCATGGGAGAAGGGGCAGGGATCGTGGTACTGGAAGAACTGGAACATGCCAGAAAGCGCGGCGCTCACATTTATGCAGAGGTGCTGGGATATGGCTGCTCCTCAGATGCTTACCATATTACGTCTCCTGCAGAGGACGGAGCAGGTGCCGCAAGGGCCATGTTGAATGCCCTGGAGGACGGGGGCAGAAAGCCGGAAGAGCTGACTTATATCAATGCTCACGGCACGGGAACACATCACAATGACCTGTTTGAGACCAGAGCCGTGAAACTGGCATTCGGAGCACATGCAGAGAAGCTGCGGATCAATTCAACCAAATCCATGATCGGTCATCTGCTAGGAGCAGCAGGCGCGGTGGAATTTATCACCTGCGTGAAGACTGTACAGGAAGGATTCATCCATGCAACAGTGGGTCTGCGGGAGACGGAAGGCGAGATGGATCTGAATTACTGCAGGAAGAGTTATGAAGAAGAGGTTCCCTTTGCACTGAGCAATTCTCTGGGCTTCGGGGGACATAATACCAGCATCCTGGTAGGCAGGATCTAAGGAAGCGGCAGAGACCAGGATGAAACCACAGACAGGAGTATGCGAGATGGCCATATATACTGCACAGGAAATCATGGATATCATTCCCCACAGATATCCCTTTTTGCTGATTGACACCATAGAGGAGCTGGAAGAGGGGGTGCGTGCACTGGGGAAAAAGTGCGTCAGTGTGAACGAACCTTATTTTCAGGGACATTTTCCGGGAAATCCCGTCATGCCCGGGGTATTGATTTTGGAGGCATTGGCACAAGTGGGGGCGGTTGCCATCCTTTCCCGCCCGGAATGGAAGGGGAAAACGGCTTATTTTGCCGGTATTGAAAAAGCGAAATTCCGCAGTAAAGTGTTCCCCGGAGACGTGCTGATGCTGGAAACCGAGATCATCAAGACAAAGGGCCCCATAGGGGTAGGCAGGGCAAAGGCGTATGTAAATGGTAAAACGGCGGCAGAAGCAGAACTGACCTTCGCCGTTGGTTAAAGGGATGTCAGGCAGAGAGGGGCGGAAACCGGAAAACATGTGGGAGACGGGAGTAAAGCGATGAGAAATTTGATCCAAAATACCAGAAGGGAAAAGAGAACAGCTTTTTTCGCCAAACTGTCACAGAGGCAGCAGGCATCAGAAGAAACCCGGACACAGACAGAGGACCGGAAACCTGTCGGGATGCAGGCAGGGGATGACGGCTATCTGATCCGCTGTCCCAAATGCGGCAAAATGGTGGACCGGGGACGGGTGGCAAAGAGAAAATACATCTGTTATGAATGTGAAGGGTATTTCAGGGTAAAGGTGCACAACCGCATCCGCATGGTGGCTGATCCCCATACCTTTGAACCCTGGTTTTCGGATATGCCCATGTGTAATCCGCTGGATTATGAGGGATATGAGGAAAAGCTCAGGGCGGCCAGAGAGAAGACCGGGCTGGACGAGGCAGTCACGGTGGGAGAGTGTGAGGTGTTCGGAGAGCCCATTGTGCTGGGGATCTGCGATTCCAGATTCCTGATGGCCAGTATGGGCCATGTAGTGGGAGAAAAGATCACCGCGGCAGTGGAGCGGGCGATTGAAAAGCGGCTGCCGGTCTTTCTTTTCTGCTGTTCCGGAGGTGCCAGAATGCAGGAAGGAATCATCTCCCTGATGCAGATGGCAAAGACCTCCGCAGCCATCCGGAAGCTGGGGGAGGCCGGACTTTTGTTCTGTACCGTTCTCACCGACCCCACTACGGGAGGTGTTACCGCCAGTTTTGCAATGTTGGGGGATGTAATCATGGCGGAACCGGGAGCATTGGTGGGATTTGCCGGTCCCAGGGTAATCCGCCAGACGATTGGCCAGGAGCTGCCGGAGGGATTCCAGACGGCGGAATTTCTGGTGGAACACGGTATCATTGACGGGATCGTGGAACGCAGGAATCTGAAGAAGACGATCTATTTTCTGGTCAGGGCCCATCAGTGCAGGGAAGGTGAGTATGCCGATTTTCTGCCCGGAACAGGCTTCCATTTTGTGTTGAATGAGATACTGAAAGAGAAGGAGTGGACGCTTAAGCCGAAGAGTGTATGGGAAAAGGTCAAAGCAGCCCGGAAGCTGGAAAGGGCCAGCGCTGTTGACTACATGGACTGTATATTTGACTATTTTGTGGAGGCTCATGGAGACAGAAGCTTTCGGGATGACCCGGCCATCATCGGCGGGATCGGATTTCTGAATGGTCAGCCGGTGACTGTGATCGCAGACCACAAGGGGAAGGACGCGGAGGAGTGCCAGAGAAGGAATTACGGCATGCCCATGCCTGAGGGTTACCGCAAGGCTCTGCGTCTTATGAAGCAGGCAGAGAAATTTAACCGCCCCATAGTAAGCTTTATCAATACGTCGGGAGCTTTCTGCGGCATTGAGGCTGAGGAGCGGGGACAGGGGGAGGCAATTGCCCGAAATCTGACAGAAATGTCAGCTTTGAAGGTGCCTGTGCTGTGCATTCTGATCGGAGAGGGAGGCAGCGGAGGCGCACTGGCCACGGCGGTGGGGAATGAGGTATGGATGCTGGAAAATGCTACCTATTCCATTTTATCACCTGAAGGATTTGCTTCTATATTGTGGAAAGATGCCTCCAGAGCGAAGGAAGCCAGCGAGGTAATGCGCATTACGGCACAGGATCTGAAACAGCTTCATGTCATTGAACAGATTATCCCGGAATTCGGGGGTGCAGATGCCGGAACAGCACAGGCCATCGGCGGGTACCTGAAAGAACAGATTATGGAGTTTCTGAAGCGCTATCACGGCATGTCCGGTGAGGAGATAGCTGCAGGCCGTTATGAGCGGTTTCGGAGGTTCTGATCGCTTGAGGTTCTCATGAAGAAAACATTGTTATGACTTTAAATTACGAAAAACAGGGAAGGGCAGACAGCGCGGGAAACAGGCGCTGTGTAAAACCGGAAGAAAGAATATGTCAATCAAGATAACAGGAACAGGATCCGCTCTCCCGGTGAGGGCGGTTACAAACGAAGAAATTACACATCTGGTGGATACTTCCGACGAATGGATCAGGGAACGAACCGGAATCGGCGGCAGACATGTATCCACGGGGGAGACGGTTGCTTCCCTTGCTGCCCGGGCCTGTGGCCTGGCGTTGGAGAATGCCGGAAAAAGTGCCCGGGAAGTGGAACTGATTCTGGTGGCTACCTGCTCGCCGGAAGATGTAACACCCTGTGCGGCCTGTCAGGTGCAGGAGCAGATCGGCGCCGTAAATGCCGTGGCATTTGACTTAAACGCAGCCTGCTCGGGGTTTTTGTTTGCACTTCATACGGCATGGGCTTATGTGGAAAGCGGAATCTATCAAAATGCGCTGGTGGCAGGCAGCGAGGTGCTGTCCAAGATAGTGGACTGGGAAGACAGGGGAACCTGCATCCTGTTCGGGGACGGTGCGGGAGCAGTGTATGTGGAAAAATGTGAAGACGGCGGTATCCTGGGCTTTGTACAGCATTCGGACGGCAGCCGCGGCCATGTGCTGTCCGGTGCATGCAGAGCGCTGGAGAATCCTTTTTTTCATCAGGAACAAACGAAAAATTATATAAAAATGGACGGTAGAGAGATATTTTCTTTTGCCGTACGTCAGATTCCCAAGACAATTGAAGAGGCGCTGGCCAGGGCTGAGCTTTCCGCGGGAGAGGTGGATCTCTTTCTCCTGCACCAGGCGAACCGTCGTATTATAGAGGGAATTTCCAAAAGGCTGGGTGTGGATATGGATCGTTTTCCCATGAATCTGGAGCGGGTGGGCAATACTTCTTCCGCTTCCATTCCGCTTCTGCTGGATGAAATAAATCGGAAAGGAGCATTGAAGCCGGGAATGAGGCTTGTGCTTTCCGGTTTCGGCGGAGGACTTACCTGCGGAGCCTGCGTTGTGGAGTGGCAGTAAACTTGGTCTTGACTTTTTTGAGAAACTTGGTAAATTAGTATACAGAAAGCGCGCTGCCAATTTTTATCAGTTTGACGGCGCTGCGGGCGCGTCTTTTAACAGAAGCCAGGGGGATATCAGAGAGGATAGCATCATCGAAATGGCACAAAATACAAAACGCTCCATCAATGAGCTGTTGGTCAGCCTGTTCAATCATGTGATGGATATGGAGGCGAGAGCCGTCATCACGGAGGAGTACAGGGACATTACCAACAATGACATGCATATTATAGAAGCAATCGGCGTGGAGGAACCCAGGAACATGTCCCAGATCGCACACCGGCTTTCCGTTACCGTCGGTACCTTGACTACAAATATGAATGGTTTGGAGAGGAAGGGTTATATCAGACGGGAGCGCAGTGAAAAAGATAAAAGAGTAGTATATATTCTCCTCACGGAAAAGGGCAGAAAGGCTTTTTACCATCATAGGGATTTTCACAAAAAGATGATTAAAGCCATCGTGAAGGATTTAAATGAGGAAGAAATGGAGATACTGTATCGATGTCTGGTAAATCTGGACCGATTTTTGGAGCCTGAGACAATGCTGAGCTGAAAGCAGGAGGGACGGTCCGTCAGGCGGAAGCCAGGAAGATGAGGGGCCGTCATCAGGTGGGAGTCAGGAGGATAAGGGACGGCCGTCAGGCGGAAGTGGGGAAGAAAAGCCGCAGGCGGAAGGCTTGAAAATACAGGCAGGGTCTGTAAGAAAGGGAGATAGGAATTTATGTCCCGCCGCAGATGCCTCCGGGGCTGAAGGTAAGGCGCAGACTGTCGGTGGGGAATGCAGACACAGATACCGGGAGAGCGGAAATGGGAATGAAGAATACCATCAGTATGGGAGAAAGGGTCAATGCGACGATCAGCAGGATCAAGAAAGTCATCTACGGCAGGACAGTGATGATCCTGCTGGGGTTTCTTGCTCAGTTGATTCTGCTGGGTGTGGGGTATATTCTTCTGAGGAATTACAGTTTTCTGTTCTATATTTTTTTCCTGTCCATTGGTGCGGTTGCGGTGGTATACATTTTCAATGCACCCGGCAATCCGGATCTGAAGTTGTCATGGATGCTTCCCATTGCTATCTTTCCGGTATTCGGGGCTATTTTTTATGTCACCATTGTGAGCCAGCCCGGTACGAAAGTATTGTACGACCGGCTGCTGGAACAGGCGGAGAATACGAAGAAATATGTCCTTCCCCGGAGAGAGGTGTGGGAGCGTCTGCGGGAGGAGAGCCCTCATATGGGACAGCTTGCCCATTATCTGGAGAAGTGTGACAACAGCCCTGTTTATGACGGTACACAGGTAAAATATTATCCGCTGGGAGACAGTCAGTTCGTGGATATGGTTGAGGAACTGAAAAAGGCGGAAAAATACATTTTTATAGAATTTTTTATTGTGTCAAGCGGACAAATGCTGGGAGAGATTCTGGATATTCTGAAAGAGAAGGCAAAACAGGGAGTAGAGGTGCGGTTTATGTATGACGGTACCAATGTATTGTGGAACCTGCCCAACTTTTTTCCGGATATGCTGGAAGAGGAAGGGATCCGCTGCAAGATGTTTGCCCCTATCAAGTTCATCTTTTCTCCCCATTACAACAACCGCGATCACAGGAAGATCCTGGTCATAGACGGCCGGGTAGCATTTACCGGCGGCATCAACCTTGCAGATGAATATATTAACAGGAAGAATCGGTTCGGACATTGGAAGGATGCGGGGGCCATGGTAAGGGGAGACGCCGTGGAGCGTTTTACTTATATGTTTCTGGAAATGTGGAATGAGTCGGAACGGATTCAGGAACCCGGTAGGAAATACAGACTGCCTGCGGATGCTGCCGTATCCGGGGATGGTTATGCCATTCCCTACAGTGTATGTCCGCTTGGGCCGGAGCGTGTGGGGGAGATGGTCTACCTGGATATCATCAATACGGCTCATACTTATGTCCACATTATGACACCTTACCTGATTCCGGATGATCGGATGATCATGGCTTTGACGTATGCGGCCAGAAGAGGGGTGGAAGTCGTAATTGTTATGCCCCATATCCCGGATAAGAAATATGCCTTTATGCTGGCTAAGACCTATTACAACCAGCTTCTGGAGGCAGGAGTCCGGATCTATGAATATGAGCCGGGTTTTGTCCATGCCAAGGTATTTGTGTCAGATGATATGAAGGCTGTAGTGGGCACAGTGAATCTGGATTACCGCAGTCTGTATCACCATTTTGAGTGTGGTCTGGTTCTGTACCGGAATTCCCAGATAGCCGTCATGGAAAAGGATATACAGGATACGCTGGATAAATGTATTGAGGTGAAAGTGGAGGATTACAGGAGACTGAAGCTTACAGACAGGGCACTGGGAAGAATTATGCGGATTGTAGCTCCTTTGATGTAGATGAGGATTACGAAATGTTTGTTGAGGTAGGAATTTTCCTGCCTTTTTTTATGCCCAGGCCCGTGCGGTGGAAGTTTGCCGCTAAAGCGGCTCACGGGGATAAAATCTCCCCTACTCGATTTTTTGGGGGGTTGTGTTATTCTTTGTGTAAGTCAGAAACATATGTTGGTAATTGTCGTCTGTAAAGGCAGGGGAGACTTGGCGGGGGACCAAACAAAGGCGGAGAAACAAAAGACAGGAGGACGGATATTGAGAGATACGGAAATACTGGATTTGTATTGGGCCAGGGAGGAAAGAGCTATTTCGGAGACACAGATGTCTTACGGAAAGTACTGCTACAGCATTGCCTGGCATATCTTGTACGACAGAGAAGACTCGGACGAATGTGTGAATGACACATGGCTGAGGGCCTGGAATGCCATACCTCCGAAGAGACCGGGCAGACTTGCTCTGTTTCTGGGCACGATTACACGGAATTTATCTCTGGACAGATGGAAGGAAAAGCATACCATGAAGAGAGGGAAGGGTGAAATGATGCTGGTGTTGGATGAACTGGCGGAATGCATACCGGATGTGCGCAGTACGGAGGAAGCGGTTGAGGCTGCAGAGTTGGAACGTATGCTGAACGATTTTCTCCATACATTGCCGGAACGGGATTGCAACGTGTTTCTGCGCCGATACTGGTATGTAGAGGAGTACGGAGAGATCGCAAAGCGCTATAACATGAAACTGAATACAGTGAAGACATCACTGTTCCGTACCAGGGCCAGACTGCGGGAATATCTGGAAAAGGAGGGCGTGATTATATGAAAAAGAAAGGATATGACAATTCGGAGGGAGATCGCCCTTTTTCCCCAAAAGGAGGACAGGAGCAGGCGTTGAGACTGATGGAAGCTTTGTCTGGTGTAGAGGAGGAATTGCTGGAACGCTCTGACGGGCAGGTTTCCCGGACAGGTTCTGACGGAAGGCGTCTCGGGAAAGGCGACAGGAAGAAACACAGGCCGCTGTGGCAGTATCGGAGCACCTGGGCAGCCGTTCTGTGTTTTGCGGTAATGGGAGCTATGGGATTGGGCGGATATGGATTGATGCTGAAAGTAAATCAGAACATAGCCGGCGGCATAGCTGATGGCATGGCCGATAACCAGGAAAATGATGCCGCCATTAGGATGTACGGCAGCCAGGAAGATTCCGTCAGTGAAAACGGCATCTTCCCGGGAGATGGAGCGGAAATATTACCGGAGGCGGAAGAAGAACAGAAAATAACAGATCTGACCGGTCAACAGAATGCAGCAGAAGGACATGAGAATGAGGCAGGAGCAGGCGATATGGGAGACAGGGAGACGGAGGGCGGCAGCGGTTTTCGGGAAGGCCAATCTATGTCCGGAAGTCAGAAGCATGATACGGAGAAAAGCACAGGAGAAGCCATATCAGATGAGACAGGATATGAGGACGAGAAGGAGAGGGAATCTGACAAGCCGAATGCTGCCTTCACGGAGTCTGCAGCCACGGAGGAAGCCTATCCGGCAGCCCGGCTCAAGAAAGTGACAGAGGAGGAAGCCCGGGAAGACAAGGAATTGGGGGCCTGGATTCCGCAGACTGTTCCGCAGGGATACGTATTTGAAGAAGCGTTCTCCGATGTGGACAGAGAGGAAGAGAATCTGACAATTACCTGGACCAGGGAGCTGGACTCCATCTCCTGGACCGTTGTAAAGGAGGAAGAACTTCCCGGGACTGTGGATGTGAACCGGCCGGAGACCTATGATGTGCATCTCTATGAGATTCCGTGGGCGGAGACCGTGCCGGAGGAATATCGTGAGAGCATGGACCAGCCGGTATTTGCCAGCGGGGATTTTGATCTGGAAATTGTCAGAAGCCGCATGATTCAACAGGAGGCCAGCGGAGATACGGATACGCCCCGGGGAAATTTTGCCGTAATATATCCTGATAACAGAGTGATTTATTTTCAGGGCAGAGGGACTGCAGAGGAGGTCTGGGAGATGTTTATGTCTTTAGAGAAAGGGAACTGAGGCCGGTTTACGATTCTTAATTCTTTTTATAGTGCTTGCACCCAAGGCCAGGGACGGATATAATAGACTGGAAAGAGCAGGAGGAGCAGGCGAATGAAAGAACGGGAAGCTTTTCTGGATCAATTGAGAGGGGCGGCAACCTGTGCGGTGGTTATGCTGCATACGGTAACCGGAGTCATGGATCACACGGATATGGGACTGTATCCTGTGGAGAAGAAAGTATTTCTGATCGTGCTGGATCTGGTCTGCTGGTGTGTGCCAGTGTTTCTGCTGATATCGGGCTATCTGTTCCTGAATCAGGACAGGAAGCTGGGAATGGGACGTATGATCACAAAGTACGGCAGAAGGATTGTGTTGGCATTGTTCGTGTTTGGTGTTCCTTACGCCTGTCTGGAACAGATTGTGAAGGAACGGTGTTTCCGGTGGGATATGCCGGGGAAAGCTTTCTGGATGGTGCTGCGGGGAGAGAGCTGGTCACATTTGTGGTATCTGTATCTGATTCTGATTCTGTATGTGCTGACGCCTTTGTTGAAAAAGATTTTGACATATCTGCCGCGTTCGGTGCTGTATGGCTTGCTGGCGGTTCTGTTTATCGGAAGCAGTATTCTGCCATATGTGATCAGGGTCACCGGACAGGAAACGATTCCGTCTCTGCCGGACTGGGGAATATATGGGTTTTACTACATATGCGGTTTTCTGTTTTTCAACGGATTCCATAGATCGGCTTTGTCCGACGCCGGGATTCCGGAGGATAGAGGGCGTGATGCTTCCCGGAGGGAGGCGGTTTCGTCCGACGCCGGGATTCCGGCAGATGGCAGAGCGGACGGTTCCGGGAAAGTACAGTCTCCCTGCTTCCTGCCGGAGAATTTCGTGCGAAGGAAAGCTTTGGGCAGAATCTGCGGTATCGCAGCCGGTCTGCTGGCCGCAGGCATGGTATGGAGCAGACTGTCAGGCACATATCATGTGCAGATGGCCTATAATTATCCCTTCACGGCAGTGCTTGCTCTGCTGCTTTTTGCGTGGGCCGGAAGTGGGATAACGGTTCCCCGGAAGGAAAAAAAGGTGTCCTCTGTACTGAGACGGGCGGCAGACTTAAGTTTTACGGTTTACCTTGTGCATCCGGTATTTTTAAATACGGCGTATAAGTTTTTTCTCATTACGCCGCTGTCTTTTCCGCTGGCGGTTTCTCTGCCGGTTTTCTTTTCAGGTACACTGTTGCTGTCGATTGTGACAGCATGGGTGCTGTACCAAATTCCGCTGCTGCGGAAATATGTACTATAAGGGAAAGTATGTTTTGGACTGATGGGCAGACAGCGATAGAGGGAACCGGATGTTTTAAGATAGAGGCAATCGGCAGGAACATGCCGGGGGAGTCTGGTCAGGGTCACAGAGAAAATCAGGAAAAATTCCAGACATGGAAAATCAAAATTTCAGACAGGAAAAGGGTAAGGGTATGTGGGTTGCGAATAACTGGGAAGAATATCGGGTACTGGATGCTGCGGGAGGAGAAAAGCTGGAAAGGTGGGGGGACTATATTCTGGTTCGGCCTGACCCCCAGGTCATCTGGAATACACCTCACAACCATGAAGGTTGGAGAAACAGGAACGGACACTACCACAGGAGCGCAAAAGGCGGAGGAGAGTGGGAATTTTTCCATCTGCCTGATGAGTGGAGCATTTCCTATTCGTTCCGGGAGACAGAGGGAGAGGACGCTGCAGCGAATGTCACCGGAAAGGAGAGGCTGTGGGGAGGTAAAAAGCTGATATTTCGTTTGAAACCATTCAGTTTTAAACACACGGGTTTGTTTCCCGAACAAGCTGTAAACTGGGAATGGTTATCCAATCTGATCAGGGGGGCCTGCCGGCCTGCAGACAAGCCGGTGAAGGTCCTGAATCTCTTTGCGTATACCGGAGGCGCCACATTGGCGGCGGCAGCTTCCGGTGCGAGTGTGGTCCATGTGGATGCTTCTAAAGGTATGGTTGGATGGGCAAAGGAGAATGCCGCTGCTTCGGAACTTGGCAGTGCGCCTGTTCGCTGGCTGGTGGATGATTGTGTCAAATTCGTGGAGCGGGAAATCCGGCGGGGAAATCGGTATGACGGGATCATCATGGATCCGCCGTCTTACGGCAGGGGACCAAAAGGTGAAATCTGGAAGATGGAAGAGAATATCTGGGCCTTTATTGAACTGTCCCGGAAGCTGCTGTCCCGGGACGCCCTGTTTTTCCTGATCAATTCCTATACCACCGGACTGCAGCCGGCGGTACTGTCCTACATGATGAACCAGGCTCTTACAAAACACTTGGGAGGCCGGGTGGAGGCTGATGAAATCGGTTTGCCTGTGGAGGATAGCTGCCTGGTTCTTCCCTGCGGTGCTTCCGGGCGTTGGTGGAGACCGTGAAGCATAAACAGCCTGGAGTTTCAGACGATTTCTGTCTCCTCCCGTTCACGGCAGTAAATGCACCGAGTAAACAGTAATTCCAGAGGAACAGCCGGAGTCGGAATTTTGAGATTTGGGTTGATTAATCTGTACGAAGGGCTTATAATAAAAAAAGCTCGGATGAGAAAAGAATGAGAGGAGATACGGCTATGCGTTTTTTTATTGATACGGCGAAGGTAGAGGATATCAGGAAAGCAAATGACATGGGTGTTATCTGCGGCGTCACCACAAATCCTTCCCTGATAGCAAAGGAGGGCAGAGTATTTGAGGAAGTAATCGCGGAGATCGCTTCTATCGTGGACGGGCCTATCAGCGGCGAAGTGAAAGCCACCACCGCAGATGCGGAGGGCATGATCAGAGAGGGCAGGGAGATTGCGAAGATTCATCCCAATATGGTGGTAAAGATTCCCATGACAGTGGAAGGCTTAAAGGCCTGCAAGGTTCTGTCAGCAGAGGGGATCAAGGTAAATGTAACCCTGATTTTCACATCCAACCAGGCGCTGCTCGCCGCAAGGGCAGGAGCGGCATTTGTGTCACCTTTCCTGGGACGCCTGGACGATATCAGCCAGAGAGGTGTGGATCTGATCCGGGAGATTTCCGACATCTTTGCCATGACGGATCTGGATACCGAAATTATCGCTGCAAGCGTACGGAATCCCGTTCATGTAACCGACTGTGCTCTGGCGGGAGCCGATATTGCCACAGTTCCCTATGGGGTTATTGAGCAGATGGTGAAGCATCCTCTGACCGATGCGGGGATTGTCAGGTTCCAGGAAGACTACAAAGCTGTGTTTGGCGAGTGATAATAAAGAAGGTTTTTATACCAATGCAGGAAAAAGAACTGCCGTGCTCCTGTTGTCAGGATTGGTGCGGCAGTTCTTCTTATCTTGCTGTTATTTTTCTATTTCAGCAAATTTGGTTCCGGTCAGCCGGGAGCCTTATTTCATCTGCTCTTCCTGCTTCTTGATCATACGACGAACCATCTCGCCGCCGATGGAACCAGCTTCACGGGAAGTCAAATCACCGTTGTAACCTTCCTTCAGGTTTACACCCAGCTCGGATGCTACCTCGGTCTTAAAACGATCCATTGCTGCCTTTGCTTCAGGTACTTCTACTCTGTTGCTTCTGTTGTCGGACATTTATTTCACCTCCATTCATGTCTCTTTTCTATCTTCAAGATAAGTGCTGCATGCACCTATCCTGAAGATTCAGTTTAAGTGTTTGCTGCAACTTATCTTGGTCTTAGTATGACCCGGCAAAGAGATAATATGTTGGAAACTTTTGGAGAAATTGAGACTGCATCAGATCACCCGGAAGGACTTATTCAGAATAGGCTGCATCATCTTTACAGCAAAGGGAAAATATGATACGGTTAATGATATCTATTATTATATGTAGGAACATTAAAAAGTTGTTTTCAAAAAACACAGGCCAGGGGACTGCTAAAATACGAGATGGAACCGGAAGGTGTAATAGAAAGATGAAACAGGGGGAATTTCATGGGGCACAGAACAGACCGCGAGGCCTTTGGTGCATATATCAGTGATCTGAGAAACAAAAGGAAATATGCATTGGAACAGGTTTGTGAGGGACTGTGTACTGCCCAGCGGCTGTTTCAGCTGGAGGCAGGGAATCAGTCTGCGGGCAAGCTGCTGCAGGATGCCATTCTGGAGAGACTGGGTGTAGGAGCGGAGGACTATGAGCATTATCTGCATTACAGAGAGTATGATCAGTGGGAGATGCGGCAGCGGATCCAGCACCGGATCTCCTGCGGGAATGCGGTGCGGGCAAAGGAACTGTTGAAGGAATATTGCGGTTGTTACGGAGGTGATTTCAGCGGAAGCGGAGCGGTGGGAGATCGCCTGGAAAGGCAGTTCTACCTCAGTATGTGGGCCCAGATCCGGTGTATGGAGGGTGCGGAGAGAGGGGAGGGTGTTGTCCCTGAAGGAATGGAATCTGATTCTGGAAGCGGAAAAGTACAGGGAAGGCGGAGGGGAGGAAGCCCATTACCGGGAAATCCTGACCGGTTTGGAGGCAGCTGCCATCGATGGGGTCGGCATGGCAAAGATCTATCCCAAAGCCGTTTATTTTCTGTATGGATGTATCGGGAAGAAAAACGGAGCAGCGGAAACGGAGCTTTTTTACCATTGCAGTCACGCTGTGGAGATTCTGAGGGACGTTTCCCGGATGTATTATCTCTGGGAATTACTTGATCTGCGGGGACGATATCTGGAACGCAGGATGAGAAACCGATCTGGGAAAGCGGATGAATCCGGCGCTGAAGGTGTGGAAATTGCCGGGATGAGACAGGAGAATGGAGGGTGGAAGAAAGCGGTGGAAGATACTTATGCGGATTACGGAGTGCCGAAAGAGACTTTTCATTACTGCTATTTCTATCTGGAGAAAGGGGTATCCTGCATCAGCGATGTAATTCGGGTCCGGCGCAGGATGCTGGGCATGAGGGCGGAGGAATTATGTGACGGAATCTGCAATATCAAAACGCTGCGGCGGCTGGAAAACCGGAAAAGGGTGACACAGAGGGCGATTGTGGAGGAACTGTTTGAACGTCTGGGCCTGCCGCGGGAGATGACACGGACGGAGTTGGTTACTGAGCGTCCGGAGGCCAGGCAGATGATGGAGAAGCTGCGGTATGATAGAAATGAACACAGGACCGAGGATGCAGAACAGCTTCTGTCCGGAATCAAAAGGCTGGTAACCACTAAGATACGATGCAACGAACAGGCTCTGATGCGGAAGGAGATAAATCTGAAGAAAGATCGCGGAGAGATTACGGGAGAAGAATATTACAGACAGATGCGGATTGCGTTGGAGCTGACCCTGCCGTTTGCCGCATTCCTGCGGGAAGGTGAAAAGTATCTGACATATGAGGAACAGGCATGTATTCAAAATATGATGCAGGAGATGGACAGACACAGCAGTGAATTTCAAATCTGTATGACACGTTTTAAGGAAATTTACCATTCTGTGACAGAAGGGGAATTGTTGGAAACGGTGGGCGGGATGTACGGGTTTATCATGGGGTATGTTGCAAGTGAATTGGGAAATTGCGGAGAGCTTGACCAGGCAGATTGGTACAGTGAAATACTGATAAAGGAAGAATTGCGTTCCCGCCGTCTGGCTTCACTGGCTGCAGGTTTGTATGACCGCTGGTGGAACTATACGGAACGGAAACGCAAAGGCATTTCTTCAGGCAGGACATTGGATGGAGAAAAGGAACTTACAAAATGCATCCTGCTTAGTAATCTGGCACGTCAAAAATATTATGAATCCTTTTATCAGGACAAGTTAGAGCAGAAAAGAGTATAGGACTACGCGGGATTATCTATTCTGTCCACCAGGGGAGGCAGGTCACTCATGGGTCTGATTCCCGGTTCTGTCCAGGATCCATGGTCTCCTTCTCCATCCGGTACAACTATGGTAATGCCGGGTTTGCCGCCATGGCCGTTTCCGTCAGGTACAGGAGTTTTAGGGAAGGGCATTCCGATAAGCATGGCGGTGAAAAGAGTCAGAGCAGCAGTTGACTGAATCATTTGTTTTACCATTTGTTTCTTCATGTGTGAATTCCTCCTTTTATAGGCTTAAAATAAGAATGCGGGAAGAGCCATATTCGGGATACCTTCCTCTTTTGTAAAGTACGATGTACTTGTTTGTTCCGGATATGACTCTTTTTTTATTATAAGACAACGGCGCCGGTATAACAAGGGACAGAGTGCTTTAAATTTTGAAGTACGTTGTCCCTTGACAGGGGATGGGAGAGGGTCGTATGATAATAACAGGCACGGGCATGAAAGAATAGGAAGAGAGCTGCTTATATGACAATGCGGAAATCATGTTGGGGGGCGGTTGTTCTGTACAGCTGTCCTTTTAAGGAGAAAACAGGATGAAAAACAGGTTAATGAGAGGGATATTTTCGGCTTTTATGGTAATTGCCTTTTTGGCCGGCTGCGCCTCCCAGGTGCCCACGGAGGACAGTTTACAGGAGGTCAGGGGGGCAGATATGGAAGCGGAAACTGCCGGTGAAGGAGTGGGATATAACCGGGAAGGAGAGGCGCAGGAAGAGGAGATGCCTGCTTCAGCAGTCTCGGAAGTTTCAGATCGGGAGACAGCCGTTTCCTATACAGGGGAACCCTTTATCAAATCTGTGTTCGCCGTAGGCGGTGAGATGCTCTGGCTCTACGGCATAAAAGAAGACGGAAATTTTTTCCTGGGATATATGGGGAAGGAAGAGAATGTGTTTCAGGAGACAGATGTGAGCCCGGGAGCGGATATGCGTGTCTTTAATATGGTTGTGGACAGACAGGGACGCTGCCATATTTTATGGATAAGCGTACAGAAAGAGACGATAGACGGACGGGAATTTGACCGGATTACCTTTGACAGAAGTTGTATTACAATCATAGACAGCAGCGGGAAGACGGAAAAGGAAATCCAGGTATCCGATATCTTTTCGGAGGAACAGGGACGACCCTACTGCTTTGTAGTGGATGAGGCCGGAAATTACTATTTTGAGAATGGAATGCAGCTGATCCAGATTCTGCCGGATGGTACACAGGGCGGGACTTTTCCGTGCGCCGGCCCCATATGCGGAATCGGAATCGGAAAATCCGGAAGCATTTACTGCAGCAGTGAAAAAGAGGGCGGAACTACGGTTCTGGAAAAACTGGAAGATGGAAAACTGCGCCTGTGCAGCGTCGAACTGCCCAGGGCGAATGCCATCTATGCAGGAATTTATGCAGGGACAGATACAGAACTGCTGTTTCTCAATAAAGATACTGGTATTTTTGCCGTTCAGGACTGTGACGGCAGCGTGGAAACCAGAGTATCTGGGGCAGAGCTTCCGGTATCAGGGGAAAAAATCGCAGGCTATGGCATTCTGGGGGATGGCAGGGCATGTATTTTAAGCCAGACAGAGGAGAAAGAGACGGTCTTTTACTATATTCCGTCTGGAAAATAACAGCGGAACAGGGAAGTAAATGGAAAACATATTCAAAGGCGGGAAGACGATACTGCTATATATCCACAGAAAAATAACGACAGGAAATGGGGCGGCAAAGAAGACGCTGTTTATGCTTTTAATATTGGTGATGGTGCTGTCCGCCTGCGGCAGGAGCGGGGGGGAGCAGGAAGGGCAGCAGGCGGAGATTCTGGTTCTGGCGGCATTTGACCAAAGCTCTTATTTGCGGAAACAGGTGGAGCTGTATAATGTGTCCCATGACGACTACAAAATAGAAATAAAAGAATACGCCAGATCTGAGATACCGGAGGAAGACGGTGTGCTTCGGCTGCAGCGGGAAATTGTGTCGGGAAACGGGCCGGACCTGATTGATTTCGGAAACGGGTACACCACTGGTGACATTGTGGGAAGGTATACGGAGGAGTTGTCTGGCTGCCTGGGAGAGGAGGGCAGGCAGGCCTGTTTTGACAATATCCTGACAGCATTTTCCTATCAGGAGGGGCTGTACGCCATCCCCTTGGGATTTGCCCTGAAAAGCTTTGTGGGAAGAACAGAGAACCTGGAGGGCAGGAGCAGCTGGACAATCGGAGAAATGCTGGAGTGCTTTCAAGAGCAGGAAAAGGAACGTCTGCTGTATCCGGGAGCTTTCAAGCGGGATGTCTTCGGCGTAATCCTAACTGGCAGCATGGAATATTACATTGACTGGGAGACTGGGGAATGTGTCTTTGATGGGGAGGAATTCCGGGCTGTACTGGAATTCTGCAATGGTTTTTCCGACCGCCTGGAGATAGAGGAGGATTTTTCCGTGAAGAAGACTTTTCTGGAGGATAAAGCCTTACTGCTGCCGGTGAGCATAAACACAGTCTATGATATCTGCGAGGCCGAACTGATTTTTGATGGGAGAGAAGTTACCTTTATCGGTTTTCCGGTGGAGAGCGGCTGCGGAACCATGATTGAATCCTGCGGTCCGGTGTTGGCGGTCAGCAGGGGCAGCAGGCATAAGGAAGCCGCAGAGGAATTTATCCGCCAGTGCCTGGATGAACCGGCCCAGAGAGAGCTGCCATCAGGATTTCCCATATGCCGCAGTGTTCTGGAGGAGCAGCTTAAGGCTGCCATGGAAATGACATATGGGACGGACGAAAGCGGCGCGGCGTATCCGGTGGTGAAGCATCAGGTGATCTTTGAGGGGGAGGCGCCGACGGACATTTACAGCATTACAGGGGAGCAGGCAGACCGGCTGCTTGGTTTACTGGAGGGTGCCGATGCCTGCAGCCAGACAGACCGCAGGATCTACCGGATTTTTCTGGATGAGGCTGCGAATTATTTCAGCGGGGCCAAGAGCCTGGAGGAAACGGCGGATGTGATTCAGGCGAGAGTGTCCATGTATGTGGCGGAGGCCATAAAGTAGGGAGCAATGCCAAAAAATACATCCGTTGTTGAAACTTGTCCAGAAACAACAGAAGAAAACTCAAAAATAGCATATTTATGAAAAAAATTCACAAAAAAGCCTGTTCTTTATTTCCGTTTTGTTGTATAATTTACTTATGCTTTAAAAATCAGGAGGGTATAATATGGCAAAAGAAATGATAGCAATGCTTCTCGCCGGGGGCCAGGGTTCCCGTCTGTATGCTTTGACAGAGAAGCTTGCGAAACCGGCAGTTCCGTTCGGCGGAAAATATCGTATCATCGACTTCCCGCTGTCAAACTGTGTTAATTCCGACATTGACACGGTAGGCATTCTGACCCAGTATCAGCCTTTGGTGTTGAATGAATACATAGGAAACGGCCAGCCCTGGGATCTGGACCGCCTCTACGGAGGGGTGCATGTCCTGCCGCCTTATCAGAAGGCCAGCGGCTCGGACTGGTATAAGGGGACGGCAAATGCGATTTACCAGAACATTTCCTTCATTGAGCGCTATGATCCACAGTATGTAATCATTCTGTCCGGAGATCAGATCTGCAAGCAGGATTACAGTGATTTCCTGAAATTCCATAAGGAGAAGAATGCGGAGTTCAGCGTGGCCGTCATGGAGGTTCCCTGGGAGGAGGCTTCCCGTTTCGGTTTGATGGTGGCGGACAAGGATGATCGGATTACAGAGTTCCAGGAGAAGCCCAAAGATCCCAAGTCCAATCTGGCTTCCATGGGTATCTACATATTTAACTGGGATATCCTGCGCAAGTATCTGGAGGAGGACGAGGCGGATCCCAACTCCGAGAATGATTTCGGCAACAACATCATCCCCAACCTGCTGAAGGATAACCGCAGGATGTATGCATATCACTTCAACGGCTACTGGAAGGATGTGGGAACCATTTCATCTCTTTGGGAAGCGAATATGGAGATTTTGGATCCGGAGCACAGCGGAATTAACCTGTTCGACGAGGACTGGAAGATCTACAGCCGCAACAGTGGTATGACCGGACACAAGATCAGCGCGGGGGCTGTGGTGGAGAATTCCATGATCACAGACGGCTGCCGTATCAAGGGCAGTGTAAAGCACTCTATCCTTTTCTCCGGCGTCAGAGTGGAGAAGGGTGCTGTCATCGAGGATGCAGTTATCATGGGCGGCACAGTGATTAAGGCCGGCGCTGCCGTGAAGCACTGTATCGTGGCTGAGAATGTTATTATCGGCGAGAATGCAGTTGTGGGAGCAATGCCTACGGAGACAGAAAACGGCGTGGCCACTGTGGGAGCAGGCGTGACCATCGGCGACAATGCCAAGATCGGCCCCAATGCCATGGTAAAAAATAATGTAGAAGGCGGTGGAGAAGAATGGTAAATTCAAATACAAGTGCACTGGGAATTATTTTCCCGAACAGTTATGACTCGTTGGTTCCGGATCTGGTAAATGTGCGTTTGATGGCTTCCATTCCTTTTGCCAGCCGTTATCGTCTCATTGACTTTATTCTGTCCAGTATGACCCATTGCGGCATTGACAATATCTCTGTCATGGTGAACAACAATTATCATTCTCTCATGGATCACCTGGATTCCGGTCGTGAGTGGGATCTGGTCCGGAAAAACGGCGGTCTGCATATCTTCCCGCCTTTCATGGAGAAGAGTGCAAAGCCTTACACGGGACGTGTGGGTGCATTGGCCAATATTCTGGATTTCCTTCGGGACGAGCGGGAGAAATATGTGGTGATCACGGATACCAATATTGTGGTGAATTTTGACTTCAAGAGTATGATCCGCCACCATATTGAGAGTGGTGCTGATGTGACTGTAGCTTACAATGAGCAGGTGCTGCCGGAGAGTTTTCTGAAGAATCAGTCCAATGATTTCGGGTATTATTATACATTTGACATTGAGAACGGCAGGATCACAAAGATTTATGTGAATACGAAGGATAAGGGTGTGCAGAACTTCTCCATGAATATGTTTGTGGTAGAACGTGAACTGCTGATCGATTTGATCAATACTGCTTTTGTCCGCGGGCAGGAATTTTTTGAGAGAGATGTATTGCTGCCCCGTTTGAACAAACTGAATGTGCAGGCTTATAAGTATGACGGCTATGTGGCGCGTATCTGTGATATGAAGAGCTATTTTGACGAGAATATGAAGCTTCTAGATGACTATAATCTGGATGCAC
This sequence comes from uncultured Acetatifactor sp., assembly GCA_910580225.1. GTDB lineage: Bacteria > Bacillota > Clostridia > Lachnospirales > Lachnospiraceae > Acetatifactor. The sequence continues at coordinate 33,476 of CAJTXE010000004.1, forward strand.
TGTTCTCCGGACCGCAGATTTATACCAAGATTCGTGATGACAATCCTACCAGGTACATCCACGGCGCCAAGGTGAGCAATGTGATGGTTGCTGACGGCTGCGTGATCGAAGGGGAGGTTGAGGACAGCATTCTCTTCCGTGGCGTCAAGGTGGCTAAGGGTGCAAAGGTCAAGAACTGCATTCTGATGCAGGATACGGTGGTGGAAGCAGGGGCGGATGTAGAATATCTGATTATGGATAAGAATGTGACCATCACCGCCGGAAAGGAAATGAAGGGAACAGGCACTTTCCCTGTCTATATCGACAAGTTCCAGGTGGTATAGAGGACGATTGAATTGGGGCAATGAAAGCACCCTGAAAGACGGCTGAGGCTGTCTCTCAGGGTGCTTTTTGCAGTATGGAGCTGAGGCGGTTTTTCTTTGATATGTATTAGGAACGAAAACTTTCGAAAAAATTTTCAAAAAAAGTATACTAAATTGTTATTTTTTGTTTTGAATGCTATTATTAGATAAGAACAAAATAAGACAGATAAATTCAAATTAATAATAAGAAATATATCAAAATAAAATAATTTTATAGAACTTATATACAATTATAGGTAAAAGTTATATAAAACAAACTTTTTGACTGAGTCTAAATTCTATAAATAGCTCTTCATTCAATATAATAATTTCGTAAAATTTCGCAAAAAAGATTGACGCAATTAACAGAATATGGTAACATAAATACACTTCGCTGCGTTCATAGCAGCAAAAACCTGGATAAAATGAAAAAAGAAAGGAGAGGCAGGTTTATGACATCGTGTAGTATGATGAAAGGGCAGAAGTTCAGGCGCTCCATGACAGCTTTTATCATGGCCCTGGTGCTGTTCCTGGCAATGCTGCTGCCGGAGGCCATGACGGTGAAGGCGGCAGAGGAATTGGTAATGAAGGTCCATTACCACAGGGAGGACGGAAATTATGACGGCTGGTCCGCCTGGCTGTGGGAAATCGGGGGAGGCGACGCGGACGACATCGTATTTACCGATGAAGACGGAGAGATGGTGGCCACCAAGGTGGTTACACCGGGCATAACTTCCGTGGGCTTCATCATCCGTACCCCGGATTGGGGAAAGGATATCGACAAGGACCAGTTTATCGACATTTCCGAGATGGTCTCCGGTACGGTACATATTTATGTGGAATCCGGCGTGGAGGGATATACCAAGGAGTATGGCGAAGACGCCGTAACCGGGGTCAAGATTTCCCGGGCAGAGTACAATGAGGAAGATAACACGGTAATTGTCAGTATGACAGGCAGTATTGAGGAGGGGCTGGACAGCGCGTTCCGCATACAGGGAGTTTCCGGCGAAGCGGTGATCACAGGCGCTGAGGAGACGGAGGAGAGAACGTATGTTCTGACGCTGCAGGAGGCCCTGGAGCTGACGCGGGAATACACCATAACTTTCGACGAAAACGAATATAAGATAGTCATGCCCAATATTTATTCCACCGAGAATTTCGAGGCGGAGTATACCTATACGGGCGCGGATCTGGGAGCCTCCTGGAGCAGTGAGAAGACAGCGTTCCGGGTATGGGCGCCTACCGCGGATGCCGTATGGGTCAATCTGTATGCCGGGGGAACGCCGGATACGGAGGATCTGCAGGAGCAGCTGGAGATGACGCCGGATGCAAACGGAACCTGGATTGCGGAAAAAGAAGGGGATCTGAACGGCGTATATTATACCTATACAGTGGAAATCAACGGCGAGAAGAAGGAGGCCTGTGATCCTTATGCCAGAACCACGGGCGTAAACGGTAAACGGGCCATGGTCATCGATCTGGCGTCCACCAATCCGGAGGGCTGGGATGCGGATAAGAATCCCAATGAGGAACTGACCTATAATGATGCCGTGATCTATGAGCTGCATGTGAGGGATCTGTCCTCCGATGCCAGTTCGGGGATTCAGAACGTGGGGAAATTCCTTGGACTGACGGAGACGGGAACCAAAACTCCGGGGGGCGTGCCTACGGGGCTTGACCATATGAAGGATTTGGGGATTACCCATCTGCATCTGCTGCCTTCTTACGACTATGGCTCGGTGGATGAGACCATGCTTGACAAAGCGCAGTTTAACTGGGGTTATGACCCGGTGAACTATAACGTGCCGGAAGGTTCCTACTCCACCGATCCCTACAATGGGGAAGTCAGGGTAAAGGAAATGAAGCAGATGGTAAAATCCCTTCATGACAACGGCATCAGCGTGGTCATGGATGTGGTGTATAACCATGTACAGAGCGCAGGGGATTTCTGCTTTAATGTGATTGTGCCCGGATATTTTTCCCGTATTGACGAATCGGGGGCTTATTCCAACGGTTCCGGCTGCGGAAACGATACGGCTTCAGAGCGGGCCATGGTGCGGAAGTATATTGTGGATTCCGTGAAATACTGGACGGAAGAGTACCACATTGACGGCTTCCGTTTTGACCTGGTGGGACTTCTTGACACGGAAACCATCAACGAACTGGTGGCGGAAGTCCATAAAGATCACCCGGATGTCATTTTTTACGGGGAAGGCTGGACCATGGATACCGCGGTGACCAAGGAAGGCTATACCATGGCCACACAGATAAATTCCACCCAGACTCCCGGCTTTGCCTACTTCAGCGACACCATCCGGGACGCTATCAAGGGAAGCGTATTTGACAGCTCCCCCGGATATGTATCAGGGGCGGAGGGACTGGAGGATACCATCCGCCAGTGCTTTATGGGGCTGACAGACTGGTGTACTACGCCTGCGCAGTCCATCAACTATGCATCCTGCCATGACAATCTGACCCTGATAGACCGCATCAGCAGGGGGGCCATGAATTCGTCCAGGGCAGAGAAGGTACGGATGAATAACCTTTCGGCGGCCATTTATTTTACCTCCCAGGGGATTCCCTTCCTGCAGGCAGGAGAGGAGATGCTGCGGACCAAGATCAGCGGCGGTACCTTTGACGAGAACAGCTATAAATCCCCCGACTCCGTCAACAGCCTGAAATGGTCCACATTGGAGGAAGAGGAATATCAAAATGTCTATGCATACTATAAAGGGCTGATTGCTTTCCGCAAAGAACATGCTGCCCTGCGGCTCACCAATGCCCAGGATGTGGAACAGAACATCAAAGCGGTGGAGGGACTGCCTGCCAATGTGACGGCATTCGAGATCAATGGGGGCGTGAACGGAGAGACTTCTGACGGGCTTTTCGTCATCTTTAATCCCAACGAACAAGTGGAAGAGGTGGAACTGCCGGAGGGTGTCTGGGATGTATATGTGAACCATGAGAAAGCGGGAACCGAGGTTCTTGCCACCATCGCGGACGGCAAGGCAAGCGTAGAACCCATCTCGGCGCTGGTGCTGGTAAAGGGTACCGGGGATGCGGTAAGCCAGGAGGATGTGAACGAAAGTTCGGATACCGATACGGCTACGGATGAGAGCACAGAGTCCGGCGCAGGCCAGGAAGCTGCGGATACCGAAAAGGATACTTCCGGAAAGAGCAGTGTAACTGTGGTGGTGATTATCGTGGCTGTGGTACTTGCGGCAGCGGTTGTGGGTGTAGTGGCAGTAAAGAAAAAGGAGAAAAAATAAAGCAGGAGAATTAATCGGGAGAGAATCCGGTTTCAGAACCGGATTCTCTTTTGTTCTTGCAATTCTTTCTATCTTTACATATAATGATGTTGGGGTCAAACGGTATTTTGCCCCTGGTACCCTATAATAAGATTGCAATTTTGGACATAAGATAGCGTAAAAGGCATGTTTTGGAACCGTATTCGGTGAGCGGGTGAAGGAGGCATTTTCGGCCTGGGCCCGCGGCAGAGATTTTAGCGGGAGGATGTAACAAGTTATGGCAAAAGAAGATTATATGAAAGCATTTAAATCCGGAAAAAAGGATTATCAGTTCAGGATGCTGCGTGGGGAAAAGCCCACGTTGCTGGTGCTGGACGATATTATGCCGGAGAAGGGCTCGTACCATGAGGTACCTCTTGGACTGGTTCAGGTGCCGATCGCACAGATTGTGGGTACCAAGACTGTGGGCCGGAGCAGTTCCTTTGCGGGGAATTTCATGCCCATTCTGCGGGATGATACGGAGTTTGCCTCCAAGTGGATCAACCTGAGCGAGAGCCAGAAAGAGGAGGGAATCCGGGATCCCATCAAGGTATATGAATATATGAATAAATTCTATGTGGAGGAGGGCAATAAGCGGGTCAGCGTGATGAAATATTTCGGAGCGGTCTCCATTCCCGGCAATGTGACTCGTATTGTTCCGAAACGTACCGGGGATAGGGAAAACAGGATTTACTATGAATTTATGGATTTCTATCAGGCTGCGCCCATTAATTATATCTGGTTTTCCCAGGAGGGAAGCTTTGGAAAGCTTCAGGAGACTGTAGGAAAAGCGCCGGGGGAGATGTGGTCAGAAGACGAACTGCTGAAGTTCAGCGCCCTTTATACACGGTTTACCAACGAGTATGAAGCAAAAGGGGGAAGCAAACTGAAAATTACCACAGGAGATGCCTTTCTTGCGTTTATTTCTCTCCACGGATACGATGAGGTGGACGAAAAAACAACCAATGAACTTCGGGATCTGATCGTGAAGAGCTGGGAAGAGTTCGAGCTCCTTCAGGAGGAGGAGGACATCGAGCTGAAGATGAAGCCCAGCAGTGAAAAGAAGTCCAAGCCGCTGCTGAGCATGCTGCTTCCTCTGAGTTCTCACAAGCTGAAGGCAGCGTTTATCTATGAGAAGACGCCGGGAACTTCGGCATGGACTTATGCCCATGAGCTGGGGAGACTGTATGTGGAACAGATTTTTGCAGATGAATTGACCACGGTGAGCTATGAAAACGGCACAGAGGACAATGTAGATATTCTAATTCAGAAGGCCATCGAATCCGGCTGTAAGCTGATCTTTACCACCACGCCGCCGTTTGTTCAGGCCAGCGTGAAGGCGGCTATCGCAAATCCGGAGGTACGAATTCTGAACTGTTCATTGAATACTTCTCATCGTTATATTCGTACATATTACTCGCGGATGCATGAGGCGAAGTTTTTGATGGGAGCCATTGCAGGCGCCATGGCGGAGAATAATAAACTGATGTATATTGCGGATTATCCTATTTTCGGTTCCATTGCCAATATCAATGCATTTGCACTGGGAGCGAAGATGATCAATCCCAGAGCCAAGGTTTATCTGGAATGGTCCACCAGAAAGGAGATTGACCTGGACGAGAAAATCAGGGAGACCGGGGCAGCCTGTATCTCCGGGCGGGATATGGTGATTCCGGAGGAGGCCTCGCGGTTTTTCGGAATTTATCATATGGAAGGTGATCATCCCAGGAATCTGGCCATGCCGTTGTACCATTGGGGAAAATTCTATGAACAGCTTCTGAGGACCATATTGGGCGGGAACTGGAAGGACGACGATGCCCCTTCTACGAAAGCAATTAATTACTGGTGGGGGATGTCGGCAGGGGTGATTGATGTAGTATGTTCCAGACAGCTGCCCATCGGGACCAGGCGTCTGGTGGAACTGCTGAAGGGCACCATCAGTTCGGAGAAGCTCAATCCGTTTTCCGGGGTTTTATATTCCCAGACAGGAATTGTGCAGGAGGATCCGGAGCGGAGCCTGCATCCGGAGGAGATCATGACGATGGATTGGCTGGCCGAAAATGTCATCGGGTCCATTCCCACAAAGGAAGAATTGACAGAGAAGGCGGAACCTGTTATCAAGCAGCAGGGGGTAAAGGGGTAAAGTACCATAGAAGGAAAGGTTTTTTATGAAGATAATGGTAATCGCGGACGAGGAGTCAAAATACCTGTGGGATTTTTTCGAGAGAAGTATGTTGGAAGGAATCGATTTGATTATTTCCTGCGGTGATCTGGATCCGCGATATCTTTCTTTTCTGGTGACCTTTGCCTCTGCACCGGTGCTGTATGTACATGGAAATCATGACAAGAAATACGAACAGATTCCGCCGGAAGGCTGTATCTGTATTGAAGATCAGATTTATGTATATGAAGGAGTACGGATTTTGGGACTGGGCGGTTCCATGCGCTACAAGCCGGGACCCTATCAGTATACGGAAAAGGAAATGGCCAAACGAGTCAAAAAACTGCGGTTTAAGCTGCTCCGCAGAGGAGGCTTTGATATTCTGGTGGCTCATTCGCCGGCTTACCAGCTCAATGACGGTCGGGATTTGCCCCATCAGGGATTCAAAGTGTTTCGGACTTTGATGGAGAAGTATCATCCCAAATATTTCCTCCATGGGCATGTGCATATGTCCTATGGAAGACAGCACAAACGGTATGACAAATATCTGGACACCCATATTATCAACGCTTATGAGCGATGTGTGTTTGAGTTTGAGGATGAGAATCCTCAGGATCATATCCGCTGAGGCAGGACATGCACGGCGCAGAACGGGCCTGCAGGGCAGAGAGGCTGCCGGAGGGTTGGCCGCTCAGGAAGCGGGGGAGCAGTTGCTGTAAAGCACATGGACGGAACGGAATCGAATTGCTGACAAAAGATGCAGAACGAAAGGAGAGGAAGCAATATGCGACTGATTACCACAACGGAAAAAACAGCCGAAATTTTCGGAGATGAGGAGAGCGTCCGCATTCTGGCGGAGGCAGGCTTTGATGCCATAGACTGGGGTTTTTTTGAGATGGCGGCCGGAAAGGGGATCTGGTGTACGGATGCCTGGGAAGAACATGCGCTGCATTTGAAGAAGCTGGGGGAGGAATACGGTATCGGTTTCGGTCAGGCCCATGCGCCTTTTCCTTCTTCTTATGGAAAGGAACCGGAAGACACCGTAGTCAGGGAGCGGATTCTCCGTTCGATGCACGCTGCAGCGATTATGGACGCACGAAACATCGTTGTACATCCCGTGCAGCATCGGACGTATGCAAAGGAAAAGCAGCGTCTGTGGGAGGAGAATCTGGAATTTTACCGGGGGCTGGTTCCTTACTGTGAGGAATACGGCATTCGTGTCTGTGCGGAAAATATGTGGCAGTATGACAATAAGCGCAGATATATTGTGGACAGCGTATGTTCCCAGCCGGAAGAATTCTGCGGCTTGTTGGATGCACTGGATTCTCCCTGGATCGTGGGCTGCCTGGATCTGGGACATTGCGCGCTGGTGGGTGTGGAGCCGGAGGATTTTATCCGGGCCATGGGAAAGGACAGGCTGCAGGCACTTCATGTCCATGATGTGGATTATGTGCACGACTGCCATACCATGCCGTTTACGAAAAACCTGAACTGGGAGGCGATTACCAGGGCGCTGGCGGAAATCGGGTATGAAGGAGACTTTACCTTTGAGGCGGACAGCTTCTATGAGGGATTCCCGCCTGCGCTGGTACCGGATGCCTGCAAATTGATGGAGCGGACAGGACGATATCTGATGGGAAGGATCCGGGAGCAGGGAGCCGGCCGGTGAGAGGGTAGAAACCAACAGGGCGCCGTTGTCTGGGGGGCGGCTGTGGGCAGCAATTTTCATTTGAGAAAGGATAGAAGGAAGTAGGAATCTATGCATAATACAATTTCAAGACCGGAAGCCCTGGAGCTTCTGAAAAAATACAACAAAGAGTCTTTTCATATCCAGCATGCGCTTACAGTGGAAGGTGTGATGCGGTATTTTGCCCGGGAGACGGGAAACGGAGAGGATGAGGAATACTGGGGCATGGTGGGCCTGCTTCATGACATTGATTTCGAGCTGTATCCCGAGGAGCATTGTGTGAAGGCGCCGGAACTCCTGCGGGAAGCAGGGATTTCGGAGGAGATGATTTACTCCGTCTGCAGCCATGGATATGGGCTGTGCAGTGATCTGGAGCCCAGGCATCTGATGGAAAAGATACTGTTTGCCTGTGATGAACTCACTGGCCTCATCGGGGCTGCCGCCAGGATGAGACCATCCAGAAGTGTGATGGACATGGAACTTGGAAGTCTGAAGAAGAAGTATAAGGACAAGAGATTTGCAGCCGGGTGCTCCCGGGAGGTGATTGCCTCCGGGGCGGAACGGCTCGGCTGGACTTTAGACGAGCTGTTGGAGAAAACGATCTCTGCCATGCGTGACTGCGAGGCGGCGGTGAATGCGGCGATGGCGGAGGAGTAAAGCCATGAATTTATTCCGGGAAATTCAAGGGTACAAGCCTGTAAATGAGCAGGAGAGATGTGACAGAGAGCTGATGCTGTGTTTTATGGCGCAGAATTCGGATTATCTCAACAGGGAGAACCGGATTGCTCATTTCAGCACATCCTTATGGACGGTAAACCGTGAATGCACCAAGACTTTGATGGTATATCATAATATTTATGACTCCTGGTCCTGGATCGGCGGTCATGCAGACGGGATAGAGGATTTATGCTCTGTGGCCATGAGAGAGCTGGAAGAGGAGACCGGAGTCACCAGCGGCGTCCTGATGAGCAGGGATATTTTCAGTCTGGAAATACTGACCGTTGACGGACATGTGAAAAGGGGACATTATGTGCCCAGTCATCTGCATATGAATGTGACTTATCTGGCACAGGCTGACGAGACGGAGGCGCTGACCGTGAACCGGGAGGAAAACCAGGCGGTGAAATGGTGGACTCTGCAGGAGGCGCTGCAGGTACCCGGGGAACCATGGATGGTGGAGCGGATCTATAAAAAACTGGTTGAAAAGTGCCGAAACTTTTTTTAGATGAAATTTGTAAAGTGACTTTCAGAAGATGGAAAATCAGAGCGTGGGAAGAAGGAAAGGACAGGTACAGGTATGGGAAAATACACTCTGGAAGTATGCGTGGACAGTGCAGAATCAGCGGAAGCGGCGGCAAAGGGAGGAGCGGACCGGGTAGAACTGTGCGCAAATCTGGTGATTGGAGGAACCACTCCCCCGGAGGCTCTGTTTGAAAAGATACGGAGCCTGACGGATATCAGAGTCAATGTACTGATCCGTCCCAGATACGGAGATTTTCTGTATACCGAGTATGAGTTTGACATGATTTCCCGCAGTGTGGCGCGTTTTCGGGAGATGGGGGCCAACGGCGTGGTGATCGGATGCCTGCTTCCTGACGGCTCTCTGGATATGGAGCGGATGAAACGACTTGTAGAACTGGCGGGACCTATGGATGTGACGCTGCACAGAGCCTTTGATATGTGCAGGGATGCTTATGAAGCACTGGACCAGGCTGCAGCGCTGGGGATTCGGACCATTCTGACTTCCGGCCAGAAGGAAAACAGCTGGGCCGGCAGGGAGCTGATTGCAGGCCTGGTAAAAGAAAGCGGCGGCAGGGTGGATATCATGGCAGGGGGCGGCGTGGACGCGGGAAAGATCCGGGAGCTGATTCCGGCAACAGGAGCCGGGAGCTATCATATGTCCGGAAAAGTGGTTCTGGACAGCGGCATGGTATACCGCAGAGAGGAGGTCTCCATGGGGGTGCCCGGGATGGGAGAATATGAAATCTTCCGCACTTCGGAGGCAAAGATCCGGGAGGCAAGAGAGGTATTGGATGAATATTAGGGTCGGTGGTCTTTTACAATAAATTGGAGATGAGAGAAGATGGTAATTCAAACTTTAAATGAAGTCACTTGTGATGCGTTGACGGGACTCAGGGACTGGAAAACTTTTTTCATGGATGTGGAAAGAAAGATTGCCGGCGGCATTCGGGCGCATGTGATTTTTATCCAGCTGCTGCAGCTGAAGCGTGTGAACCGGAAGTATGGCGTCCAGGTGGGAGACGGGCTGTTGGAGGAGATGGGAGAATATCTGAAAAATCTGGAAGAGGGCTATATTGCCTACAGAACCAACAATTCCCGCTTTATGCTGTTGGGGCCGGAATGTCCGAAAGAGAAAGCAGACGAACTCCTCGGGCGGATCAGACAGCGGTTTGAGGATGTGTGGCTGGTAGAAACGGATGGGGAACGGCATGAGGTTCTGGCAAAAGCATATTTCATTCATTTCTTTCTGGAGCCGAAGGAGACGGAAAATGATCTGCTGGAAAAGATCAACCATGCGGCTTCGGTATTCCGGCTTCGTGAGCGAAAGGGAATTTTGTTTTTTAACGAAGAATTGAATGCGGATATGCTGCATAACAGATATGTTATGGAAGAAGTCAGGTATGCCGTGGAGAACAAAACCTTCCAAATCTATTATCAGCCCATTTATGACTGCGGCCAGGGCGGTTTTGTCTCGGCAGAGTCGCTGATACGGCTTTTTGGGCGGGACGGAACTTTTCTCTCTCCGGGAGAATTTATTCCCATGGCGGAGGAAAACGGACTGATTGACAGTATCAGCTGGATTGTACTGGAGAAAGTATGTCGGTTTCTGGGAGAACATCCCCAACTGCCCCTGAAGAATATTTCCATCAATATGACAGGGCAGCAGATCCTGGATCCCACGTTTATCGGGCGGATAGAGGGGAATCTGGATCAATATGGGGTAGACGGGAGCAGGCTCCGGATCGAGATTACGGAGAGGACCATCACGGAGGATTATGCGGAGGTGCGGAAGGTGATGGCCTATCTGGCAGGGAAAGGCATTCAGTTTTATCTGGATGATTTCGGCACGGGATATTCCAATCTGGCCAGTATGCTTTCTCTGCCCTTTGAGGCCATTAAATTTGACCAGTCCCTGATCAACATGATGAACGGAACGGATAAGGGGCTGCGTACCATCAGTCTGCTGGCAGATATTATGCATGAGAATGACTATTATATCGTAGCAGAAGGGGTGGAGACTGCGGAACAGATGAAGCTCGCCAAAGAGCGCAGCCTGGATCGGATTCAGGGCTATTATTATGCAAAACCCATGCCGGGAGAAGATTTGGTTTCCTTTCTGGAGGCAGATTGATTCCGTGGTTTGCATGGGGGTGGTTTTTACCGGTTTTCCAGGGAGATATGGAGGAGGTCCGATATATTTCTTGACAGCCACCGGCAAAAAAGATATCATGATAAGAATAAAGGTCCGGAAGACCGGGCATGGGGGAGTGTCCCCGGAGAAGGAAAACGGAGAGGAGGAGGTCGGATGAAAGCAATCCGACGGGAAGTATGGCGCTTGGCAAGAAGCCTGTGACAGGCATGAGAGATATTCTGCCGGAGGAAATGCAGATACGTGATTACGTGATCGGCGTGATCAAGGAGACCTACGGCAGATTCGGATTCACCTCCATAGAGACCCCCTGTATGGAGAATATTGCAAATCTGACGAATAAACAGGGGGGAGATAACGAAAAACTCATATTCAAGATCCTGAAGCGAGGGGAGAAGCTGAAAATAGCAGAGGCCGCCGCGGAGGAGGAAGTGGTGGACTTCGGGATGCGCTATGACCTGACTGTGCCTCTGGTGCGGTATTATTCCAACAATGGGGCCCAGCTTCCCGCGCCCTTCAAGGCATTGCAGATCGGCAATGTGTGGCGGGCGGACAGGCCCCAGAGAGGACGTTTCCGCCAGTTTACCCAGTGCGATATCGATATTTTCGGAGAGGCTTCCAATCTGGCGGAAATCGAGCTGATTCTGGCCACCACTACCACCCTGGGAAAGCTGGGCTTTCAGGATTTTGAAATCCGCATCAATGACAGACAGCTTTTAAAGGCCATGGCTGCGGGCAGCGGTTTTTCGGAAAATGACTATGACGGTGTCTTTGTTATCCTTGACAAGATGGACAAAATCGGCATGGACGGCGTGAGGGCAGAGCTTTTGGAAAAAGGCTTTGCAGAGGAGATCGTGGATAAATATCTGGAACTGTACAGAGGGCTGGAACAGGCTGAAAACGGTCTGCAGTATGTGGCGGAGAAGCTGGGGGAGGAGCCGGTATCCGCGGTGACGGAAGGGCTGCGGGAGATCATCGACAGCGTCAATGGAGCGAAGACGGCAGATTTCCGCATGGTGTTTGACCCTACGCTGGTACGGGGAATGTCCTATTATACGGGAACGATTTTCGAGATTGCCATACCCGGCTTCGGCGGCAGCTGCGGAGGCGGCGGCAGATACGATAAAATGGTGGGGAGATTCACAGGCAGAGACGTGCCGGCATGCGGTTTTTCCATCGGTTTTGAAAGAATTATCCTGCTCTTGACGGAGAGCGGGTTCCGGGTGCCGGATGCTCCGAAAAAGGTGGCCTATCTGGTGGAGAAGGGTGTGGAGGGTCAGGCTCTGTGTGATGTGATCGCCAAGGCCCAGGCTGCAAGAGAGGCAGGGGTGCAGGTGTTGGTGGCCCGGATGAACAAGAACAAGAAGTTCCAGAAGGAGCAGCTGACGGCGGAAGGATACGGAGAGTTCCTGGAGTTCTATAAGGAAGCGCTGAAAAATTGATGAGGGCTTCTCGTCCTAAGGTTCCTGCGGGCCTTTGAGAAGAAGGAGGATGCCATTTGCTTTTACCAGCGCCATGGCTTTTGCAAAACCGAGTATTTTTATCTGTGGAAACGCTTTGGAGGAAAATAAGATAGAATAAGAAGGTCCTGTAAGAGAAAAGGGACAGAAATTGAGGAAATAACATGGCAGAGTCAATGAAAGGATTAAAGAGAACACATCGCTGCGGAGAGCTTTCCGCGGCAAATATCGGAGAGAAAGTCACCGTCATGGGCTGGGTGCAGAAACAGCGCAACAAAGGCGGCATCATATTCGTGGATCTGCGGGACCGGGCAGGGATTCTGCAGGTGATTTTTGAGGAGTCGGACTGCGGAACGGAGCATTTTGCCAAGGCCGAGAAGCTGCGCAGCGAATTTGTGGCTGCGGTGACCGGCAGAGTGGAGAAGCGGGCCGGGGCGGTGAACGAGAATCTGGCCACCGGGGAGATTGAGGTTCGGGCGGAGAGTCTGCGGATCCTGTCCGAGTCTGAGACGCCTCCGTTTCCCATCGAGGAGAATTCACGGACAAAGGAAGAGCTTCGTCTGAAACACCGTTATCTGGATCTGCGCAGGCCTGACTTACAGAGGAATCTGATGCTGCGCAGCAGGGTAACGTCAGCGGTTCATGCTTTCCTGAAGGAGGAAGGGTTTCTGGAGGTGGAGACCCCGATTTTAAACAAATCCACCCCGGAAGGGGCCAGGGACTATCTGGTGCCCAGCCGCATCCACCAGGGTTGCTTCTATGCCCTGCCCCAGTCTCCCCAGATCTTCAAGCAGCTGCTGATGTGCTCCGGGTACGACAGATATTTCCAGATTGCCAGATGCTTCCGGGATGAGGACCTGCGGGCGGACAGGCAGCCGGAATTTACCCAGATTGACCTGGAGATGTCCTTTGTGGATCAGGAGGATGTGCTGGATGTGACCGAGCGTATGGTGGCAAAGGTTTGTAAAGAGACAGTGGGGGTGGAGGTACCCCTTCCCCTGAAGAGGATGACCTGGGATGAGGCCATGAACCGCTTCGGCTCCGACAAGCCGGATACCCGTTTCGGTATGGAACTGACGGATGTGTCGGAAACGGTGAAGGGCTGTGGTTTCGGTGTGTTCACAGGGGCATTGGAGGCTGGCGGCAGCGTCCGGGGCATCAATGTGAAGGGTCAGGCGGAGATGCCCAGGAAGAAAATCGACGCTTTGGTGGAATTTGCCAGGGGCTACGGCGTAAAGGGTCTGGCTTATCTGGCAGTGCTGCCGGACGGGAGCTTCAAGTCCTCCTTTGCCAAATTCATGACAGAGGAAGAATTAAGCAGCCTGGTGGCCGCCATGGCCGGAGAGCCGGGAGACCTGCTTCTCTTTGCGGCGGATAAGCTGAAACTGGTGTGGTCCGTACTGGGAGCCCTGCGGGTGGAACTGGCCAGGCAGCTGGAGATGCTGGATCCCAACCAGTACAATTTCCTCTGGGTGACGGAGTTCCCGCAGTTCGAGTGGAGCGACGAGGAGGAGCGGTTTGTAGCCATGCACCATCCTTTCACCATGCCCATGGAGGAGGATCTGGAGATTCTGGAGTCAGATCCCGGAAAGGTGCGGGCAAAGGCATATGATATTGTGGTCAACGGTATGGAGCTTGGAGGCGGCAGCGAGAGGATTTACCAGGATGAGATTCAGGAGAGGATGTTCCGGGCGCTGGGCTTTACCACGGAGAAGGCCTATGAGCAGTTCGGATTCCTGATGGATGCTTTTAAATACGGAGTTCCGCCTCACGCAGGACTGGCCATCGGACTGGAGCGTTTCGTGATGCTGCTGGCCCAGACGGACAATATCCGGGACGTGATCGCGTTCCCCAAGATCAAGGACGCCTCCTGTCTCATGTCCGAGGCGCCGGGAGCAGTGGATCCGAAACAGTTGGAGGAGCTGCACCTGCAGGTGACGGAGTAGGCGATGTATCTTGCAAAATATCTTCTGGATATCACAGAATTCACAGATGCGGAAAACGGAGAAGCCCTTCTTGCGAGGGCTTTTCTGCATATTGACGAAGAACGGCGAAGGAAGGCCCATGGCATAAGGCCCGGAAAAGCCAGGGCTGCCAGTGTGGGGGCAGGATTGCTGCTGCAGGCGGCGGTAAGAGATGGGGACAGGGAAGCGTGTTCCCAATGGAGACGGTATTCCGTCAATGAATTAATGGATTTTTTACAGGAGAAACCGCCGCTGGAACTTGCCTATGTATATGGAAGGGAGGGAAAGCCCTATTTCAGGGATCTGCCCTTTTATTTTAATCTGTCCCATTCCGGGGATTATGTTCTCTGCGTGGTTTCCGAAGCGGAGATCGGGGCGGATATTCAGCAGCACCGCCGGAGAGAGAAGGAAAAGGACAGGGAGGGGAGTGGGGGTTCGGAACGAAATGCCTTCGGGGACAGCAGCGCCGTTCTTGGGAGACTTGCCTCGCGTTTTTTTTCGGAAAGAGAGTGTGCTGCCCTGAACCGGGCAGGGGCAGAGCGGGAGCAGCTCTTCTTTCGGCTGTGGGCAAGGAAGGAAGCCTACGGGAAGCTGACCGGGAAGGGCGTGACCGGCGTGCTGGGCATGGATATGCTGCCGGAGACAGGGCAGGAGGAAGATAAACTGCTGTCCGGGGAAGGCGGATTCTCCCGGGAAAAAGGGATTTTCTGGGAAGAGTACGGCAGTATAGAGGGGTACAGCATTGCTCTGTGTCATTACGGCTGACCCCAGATCAGCCCTCGTAATCATCCAGAAAGGGATCCCCGATATCCAGGCGTATGGGAGGCCTGGGCGGAGGACAGGGCGCAGCATCCGGGGAGGGCGCTTCCGGCTGAACGCGGCAGGGTGCGGCGTCTGTGGATGGCGCTTTCGGGTGAGGCGCACAGGGCCTGGGGGCGTCGGTCTGCGCAAGCTGTCTGCCGAACTGCAGATTGGCCTGGATCAGGTTGTATTGCAGCAGTATTTTCAGGGTCTGGGAGAGACATTCCGGAGTGTTGCAGTTTACCTCACAGATGTCTTTCAGGGAGTGCGACAGATTCAGGATGTCCAGGGATGTGATTGCCATGGAAGTCTCCGAAGGAATTGATTCTCTTTATTTTATTCAGATAGGCTGTCATTTTTTACTCCTATGAAATATTTAACCTGAATGGAAACAGGATTATTTCCGATTGTGGTATTCTGCTCAATTTGTCTTTCTGCTATAATCAGTACAGTTGGAAGCAGATGCAGCATCCAATAAGCGAATGCGGTGAAATTAATGTACTGCAAAAAGTTTATTGCAAAGGAGAAGATGACAATGAAAAGGAAGATTAAAGACAGGATGAAGAAGTTTTTGGCAGAGGCATTGGTTGCAGGCCTGCTGCTGGTGCCGGCAGTGCTGCCGCCCACAGGAACTGTGGAGGAAAGCCTGCCGGGAGAGTTGACGGTTGGAAATGAGCAGCCGGGAGACAGGAACGGGGATGAGATTATGCCCTGTGGGGATTTGGAGAATGAAGAAGAATTGGAATGGATTACCTAAGAGAGTAACGATTAATATTCTAATTCTATGGCAAAATCTTCATAAAGGTATCTTTTTAAGGCAGAGGCATTCTGGGGACGTTCCGTTAATATACTGATGGCATATGACTGTATTGCCGCAATGTGGGCTTCTTGATAGCGGGAACATTCCCCCAGGGCCTGGGAATAACAGAACAGGAAAGTGCCAAAGCTGTTGATAAAATATTTTATGATGGACATATCAAGGGAAGCGGGAAGTGCAGCGGTTTCCCGATAAAATTCTAATATGTACAGACTGTGGCAATACATATAACCAGTAATGGGCAGAAACTTAGCCTGCAGAAGGATATCAGGTTTTGTTTTATGGATATATGCTAATATCTGCAGAAAATACAGGGAGCTGAGATGAGAGTCTTTGGTGCGCCTGTATTCGTGGGCAATATTATTGAGTATAGTTAATTCTCCGCAAGTCAGCCTGTGCTTACAGATTTGGTGTATGTCGAAATCTGGCTGTGTAAGAAGCAGTGCTTCAGTCAGGCGGCAGATTTTTTCATCAGGTGACTCCAGGTGAAAAGCTCCAAGGACGAGATATTCCTGATAGTATAATGTCTCATGCTTATTGATAAGATTTTCAATTTTACTGTAGTAATTTTCAAAAGTTTCTTTTGGCATAGTACGAACATGTGCCGCTTTAAAATACAAATCATGAAATTCAGCATTCTTTTGATTTCCCCAATAAGGGAAAATTTTTCCGGATATACCCAACCGCTGCAGCAGAGCAGCTGCCAAGGCAATATCAGGCTGCGATGCATCATTCTCTATCTTGGAGAGTTTGGATTTACTGCACAATCCGCGGCAGAGAATCTGTTGGCTGACATTCTGATCCAATCGAAGGTCCTGTATCAGTTTGCCCAGAGTATAGAGCCGATTTTCGTTATTGTAGAGCCCATCAGTTACCTGGACAGAGTTCTGAAAAACTTTGATGGGATAAGCCATCAATGGAACTGTTGGAAAGTCTTTCATACTGCCTGTAATCCGGTAATCGGTCTCTGCTCTAAGGTAATCCCTGCACAGAGTGGCATAGCAGCTTTCGATTGCCTGGGCAGAGTAAAAAGCAGCCTTTATGTGTGTGTCTGCCAGGCTGAATTCTTTTAAATAATGGCAGCACAATCCAGTGAGAAATGTCAGCTCAATCAGAGGCGCATCGTAGGCATTGACTGCGGTTTTTTTTCGGCAGGGGTCTGAAAGCTTTAACGCGGTGCTGTAATCTCCAGTGCTGATCAGGTATTTTATATAAACAATGGAGGAGTCTGTCTGCATGCGTTCTTTTTCTATGGTGGCGAAATAACTGTCTGGCAGATATGCATTCAGCTGTATGCACATTTGCCCGCAGAGAGCTGTCCTGTTCAGATAGAGAGCTTCCAGAGCTATTAATGTCAGAAGCTGAATTTCATTCTGTGACAGGAGAAGTCTGCGGAAATCAGCCAGATCAATATCAGGCCTGGTTATGTGTAGAGCATCCAGAAGCGTATCGTAGTTTTGCTGGTGGGAACAGCAGCCATTCCTGATAGTACAGCTTATTATCGGCCCAGTTCTTTTCTTCCGGTCTGCAAAGTTCATCATATGCGTGCTGCAGCTGCCAGGCATCCAGATAGAGGCGGACGCGCTTCAATCCGTAGAAGCATTCGAACCCGTCCCGGCTGTTGAATATGGGATAGCGCCCGTACTGCGCCCCGGTGCGTTCCATAAGAGCCTGAAAGGTGACATGGCTGACATTTGCCTTACCGTTTTCAATCCGGGAGAGCGCCTGGGGAGTACAGATGCCTTCGGAGAGCTGTTCCTGGGTGAGTCCGGCTTTTATACGGGCTTCTTTGATAAGCAGATTGGCGTTATGTACTGGCATGAGGATTCCTCCATCAGGTGTATTTTGTTTTTAAGAAATGAATAGTAGGTTATTGTTAGTATATTAACTTTTATATTATATTATGGCATGGTATAAAATACAAGAGTTTAGACAAAAAAACAGGTGCAACTGGCGGAGGGTTTGCAGGAGCCTATTAACTGTGAGTTTAACATAAATGGAAACAAAAAGATTTCGGGTTAGTTAGTGGTACTAGGAAGTAACAGGAATTAAAATACAGATAGTTTAGCTCAAATGAACATTTTGGATGGTTTAACACATGGATTGTGTAACAGAAGATAATGGGATAGGAGGTAAGTATGAACGGGCAAGATAAGTATCAGGCAAATTATCATGTATATCGGAATGGAAAGTTTGATCCTTTTTGCTACTTGCTGAATTGTTATGACCAGGTATGCTATTTTCAATTTAGAAAAGTGTCTAATTTTAGCCGGTGGATTTATTTTTGTGATGATATTAATCTGGAAATAAAGGCAGATAATATATTTGTAAGCAGATCATTGGTCAATAAAGAGTATCAGAAGGTTGGAAAATGGACAATCAAGGAAAACCATTTTGAAAAGATTCATGAATTACTAAAAGAGAAAGATACCCTAATGCTTCGTACAGCGTTTAATTATGTGCCCAATTATGTATGGTGGAAAGAAGGGCAAGATCATATTCATAGTTCGCATTTAACATATGTAATCGGCGAAGATAACGATGTGTATTATGTGGTGGACAGTCCATGGGTTTTTTTGGATGTTAAAACAATCAGGATGGAAAATAATCCTTCAATAGTCAAAATATTAAAGGGAAATTTTAATAAGGCTTTTCAAGAGTGTTGTGAGGTTTTTACAATAGAGCTTGAAAATTTACCGACAAAGAAAAGTGAAGAGTTTCCCTTTTTGAAAAGAGTTTTGGAAAAGATAGTTCAAAATTATTTTTCACAGAATGATACAAGCATTATGGGAAGAAAAGCAATACAATATTTAGCAGAAAAATGTAGTTTGCGGGAAGAAAAAATTTTTGATGCATCGTTTATGTATCACTTGTTAGTTGCCAGGAGGCTATTGTTAAAACGTGGAATCGAGATCTGTTCAGGCTATATAAATAACTATGATACTTTAATGAATTATTTGGATAGATCAATAGAGTACTGGACACAACTTAAGAAATTGTCAGATGATCATTTATATAAAGGAGCGGATGTATTCTTGTTGACGGACCAGAATTTGACATCATTGGTCGCTAACGAAGAGAAACTTATTGAATGCCTGGATAAATGTATTTAAGGATGGAAGTGATTTCTGAATATTGGTTTTAGGGTGTTTTTTGCTATACAGGACTAAAAGATTATAAAATAATGAAGAAAGGGAGAGAAATGAGAGAGAAGATATACAATGATGTTTTAAATAGAATCGTTAGTATTGTTAATCCTGAGATAACGGAACAGGTAGGGATGAATGTGTCACTGGAGGAAATGGGAATAGATTCGCTTTCATTAATCAGTTTTATTGTACAGATTGAAGGATTCTATGACATACAATTTAAAGATGAGTATTTAGAAGAAATAATACTTTCTGATATTGATGCACTGGTTGATATTATAATTAGTTTAATAGAACATAAGGGATAAAATGATGGATAACATGCCGAAAATATATTTGGGTTACTTCAAACATTTGGAAGCGTATAGGGATAGCTATAATGTCCGTTGCTTTGATATTAAAGAATGTGGTGATGAGTATGGAGAGGTACTTAATCCTTCGTCTAATGTTGTAAACCAACTTATGGATAGGAACAAAGAAAAAATTCTTGCTGAGATTGAACATGGAAATAGAGATATTAAGCAGCTTTTGAAGATGATCTCCGATCTATCTGCACAGCCTTGCAGTAAAAGGGTGATGGAATTTACTTTTATTGGTATTAGAATTACAACTGATTGTAATTTATATGGAAGTGACAGGTGCAGTTACTGTGACCAAAAGCGTTACAGGGGAAAGTTGGATGCAGAAAAGTTAAAAGAAATAATTGATTTAGTTTCTGATAAAGGTAAGCGGCGAGGAATAAATGTTTCGTTATCAGGGGGAGAGCCTCTTTTATTATATGAAGACTTATTTGGGAAAGGATTGATTAAAGCTTTTTATGATCATGGATGTGTGATAAATATGAATTCCAATTTACATTTGATTACACCACATAGTGTATTGCCTATAATTAATAGTGGTTTGGCAAGTATACATACATCATTTGATTCATCGGTAGAATTTGTTCATGATAATTTGGTTTGCGAAGGTGCCATGAGTAGAGCAATTGAGGGTATTAAACTTTTTCAGAGTATTAAAAAAATATTTCATGTTTCTTATCCGGTAGTTCATATAAATGTGGTGGCGACGAAGGATAATTTATTATTGTACGATAAATTACTACGTTTTTTGCTACAGTATAGATTGCCGCAGGAAAAGGTTGGGTTAGGGACGCCATATACGAATTCAGGAAGAATGGACTTGTCGCCACATCTTATTGTACTTGGAGGAGATAAGAACAGCGAATTACAGCCTGGAATAGATGATTGGGCCAAATTTGAGAATGAAGTGCTTCCGAGATGCAGGGAAATATGGAATGATTATTTAAATAAAAACGGGATTAGCCTGACAAGGAAAAATGGCTTCGATGTAGTACATTATTATAGTAATCCGTTAAAATTTAGTTCAGTAAAAAAGACAGAAGATAAAAAGCAGTTCAGGCGTTGTTATATTGCTCCAACGCAGATTTATATTGTGAACAATGGGGATTGCTTTGCCTGCGGATGTCATGCCGATGCAAAAAATGCTCCTGTATTAGGGAATATATATAAAGATTCTGTTGATGACATCATCAAAAATAATATTAATTTTCTTACAACTGAACTACCTCATCCGGAGTATTGTGCTAAATGTGCTAAAAACACCAGAAAGATGAACGCCATAATTGAAAACAAATTAATAGCACATATTGAGAACTTGATTGTTCAGGCATCTAAGAACGCAGTGATATCAGAGCCTTAACAGGAATGGAAAAAGGAGATAGGATTGTCCTTATTTTTAACAAATACTTGGATGTCGGATAAAAGAGAAACAGGGAGAAAATGACATGCTAAAAGTTATATATAAAGGAGGATATTTTGGTGAAGAAGAGATTATGGAAGGCGTGATAGACAAATTTTTGGATTATGGAGTAAAGGAAGGTAGCCTGGTGGCTTGTATTCTCAATAGTCCAATGAAGATAATATCTGTATGGCTGGCAATTTTAAAAATCAAGGCAATTCCGGTGTTTATTCCTGGCTATTTTTCTGCCCATATGTTGGAAGGGATAAGAAAAAATTTAAGAGTAGATTTTACTGTTGAAGAAATAAACGATGATCTTATCATAAATTATAACAATAACAGTATATTAAAAGTGGAACCTAACAGTATCATTTTTGCAAGTTCAGCCTCCACTGGAGAACCTAAGTTGATTATGAAAACAAAGGAAAAATTAGACGCTGAATTTGAACGTTATAGAGAAGCTCTGGATTTAAAGTCAACGGATGTGTTTTTATCAATGGTTCCTTTATATCATGCATATGGTTTTATGTGTAGTTTATATACAGCACAGAAATTAGGGGCTACAGTTGTTGTGCCCCATACGTTATTTCCAAGAGGCATTATTTCTCTGCTAAAGAAACATAA
Source organism: uncultured Acetatifactor sp. (assembly GCA_910580225.1). GTDB lineage: Bacteria > Bacillota > Clostridia > Lachnospirales > Lachnospiraceae > Acetatifactor. The sequence goes on from CAJTXE010000004.1 coordinate 54,916, forward strand.
TGTGACAATTATTTATGGTGTTCCTGAACTGTACCAAAAATTATTATTATTAGATGTCTCCACTTTACCTGATAGTTTAAGGTATGCTTTTTCTTCTTCGGCACCTGTTAGTAATGAATTATTGTTAGAGTTTAGGAAAAAGTTTCATTTTAGTTTAACACAGCAATATGGTTCTACCGAAACAGGGAGCGTAGCTATAAGTAAAAGTGATGATCTGAAAAATGAATTCAGTATGTCATTTCGAAATATCGAGTATAAATTGGAATTGTTTGGACAAGAAGAGGAGTTATACGAGATATTAATTGATTCAAAAGATACAATTGGGACTTATATATTTAATAATAAATTACAGTATATAGAGCCTGGAATTTACAGAACTTCAGATTATGGGCAGTGTGTTGATGGAAAGCTTATAATATCTGGGCGTATAAAGGATATTGTTAATATTGCAGGCAGAAAAATATCAAAAAAATACATGGAAAGTGTAATGAAAAAATATCCATATTTGATATTTGCAAAGATTGAAGATGAAAGTAACGGGTTGTCATGCAGATACAAACTTTATGATAAAGAAAAAATTATGGAGTTTAAGGAATTCTGTAAAAAAGAACTTCCCTCATTTTCAATGCCTCAGAAGTTTATATGGATGGATGATTTGGAAAATATATTAACATGGAAAGAAGGGATAAAATGGGGAATTTAAATAAATTTGTCAGAAAGGAAACATTGCTTGCCAGAGATGCTTCCAAAATTTTGTTGCCGCATCAATTCTATTATCCCCAGTTGTTTACTGTAGCAGATCGGTTTACGAATGAAAAAAGGGAAGATTTCCAAAATTATTTAAATCAGGGCAATGATGAATCAAAAGAAATGATGATATATGTTCACATTCCTTTTTGTGATGCACATTGTTCTTTCTGCAGTTTTGATAAAGCATATGATTTAAATGAAATTAGCAAATATGTTGATTGCTTAATAAGCGAATTGGAATATTATGCTCAGTGCCCCTATTTTTCTCGAAAAATAATAAAAAGCATTCATTTTGGTGGAGGTACACCAACTATACTGCCGCCAGAGCAAATGGAAAGAATAGTAAAAGGAATATATGGCAATTTTAATGTAGAAAAAAATGCTATTATGAATATTGAAGGTTCTGCAACTACATTATGGCGGAAAGAAATACTTGATTATATTAAATCAAACAATTTTTCGAGGGTGAGTGTAGGGATTCAGACATTTGATGAAAAAACAAGGGCGTTTTATGGTAGCAGTGCATCATTAGGGGATGTGTGGAAAACACTATACCTTTTAAAAAATAAGAGCATAGTTACATACATCGATGTCATGTATGGCTATCCGTTATTTAATGAAACGTATTCTGATTATAATAGGGTAATGAAGGATATTGAAACTGCGGCAGATATTGGGGTTGACGGGATAGAGTTTGGGCAACTGTATCCGTTTTATAATCCAATGGAACAAGTAATTAAAAGCAGAAATATGCAGTTTCCAGGAAAACAGGAATTGATTACTTTGATCCAGGATGCTACACAATTTATGTATAATCATGGATACACACAGTTAACACAATACGGTTTTGTTCATTCTGAAGGTGAAATAATTCTTGAAAATGCATACTATGGGAAGGATGGAAAGAATATGGACTGTCTTGCACTGGGCTCTGGTGCATTTGGGAGCTTGGGAGAATGGAAATACCGTAATTTATTCTACAGGAGATACATGGAAAGTAAAGGTAATAGATACTTGCAGTTAAAGCACTTGAGTAAATATGAAATGAAAATGTCAGGGATTGTAGGTTTTCCTAAAACATTAGGAATCAGTAAGGATGCTTTAGAAAGAGTAAACGATAATCAGCCGTTTAAGGATACTCTGCAGCAACTGTTAAATGCAGAAATGCTGGAAGAGGAAGAAAGGATATATACTTTGACCCGGAAAGGAAAATGTTACATCGATAATATTTATATGGCTTTAATGTCAGAGGAAGAAAGAAAAAACATACTGAAAACAATGAAAATACACATTATTGAGTAGCTGAGGAAGAAGAGAGAGGGACGAGTGGTGGTTTATAGGTATGGTAAAAAAATATGCGGACCTGTATCTTTGCTTTCTTTGGGTTGCAGGAGGTTTCCGGCATTAGGCGATAATAGTGCGGATGTCATTAAAAATCAGATATATGAAATGATAGATTACGCATATAAAAACGGAGTTACATATTTTGATACTACTGTTATGAATATGAAAAACAATAACGGAAACACGGAAGGAATTAGCGAGGTTGTTTTGGGGGAATATTTTGCGCAGCAAGGGCGGAACAATGTAATGTTGGGGGCAAAGCTGCCGTGGGAGTTTTGTAAAAATAAAGAGAACTGTGATCATTATTTTAAAATCCAGACAGAGAGGCTTCGTACAGATTATGTTGACATATATTTGCTGCAGGGATTAAATCAAGACGTTTGGAATGGGATAAAGGATAGCTTTCTTATTGACTATATGTTGGAGCTGAAAAAAGAAGGAAAAATTAGGTATATTGGGTTTTCTTTTGATGGTCCATATGAGGGATTTTGTGATGTGGTTTCATATGGAATATGGGATTTATGCCAGATTCAGATGAATGTGGCTGATATGTTTTCACAAGTTACCATAAAAGGATTAAAAAAGGCGTTCGATGAAGGCGTAGATGTTTTTGTTACAGAACCGCTTAGAGGAGGAAAACTGTTAAATAATATTCCTGTTGCGGTTCTGGAAAAGTATAACAAACTTGGGAATAGATATTCGGTTGCAGAGTGGTGCTTCCGGTGGCTGTATGACTCCCCCTATATAACAAGTATACTATGCGGCATGAGAAATATACAACAGCTGAAAAGCGATATTCAAGTATTTCAGGAAGCGTCGCCGGATTGTCTTTCCGATGATGAAAAGAATATAATAAAAGATATTTGCAGGTTATATAATTCCATAGATATACAATGTACGGAATGTGGCTGCTGCAGGGAATGTATGAATGGTCTAAACATACCTCAAATAGTTACGATAGTTAAATCGATGCTAGTATCAAATAATTCGTTTGCTAATAAGATTAAGTATCGACGCCTGACTTCGGGAGAGAAGGATATTGGCAAATGTAAAGAGTGTGAAAAATGTGCAATTGAATGTTCAAAGAAAATAGATATTGCTGATATGATGCATGGTATATTGGATTATCTGGATTTCCATTTCGGATAAGGATGATGGAGCTGAAGGGAAAGAAGCAGCTGTTATGGCAAAGGAAAATTATATGGAAAAGCAGAAAAGAAAGCAATATAAGGTAATGATGGCAGTATTTTGTCTATTCAGGCGGTCATATGACTGGAACCCGGCATATTTAGCTATTCTGGCCGGACGTGTGGTGATAAACGCGCTGAGGCCTTTTCCGGCTATTATTTTTCCAGCGCTCATTGTGGATACCCTACTGGGAGGAGGTGTATTTGGAGAGGTCCTAAGCCTGGTTTTGGCTATGGCGGGGAGCACTTTTCTGTTGGCATTGCTGGACATATGGTCAGGGAAGGGACTGGTGTTGTTGCAGAGCAGATTTAAGGATTACCTAAACGGTAAAATATCAGAAAAGCAGCAGCACATGTCTTTGGAAAAAATGGAAAGTGTGGAAGTGCGGGAGCTCTTTAACAGGGCAGACAATGCGGTCAGTGGCGAATTGAGCTATGCAGTTCGCACATTGGGGGGAGACAGAGGCGCGGATGCCATAGGGACGGAAATGATTAACCTGGTATCAGGTGTCCTGAGGGCGATGGTATTGGTGTCCGCATTGTTGCGGCTGGGCTTGGTATCGGCAATTGTTATATTGGTGGTACTGACATTTCATATGTTCGGGGGAAGCAGGGAAAAGCGTGCTGCTTATGAGGAGCGGGTAAAAACTACGCCATTCAGGAATAAGAATCAGTATGTTACCAATGTGATGGTAGATTTCCGGTTTGCCAAAGAAATCCGATTGTATGGGTTACAGGATTTTCTAATGGGAAAATTTAAGAAGAATAAGCAAGGCTTCTATGTGGCACGGAAGGAAGCAAAACCTGCATATTACTTTTCTCATGGTCTGGGTATTCTGGGGGAACTGTTACAGATGGCAGTTACTTATGGGTATCTGTTGACGGGCGTGCTTTGGGGTAGCATAACCATTGGTGAATTTACTGGGTATGTAGCGGCACTGAATAATCTGTCCGCTACATTGGTGATGATAGTACAGGCATATTTAAATATTCATCTGTATGGAGAATATTTTATTGATTTTGAAAAGGTCATGGCTCTCGAGGAGGAGAACAGTTCAGATTCCTTATCTGTCTATGGACAAAGCGGAGACCAGGACAGTGTTCTTAGCCAAGGTGAGAGTGCGAAGGCCATTGTTTTCAGCAATGTATCCTTCAGCTATCCGGGAACAGACAGAAAGGCTCTGGACAATGTTTCGCTGGAGCTTCCGTCAAAGGGCAGTATTTCGGTTGTTGGGCAGAATGGTTCAGGAAAGTCAACATTGATAAAGCTGCTGCTCAGACTTTACAGGCCGGATGAAGGCAATATTTATTGGGATGGAAGAGATATATGGGAGATTCCTCTGAATGAATATCGGAAAAAGGTGGCGGCAGTCTTTCAGGATTATTCCATTTTTGCTCTGGACATTCGTGATAATGTGGCTCCAGGAGGGGAGAATGATGAAAAGATATGGGATTGTCTTCGACAGGTGGGAGTAGATGGAACAGTGAAAAAGTTGCCCAGGCAGTTGGATACTTTGCTGTTCGGCTATTACCACGAGGAAGGTGTCGACCTTTCGGGTGGTGAGAAACAAAAGCTTGCCATAGCCAGAATGTTGCACAAAGACTCAGCATTAATGATACTGGATGAACCAACAGCAGCCTTGGACCCGCGGGCAGAATTGGAAATATATGAGCAGGTTCACAGGTTGGCAGGTGAGAGGGCAGTATTGTACATATCTCACAGGATGTCAAGCTGCCATTTTTCTGATATCATCCTGGTACTGGAGGAGGGGCGTGTGGCAGAATGTGGCACGCACAATGATCTAATGGAGAGGAAATCCCTTTATTATCGGTTATATCAATCCCAAGCAGAATGCTATAAAGGAGGTAAGGCCGTATGAAGAAATCCTTGTCGGCAATCAGAAAAGCATTTCAGCTTGTATGGTCTGTAGACAGGTTATACCCATTCCTTTTACTTACCAGGAGCTTGCTTTCTTCGAGCTTTCCGCTGTATTTGTCTTTTTGCGCCAGCAGCTTAGTGAATGAAATGGCGGGAGAAAAAAGGGTAAGGACTACGCTTGTTATCTTGGCATTTCTTCTGGCAGGTGTTCTGTTAAGCAAGGTGGGAACGGCTGTGCTGGACTGGAACTGTTCTTCGCGCTATATGAAGATTCAAGATTCTTTCATTGCCAAAAACAGTATGAAGGCAATGAAGATGGAATATTCTGCCACGGAGGACGCTAAAGTGCTGGATCTATACGGACACGTTTGGCTGTCTAATCTGTCTCCAGGCACAATCTTGGAAAAGGTATTTTCCCTGACAGGCAATATACTGCAGTTGGCGGGGTGTATTGGTGTCATACTACACTTGGGGATGTTTTTGCTTGGTGTTACAGCTGTGTTTGTGGCGTTTTATTATTGGCTGGAGTATTGGATGGGGCTTTTTGAACGGCGATATGCGGAAGAAGTGGTCCTGACAACACGGAGCATAGATTATTGTCGCCAGTGCATGGGGGATGTTTCCAATGTAAAGGATATTCGTCTGTATTATCCGGAATCTTTTTTTCTGGGGCGCCTGCACCATTTTCAAGGGGTCAGGATGGAGAAGCAGCGGGAAAAAGAATTAGCCTGTGGGAGGGTACAGTCGATACAGTCAGCGCTGCAGATGCTGCAGACAATGATTCTATATATGGTGCTTATTCATTGGTTTTTGAAAGGGGATATCCAGATAGGATATTTTTCGCTGGCGGTATCATCTATCACGATATTTATGAATGCGGTAAACAATGTGTCGGGTGCATGGAACCAGATTTTAAGGAACGAGGTTTTTCTTGGGCATTTAGACCGCTTCCAAAAACTGCCCGAAAGAACGGGAAGAACTGAGGCAGGAACTAATACATCGGCTGTCATAAGCTTTAAAGATGTCTGGTTCCGTTATCCAGGAGCAGAAGAATACGCACTTAGAGCCATCAACGTGGAGTTGAATGCTGGGGAAATTTTAACGATTGTTGGGGAGAATGGGTCGGGAAAAACCACCTTTGTGAAATTGATGTTAGGCCTCTACCATCCTACAAAGGGGGAAATCCTTTTGAATGGTATTCCTGTGGATGAATATTCAGAGAAAGCATACAGAAAGGCATTTTCTCCCGTATTCCAGGATTTCCAGCTATTTGCCTACAGCATTAGAGAGAATCTTGTCTTTGAAGGAAACTATAACAAAAATAAGATAGAGGAGATGCTGGATGGTCTCCAGATCCTGCGGAAAGTCGCATGTCTGCCGGAAGGGCTGGAGCAATGTGTTGGAAAGGGCTTCGAGGAAAATGGGGTGGAATTATCGGGTGGCGAAAGGCAAAAGCTTGCTATAGCCCGGGCTCTTTTGCGGGACAGCTTATGCCTGGTACTGGATGAACCAACTGCTGCCTTAGATCCAATTGCTGAGACAGAGTTATATAAGAAGATACGCAAATGGGCGGGAAAAAGGGCATGTGTTTTCATTACCCATCGATTGTCTGGCGTATATTTTAGTGATCAGGTATTATTTTTTCAAAATGGAACAATTGCGGAAAAAGGTACTTGCCAGGAATTGATAAACAAAAAGGCCCTTTTCTACCAGTTTTATGAGCTGCAGGCACAGTTTTATGAGGGGTGAATGAAAAAACTGTAAGATTTTTCTGAAGCGCTGCCAGATATTGCCTGAGCTGGACGAAGAGCAGGATATAATGGGACGAACGGAGGCTCCATTTACAGTATTCTTGGACGCAATGGTGCCGGAAAGACTACCCTGTTTCGCTGTATCAATGAAGATTTGGCATTTGAGGGAGGAGAGATTGTATTGGAGGAAGACGGAGTGCGCCGTCCTTTGACTTTTGAGGATGTGGGGATCGTATCTGCGTCGCCGGTGCTTCCGGATTTTTTGACAGGGTATGAGTTTGTTCACTTTTTTGTGAAACTGAATATGCAGGAAAAGCTTTCCAAGGAAGAGACTTCTCAAAGCATTGACTCCTATTTTGACTTGATGCACATGGATGAGGAGGATCGCCATAAACTGATTAAGAATTATTCCTACGGGATGAAGAATAAACTGCAGCTTTTGTGCTGCCTGATTCGTAACCCTAAAATTATTTTGCTGGATGAGCCACTTTCCTCTTTCGATATCATTGTGTCCCATGATATCAAGGAAACGCTGCTGCGCATGAAGGGCAGTCATATTATTATCATGGCGACTCATATCATGCAGCTTGCCCAGGACATGAGCGACGAGATCGTACTGCTCCGAGAGGGCAGGCTGGAGGCGGTGAAGGAGCTGGACCTGCATGGAGCTGAGTTTGAGAATTATATCATTCAGGCGCTGCAGGGACAGGCGGAAGACGGGTTGCAGAGGGAAACGCAGGTTCGGGGAGAACAGCACTCTGCGTCGGAAGTGAGGTGAGGGCTGTGGGAAGGAAGAATATCGGATATACAGCCGAAAAAATTACAAATGGTTTCAGCATTTACGGAGAAGTATACCTGACGATTCAGACCAATACTTTTTTGTACTATATGAGCAGGCTTCCGGTATTAAACAGGATGATTCGTGATTCCTGGTACAGGCACTACAGGCTGAAAAAAATATGGGCTTTGTTCAGTCTTGCCTTTGGCTTTGCCAGAACAGCCCTGGCGAATAACATTGGTACATTGGTTACGCTCTATGTGTTTCCTAATCTGTTTTTGAAAGAGGAAGAGGTGACTCCGGGGGTTTTCCTTATGCTTTTTCTTTTACTGAAGTGCCTCAGTGGGGCGTTGATGGAGTGCGGACTGTTTAAGACAACCGCGGAGGACTATACCTTTTTAAACCATTTTATGGTAAATCCGGTGACCTATTACCGGTATAAGGCGCTTAAGAATGCGTTTTTTTCCAGTGTAATGCTTTTTCCGGTTCTATTCTTTCTGTTCCGGGACTGGGGAATGGTTGCGGTCATGATACTTCTGAAGCTTTTCTGTGTGCTGTGCGGTAATGTGGTGTATCTGCACTTTTATCGGAAATACGGAAGGCTGCCGGGCAGGCGTGCACGCCGCCTGGTGTCATTCCCTCTGATTCTGCTCACATATACAGGTGCGTTTCTGGGGCTGTATGAAAATATAGTATTCGGTCCGGCAGCACAGACGGCGGTTGCTGCTGTCAGTTTTGCGTTTGCAGCGTTTTGCTGGCGTTATCATCTGCAATATTCGGATTACAAGAAGATTGCTGTAAAGTTTGCGAACCAGAGTGCGGTAACATTTCAAATTACTGTCCAGAGCAGTTCTGTGGGGGAGGAGGAAAACGGTCTTCTGGAGTCAGGATGGGAAGAGAACAGGGATTTTTTTAAAGCCCACGGAGAGGAGACGTCGGAGAGATATCTGGATCTGGCGTTTTTCAGCCGTTTCGGAAGGGCCCTGCGCAAAGAGAGGCGCAGCAAGGTGTTGGTGATGCTTTTGATCGGTGTGATTCTTGGCTTCGGCATCCGGTTTGGCTGGCTTCCGGTTACCCCGGATACAGTGCTGGACTATTCTCCGGTGCTGATTGCATTTGTCACATCCATGACCTTTGCCAGCCGCCTGCTGCAGGTTTATTTTCGCAATATTGACCTGCACATGCTTTACCATCATATCGCAACACCTGAGTTTATCAGGAGCAGTATGCTGCGGAGATATCTGTATCTGCTGAAGGGTGATCTGCTGACAGCTGTGGGAATGATTGTCAATCTGCTGCTGATGCTGTTTGTGGCCGGTCTATCCCTGCCTGCGGATACGGTTGTAAAGCTGGCGGCAGTGTGTATTGCGTTTTTGTTGTTCTGGGAAACTTATGAATTCATTGTCTACTACATTGTACAGCCATACTCTGTGGATATGACGGCGAAAAGCCCTGTGTTCAAGGCCCTTGGATATCTGGAGAGTCTGTTTTATCTCCTTGTCCTGTTTGTGCGCAGGGATCTGACAGCGGCGCTGCCATGGGTGTGCGCGGCTGCAGGAGCGTCGGTGCTTGTGTTTTTTGTGAGTAGAAAAATCGCACCGCGGACATTTCGGCTGCGGTAGATCTAAAGAATGAAGGAAAACGTTATGACGATAATAGGTAAACCGTCGAGCATAATTCCGGTAATATTATGTGGTGCTAACAAAAACTCCAGCTATAAAACATCATGTGAAACTCAGAGAATCGCAATGATTGTTTCAAAAGTCGATGATGAGAAATCATTATCAAACACAAAGGCAGCATAGCTACTGCATGCTGTAAAAAGATTGTGGCACATATGTGTCACAATCTTTTGTGTAACGCCCCATGGAAGATTTTGTATAAATGTAAAATTTATATTTTGGAGGGTTCATGCGAAGATTTTTATTAAAGTGCAAGAAGGAAATTGTGTTGTTTCTCACGGCAAATACGATTTGGGCGGGAATTGGAATATCTTTGGCCTTTCTGTTGGAGTATATAGCAGACACTGTTATCCAGGGGAGAGGAAACCGCATTACATTTATTGTGTTGCTGGTAATCGTTTATCTGTTATTAGACACATTTTTTGAGTTTTCGTCCAATTATACAGAGTTATTGCTGCGTACGAGGTTTTCTTTTCTGCTGCGGAATGCGCTGGTCCGGCGGATACAGAAGTGCAGCATAGAGGAAAAAGAGAAAATAGGTGATGCACATTATCTGTCCATGCTGAACAATAATGTAGCAGAAGTGGAGGGGGAATATGTTGGCGGAATATTAATTGTGGTATTTCAGGTGATTTCCCTGATATTTGCGCTGATTGCTACTACTGTCATACAGCCTGTACTGACGGTGATTATTATCGTGCTGTGTGTCCTGCCGCTCATTGTGCCCCGAATTCTGAAAGGTAAGCTTGAGAATGTGAATCGGGAGGCAATCCGTGCAAAAGCAGCTTATCTGAATGTTTTAAATGAACTGGTGGAAGGATTTCTGACCATCAAGATATTCGGAAGAGAATCTGAAGTGAACCGCTTTCATGACAGAACCAACGAAGAGATTATGGTAAAAATGCGAAATAACGCAAAATGGAAGCGTATTTCCATGTCTTTGTCCTATGGGATGGGAAATATGGTAGTATTGGGAGCTTGGGTAGTGGGGATGTTTTTCGCATTGGCCGGTTCTCTTGATTTTCCGCAGCTGATAGCGCTGACCACCCTGATGAATATGGTGGCAGGGCCCTTTCAGATTATCAGTGAATATTATGCGGGCATTATATCCGGGCATGCAATCGCAGAAGACTTGATAGAATTTATTGATTCCGGAGCAGAAGACGGGCAAAGCTATAAATCCAGCGAGGAAAATATAAATTCCATTGAACTGGACGATATTTCCATTGTCCGGGACGGACATTCTATTCTTGAAAATGTACATTTCTCTGCTGATTGTGGACAGAAAATCTGTGTGATCGGGAGCAGCGGGAGCGGAAAGAGCACTTTGCTGAAGGCTATAGCGGGGATAGCAGATATTCAGAATGGAAGACTGCTGGTCAATCATATGCCGGTGGAGAAGAATGGTGGGCTGACGCACAGAAACATGTTGTTTTTGGCTCAAAACACGATCCTTTTTTCGGCTACAATCCGTGATAATGTAACTTTATTTAAGGAAATGCCAAAGCATGTGGTTGAAGAGGTCATACATAAGGCAGGAATGACAGAATGGCTCAAAAGTGCAGGAGGAGATATCAACCGAGCATTTGAGAAAAACAGTATCAATCTTTCCGGAGGCGAGCAGAGGAGAATTGATTTTGCACGTACAATGACAGAAGATGCGGAGGTTCTGCTGTTTGACGAACCAACAGCAGGACTGGATGCTTTTTATGCAAGAAATATCATGGAACAGATATGTGCTATGTCAAACCGGATGATTGTGGTTGCAACACATGATTTGGAAAAAGAAAATTTACAGCGTTTTGATTATGTGTATATGCTGGAGAACGGAAAGGTGGTGGCGGAGGATACTCCGGATAATATGGTGAATCATCTGATGTATCTTTCTTTGAAGCAGGGGGGTAAAGCATGAGAGAGTCTCAGTTTTTGGTAACTATTCCGGTAGAGGATGGGGTATTGTTGTTTCATACTTTGAATAGTGCTTTAGTTCATCTGAATAAAGAAGAGTATCGCTTGGTAAAGAATATTTCAAATGATAGCTTTATATTTAATTGTGAACAGATGGAATTTTTAGAGAGTTTAAAGGAGTTGGGGCTTATAGTAGAGAGAAAAAATGAGTTCTCCAAAATGGTTGAACAGTATTGGGAATTTCGGAATTCGGAGGAATATATAAAGGTACCTGGTTGCGCCTACTACAAAATGCAATTTTGCGTGTTCCTATTGTTTTGAGCATCTTTTGAAGATTTTATTTTGCTTGTTTATACGGTAGTGTATTTAATTTTGTGTCTTTGTCCTTCCATCTTATTCCAGAGGCCGGGTGTGGTCAGGCAGAACCCACGAGCCCTTATAAATACTGGCTTTCTGGATATTTCGAATGAGTAAAAATCCACCAAGGCATAAAGTTTAAAGACACATAATTATGTTCATGTTCCTCCTTTTGAACGCAAAAAAAGACGCATGGTTTACAATTTACTGTTCCATGCGCCTTTACGCTGTTTTATTGATATTAAATTATTTTGGTAATTATGCTAACTGCATAACCTCGGCTTCAAGTTCCCTTAATTCGTCTAATGATAGTGAGGGAACACATAACGCAATTTCTTCAAGTGATAGTTTCCCCATTTTTATCATTCTTTCTGCGGTTTCTTTTGCACTTTCTAATACTGCTTTCTGTGCCGCTTCATTCCTCATATCTTCCATAATTTTACACATTTGAGCAACTCCTTTCTTGTCCTGCTTGAAATATCTTGCTTTTTTAGCAAGTGCTTCATAGTTCATATCTTCGGGATTGGTACATGAAAAATCATGCATCAGCTTGCCAATTTCATCATTGCCCCTATATTTCCCATTAACATATATGATATGCGAACCGTCACCAAACAATACTTTATTTTCCCCGATAGTGATATATCTTTCTACTGGATATATTGGCTGATTGCCTTGTATAACATCATTTTCCGTAATAAAAATCACATAGCTGTCGGGAATATCTTCTGTATCGTCACTCGGTTTTAATATATGTGCGTCCAACAGACTGCTGTTATGTCTTGCCCTCTTTGCGCCTGCTCCTGCGTCCTTCCTTTGAATTTCTACATCAAATTCTTTTTTCGTACTATCAATCGCATGAACATCTAAAATAGCTGAACGTCCTTGCAAATTCTTCAACGGCTCTTGTGTCCGAACCAATTTAACCTTTATATCATTCCGTCCTAAAACAATCCGAAGTATCAGTTCCACGCCCTCAAAATTATCTGCAAGACAGACTGTCATAAAATCATCGTCCATGTATCGGAGTGATTTCAAGCGCTCTAAATCCTGCTGATGCGTCTGCTCTATTGTGTTCAAAATATCGTCTTCTTTCGCTGTTTTTATTATACATCAGATAATTTCATTTGAAAACTGCATTTTTATGGAGTTTTCTTGCTTTCTATACACTCTGACGCTGTGTTGCTTATTTAGTTGTGATTGTGGTAAATAAGCATTTAGCCTTTTAATCCTCGTGACTGCCTATCCATATCTTCAATGACAATATCATATATCTCACCTAAAGAAGCACAATATTCAAGCACTTTCCAAGGTTCGTTTGTATGGAAATGAATTTTTATCATTTCTTCATCTCCAACAGCCAACAAACAATCTCCTTTGAAATTATGTGTAAAATATTCATTTATTGTATCTTCATCAAGATTCTTGCCCTCAATCAATAATTGTGTGTCATATCTAAATTCTAACACTGTCCATTCCTCCATAAACTTATGATTTTCACTCTTAACAGAATACCACAATCACACTCATATTTCTATCAAATTTTCATTAAATTTCTTCCTCCCTCCGTTTCACTCTGCCTTGTTGCCTGTTCTGCTGTCGGCTCTCGTTCTGAAGTTCCCTCTCAAGGTTCTTTTTGTTATAACTGATTACCTCGGCATACGCTAATTCTGTGGCGGTCTTTGTCTGCTCTTTGCCGATACTGTCATACTCAGATTGCAAGGACTGTATCTCGGCTTTCCATTGTTTCGGCGTTATCTTCTCGCCGTTCTGTAAAAGGCTCTGCATACGCTCCTTTAATTCGGGGTACTTCGATAAGCTGTCCTTATGCTCCTTATCGTATTTCATTTTCGCAAGTCCTTTGAGTGACTGGCTCTCCTTATAGGTGGCTTGGATTGGCGCATAGAGGGCATACATTTTTGACAGTTCCTTTAATCGGCTTTTCGGCATGAAAAAAGATTGACAGATATGGTTTGATTTCGTAAAATAAGCATACGGACAAACGATACTTCATATCAGGCATTTTCCGTTTGCAGACGGGATATTGTAAAATCGTGGGTGGGGTTTTCCTCACCCTTTCTTATGGGCAGATGGCTGTGCTTTTTCAATAAAACAGGGCCGGAGAGCAAAATATTTTTATCCAAAGAGGTATATAGCATGAAGAAACTGATGAAGTACTTAAGTGACTACAAAAAGGAGTCGATTCTGGCGCCGCTGTTTAAGCTCCTGGAAGCATTCTTTGAGCTGTTGGTGCCGCTGGTGATGGCCAGTATCATTGACAGGGGCATCAATGCAAACGGTATGGGCGGACCGGATACAGGTCACATCTGGCAGATGGGATTCTGTCTGCTGGCTCTGGCAGTGGTGGGGCTGGTGTCTTCTATTACGGCCCAGTTTTTTGCGGCCAAAGCAGCGGTGGGATTTTCCGCCAGGCTCCGACAGGCCCTGTTTGATCATATCCAGGGACTTGACTTTACCAATATTGATAAAGCAGGAACTTCCACCATGATCACCCGCATGACCAGTGACGTGAATCAGATCCAGTCCGGTGTAAACCTGGTACTGCGCCTGTTTCTGCGTTCTCCAATCATCGTCTTCGGCGCCATGATCATGGCTTTCACCATTGACGTAAAGAGCGCTTTGGTGTTTGTGGTGGCCATTCCGCTGCTGGCAGTTGTGGTGTTCGGCATCATGGTGTGGACCATGCCTCTATATAAGAAGGTTCAGGCTAATCTGGACAGGGTACTGGGCATTACCAGGGAAAATCTCACAGGCGTTCGGGTTATCCGGGCTTTCCATCAGGAGGAAGTGGAAGAGGGGCGTTTCCGGGGTTTCACCAAAGCCCTGGCAGACAGCCAGATTTTTGTAGGGAAAATCAGCGCGGTTATGAATCCTGTCACATATATCATCGTAAACGGGGCCATTATCGCTTTGATTTATATCGGAGCCATTCAGGTAAATGTGGGAAATCTGTCCCAGGGCGAAGTGGTAGCCATTATCAATTATATGTCTCAGATACTGGTGGAGCTGGTGAAGCTGGCTAACCTGATCATTACGGTGACAAAAGCCCTGGCCTGTGCGGACCGCGTGGCAGCTGTGTTCGAGATACGGAACCGGGATGGGATGGGGAAACAGAAGCGGGAATCAGCGGCCGCCAACGAAGGAGCCGGCAAAGACGCCAGGTCGGATTCCGGACAGTTTGGCTTAGCGGAACAAACTCCGGGCGGCGCACCATTCCTGCACTTTGACCATGTGTCTCTGACTTACGCCGGAGCAGGGGCCGAGACCCTGCATGACATTGATTTCACGGTGAACAGAGGTGAAACCATTGGGGTTATCGGCGGCACAGGTTCCGGAAAGTCCTCTTTGGTGAACCTGATTCCCGGCTTTTACCCGGTGACCGGTGGAACTTTGCGGCTGGAGGGCAGAGATATCCGGGAGATGTCCCAGGAGGAGCTGCGGAGCATGGTGGGCATGGTGTCTCAGAAGGCGGTGCTTTTCAAGGGAACCATCCGCAGCAATCTTCAGTGGGGCAAATCCGATGCCACGGAAGAAGAAATGTGGCAGGCCATCGATACCGCCCAGGCCAGGGAGGTAGTGGAAGGAAAGGCAGGCAGATTGGAGGCGGAAATCGCCCAGAACGGCAAGAACCTTTCCGGCGGCCAGAGACAGCGCCTCACCATCGCCAGGGCACTGGTGCGCAGGCCCCGGATCCTGATTTTGGACGACAGCGCTTCCGCATTGGATTATGCTACCGATGCAAAGCTGCGGACAGCCATCCGTGGGCTGGAGGGCGAAACCACCACCTTCATTGTTTCCCAGCGGGCTTCTTCCATACGGCATGCGGACAAGATTGTCGTATTGGATGACGGGGAGATGGCAGGAATCGGAACCCATGACGAACTTCTGCAGAATTGTGATGTATACAGAGAGATCTACTTTTCCCAGTATCCGGAGGAACGACGGAAAGCGTCCGGAGCGGAAAGGGCAGACAGTTTTCAGGACGGAAGCCGCATAGCACCGAAAGGAGGCCGGAACCATGGCAGCAGATAAGGGACAGACAAATCAGAAGAAGCAATCCAGCCAGATGGCTGCTATGCGGCAGGTGCTGCGCTACATTCGCAGATACTGGCCGATGGTGGGTTTTTCACTGGCTCTGGCGGCAGTGACCGTGGTGCTCACTCTCTATGTGCCCATCTTGACAGGAGATGCAGTGGACCTGCTCCTGGGAGAGGGGGCAGTGGCGTTCCCGGCAGTTTTTTCCATTATGAAGAAGATCGGCATTGCCGTGGCGGTGACGGCCCTGTCCCAATGGGTGATGAACACCTGCAACAACCATATCACCTACCAGGTGGTCAAGGATATCCGGGAGGATGCTTTTGAAAAACTGGAAAAACTTCCCCTGAAATATCTGGATGCTCATGCCTACGGTGATATCGTCAGCCGTGTGGTGGCTGATGTGGATACCTTTGCGGATGGTTTGCTCATGGGTTTTACCCAGCTTTTCACAGGCGTTCTTACGATTTTGGGCACTTTGATCTTCATGATGGCCACCAATGTACCCATTGCTCTGGTTGTGGTGTGTATCACGCCGGTGTCCTTCCTGGTAGCCAGGTTCATTGCCACCAGAACCTACTCCATGTTCAAGCTTCAGTCGGAAATCCGGGGAGAGCAGACCTCGCTCATCGAGGAGACCATCGGAAACCAGAAAATCGTCAAGACCTTCTCCAGGGAGGAAGCGGTGAAGAGTCAGTTTGGTGAGATTAACGGCAGGCTGCAGGGCTGCTCGCTGAAAGCCATCTTTTTCTCCTCCATCACCAATCCGGCCACCCGTTTCGTAAACAGTCTGGTGTATGCCGGGGTGGGCATCTTCGGCGCGCTTGCGGCCATTCGGGGAGGCATCAGCGTAGGGCGGCTGTCCTGTTTCCTAAGCTATGCAAACCAGTATACCAAGCCTTTCAATGAGATTTCCGGCGTGGTGACGGAACTGCAGAACGCACTGGCCTGCGCTGCCCGGATTTTCCAGTTGATTGAGGAGGAACCCCAGGTGCCGGACGCTGCGGATGCCAGGGTGCTTATGGGGGCAGAGGGAAATGTAGCCCTGGAAAATGTCTGCTTCAGCTATGTGCCGGAACGGAAGCTGATTCAGAATTTCAACCTCACCGTGAAGCCGGGACAGCGGGTGGCTATTGTGGGCCCCACGGGCTGCGGCAAGACCACCGTGATCAATCTGCTGATGCGCTTCTACGACGTGGACAGCGGACAGATCAAAGTGGATGGTACGGATATCCGCAATATCACCAGAGGGAGCCTGCGGACCAGCTACGGCATGGTGCTCCAGGAAACCTGGCTGCGCAGCGGCACTATCCGGGACAACATCCGCATGGGCAAGCCCGAGGCCTCGGAAGAGGAGGTGGTGCAGGCAGCCAAAGCGGCTCATGCCCACAGCTTTATCAAGCGTCTGCCAAAGGGGTATGACACTGTCATCACCGAGGATGGGGGCAGCTTGTCCCAAGGCCAGAAACAGTTGCTGTGCATTGCCAGAGTGATGCTCTGTCTGCCGCCCATGCTGATTTTGGATGAAGCCACCTCCTCCATTGATACACGCACAGAGATGCGGATTCAAAATGCCTTTGCCAAAATGATGGAGGGCAGAACCAGCTTTATCGTGGCTCACAGGCTCTCCACCATCCAGGAGGCGGACATTATCCTGGTGATGAAGGACGGCAATATCATCGAGCAGGGAAACCATGAATCTCTGCTGGCAAAGAAAGGGTTTTATTCCACGCTGTACCACTCGCAGTTTGAAGGGTGAGCGGAAGCGGAGTCATTTTTCAGAAAGAAACGATCTCACATGCACGGAAGCAGCCGGCATGTGAGATTTTTTGATTTTCGGCATGTGGCGCAGCTTTTTATACAGCAGGAAATTTGGCATGGTTGTAAGGCGGACAACGGCAGGTCTGCCGGATTTTCGATGTATCAGAAAGAGATCGGTAAAGGCACAAGACATACAAAAGAAAATGCAACATTTTATGCCAAAATGTTGCATAAAAAGACAAAGGAGAACAAAATATGAGTATGACACAGCCAATCAGAAACACCGAACAACTAAAACTGCTGAAAA
The DNA here is from genome assembly GCA_910580225.1 of uncultured Acetatifactor sp. Taxonomy (GTDB): domain Bacteria; phylum Bacillota; class Clostridia; order Lachnospirales; family Lachnospiraceae; genus Acetatifactor. Next base: position 72,676 of record CAJTXE010000004.1, read on the forward strand.
GCTATTACCTGTCGGAAAAGCATAATCCGCGAAACTATATGTTGATTATTCTGGGATTGAATACAGCACTTAGAATATCTGATATTTTAAATCTCACATATGGGGATGTCTTTGATTATCAACGAAAAGAATGGAAATCACACATTGTGGTAAATGAACAGAAAACAGGAAAACAAAACCGGATCTATATGAACAAAGAAGTAAAATCCGTTTTCCAGAAATATACGGATCCCGCCGCCTGTACTCCTGCTGCATGGATTTTTACTAGCCAGAAACAGAAGGGAGGACACTTGAGCCGCTATCAGGCCTACAGAATTGTGAAAGATGCAGGCGCATTTGCCGGTTTGGATGACAGCATCAGCTGCCATTCTCTCCGAAAAACATTTGGTTATCATGCGTGGAAACAGGGAACAGCTCCGGCTCTTCTCATGAGTATCTTTAACCATTCTGCCTATCAAATTACCAAAAGATATCTATGTATTGAGCAGGATGATAAGGATGAAGTTTTTGCTAAAATAAAAATTTAATTTTTTTTGATAAAAATGAATAAATAACTTGAAAAAAAGTGTAAAAAGTGCTAAAATAATTTTTAACAAATTGGAAATTACAATTTGATAAAAAATGCAACATTTTGGCATAGAAAGTTGCATTTTACAAGTCTTCCGGTTTTCCGGCATTGCTGAAAGGGCAGGAACAGTCTGATTTTCTATAATTTAGAGGTGTTTACAGATTGACCAGGCGCATCAATGACGGCGTATGGTCATGTCCGTTCAGGGGAATTCCAGGCAACAATAGTTGCAAAGCAACTTATAATGCTCTTGAAAAGAGCGGTATAACAAGGAGGTAGTTTTATGAAAAGAAAGTTTTTAAGATCAATGGCATGTGCAATGTCTGTATGCATGCTCTCCATGTCATTGGCAGGCTGTGGTAATGATGCAGCCGAGAGCAGTGCACCGGAGAGCAGCTCTCCGGAAGACAGTACACAGGATTCTTCCGAACCTGTAGAAAGCGAAGAATCAAATGCCAACGATGCGCAGCAGGAGGTAGATCCGGATGCATACGTAAACCCGAACGGAGATTTGTATCCGGCATATGACTTTGGCGGTATCGAACTGACCGTGCTTGCCCATAATAATCTGGCAGATCTGGTTCCGGAAGGGGAAGGTCTGGAGGATTATCAGATTGCAGACAGGCAGAAAAAGAAAGATTACATTGAGAAGAAGTACAATGTAAAGATCACATTTGTTGCCAATCCCACCGATGTATGGGACGATATTCCGTCTGAGATCGTTAAGCAGTACATAGCAGGAACACCCGTGGCGGACATCATGAATTCCAACTATACATGGGCAGCATCCTATATTGCGAACAATCTGCTGTATGATTTTACCAATGATTTCGCCGGCAGCGATTTCTTTACGGATGAGACCAAGTTCTGGTGGAGCGGCAAGAGCTACGGTATCTCAAGAGGAATGGGTGGTGAAGGACTTTACTACAATGCCACGATGATCAAAGAGCTGGGCATGGAGTATACGCCTGCAGAGATGTTTGATATGGGTAAGTGGAGCTATGACGACTGCTACAATTATCTGCTTGAGATGAAGAACAATATGGGTGAGGATGAATATCCTCTGTTCGTATCTCCTTATTACTGGATGTTGTTTGCCTGCGCTGCAAACGGGACAGTAATTATGGATCCCAGCGGAAACCTGAATTATTGTACAGATGCGATGCTGGAGTGCCTGGATTTCCACAAGAGATGCGTGGAGAGCAATCTGCAGTATGCGCCTGTTATCACCAAAGAGGACGGAACTACAGGATACAACAACTGGAACTATCCCGGCGAGACTTTTGACGCGGGCCAGACAGTTGCGGTAGCGCACCGTGCCGCATGGCAGGCAGACGGCTGTAAGGGCAAGTTTGAGCTTGGTTTCGTTCCTTATCCCTGGGGCAGCAATGTGACCATCGATGAGAGCCAGATCGGAAATCCCGGCGCTTATAAGACTCTGAGCGACAATTATGCCGCAACCTATTTCGACGGTTATCTGCTGTGCCTGACCAATGGTATTGAGGAGAAGGCAAATCCCATGGAGGTTATGTCCATGATTACAGAGTGGGTTGGCTGGGACGATTCCGTGAACGGTTATGTGGCGCCTGAGAAGGATGACAGTTCTCCTAACTGGCTGGAAGACGGCACAATTGACAAAGAACTGTACCACTTCAGCACCGATCGTGAGCGTCTGGATACTTTCAACCCTCTTACAGAGGTAGAAGGATTCTCCACCAAGGTAGGCAGCGGTCTGACGAAGGCAGTCTACGAAGGCGGTTCCCTGCGTTCGAATATGGAATCGGCTTACAATCAGGATATGCAGGCTCTGATCGACCTGGGATATGTGCCGGCAGAAGTGTTTAAGCCTTTTGAGGCAGAGGGCGCCGAAGGAAGCGAAGGCTCTGCGGAAGGTGAAGGCTCTGCGGAAGGTGAAGGCTCTGCGGAAGGTGAAGAAGCAGAAGGTTCTGACGAAGCAGCTGAATAACGATTGAAGAACAAAAAGGTTCTCCGCCTTGTATCCACACAGGAGGAGAACCTTTTTTGTTAAAATGGATGGGAGATGGCACCATGCGTAATGTATATAAGAAAACGATAGCGCTAGCGCTTGTTCTGGCAGGTTCCCTGTGTATTTCTGCCATACCCGCCAAGACTTCCGAAGCCGCGGGAGGCACCACCATAATGGGGCAGGTGCCGGAATATGCGGTAGCGGATTCTTATGATGAGTATCTGAGCCGCTATGAATCTGCCGCAAGCGGAGCAGATACGGTGGATTTGAAAGGCTCCGATTATACGTCCGCCGAGGGGATGGACGTAACAGTGGATGGGGACACTGTCATGACCGGAACCAGCGGGAAGATCACATGGGATGTCAATGTGAACACGGCAGGATTTTATCAGATTGATATGGAATATGCCGCAGTTCCGGATGGCGGCAATGATATTCAGATGAATCTTCTTCTGAACGGAGAGCTGCCCTTTGCCCAGGCTTCTCCGCTTATTTTCTATCGGATGTATGCCAATGCAGACGAGAGTTATAAGGAGATGAAAGGCAATCAGTCTTTTCCGCCTCAGATTGAGGTGGCGGATTGGCAGAAGGTATCCCTCAAGGACGGGGAGGGATTCTTCGGAGATGATAACGGCCTGAAGTTTTATCTGGAGAAGGGGGAAAATAAGCTAACGCTCCAGGCAGTAAAAGACCGGATGATGATCCGCAGCATTACCGTGCGGCCGGCAGAGGATATGCAGGATTATGCTTCCTGGCTTGCTGCAAAGCAGGCGGAAGGCGCTAAGGTGATGACGACCGGAGAATATAGGATTCAGGGAGAAGATGCGGCATTGAAGTCCAATCCCAGTTTCTATCCTCAGAATGATCGTACTTCACCGCTTTCCGAGCCCTATGATCCCACCTATATTGTGCTCAATACCATTGGGGGCAGCGGGTGGAAAAAGGCAGGGGAATGGCTGGAGTGGAAAGTAGACGTGCCCCAGAGCGGACTGTACCGCATTGCCATGCGCTATAAACAGAAGGACAGTGTGGGCTTTTCGGGTATCAGAGCTGTGTCCATAAACGGCAAGGTTCCTTATGCGGAAGCACAGGATATCCGGTTCCCGTATTCGAATTCTTTCCAGACGAACTATCTGCAGTCCGTATCAGGAGAAGATTTGTATTTCTATTTTGAGGAAGGGACGAATACCATTCGTCTGACCTGTGCGCTGGGTGCATACGCGGAAGCGGCATCCCAACTGCGGGAGACAATAGACGAGATTTCCAATATTTATTATTCCATAACGGCAATTACAAGTACCGCGCCGACCAAGTATCAGGACTATCAGCTTACCAGACGTCTGCCCAACCTGACAAATGATTTACAGCATGCAGGCGAGCGTTTGGACGATATCTGCAATCAGGTTATGGAGATTACAGGGGGCACCACAGATGTAAGCTCGGCAATTGGCAGAGCTGCTTCCATGTTCCTTGAGATTGCGGAGTATCCCAGCAGAATTACGGACAAGATTACCACTATAGGAGATTCCATTACTTCCCTGGGGTCCGCGGTGCTTACGCTTTCCCAGCAGGCGCTGACGGTTGACTGGATGGAACTGCAGGGGACGGAGGATGCGCTGCCCAGAGCGGAAGGCAATTTCTTCCAGAATGTCAAGCATGAGATTCAGTCCTTTATCGGATCTTTTACAAATGACTACAACGTAGCCACGGATGATGAGGAAATAGCGGCAAATGCCAAGACTATCACTGTATGGGTATCTACCGGCCGTGATCAGATGGATGTACTTAGACGTCTGGTCAACGAGAGTTTTACCACCCAGAAGAACATTAAGGTGGATCTGAAGCTGGTGGATATATCCATTATCATGACTGCAGTGGCGGGCGGAACAGGGCCGGATGTATTGATCGGCGCTTCCAATACCATGCCCATGGAGCTGGGGTACAGAGGTGCGGCATATGACCTTGCCCAATTCTCCGATTTCCAGGAGACAGCTGCCATGTTTGCACCTGCAGCCGTTGACAGTTATGAATTTGAGGGTAAGCACTATGGGCTGCCGGATCAGATGAGTTTTCCTGTATTGTTCTACCGCAGCGATATTCTGGCCCAGTACGGCATTATGGTGCCGGAGACATGGGAAGATCTTGTGAGTATTATTCCTTCTCTTGCCACCTATAACATGCAGGTATATCTGGACAGAGAATCCATACAGACCTTGGGAGCGGGCTCCGGAGTAGGTACCTCCAAAGCAATTAACAGCGTGTATCTGTCCATGCTGTATCAGAACGGCGGCGAGCTGTATGACGAGGCCGGAAATGAGACCCTTCTGCTTAGCGAGGAGTCCGTGGACTGCTTTGAGACCTGGACCGATTATTACACCAAGTACGGATTTTCGGCTACCATCAGCTTTGTGACCCGTTTCCGTCTGGGAAGCGTCCCGTTAGCGATTATGGACATTTCTAATTATAATACGCTGAGTGTTTCCGCTCCGGAAATAAGCGGCAAATGGGGAATCAGTCTGGTACCCGGAACCCGACAGGAGGACGGAACAGTAGACCACAGTATTCCGGTGACAACCAGCTCGGTGGTAATGATTAAACCCACAGTGGAGAGGGACAATACCATGAACGAAGCATGGGAATTCATCAAATGGTGGGTTTCCGCAGATGTTCAGACAGGTTATGCCAGGGAGATGGAAGCTGTGCTTGGATCATCCGGCAGATATATGGTGGCAAACCTGGAATCCTTCAAACAGACATCATGGCCTGTGGAGATTGCGGCAGTATTGGACGACAGCCTTGACTGGCTGCGGGAGATCCGCCAGATTCCCGGTTCGTATCTGACCGGCCGTAACTTGGAAAATGCGTTCTATGCGGTAATTAACGACATCAGCCTGGATCCTCTTGATACGCTGGCAGGCTATGTGGAATCCATTGATGCGGAAATTATCAAGAAACGCGAGGAATATGGTTTGGAAACGGAGTGATATTATGAGCAATAGAGGAAAACCGGCAAGTAAAAAGGTCCCGCTTCTTACCGAGCTAAGAACGAAGAAGGAAGTTTATCTGATGATATTACCCTTCACCCTGTTTTTCATCGTATTCGTTGTGGCTCCGGTACTATTTTCCGTAGTGATGAGCTTTACGGATTACAATGTAATACAGTCACCCGGTTTTGTGGGGCTTGACAACTATATTGATTTGTTTTTGAATGACAGCTTATTCCTGACGGCACTGCAGAATACCTTTGTCATGGCTGTCATCGTGGGTCCTGTAGGATATATGCTTTCTTTCACCATGGCGTGGATGCTCTGTGAGCTTCCTGATAAGCTGAGGGTGATTATGACCGTTATTCTTTATGGTCCGTCCCTTGCTGGTAACGCCTATGTGATCTGGACATTGATTTTTGCTGACGATTCCACGGGGCTTGCCAATGCATGGCTGATGAGCATAGGGATAACCGACGGTGCCATTCTCTGGCTCCATGACGCCAAATATATGATGACGATTATTCTGGTGGTGCAGCTGTGGATGAGTTTCGGCGTAGGATTCCTAAGCTTTATTGCGGGTCTGCAGGGTGTTGACCGCTCTCTTCAGGAGGCGGGAATGGTGGATGGAATTACCAACCGGTGGCAGGAGCTGTGGTATATTGTACTGCCTTCCATGAAGCCGGTACTTTTGTTCGGTGCGATTATGGCAATCACCGGCGCTTTCTCCATCAGCGGGTCTGCATTGACAGGATTCCCCAGCACAGGTTATGCGACGCACAGTATCGTGGATCACCTGACGGACTATGGTACCACCAGGCTGGAGATGGGATATGCTTCCGCGATTGCGGTAGTGCTCTTTGTTCTGATGGTGGGCTGCAACAGGCTGATTCAAAAAGTTCTGCGAAAGGTGGGAACTTAATATGATAAAATGGTTTGGACGTATCAGAGCCACCGGCGGTTTCCGGAAAGCCTTTGTACGGTATATTACCAAGGGGCGCAGCAACCGCAGCGTGGGAGGCACAGCATTTTTACTTTTGTTTATATTGGCATTTGCCATATTTGCCATATTCCCGGTAGCGTTCATGGTGGGAAATGCATTGAAGCCCATGCGTGAGCTGTATCGTTATCCGCCTACCATTCTCCCGCAGAACCCTACGGGGCAGAATTTCAAGGATTTGCTGGTGTATGCCAGCGAGTCACTGGTACCTTTTACCAGATATCTGTTTAATACGGGAGCTTTGGTGATACTGGGATGTCTGGGACAGATTCTGCTCTCTGCCATGGCTGCATTTCCTCTGGCAAAGTCGGATTTCAGGGGAAAGAAGCTGATGAGCAATATGGTAGTGTATGCTCTGATGTTCTCCGGGGCGGTAACGGCAGTGCCCAACTACCTGATTCTGACGAAGCTGGGGCTGGTTGACAGCCTGTGGGCGATTATCCTGCCGTCTTTTGCCTCTACATTGGGACTTTATCTGATGCAGAACTTCATGGAGATGCTGCCGGATTCCCTAATTGAGGCGGCAAAGATCGACGGGGCAAGCTATTTCCGGACGCTGGTTTCGATTATTATGCCAGTGGTAAAACCGGCATTGATGACGGTATTTATCTTTACATTCCAGGGACTCTGGGGTAATACGGGCGGCAGCGTACTGTATACGGAAAACATCAAACCTTTGAGCTATATGCTTTCCCGTATCGCTTCCACCGGTATAGCCAGACAGGGAATGGCATCGGCGGCGTCTCTGCTTTCGTTCATTATCCCGGTGCTGATCTTCGTGGTCACCCAGAGCAATGTCATGGAAACAATGGCTACCTCCGGTATGAAAGATTAAGGGGAGGGTGAATATGAGAGAAAATATGAAAAAATGTCTTTTATATGTGCTGGCGGGGCTGATGATGCTGGCGACGCCCTTTACCGTTTCGGCGGAAGGGACGGCAAACTACGGTTTTGGCTGCGGCGGTCCTTACAGAAAGGCTCCGGTGGCCTATGAGGTTGAGAAGGTATATCATGCCTCGGACCTGGAAGGCGTAGAGAATTTAAATGAGCTGGAATCCATGTTTGTGACGGATGATTCCATCTATGTGGCAACCCTGAATGCTGTTTTGGTACTGGATCATGATTTCAATGTGAAACATATTCTGTCCGAGTATAAAGATGAGAATGGGAATGATGCCAAAATCAACGGTCCCCAGGGTATCTTCGTAACCGAAGAAGGAACGTTGTACATATGTGAACCTAACAGCAGTCATGTATTGATTTTCGACAAAAATTATCAGCTGCTCCGCAATTATGGGGTGCCCGCCGGCCTGGATATTGCCGTGGTATACAAGCCTTCCCAGATCGTGGTAGACAGCCTGAACCGTATGTACATTATCGCTTCCGGTGTTTATGAAGGAATTCTGGAGGTAAATGCGGACAACAAGTTCCAGCGCTATTTCGGAAGTACCACCGTATCCATTTCACCGCTGGAGGTGTTCTTCCGTATGATCGCAACGGAAGCTCAGCTGAGCAAGCAGGCATTGATATTGCCTACAGAATATTCCTCTATGACGATTAACAAGAAGGGGTTCATTTATACTACAATAAGATCTTCTGAAGTGGAGAATCCGATTCGTCTGCTGAATGTAAACGGAAAGGATATCATGCCTGAGGACTGGCAGGAAAATCATCCCATGGGTGACTGGGCTTATTCCATATCCCAGAAAGCCAATTCCGAGACCGGACCCTCCAACCTGTCTTACATCGATTGCAATGAATATGGAATGTATATGGTGCTGGACAGGACGAGAAACAGAATCTTTACGTATGACAGTGCATCCAATGTCCTCTTCGTATTCGGAGGCAGCGGAGACAAAGATGGTTGTTTCAGGAATCCGGTAAGTATCCGCTGGTTGGGAGAGAACAACAGAGTGCTGATTGCAGATAAGCTTGCCCAGTCCATCACTGTGATGAAGCCTACCAACTATGCCAATGCCATTATCGATGCGGTAAGGCTGGAGACAGAGGGGGACAGACAGGGGGCGGTAGTCCGCTGGCAGGAAGCGCTGAATATGAACAGCAACTGCTACGTGGCCATAGACGCCATCGGCAGGGAGCTTTACTGGGAAGGGCAGTATGAGGAATCCCAGGAACTGCTGGGCCAGATCTACCGGAGCGATTATTATTCCATGGCGTTTGAGAAGACCAGGGAGAAAGTGATCCGTGCCTATGCGCCTGCAGCCGTTGTGGGGCTGGTGGTTCTGATCGTGGCTGTCAAGGTAATCCGCCGTGTCAGAAGAAGCCGTAAAGGAGGGAACGCTTATGCAAAAGGTTAGCAGTTTTGATCTGAAGAAGTGGTGGGATGGTGTTGTGGAAGAAGTGATCCGTTTCCCGCTGTATATGATGGGCAAGCCTTTCAAGGCGTTCAGCGATATCAAATACGAGGGCAGGGGAAGTGTGCCCGCCTGTGTGTTTTTTATGGTTATGCTGATGCTCTTAAGCGTACTGCGCCAGTCCTATACGGGTACCGTATTTATAGAGACAGATCCCCGATATATGAACATATGGACGGTGATGGCAGGAGTACTTGCACAGACGATATTGCTGGTAGTGGCGAACTGGTCCGTATCGGTTCTTACAAACGGAAGCGGCAGTGCAAAGGAAATTTTTATGGTGGCCATATATGCACAGTATCCTTACATGTGGCTGAGCGCATTGTATCTGGCGCTTTCCCATGTGCTGTCATTGAACGAACAGGCGCTGCTCAGCTTCTGCCTGGCGCTGGGTGTGGTATGCATGCTTTTCTATGGCTTTATCGGACTTGTCTCGGTGCACGGTTTTGGGTTTTTCCAGGGAATTGCTTCTGTTGTGCTGACGCTGATTGCATTGCTGATTATTATATTTATCATACTGCTGCTGGTGATGATGGTCAGTGAGCTGGGAGCGTTCCTGGGGACTGTGTGGGATGAGATTGTGCTGCATTATTTCTAGGGTGACAGATGCTGCACACGGATGCTAGTTAATTAGGTAAAAGAAAGGACGCAAGCAAGAGAATGAGAAGATTATGGCAAAAGAAAACTGCATTATTGTTTGCCCTGTTGTTCCTTGCAGCAGAAGTGCTGACTCCGATAAAGGCACATGCTTATACAGTGGAATCGCCGGGGGAGGAAACCGCCGGTATGGAGCTGGTGGCGCAGACTGACCAGGCACAGCTTTATCTGGACAGAGAAGATGCGTTGCTTTGTCTGGTGGACAAAAGCAGCGGTACTGCTGTTAAGACAAAGATTATGGATGGCGACAGCGGCAATGCCAATATCAAGGCAAATCAGAAATCAGATTTTATTGTTTCTTATTACAAAGATATCAAAGCTGCCAACACTCTGTCTCAGGCCAATTTCACTATGGCGATTGAACCCGGACAGGTGGAATATGCCGAGATCGAGAATGGAGTAAAAATCGTTTACACGTTAAAAGAAGATAAGCTTTCTCTGGATTGTGTACCCAAGTATATTTCAGAGGAGCGAATGAAGTCACTGGTGCTGGAACACCTTTCGGTGGAAGAGCGTGAATGGCTGAACGACTTTTATCGTCTGTTTGACGGGAAGTATACCCGTACTAAGGACGGTAATGAACTGCAGTCTACGATCCGCAAGATTTACACAATGTTTTATGAAACCGGTGAGTATACAGAGGACGATCTGACAGCGGACAATGAGGAAAACGGATACGAGAGTGAATGGAGCAACCTGGAGATTCAGGTTACCATGGAGTATTTTCTGGATGGAGGGGACCTGGTGGTGCGTATGCCTATGGAAAACCTCACAGTAAATGACGAGGAGGTCATACTCTATTCGGTTACGCTGCTGCCCTATTTCCTCTCTGCAGGCAAGGAGGAAAACGGTTATTTCGTTGTACCGGATGGTATGGGTGCTGTGATTAATTTTAACAACGAGAAGGTCTATGCAACCAATTATGCCAGCCGGGTATACGGAGGAGATGTTCTTCTGAATACGGAGCCCATACCGGCAGCGGATTATTCCGCCAATATGCCTGTTGTCGGTGCAGTCTATGATGACTATGCCATGCTTGCCATCGTGGAAGGCGGTCAGGGGATGGCGGAAATCAATGCCAAGATTGCGGGTAAAACGGATGATTACAACAATGCCTATTTTACATTTTATCTGACAGAAAAGGAGAATGTGGCCAGTACTGTCAGCTCCGGTGTAATGGTGAATCGGTATGTGCAGGATCCTTATACAGGAAGCATTACCATTCGCTATAAAATGCTCACAGATGCAGAGGAGACAAATTATACCGGATTGGCCCACCTGTACAGGCAGTATCTGTTGGATCAGGGGGTATTGAGTCCCCTGGAGAACTACGATGCAGAGCTTTACCTGGAGATTCTGGGATCCACTCTGGAGTCCAAGACATTCCTGGGCTTCCCTTACAGCGGAGTGAGAAAGCTTACTTCCTTTAAAGAAGCTTCAGCGATTCTGGAAGACCTGAGCAGCCGGGGGGTATCGGATGCAGTAATTCAGCTGGACGGCTGGCTGGACGGCGGACAGAGGCATGAAAATTTAAGCAAGGTAAAAATTGAAAGTGCACAGGGAAGCAAGAAGAGCTTCAATGACCTGGCCGGGAAGGCGGAGAGTCTGGGATACAGACTATACCCTGATGTAGCCATGCAGTATATCTATCCTTCCTTCGACATGTTCCAGAAAGGGAGTGCCGAGAGTTATGCCAAGAAATATGCCAGCCGCTATCTGAGTAATCAGTATGCATGGCACACGGAATTGGCAATGGCAGGTTTTACTTCCAGATTCAGTATGATCTGGTCACCTTATATGCTGTCGCCGACTTATCTGCCGACTTATACGGAGAAGGCGGTAAAGGGCTTAAGCAAATTCGATATTCAGGGACTGACCGTGACGGATATGGGGATGGAGCTGATTCCGGATTATAATGAGAAGGCTTCTGTCAATCGTGATTCGGCACTGGGCAAGGTAGCAGAGGCTATGGACATTCTGGAGGAGAAGTTTGAGCTTGTGATGAAGGCGCCTTATCAGTATGCATGGGACGGTGTGCAGAAGATGAGCGATATGCCTACCAGAAGTACCGAGTATACGGTTTTTGATTATGATGTACCGTTCCTTCAGCTGGTGCTGGACGGGTGTGCTTCCTATTCAACTGAGCCGCTGAACTACCAGACGCAGAAGGATACATCCGAGCTGCTTCTGAAGTGTATTGAGACCCGCAGCAATCCGAAGTTTTATGTGATGGAAGAGGAGATGGATGCACTGTATTACGCATTGTATGCAGATTATTATTCCATCAATTACGGACAATGGGCTGATCGGATAGCCCAGATTTACAGTGAATATGCAGCTTTTGCCTCCAAAGTGAAGGACAGTAATATGGCTTCCCATGAGACAATGGCTGAAAAGCTGGTAAAGGTAACTTATGAGAACGGCGTTACCGTATATGTGAACTATGGAGACAAAACGGTATCTGCCGACGGCAAAGAGGTGGCAGCACACAGCTACCTGGTTGTAGAATAGGGGGTGAAAGAAAATGCAGGAGACGAAAAAGAAACGGAAAAAAACCTCCGATTTTTACCGCAGACAGGATAGATGGGCGCTTTTGATGATGACGCCGTGGCTGATCGGTGCGATATTCTTTTTCCTGAAGCCGCTGGTTGAGGTTATTATCTACAGCCTGAATGATGTCCAGGTGACATTGGGAGGATTGGAGCAGACCTGGGTGGGACTGCAGAATTTTAAGTATGTATTGCGTGAGCATGCTACCTTTTACCAGGACTTGTTCGTGACCTTTTCCAATGCACTGCCCAATACCGTGCTGATTATCTTCTTTTCCCTGTTTGCAGCCGTGCTCTTGAACGGGAAATTTAAATTCCGCGGGGCTGCACGTGTACTGTTTTTCCTGCCTATCGTATTGGCAACGGACCTGATTAACGTGGAACTGGTGGGCGTGTCTCTGGAAGAAACAGGTGCAGGGGCGGCTTCACAGAACTTAAGCGGCGCAATGATGCTGGTGGATTTTATGATAGACGGTATGGGATTGCCCATAGAGGTAATTGCTTCTATCCTTGGCGTTATATCCAATGTGTTTGAGACCATCAAACTGAGCGGTGTCCAGATTTTGATCTTCCTGGCAGGTCTCCAGTCTGTCAGCCCCAGTATGTATGAAGTGGCCAAGATGGAAGGTGCAACCGCCTATGAAACATTCTGGAAGGTGACGCTGCCCACTGTATCTCCGCTGGTGCTGACCAATGTTATTTACACACTGACGGATAATCTGATGAGGACAAAGCTGGTGGATACGATTCAGGCGACTGCATTCGGCAGCGCACAGTATGGCAACAGCGCAGCCATGAGTGTATCTTTCCTGGTACTGACACTGGTTGTGGTGGGTGTCGTAACATTGATTCTCGGAAAGGTGGTGTTCTATAATGACTAAGTCCAAAACCAAGGCTTCCACCCGGGCAAAAGGCAGGCGGATCCCCAAGACGGCGAATGAATGGGCTTTCTGGTTCCGGCGCAAGGGAGGGCATATGGTGATGTCCATTCTGCGGTATGCGCTGATCCTGAGTATCGGGTTTATTATCCTGATGCCCATACTGCAGATGATTTCCAAATCATTTATGTCGCCGGAAGAAGTGGGCAGTCCTGTTTCCACATGGGTTCCCTCGGCTTTTTCCATTGAGCACCTGTTTGTTGCGTTCAAGCTGCTGGATTATCCTTCATCGCTGGCCTATACGCTTGGTACTACTGCGCTGCAGGTGGTGCTGCAGATTCTGTCTGCCGCCGTGACAGGATATTCCTTTGCAAGGATTCGTTCCAAGAAGCTTCAGAAGCTGTTTGGTGTTGTGATTCTGACCATTGTGGTGCCTCCATCAGTTTTGATGCTGCCTCAGTATTTGTTTTTCAGGAACTTTGACATTTTTGGTATTATCAAGCTGATAACGGGATCCTCCATCAATTTGCTGGGAAATCCGGTGGCATTGTATATGCTGGATTTCTTCGGAATGGGCTTAAAGGGCGGTCTGTATATCTTTATATTCCGCCAGTTCTTCCGTGGGCTTCCCAGGGAGCTGGAGGAAGCGGCGCATATGGACGGCTGCAGCTTTTTGGGCACTCTGTTCAAAATTATTCTGCCCAATGCCGTTCCCGGTATTATTACGGTAGGTGTGCTGAGCTTTGTGTGGAACTGGAATGACACTTATTATACGAATCTGTTTGTGGCAAATAAGCTGAACCTGATGGTGAAGCTGAATTCCTCCTCTGCAGGTATGGACAATGCTCTGTGGGGAATTCATACCAAGATTCCCGGTGATTTTTACTTCCAGCACATGAACGTATTGTATCAGGCTTCCATATTGACAGCGGCGTCCCTGCTGGTAATTCTGCCGCTGATTGTGCTCTACATGTTTATTCAGAAGCGTTTCGTGGAGAGTGCAAGCAATGCGGGTATCGTTGGGTAATAGGAGAGAATACTTTTTGAACTTGTAGAAATGTACGGTATTGTGTATGGGGTTGCGGCATGTAATAAACAAAGTGCAGCAGCCCCATTCCATACCTGCGGAGAGGAGGCCGAAGAATGGAACAGGATGCGTTTGAGAGAATGCAGAATTCCCGGATGTATCGTTTTTTTGAATGTCTGTACCGACTTTTTCAGATCAATTTGTGTATGATATTGCTGGCGTTGTGCGGATTGGCTGTGTTCGGGCTGTTTCCGGCCATGTTTGCGGCAGCGGCCTATTTTAATGATGTATTTGAAGGGAAAGAAGGCAAGGTACTGCAGTCGATGTTCGGATATTTCAGACAGTATTTTTGGACAGGAAATATTCTGATGCTGATCTATGTACCAGCTTTGGCGATGGGATTGTATACGGTATATGGACAGGAGCTGAACACCATGCTTTATCTTGTCCTTTTCTGCTGGCTGATTGGAGCTGTGGTGCTGCGCTGGTATCTTCCGGCAGTGACTGTATTGTATCCGGAATTTGGAATAAGGAAGAAGATTTTATTTTCGCTGGTGGTATCCTGTCACCGGTGGATGATGACGCTTTTATTTTTGATTTTTCATGTTGTCTGGCTTTACGCGGTGCTGCTTGCGCCGCAGATTATGATGTTTATTGTATTTTCCACGCCGGTGTGGTTTACTCTATGGAGGGTGAAGAAAACGATGAAGCCGGACAGTTTTTATGATCCGCTGGCGGAGGAAGATGAGACTGGCGAGGGACATTATGAATAAAGTAACAATGCAGGAGATTGCCGATGCGTTAGGGATTTCCCGTGTGACCGTCTGGAAAGTGTTCCATAATTACGAGAATGTTTCTGCGGCGATCCGATCGAGCGTCTGGGACAAGGCCATCGAACTGGGGTATGTCAAGGGAGGACCTGAGGCAAATCTGGCAAAACAGGAGAGGGAGCGGAATGTTTCAGCCATAGTTGCCAGGCCTAATTCCGCCGCATTTTCAATGAAAATTATACACAGTCTGGCACGGGAACTGAATCTGTACAACATCAATCTCATGTATACTTATATGCCGTCCAGTTATTCGGACAAGTATAAGATGCCCCAGATGCTGTATAATAATATGGTTCAGGGAGCAGTGGTATTAAACATATATGATAAAAAGCTGACAGAAGGAATCAACAGGCTGAATCTGCCGAAAGTATTTGTGGACGTGACACAGCAAATTAATCCGAGAAATTTAAGCGGTGATCTGGTGTTGCTGGAAGGGCAGGATACCATGTGTCAGATTACGGAATCACTGGTGTCCAGAGGGATAACGAAGATTGGATTTATCGGAGATATCAGACATGCCAGAACCAATCATGATCGATATGAAGGATTCTGCCAGTGTATGCGGGAACATGGGCTGCCGGTGGAAGAGAAATACTGTCTCACCCGGACAAATGAGATTTTCTTCTGTGAAGAAGAAATAGGACATTTTCTTGATGGTCTTGAGACGCTGCCTGAGGCATTTGTGTGCGCCAGCGATTCCATTGCGCACTGCTTACAGTTATATTTTTCCAGACATCGGGAGCGTGTTCCGGAAGGAATTGTGGTTACAGGCTATGACGACAGTGACGAATTTACGGATGTGAGCGGACTGCTGACCACTGCCAGTGTGAAGACGGAACTTTTGGGAAAGCGTATTGCCATGCAGATTATTTATCGTATGGAGCGTGGTGATGCACCTTATGAGACGATTTATGTGAAGCCTTCTGTGATAGAGAGAAATTCCATATTATGCGGGTAAAAGAGAAGTATTCTGACTGATGGGACAGATACGCTTAAGAATTCTGCGGAATCAGCCGATATGAATGATAGAGTAATCATCAGAAGAGGGGGGACTGTCATGAGACTACAGAATCATATCACGATCTTCAGCGGGGATACGCGGAACAATGTCCAGGCAGAATGGGTGAATAAGGAAGGAACTGACAGCTACGATAAAAAAAGCAGAACGGTATATGCCGGAAATTTTCTGAAGGAATTTCCCATGCGGGAGAGAATACAGCAGAAAAAAGCCCAGGCACAGCAGCGTGCCATGAAGATTGTGCAGGATGCCTGGGATGGGGACAAACAGCTGGATGATGAAATTAAGGTGCGGGAGGAGGAATCCCGAGAGCTTCGTAGGGATAACCAGGCAGTGCTGGAAAATCTGAAGGATGTCAATCAGAGGATGGAGGATCTTCGGAGATCTTTCGGTGTGGAGAGAGACAGTGAGGAGCAGCAGGAACTGGAGCGTATGATACGTTTCAGGCGGTCTGCCCGTGTGGATATATCAGGGAGGAAACCCACGGAATATCAGAAGCGAGCGCTGGAACTGGAGGACGAGGCGGCCGGATACAGGATGCAGCTTGCCATGAACAACGGAAAAATCAAAGAGAACAGCGAGGTGGCCAAGGCTATCCGCAAAGAGCGTCTCAAGAGTCATGTCATGGTGGATGCCCAGGAGGAAGCAGACAATGTGATGGAATCTGTCAGGGACGAAATTTTGGGCCTGGTAACGGAGGAGGCAAAGGAATACCTGGACGAAGAACAGGAAAAGAGGGAGGAACAGGCCGAAGCCATCCAGGAGGAGAAGGAAGAGCTGGAAGAGATTCAGGAGAAACGGGACGAGAGAGAGGAAGAGCTGGAAGAGCTCATAGAAGAAATGCCGGTGGAGGAGATAACGGATTTACAGCAGACCGTGGATGAGGTAAAGCGTCAGGTTCAGAAGGTTCTTGCCGAGGCAAATCTGGCGGCTGAGGATGTAAAGGGCGCAACGGTGGATGCATCTGTATAACAGAAACGAAAACAGGGCGGACGGGTAGAGATTAAAACAGGGAGATGTGTATGAAAGTACAGAACCATATTACCATTTTTACAGGAGATACGCAGAATAATGCACAACCGGAAAAGGCTGACCGGTTATCTCATGGTTCTGCGGGCAAGAAGACCATTTATGCCGGCAGTCTGCTGACAGAGTTCCCTCTGCGGGACAGGATCCAACAGAGACGTGCCCAGGCCCAGGAGCGTGCCATGAAAATCGTAGGCGATACCTGGAACGGAGACAAAAAGATTGATGAAGAGCTGAACCGGAGCCGGGAGCGCATCAGGGAACTGCAGGATTCTAATAAAGATACCCAGAACAGTATCCGAGATCTCACTGCAGAAAGCGAAGCACTGATGGAAGCCTATCAGGTGGATCCGGACAGTGAGGAACAGCAGGAGCTGGAGCTTCTGAAGAAGGCCCAGGCAGCGAATCACCCATGGGCAGGGATAAATTTGACAGAGGAAGAAAAGGAGAAGCTGGCGGAGATACGGGGCAGAGAACTTACCGAGTACCAGATGCGCCAGCTGCAGATAAACGAGACAGTGTGGAATTATCGAAATACGATTTACCGCACAGACATGGAGATTGCTAAGGAAAATGCCGTAATCCGCGGTATACGCCTGGAGCGTCTCAAGAAAGACCCTATGCTGAAAGCACAGCAGGAGGCGGATAAGGTCATGGAGGCAGCTAAGGATGAGGCTGTTGGCATGATTGTAGATGAGGCGAAGGAACATCTGGACGAGGAGCAGGAGAAGAAAGAGGAAGAAGCGGAGGCTGTCAAAGAGAAGAAGGAAGAGCAGGAGGAAATCCTGGAGAAGAGAAAAGACCGGGAAGATGAACTGGAAGAACTGATGGAGGATATGCCGTTGGAAGATATGGCAGATCTGAAAAATGCGCAGGCGGAGATTCAGCAGGAGATTCAGAACGTGGTCAGCAAGATGAATCTCGTGGCAGAGGATATCAAGGGCGCAACGGTGGATGTCAGTGTGTAGGGGCTGATAAACCAGAGCGATTTACAAAAGCTGATAAATCCCTTGACCAGGGAGGGTTTCTGTGATAAAATAAAGAAAATTTGCAGAGAGGTATCTGTCATGTTAGTAATCAGATGTGGAAGAATGCGCTGAGGAAGAAGTACACAATGAGAAGAGCTTTTTATTGTGGCAGCTTTCTCTGTGACAATGAAAAATCCGAAGAAGCAGATTTCGATTTTCGTTGTCGCAGCAGGATACAATGTATCTGACATTCTCCCGCATTAAGACATGATGATACCTCTGTCTGTTTGAGAGCTTCTAAGAGAATTTCCTCATAATGACAGAAGGTGTTTATTCATGGCGGCAGAAAAACCGTTAAGGGGATTCTGTCTTTGCTGCGGGCATACCGCGGCTTTTTTTGTTTATGCGCAGGGGCGCACAGATGAAATTGTTGCTTACGCAACGTGCGCTCCGCGCGGCGGGCAGGGAGAAATTCTTCCCTACTCGATTTTATGCGCAGGCCTGTGCTGCGCGGAACACATTTGACAATTATGAGGAGTATAAGATGAATAAAAAAATAGCAAACATAAAATCTATGGCGGAGAATTTCCGTTATCTGTTTCGTGAACTCTATTTCTTCAGGCGCGGGAGCGTGTTCCTTCCCTTTCTGGGAAGCGGATTGCAGATGCTGCTGTCTCTGGTCGCCATATGGATTCCCAAAATGATTCTGGACCGGATCCAAAGCAGGTCTCCCATGCAGGAACTGCTGCTGTGCATTCTGGGGGGCTGCAGTGTTCTGTTTGCGGTTTCAGCGGCCAATGCCGTTCTGCACAACCAGATTTCCTGCAATTCCCAGGTGCTTCTTTTCACTGTGCTGAAACGGAAATGGGAAGAAAAAATGATGGATCTGGATTACCAGCGATTTACGTCCCGGGAGGGGAAGGTTCGGGCGGAGAAAGCCAGGAATGCTGTCAGCAGTCCCAACTATGGGGTGGTGGCTTATCTGGGCAGTGTGACGGAGCTTCTGGAAAATGCCGGTGGTTTTCTCACCATGGGCGCCATGGTGAGTATGCTCCATCCGCTGATTTTGGTTATCCTGTTTCTTTTGTTCGGCGCTGAGCTGTGGTATGGCAGCTTGTCCGAGAGGCGGAAAAGCCTGTTGAAGGAGGAAAGAGCCGGGGCTGACCGAAAGCTGAATTATCTTGCTTATCATATGCGGGGCATCCGGGAGGGAAAGGATATCCGTATTTATTCCATGACGAAATGGCTTCGGGAGATCGGGGCAGAGGCTGTGGCCGGGAAAGACAGGATAGAAGAAACGGTTTCCCGTCAGGATTTCCGGAAGATGGTGCTGAACGGTGTGCTGATTTGCCTGCGGAGTGCCTGTGCTTACGGATATTTGATCTGGCAGTTTTTTCAGGGACATATGACCATTGGTGAGTTCACCCTGTATTTTTCCGCCATTACAGGTCTGGGCAGTTTTCTGGGGAAATTGGTGGCAGGGTATTCCGGTTTTGCAGAAGCCGATCATTATCTTACGGATTTACGTGAATTTCTGGAGTGGGGAGCGGATATAGAAGAGGGAAAGATACAGATGGAGGAGGGAAAGCCGATTTCCTTTATCTGGGATCAGGTTTCCTTTTCTTACCGGGGGACGGATGAGGAAGGGAGAGAGCAGGAGATTCCGGTTTTAAAGAATATCAATCTGACGATCAGGGCAGGGGAAAAACTGGCCATTGTAGGAAGCAACGGCGCCGGGAAGACCACCTTTGTGAAGCTTATGTGCGGGCTGCTGCGGCCTACGGAAGGGAGGATACAGGTGAATGGCGTGGATTGCGGGGACTATGGGGGGGAGGATTACCGGAAGTTGTTTTCTGCGGTTTTCCAGAAATCCGGTGTATTGCCGGTAAGCATCCGGGCGAACATTACACTGAATCCGGACAGCATGCAGGTGTCCGGGAGAAAAGAGACATTCGGGAAAGAAGATCACCGGAAAGAGGAAGGGATGTGCCGGGAGAACGGTCTGTTCCAGAAGGAGAGGGAACAGGGAGACCGGGAAGTATGGCGCTGTATCCGTCTGGCGAATCTGGAGGAAAAGGTGCGGAGCCTGCCGGAAGGACTGGATACCTGTCTGGTGAAACGGATTGCGGAGCACGGAACGGAATTGTCCGGCGGAGAGCAGCAGAGGCTGCTTTTGGCAAGAGCTTTATATAAGAATGCGCCGGTACTGATCCTGGATGAACCCACTGCAGCCCTGGATCCCATTGCGGAGCATGAGATTTATCAGGCCTACAATCAGCTCACAGAGGGGAAAACTTCGGTTTTCATTTCCCACAGACTGGCGTCCACCAGATTTTGCGACCGCATTTTGGTCATGGAAAAGGGAGAGATTGCAGAGTCCGGAACCCATGAGGAGCTGATGGCACGGGGAGGCAGATATGCGGAGATGTTCCGTGTACAGAGCCGGTATTACGAGGAGGGGCAGGTATTCCTGTGAAGGCTTTTCTAGGGGCCTTGGGGAGACTGCACATGTATAGAACAGGAAAGGGATGATTTGATGAAGAATAGATTCCATAAAAAACAGAGTAAGGCAGTATATAATGCCGTAAAAAATGACAGTGCACAACAGGGGAGCGGGCCGGAGCAAGCCCGGGGGATAAAAGAAGAGATCCGGATGATCAAAAGAGGAATCAGGGAGTTTGATAACATATTGCCGGGACAGATGGCATATCTGTTTGGCAAAAGCGCCCTGGAGGCCTGGACACCGTGGATTGCCGTGTGGATGTCTGCCATGATATTAAATGAGCTGGCAGGGGCCGGAGACAGGACACGGCTGTGTATTTTTGTTCTGGTGTCCGCAGGGGGAACCCTTTTGCTGTCTGTTCTTGGGCATGGGCTGAATGCCAGGATGGCAGTGGGGTACGGCAGGTTATTTTCCACCCATGAGTTAGTTTTGACAGACAAATCCTTTCGCCTTCCTTTTTTTGAACTGGAGAGAGAGGGGACCCGGAGACTGCGGGAACAGGTGTCTGGAAGCATGGGCCTCACCGGGGGCGGAATGGCCAGTCTCTATTGGGATATGGAGTTTTTGATGACCAATCTGTTCCGGACAGCGGCAGCGCTGGCAGCGGGAGTCTGGTTTTTCCGTCAGGCAGCGGCAGGGGTCAGGGACGGCCTGATCAGCGGCATGGAGGCAGCGGGAATGCTGGGGTTTTTGACGGTGCTGACAGTTGGAGGAGCTTATTTCGCCTGCAGGACGGCTTCCAGGCGTTTTGCTGTCAGCTTTGACGTTTTTGAACATGGTGCGGAGTACAGCCGCTACGGAGAATTTTATGATCTGACTTATCTGTCAGATGAAGATATGGCCATGGATATTCGGATTTTCCGGCAAAAGGAACTGGTTCTGGGGGAAAGTTTAAGCAAATGCTATCGGCGTCTGGCAGAGGGGAAAATCCGGGAGATGGCGGCAGTCAGCAGGCTGGATGCGGCAAGGCTTTTGTGCAGCGGCATCTGCGGCGGAGCGGTTTACGGAACGGTGGGCTTCCTGGCGATTCGGCAGGTTATCGGAATCGGGGATGTGCTGATGATTTCCGCGGCGGTGACCATGCTGATTACAGCATGCAGCGGCCTGGCGGAGATTGTCACGGATCTGCGGAACAACAATGTGCATCTGCAGAACTATTTTGCTTATATGGACCTGGAGGAGGAAACCGGAGAGCAAAAGGAAACCATGGATGGGGTGTGCCCGGCAGGAAGGGCAGATGGGGAAGCAGCAGACTCTGCCAGGGGACAAATCGTTTTTGACAGAGTTAGTTTTCACTACCCGGAGAGCGAAACCATGGTGCTTCGTGACATAACCCTGAAAATCGCGCCCGGAGAAAAACTGGCCATCGCAGGGGAAAACGGTTCCGGCAAGACCACTTTGATCAAGCTGCTCTGCCGCCTGTATGAGCCCACGGAGGGCAGGATCCTGCTGAACGGCCGGGATATCCATACTTTTTCCTATGGAGAATACATTCGGAACATTGCAACCGTGTTTCAGGATTTTGCGGTCTTTGCCTTTTCCCTGGCGGAAAATCTGGCGGCTTCCAGAAGGTATGATCCGGAGAAAGTATGGGAAGCCCTTGCCCGGGCAGGGCTGCAGGAGAAGACAGAGAAGCTGCCCAAGGGGATTAGGCAGGCTGTGTCCCATGATTATGAGGAGGACGGGGTGAATCTGTCCGGAGGGGAGGCCCAGAAACTGGCCATTGCCAGGGCTGTGTATAAAGACGCCGGAATCGTTATTCTGGACGAGCCCACCGCCGCATTGGACCCTTATGCGGAAAAGGAAATTTATGAGCAGTTTTTCCGGCATCTGGCAGAGGAGACCATGATTTCCGTCAGCCACAGGCTCTCTTCCTGCAGGTTCTGCGATGGGATAGCGGTACTGGATCAGGGCCGCCTGGTGCAGCTTGGAACCCATGAGGAATTGTTGGGGCAGCCTGAGGGGAAATATGCGGAAATGTGGGCTATGCAGGCGCAGTATTATACTTCAGCTGACGCTTAGACCGGCATATTTTTTCGGAGACACCCCTACGGCCTTGGTGAAAGCCTTGAAGAAGCTGCTGTAGTCGCCGAAACCGCTTTTTTCAAAGGCAGTTCCCACACTGTCTCCTTCATTTAAGTGGGCTTTTGCAATGCTGATGCGGCGTGCCGTGATGTATTTGTTGATGGTGGTGCCGGTGGCCTGTTTGAAAATGCGGCAGATATAGGACTCGCTTAGGAAGAAATTTGCGGCAAGCTGTTCCACCGTAATGTTCTGGCCGATATTTTGATTAATATAGGCCAGAATATCCTCTACCTGCTGATTGTATTTGTAATCCCGTACAACGGTTTCGGCGGCATTGGCATTGGAGAGGGCATTGATCATGACCAACAGCTCCAGGAAGGCAGCCTGTTCTATGATATCGTGGGCGTAGCCATTGGCGGAGGTTATCTTGCTGATGTAGTAAAGGAAGCGGCGCTGCGCAGACTTATCCAGGGAAACCTTGTGCTGAAAGCGGCTGTCCCGGTTGGAAAAGCAGTAGTCCAGATCTGTATCCGGTGTGGATAGGCGCTTGACAAAATCCGGATAGATGGACAGCACAATCCGCTCATGGACACTGTTGTCGATCTGGGTCAGCTTGTGGCTCTCATACTGGTTGATGATAAACAGATCTCCGGGGGAGATGGTGTAGAAGCGGTTGTCAATGAGAAACTGCTTTCCCCCGGAGATGGAATAATACAGTTCATAACAGTCATGGATGTGCATGTCCATGGCTTTTTCTTCTTTGTAGAGATGAGCGATGGCAAAAGCCTTCTTCCGGAGGCAGTGCTCGATGGCTGTTTTGCAGGAATTCAGTTCTTCCATGGGCAGGTTCCTTTCCCTGTTACAGTATAAATGTCCTTCCCCGTTTTTTCCTCAAAGTATGCCTTCAGGGCTAAATTACCGTCCCATTTTCCCTGGGGGAAGGAGCCGTAGCGCCGTTTTACGTCGTTCATTCGATCCTCGATATTCATCACGCCTTCCGCGCCTGCAAGGGCGTCGCACAGCTGAATCAGTCTGTCGTAATCGTCGGGCACGACGGTCTTCAGGGTGACACGGATCAGCGCCAGCTCCTCCGGGGTGGTATCGAAGTTTCCGATATAGTCATCCAGTGTCATATTCAGGAAGGAATGGGTCAGGCATATCCTTGCAGCTTCGTCATATCCCAGGGACATCATATAGGAATAACCGTCGGATACATGACCCAGGTGCCTGACGCCGAATTTTCGTCCGATGTCATGGAGCAGTCCCAGGATATAGGCCTTCTCCGGGTCCAGATCACCGCATTCCCGTGCAATTTTCTCAGCACAGCAGGCAGCGGTCCGGCTGTGGTTTCCCCAGGGGCCGGGGTTGCAGCTTTCCGCTTCCGCCAGAATTGATTGGGCTTTTTCTCTTGTGGGCAGCATAGAATCCTCCATTCTGATTTGAAATTACGGTTTCATGCCTTCCGCATACTTTCCTGTTCCTTTTCGCTGCTGTTTTTCCGGGATCCTGTTCCAATGGATTTGCCTTGTTCTAAGAGATTCACAGGATTTTCCTCCAACGGGATAAAAGGAGGCTGTATGGATTGGCTTTTTTCTTTATTCTATCTCAAGAGTTCAAAATTTGCAAGGTTTTGAGAAATACTTGAATAGAAATGGAGAATTTTTTTGTTTATACTGGAATTACAACAACCGCAATCGTAACATGCAAGCGTTACTGTTTATTCCGTTCATAGGTACAGATGTGCTGCACAGCTGTCAAAGCAATGGAAGGATTGCTCACGGAGGCACCTATGAGCAGTAACCCACAATATTCGGAAGGCGGAGATTTTAGAGAAAATTTATGGAAAAGCCTGCCAGGGTATGTTATAATGTAAGGGCTTACATAAACAACCTGTCTGCGATTGCAGCATCTCATAAAATCTGAAAATCAGCCTTCCGGCTGCACACAGGCACAGGCCAGAAAGAGAGGTATGAAGGTGGAACTTAGAACAGCAGTATCCCCAAGAGACATGAAGCACTATACCACGGAACGTTTGAGAGAGGAATTCCTGATCCAGGATCTCTTTGTACCGGGGGAGATGAAACTGGTATACAGCCATATTGACAGAATTATCACAGGCGCTGCGGTGCCCACGGAGCCTATTTCTCTTACGGCAGGGGAGGAGCTTCGGGCAGAATACTTTTGCCAGAGGAGAGAACTGGGTGTGATCAACATCGGAGGTGCGGGCAGCATTTCCGTTGACGGAAAGGTATACAAGGTAGGCTATAAGGAGGCCATGTATATCGGCATGGGTTCCAGGGATATCGTTTTTGCAAGCGAGGATGCCGCCTGCCCGGCAAAATTTTATCTGAATTCCGCACCGGCGCACAGAACCTGTCCTACGGTGCTGATCCGGCCGGAGGGCACACCGGAGGAGGGCGTGGTCATCGTAAAGGATGAGAACAAGGTGGAGCTTGGCTGTCTGGAGGACGCAAACCACCGTGTGATCTGCAAGTACATTCTTCCCGGCCAGGTGGAAAGCTGCCAGCTGGAGATGGGCATGACCAGACTGGAACCCGGCAGCGTGTGGAATACCATGCCCTGCCATACCCATGACAGGCGGATGGAGGTATATCTGTATTTTGAAATGCCGGAGGATGCCTTTGTCATGCATTATATGGGTGAACCCCAGGAGACCCGCCATATTGTCATGCGGAATGAAGAAGCGGTGATTTCACCCAGCTGGTCCATTCATGCGGGATGCGGAACCAGGGCTTATACCTTTATATGGGGCATGGTGGGTGAGAACCAGGATTTCGACGATATGGACGGCATTGCCATGAAGGAGCTGCGGTAGAAATAAACAGAGCGGACCGCTGAAAGACAAAAAGGAAAATTCTGAAAAAGGACAGCGGAGAGACGAACCGGGAAAACAGAAAAAGAAAAGTAAATTTATATAGAATTCAGAAAAGGAGAGCCGATTATGTCAGCATTTACAAATTTTTCACTGGAAGGAAAAGTTGCGTTGGTAACGGGGGCGTCCTATGGAATCGGATTTGCCATCGCATCCGCCTACGCAGAGGCAGGGGCTAAGATCTGCTTCAATGATATCAACCAGGAACTGGTGGACAAGGGACTGGCGGCTTATGAAGAGAGAGGCATCAAGGCCCACGGCTACGTCTGCGATGTTACCGATGAGGACGCCGTAAATGCCTTGGTGGCCCGGATCGAAGCGGAAGTGGGCGTCATCGATATTCTGGTAAACAATGCAGGTATCATCAAGCGGATTCCCATGACCGAGATGACTGCCGCCCAGTTCCGCCAGGTCATTGATATCGACTTAAACGGTCCCTTTATCGTATCCAAGGCAGTGATTCCGTCCATGATCAAGAAGGGGCACGGCAAGATTATCAACATCTGCTCCATGATGTCTGAACTGGGACGGGAGACCGTGTCCGCATATGCTTCCGCAAAGGGCGGCCTGAAAATGCTGACCAGGAATATATGTTCCGAGTACGGCAGATACAATATCCAGTGCAACGGCCTTGGCCCCGGTTATATCGAGACCCCTCAGACCGCACCCCTGCGGGAAGTGCAGCCTGACGGCAGCAGACATCCCTTTGATCAGTTTATCTGTGCCAAGACGCCTGCCAACCGCTGGCTGAAACCGGAGGAACTGACAGGACCTGCAGTGTTTCTGGCATCAGAGGCATCCAATGCCGTAAACGGCCATATCCTCTATGTGGACGGAGGCATTCTGGCCTACATCGGAAAGCAGCCGGAATAAGGAAAAATGCGCAGCGGCTATCCTAAAGTCGTGAGGCACATGAGATAAACTTTCATGAGGAACTGTGGAGTGAAAGTTTATCTCATGGGAAGTGTGCCGAAGGGACTTTACACGATTGCCGAAGGCAATTTGAGTTGTCGCGCAGCGACTATAAATAGGAGGCAAACAGAAAATGAAAATAGCATTGGTTCAGGAGAACAGCCAGGCGGCAAAAAACGAACTTATTTATACCACTCTGAAGAAGGTGGTGGAACCCATGGGGCATGAGGTATACAATTACGGCATGCACAGCGCGGAGGATCCTCATTCCCGCACCTATGTGCAGAACGGCATTCTGGCGGCGGTGCTGCTGAATTCCGGTGCTGCGGATTATGTGATTACGGGCTGCGGCACGGGTCAGGGGGCCATGCTGGCCTGCAATTCTTTTCCCAAGGTGCTCTGCGGACACATTGCCACACCTTTGGATGCATATTTGTTCTCCCAGGTGAACGACGGAAACTGTGCAGCGATTCCTTTTGCACAGAATTTCGGTTGGGGCGGGGAGCTGAATCTGCAGTATACCTTCGAAAAACTGTTCTGTGCGCCCGGCGGCGGTGGTTATCCCCCGGAAAGAGTGGAGCCGGAGCAGAGAAATAAAAAAATTCTGGATAAAGTGAAGGAAGTCACCCATACTGATATTATATCCATTCTGAAGAATCTGGACAGGGAACTGGTAAAGGGCGCTCTGGCCGGGGAGACGTTCCAGGAGTATTTCTTTGCAAACTGTAAGTGTGACGAAATTGCATCGGCGGTGAAGGAAGTCCTGGCATAAGCGGTTATCGTGGAAAGGGAATGGTCAAAGGACAGAGTTTCAAACCGAGGAGAAGAACAAAAAGCATGGAAAGGCATGCGGAAAAGAGGGAAAATGAACGCAGTATTGGAGCAGATCAGCAAAATTGGCATTGTTCCCGTGGTGAAGATTGACAGAGCGGAGGATGCGCTTCCCCTGGCCAGGGCCCTGTGCGCAGGCGGACTGCCCTGTGCCGAGGTGACCTTCCGTACCGGCGCGGCAGCGGAGGCAATCCGCATTATGACCGCCAACTTCCCTGATATGTGCGTGGGCGCAGGCACCGTACTGAATGCGGAGCAGGTGGATGCCGCAATGGAAGCAGGCGCGAAGTTCATTGTCAGCCCGGGATTCAATCTCAGGACAGTGAAGTATTGCATGGAGAAAAATATACCGGTTACGCCGGGGATTTCCAGTCCTTCCGAGATCGAGCAGGCCATAGAGCTGGGTCTGGAGGTGGTGAAATTTTTCCCGGCAGAGCAGTCCGGCGGTCTGGCGAAGATCAAGGCCATGGCTGCACCCTATGGAAACATGAAATTTATGCCTACCGGAGGCATCAACGCAAAGAATCTGACTTCCTACCTGGATTTCGGCAAGGTAATCGCCTGCGGCGGTTCCTGGATGGTGACCGGGGACCTGATCAATGAGGGTGCTTGGGACAGAATTGAGCAGCTGACCAGAGAGGCTGTTCAGACCATGCTTGGTTTTGAGCTGGCCCATATCGGTGTGAATTCCGAGAGTAAGGAAGAGGCGGACAGGACTGTGAGCCGTCTGGCCTTTCTGTTCGGCCTACCTGTAAAGGTGGGCAGCGGCGGCAGCTTTGCCGGCACCATTGTGGAAGTGCTGAACAGCCATGGCAGAGGCTCCATGGGGCACATTGCCATTCGGACGAATTATATTGAACGGGCCATCAACTATATGCGCACGGTGCTTGGGGCGGACTTTGAAGAACCCATCCTGCGGCCGGACGGCAAGATCAATGCCATCTATCTGAAGGAAGAGATCGGCGGGTTTGCGGTGCATCTTCTGCAGAAATAGCGGACAGAAGCTTCCCGGAGGGATTCTTTTTCAGGAGTGAAGCAAGGGTAGGGACTTTGAAGGTAAGGCATTTCACAGGAAAGGATAAGAGATCAATGGCAAAGGTTATTACCATGGGGGAGATCATGCTGAGACTGTCCACCCCCAATTTTGAGAAGTTTATTCAGGCGGATGAGTTTGACATTAACTATGGCGGCGGGGAGGCCAATGTGGCGGTATCCCTGGCAAATTACGGTCATAATGCGGAGTTTGTGACGGCAGTGCCGGACAATGAGATCGGTGAGTGCGCGGCAGCGGCCCTTAGGAAGTACAATGTAGGGACAAAACACATCGCAAAGTGCGGGGAGCGTCTGGGTATTTACTTTCTGGAGAGCGGCTCTTCCATGAGACCCTCCAAGGTGATCTATGACAGGGCCCATTCCTCCATTTCCACCGCTACGGCGGCTGACTTTGACTTCGACGCAATTTTTGCAGAGGCGGACTGGTTCCATTTCACGGGCATTACCCCTGCCATATCCGACGGAGCTGCGGCACTGACGGAGGATGCGCTGAAGGCGGCGAAGAAGCATGGTGTTAAGGTGTCTGTGGACCTGAATTTCCGCAAGAAGCTCTGGACTTCCGAGAAGGCCCAGAAGGTGATGAAGAACCTGATGCAGTATGTGGATGTGTGCATCGGAAACGAAGAGGACGCGGAACTGGTACTTGGATACAAACCCGGCAAGACGGATGTGACCAGCGGGGATCTGGAACTGGCGGGATATCAATCCATATTCGAGCAGATGGTTGCCGATTACAACTTTGAATATTGCATCTCTTCCCTGCGGGTAAGCCATTCCGCTTCCGACAATGGTTGGTCCGCCTGCATTTATGCCAGGGATACCAAAGAGTTTTACCACTCGAAAGAATACAGTATTCATCCCATTGTAGATCGTGTGGGAGGCGGAGATTCTTTTGCAGGTGGTGTGATCTGCGGGCTCCTGGACGGGAAAGATTTTAAGGCGGCATTGGAGTTTGGCGTGGCTGCTTCCGCATTGAAGCATACCATTCCCGGTGACTTTAATCTGGTATCCAGGAAGGAAGTGGAGACACTGGCCGGCGGCGATGCTTCCGGACGTGTGCAGAGATAAGAGCGGTATGCAGTCAGGCAGAGAGTGGTGGGTGTAGCTCTTTCAGGGATTGCAGTGTCAGGGAAAATACCATATATCTGTCTGGTAAGAAATCAAATGGAAGAAACAGATTTTCGGAGAAAAGTCAGGACCGTCGCGGTAAGAATTGCGGCGGTTCCTGACTTTTTATCTGGTAGAGTAAGCAGCTCTGACGATTAAAAAAATTGCAAATAAAAACTTCGCATTTTCTGGGAAAATGCGAGATGAATGAAACCAGATAAGGAGAAAACTCAAAATTTTGTTTAAGACAACAGACACAAGACAATGGAACGCCTAAAGGAAGAAAACGCGTTAGAATGGACAGGAAGACTGAATAACATAAGGGCGTGTGCGAGGGAGATTTGAACAAGGAAATTATTTTTGTATAAGTACAGAAAGGCGGCAGAAAATTTGCCGCCTAAAAATTTTCCGAAAAGGTCTTGCTTATTACGTTGCGTAATGATTTATAATATGTTTCAGGAGGTAATGGACTATGGCAAAATACAGGGCAATTCCAGATGGATATATGACAGTTGGAGAAGTTGCGAAGAAAATGGGAATAACTGTCCGAACGATGCAATATTACGACAAAGAGGGATTACTCTCTCCATCAGCAGAAAGTGAGGGTGGGCGCAGGCTTTATACGGATAAAGATTTAGTTACACTTCATCAGATTTTGTCCTTGAAATCATTAGGATTTTCTTTGGATGATATAAAGCGACGCTTAATTTCTTTAGAAACGCCGACTGATGTGGCAACTGCCCTTACCGAACAGGCAGATAGTATACGAGAGAAAATAGAACAGCTAACAGATTCTTTGACAGCAATAGAACAGTTAAAAGCAGAAGTGTTACAAATGCAGACCGTCAATTTTAAGGCATATGCAGATATTATTGTCAATCTGCAAATGAAAAATGGCTCTTACTACCTTATTAAGCGTTTCGATGACGACACCCTTGACCATATCCGTAATCAATTTGACAGGGAAAGTGGTTTGGATTTTATGGACAGGTTTAATCGTTTGAGCGATAAAATCCTACAATTTCAAAAGGAAAATGTGCCCCCCGAAAGTGAAAAGTGCCAGCAGGTTGTACAAGAATATTGGGGCTTGATTATGGAATTTACAGACGGCGATATGAGTATGTTGCCGAAATTGATGGAAATTGGCAATATTGATACTGCTACAAACGCTTGGGAAGAAAGACAAAAAATCGTAAACGACTATTTAGAGCCAGCTTTGCAAGTTTACTTTTCAAAACTCGGAGTAAATCCGTTTGAGGAGGTGGATTGATGAACCGTGCAATACAAGTTAGTGAATTAAGGAAAAGCTATGGTAGCCATATTGTTCTTAAGGGACTTAATTTTCAAATCGAAAAAGGAGAAGTATTTTCTCTGCTTGGCGTAAATGGAGCAGGAAAAACGACATCTCTGGAATGTATCGAGGGTTTGAAGAAATACGACAGCGGTACCATCATCGTAAATGGGAAAATGGGTATTCAGCTGCAATCATCATCTTTGCCTGCGCACATCAAACCTATGGAGGCTATAAAGCTGTTTGCAAAATGGAATACAGCAAAGATTGACTACTCTATGCTTCATACTCTTGGTATCAAAGAAATTGAGAAAAAGCAGTATGTCCAACTATCCACAGGGCAAAAAAGGCGTTTACATCTTGCCCTTGCGCTTATCAGCAATCCAGATATTATTTTCCTTGATGAGCCGACTGCGGGGCTTGATGTGGAGGGCAGACTTTCACTTCATGAGCAAATCCGAAAGCTCAAATCACAAGGAAAAACAATTGTTTTGGCAAGCCATGATATGGCAGAGGTAGAAACGTTATGTGACCGTATTGCCATTTTAAATCACGGCAATATTGTTTTTTGCGGCACAGCTTCGGAACTTACAGACAAGGTTGGAAAAAAATATTATATCCATATCAAAACGCTGCAAGGGGACGATACTTTTGAAACGGACAATATTGAAGATGCTTTGATTTCTCTGCTTGACGAGTTAAAACAAAAGGGAATTCATGTGTTAGATATTAAAGTTGACCGTGGCACACTGGAACAGCATTTTATGGAAATGACGAGGAGGGAAGCGGAATGAGTGGGTTTTTATATGGCGTTGCGTTACAGTGGAAATTGGATATACGAAGCAAATCTTTATTAGTCACCTGCTATATCATTCCGCTTATATTCTTTCTTCTTATGGGCGGTATTTTCACTTCTGTTATGCCCGATATGAGAAGTACGCTCATCCAATCTATGATTGTGATGAGTGTTTCAATGGTGGCATTTATTGGACTGCCGCCATCGCTGATTGAAACTTATGGAAGTGACATAAACAAAGTCTATAAAGCAAACGGAGTGCCTATCTATTTAGGTCTTGTTACAATATTTTTTTCCGCATTTATACATTTGATGATTGCCTGTGCTGTGATAGTGCTGCTAGCTCCCGTGCTATTTGAAGCGGATTTACCAGCACAGCTTCCGATTTTCTTATTTGCACTTGCCATATATATTATCGTGTCATTAAGCGTTGGAAGTATTTTAGGATTGATTATAAAAAATCAAGCGAAATTGACGATGACAGCGCAGTTAGTGTTTCTGCCTTCAATTATGCTTTCGGGGATTATGTTCCCCATTGATTTGTTACCCGATTTTCTTAAAATGACCGGGCGTATTTTCCCCGCTTCCTGTGGATACCGGTTGATGTTGGATAAGGGCTTTTGCCTTGATAATCTGTGGTATCTAATCCTTGTCTTTTTTATGGCGGTAATTGTATGTGGAATACTTTTGAAGAAACAGAAATCGAAATAGTTAGGACAGCCGTATGAATAAAAATGAATGGATACTTTGCCCCATTTGTGGCGGCAAAACCATCGGGCATATGATCGCCCAGATTCTGGAGGCATGGGAAAGCCTTTGGGAAAAGGTGAGGCAGAGCAGGGAACAGAAGCACCGGAGACTCCTGGAAGCATGGAAACAGGAACGGCTGAGGGAATTTGCTGTTCAAAAGGGGTATCAGATCAGATTTAAATGGTGAGCAGGATTTTCCCAGTAGAGATATCCATAAATAAATTTACTCGTCAGAGCTGCAGTATTATATTCCCGCTTGACAAATATGGTAAGATAGCTTATGATGTAGTCATACGGATAGAAGCCACGGCCGGGCTAGTCCTTATATTGCGAATGTATTATATGAAAATGTGTTGCGTAAAGAAAGGGGAACAATTTATGAAGAGAAAGATTTTTTCCTTGATGTTGGCGTTAACGGTATGTGTCAGTATGGTGTTTTCAACTTCTAATCCTGTAAAGGCGGAACCTGCGCATGCGGAATCCACACATGCGAGCTGCGAGCACGAGACACCGCCCACAGTCGAAATTCAAGATTTGGGTTATAATTTCAATGATACACATCATTGGACAATGACTCTCTATATTGTAAGATGCAGCAGATGTAATAACGTAATGGAAACAAGAACTGTAGAAGGGACAAAGGAGGGGCATATAAGACATTTCGATAATAGAAAATGTGATTTTTGTGACCATACATTATAGTGCTTTGTGTTAGGTACGCAAATCTCCAAAAGTCAGAGAAATAAAGGAATTTTAGAAATTTCTGGCATGATTTGATGTTGTTACAGCTTAATATTTTTCATTGAAAAATAATCAATTCATTTCATATGATACAATAAAGGGGGATGGCTTCTGCCTTCCCTTTTTATGTATCTTAATAGGAGTTTCCTGTTTTTTGTATAATGGAATATGCCAGCTAAGTTTTATGAAAGGAGTTGTTACTATGAAAAAAAAAACTTTATCTGTCTTCTGGTTTTCTTGATGTGTACCATGTTTATGGGATGCTGCGATAATGCCGGAAATGAGAAAGAAATATACCGGGATATCGTTATAGAAAGGACGGATTTTCCTAGTTTTAGGGAAGCTTTTGGAAAAAGTAAATATCTCCAGCATCTTGAGACCCAGTTTCTCGGAGAGGAACCCATACAGCTCTGGGCAGAAAGGTATGCGGCAGAGGATGGAACCAGCAAGATTTATCAGTGGGAGCTGGACGGCAAGGCAAAACTGCTGCTGGAAGGCATCCCGGACAAGTTTACGCTAAACGCGGGCTTGGAATACAACTGGTATATGGATCTGGAAGGATGCTTTTATATTTGGTATGGCTCAAATCTGATAAAGATGGACTCCCAGGGCAGAGAACTGTTTCGTACACAAAATGATGCTGCCGCATGGACAGTAAAAAAGATGTGCCAGGCTCCAGACAAAAAGATATATCTTACCATAGATGATCCCAAAACAGGTGACCGTCTGGCAGAGTTGGATGCGGATTCAGGGGACATCACGATCCTGGAGCAGGTGGAGACAAGGACCGATGATATCTTCCAGAATAGTTTTTGGCTGGGAGCGGGTATCAACGGTCCGGCAATATTCCAGTCAGGCATCCGGGAGGTAGATACAGAGCAGGGTGAGATGACGCATGTTCTTAATTTCTCTGGAACCTCCTACAATACGTCTGGGAGCGGCTTCAACGCAGAAAAGGAACTGGTAGTCGACTTCCGCATGGTTGAAGAAGAATGCGTTGAGGTGATTCGGTCCACCTCCTCTGGAAGTCCGGCTTATGTGGAACATCTGAGCCTGAAAGAGGTCGAGAAGATACCGGTGGTGCTATGTACTACCACTGTGGAAAGCTGGGTCAGACAACAAATCTCCAGATTCAATCAGGAAAACGAGACCTACCATATCGTGATAGAGGAATGGATTGCAGCCGACGGACTCTCAACGGCGGAATATGAGGAAAGCCTGAAGGATTACGTCACAAGGCTGAGCATCGAGATAGCCGCAGGGAAAGGGCCGGATATTCTGATTGGTGAAAAGATTCTGGGTGGAAACGTCATGGACATGATAGCAAAAGGCATGCTGGAGGATCTCCGTCCTTATATGGAGCGCAGCGGCATCAGGGAAGAGGACTATTTCCCCATTGCCTTCAGCGCCTGGCGCTGGGGGGAAGAGATATACGGCATCTGTCCGGATCCGCGCATCTATGCCCTGGAGGCCGACAGGGATATCCTGCAGAACAGATCCGACATAAGGGGCATCACGGAGGCCCTGCTTGCATACCAGGGTGAGGCGGTGTACCTGGGAGGCATGGATTCCACGGCTCTGCTGAGGCTGTTCCTGGAAGGGTCTGAGACCCTCTGGGGAATGATAGACTGGGAGAAAGGCACTTTTGACTTTAGCGGAGAGCTTTTTTTGAATCTGCTGCAGGTCGCCCAAAGGTATGGGGAAACCCGAAGCAATTGGGACAATCCTGAGAATTTCATATTCAGCATTGCACAAAAAGACTACTTTAGGGACTATTATTTTACACCTTCTGACTCCGAACTGGAAAGCCAGGGGCTGATGCTTGCAGGATGGCTGTTTGACGACGGTTGCCATGCGCTGGCAGAAGGCAGTCCGATTGCAATCAGTTCCGGTTCTGACGTGAAGGAAGGAGCCTGGGAATTCCTGTGTTTCCTGCTGGGAGATGAAATTCAGGAGGATTATACCCTGAATGGTTCGGTCAAGAAAAGTGTCTTTGCCGGATATGCAGATAAGCTTCTTGAGAAGATTGAAGGAGATAATTTGGCAGCGGCTTTTTCTCAAGACAGAACCACCGGGGAGAGCATTACGAGGATATATGAAGAAAAGGACATGGAATTCATAAAAACAGAGAAAATCCCCTACTATGAAAAGATGCTTGCGGAGGCGAAATATCTTCCCCTGCGTTCGGCGCCGATCCTCGATATCATATGCGAGGAGGCGGAGGATTATTTCAACGGAAACAAGAGCGCGGAGGAAGTAATCAATGTGATCGAGAACAGAGTAAGGCTGTATGTGAATGAACGGGGGAGCAAATAAACAGGCCTCCCACAGCATACCGCCTGTAACAAAAAGGGCTGTCCCGGCTCATGGTACGCCATTTCGGGACAGCTTTTTTCTGTATAGATGATATTTTACCCATTACCAAGATTTCCATTTACAAATAGGCAGCTGCTTCATCATCAGAAAGCTCATAATTCTTCATCAGTATATTGTGGATACGTTCATCACGGGCACCTAAGTCGCGAAAGCTCCTCGGCGCATTGAAAATGGATTTCTGCACTTCTGACTCTACGATAAATAAATTTACTCGTCAGAGCTGTAGAGTAAGCTTTTTCTTGACTTTTAAATCCTACTATTGTAAGATATAAAATATAGGCTGACAAATTTTTTTGCTATCAAATCTTACAAATGTAATAATACGGCCTTTCCAGTGTGCTGAATCAATTGTGTTCAGCCGCATCAGACACATTTTTATCAAAGATTACGGATGTAAAAGGCATGGGAGGAAGCTGAAATGTGGTCAAAAAAGACAGGGAGATTCTGGAATACCGGTTTGACGGAGGAGGAATGCCGACGGCGAAACCAAAATTTGCGGATGTATGCCATGGACATTATTTTTGGTGTCTTTTTTGCCATTCTTCTGTACCGTCTGTGGGATCTGCAGATTGTAAACGGAGAAAAATATGCGGAGGATTTTGAACTGAAAATTACAAGGACTGTCAGAGAAGGCAATACCCGGGGACGGATCTATGACAGGAACGGGGAGCTGCTGGCCGATAATAAACTGGTCTACACGGTGACTATGGTGGATGAGGAGAGCTATGCTTCCAACCGGCAGCGGCAGCTGGCGCTGAACGGCATGATCTACCGTGTCATGAAGAAACTGGAGGAAAACGGGGAGTCCTTTGATCAGGCACTGAAGATAAAGATAGCCGAAGACGGGAACTACGAATATACGGTGACCGGGGCTGCACTTACCAGATTTCGGGCAGATATATTCGGTGAAGCGGATCCGGACAATATGACGGAAGAACAGCGGGAGATTGGGCCGGACGAAATGGTGGCTCTTCTGTCTGGAGAAAGCAGATTTGCCTTATATGGAGATAAGAAAGGAAAATATACGGAAGAAGAAAGGTTGGAATACGGTTTACCAGATATATATACAAAGGAGGAAGTTCTGACGCTGGTGGGAGTGCGGTATATGCTGTCTGCCAATGCCTATCGGAAATATGTGCCCGTGGTTCTGGCCCGGGGTGTTTCAGAGAGAACAGTTGCGTATATTATGGAGAATAACCAGTCCCTTCCGGGGATAGAGATCGGGCAGGGATGGGAGAGAGTATACACGGGAGGCGAAGCTTTTTCCCATATTCTGGGATACACAGGAAAGATTTCTACAGAAGAGCTGGAAAGATACGGGGAATCAGAACGGGATTATACACCCGATTCTATGGTGGGAAAGGCAGGTATCGAGCAGACTTTTGAGGAAGTGCTGCAGGGAACTGACAGGGAACTGCAGATTATCGTCAATAATCGGGGAAAACAGCTTGGCGGAGGAGAGGTGCTCCAGGAGATGGTAAGCGGCAGAGATGTATGGCTGTCTGTGGACAGGGAGCTGCAGATTGCCGTATATCATGTGCTGGAACAGACCCTGGCGGGAATCATCGTGAGCAATCTGGTGAATGGGAAAGAATTTGACAAGACTCTGGCGGCAGACGCATCGGATATACGAATCGGACTTTTTGACATTTATATGGCCTTTGTGGACAATGAGGTGATTCGGACAGAGGAATTCGACAGAGCGGATGCATCTGATCTGGAGAAGGAAGTGGGAGCGAGGCTGAAGGAAAAGCGGAGAGATGTTTTGGCTGCACTGCGGGAGGAACTGGAAGACGGGGAGAGCGGATACCAAAACTTAAACGATGAAATGAAGGAATATATACGCTATATAGTGACAGAAAGCAGTATTTGGAAAGAAGGAGTATCAGAGGACATGGATGCATTAAAGCAGGAGCAGAGCGGCAGCAGTGTTCGGGCATTTATGATGTATGCCATTGAAAACGGATGGATAGAGGCGGGAATCGTTCCGTCCAGGCAGCAGTATCTTACCACAGAGGAATTTTATATCCTTCTGGTGGAACATCTCACAAAATGGCTGGAGAATTCACATTCCTTTGAAAAAATACTGTTTAAATGGCTGATCCGGGAGGAACGGGTGACAGGAAGGGAAATCTGCAGGCTGCTGTATGATCAGGAAGTCCTGAATACTGTCGACGAAGACTTTGAGGCGTTGGAATCCGGATCTTTGGATCCTTTTTTATTTTTAAAAAGGAAAATCGGGAATCTGGAAATCACTCCGGCTCAGCTGGCCCTGGATCCTTGTTCTGCGTCCGCAGTGGTGGTCCAGCCTGGCACAGGGAAGGTGTTGGCTTTGGTATCCTATCCCGGATATGACAATAACCGTCTGGCAAACCAGATGGATTTATTGTATTACAGCCAATTACAAAATGACAGATCACTTCCTCTGTATAACAGGGCAACACAGCAGCTGACTGCACCGGGTTCCACATTCAAACCGGTTACTGTCATTGCCGGTTTGACAGAGGGTGTGATATTGCCGGATAGTTCCATATACTGCGACGGTATATTTGACAGGGTGTTTCCCGGCCTGAAGTGCTGGAAACATGCCGGGCATGGAAATGTGTTGAATGCAGCAGCAGCTCTGCAGTGTTCCTGCAACGATTATCTGTGCGAGATCGTTTACCGGCTGGGAGCAGGCGGCAGAAAGGAAGGGACGGAAACGTCGGGGAAGACGGATGGCGGCGGGTACGCGGAGCACACGGCGATTGCATATCTGCAGAAATATGCCGGAATGTTCGGATTGACGGAGAAGTCCGGGGTGGAGGTTACGGAGGCTGCACCCCATGTGACTGACGCCGATGGAATTCCCTCTGCCATCGGCCAGGGAACCCATAATTATGCCACGGTACAGCTGGCGCGTTATGTCAATACAATTGCCTCAGGAGGAAAGCTGTTTGATTTGTCCATGGCAGAGAAAATTGCAGGAGAGGACGGAGAACCAAGGGCAGAGGAGATACTCCTGAAAGGGGAGCTGGATCTGCCGGGTTCCGTGTGGGAAACGGTGAGAACCGGTATGGAGCAGTTTGCTCAAAACAACACGATATTGAAGGAGCTGAAGATCAGAGCTGCGGGAAAGACCGGAACGGCCCAGGAATCAAAGCTGCATCCGGACCATGCCCTGTTTGTGGGATATGCGCCGGCGGAAGCTCCGGAGATTGCGGTTGCTGTGCGGATTGCAAACGGATATGGTTCGTCCAATGCGGTTGCCGTGGGAAAAAGCATCTTTGAGTACTATTTTGGTCTGGGGAAACCGGAAGAGATTGTTACCGGAAAGGCCGCCAGAGCAGTCAATACAAGCACGGATTAAAGAAAGGGGCAATACAGGCGGAGATGGACCGTCAGTGAATTGGATACACAATAGGGATAGGAAGAAAGCGGAAAGAGGGGGCTTCCTGGTCAGGGTACCCGGAAGCCCAGATCGGACAGGATTGCAAGGGTGATCTCTGCAGCGGCGGACCCGCCGGCATTGTCCTCGTTTTGAATGTTTGCGGCAAAATAGCACACATTGTCTTCGGATTCGATATAGCCGATAAACCACCCCAGGGTATTTTTACCATCCGTGGAAGAGGTTCCCGTTTTGCCGTAGAGGGTACCGTTTTCCAGGGAAGCAAGGCAGATGGCATCTTTCACAGTCTGGCTGTTTTCCGGGGAAGAGGGAAGGGCTCCGTCGTGGAATTTCCGAAGCAGTTCCACCTGCTCCACAGGCGATATTTTCAGGGTGGAATCGTACCAGTAGGAGGCGAGATTTCCGTCAGCAGTCTGGTTTCCGTAACCGATTTCCCGGATAAACTGTGCAATGGAAGCCGCTCCCATCTGCAAGTCGAGGGTCTGGAAATACCAGGTTACAGAATTTTCCATGGCGGATTCCAGGGTCTGATCCCGGTTCCAGGATGCATAGGGATATGAAATGCCGCTCCAGGAGAGGAGGGATTGTTCCGGGGTGATGACGCCTGTCTCCAGAGCATGCAGGGCGGCATATATTTTGTAGGTGGAGGCAGGAGGAATACGCGTGACGGCATTTTCCATCTGATAGACAGTCCAGGCATTCCGGGCTGTATCAAAGAGGACGAAACTCCCGCTGTTTTCACCGAAGTAAGTACTGTAGTCAACTTGGGTTACAGAGAGTGTGTCCGCCCTAAAGGCATATCGGTCCGAATCCAGGGCTGCTGTGGAAAGCGCAGGAAGAAAGACGGACAGGACCAGGATCGCACAGAAATAGACAGAACAGCTGCCCAGCTTTTTTCCGAAGGAGGCCGGGCGGTAGTCTGCAATGTGCAGGATCCGTTTCCTCATCTGGGCCAGACTTCCGCCCAGACCTGCTGTGAAGGGGAACGGGGTACGGGACAGTTTTTCCGCATAATTGATCAGCGTATTTCCATAATCCGCGTAATCTTCCGCCCGGAGCATATCCAGAACAGAGGCGTCGCAGGCGATTTCCCGGTCATTCCGCATTTCTTTCAGGGCATACCTTACCAGGGGATTAAACCAGTAGATCACACAGGCCAGGTTCATCCAGGCGTTGACGTAAAGGTCTCTGTGCCGATAGTGCTGCAGCTCATGCAGCAGCATAAATTTCAGTTCTTTTCTGCTCAAACGGTTGTTTTGAAAATCAGACACCAGATGGAGGGGCAGATAGATGCAGGGTTTGAAAAGTCCTGTCAGCATGGGCGATTTCAAAAAGGCAGTGCCGTACAGGGGAAGGAATCTGCGGATCTGCATCTCGGCCAGGCAGTTTTCGTACACATTACGGACGGCATGGCTTTGAATGGGCAGGGCAGATCTCCTGACAGCGCGCAGTCGGACAAATGATATGCTAAACAGAATGATCATAAATAATATTCCGCCGATCCAGAGGGCGGACAGAAAGAGGCCCAAGGGAGAAGGCGCTTTGCCGGCTGCCGACAGGCCGAAATCTGTCATCCACGCGGTGCCGCCGGAAGCAGACCGTGTGATTTCCTCTAAAAGGACAGTGCCGGAGGCAGGAACAAAAAGTTTCGGATTCCTGACCAGGGCAGCAATCCCCGTGAGCCCGGGCAGAGGGAAAGGCAGAAAAGGCACGGTAAGGGCGCCCAGCAGCAGGAACCATAAATGATACCGCGTCCGGCAGGTCAGACAGCTTTTCAGCAGGCGCGGGAGGACCAGAAGGCTTCCTGTGATGATGCTGACCACCAGATTGGCAAGAAAGAAGCGCAGGGTAAAATCGGCCATGTCAGTCCTCCTTTTTTTCGGTGTTTTTGGAAAGGAGACTGCGGAGGCTGTGGATGTCCTGTTCCGATAATCTGTCACTGTCAAGATAGGCAGAGACCATGGAGGCAATATTGCCGTTGTAGAAACGCTGCAGGAACGAATTGCTCTCCTGGCCGATGTACTCAGTCTCCCCTACCAGTGGGGTGTAGACAAATACCCGGCTCTGTTTTTCGTAGGAAAGGACGCCTTTGTCCACCAGACGCCGGATCAATGTCTGAATGGTCTTCGGACTCCAGGCTGTGGTTTTGACCAGGCGTTCCGTGATCTCGTTTGTGCTGATGGGGGCATGTTTCCATATGATTTTCATAACTTCAAACTCGGCTTCGGAAATCTGGGGAAGGGATTTCATAGAGGTTCTCCTTTTAAAATGGTATTTGGGGACAGCATCAGTTTTTTATAATGAATAAACCCGGAAACCGAAGTGATCCGGGTCCGGTAAGGTATTACAACTGTAATAACATTATAGAGGTTTTACCGGGAGTTGTCAATCTCAACTGTATTTTATAAATTATTTATATTTATTTTTAAATATTATATTGCAATAAATAATAGTATGTGATACAATGAACCAGTCAAAACGAAGTACAGGGAATTAAAAAATATACGGTTGTAAAAACTACCGTTGCCGGCTTCTTCAGGGCCGGGTTCCCGGGCGGAAAGAAAGGAGGCCATACATGAATACACAATTTAAGAAGGGTGCACTGGAACTTTGCGTGCTTTCCCAGCTTGTGTGGGGAGACAAATACGGATATGAGCTGACGGAGAGGATATCCGGCGAAATGTCCATTGCCAGCGGCACATTGTATCCCATTTTGAGAAAGCTGAAGGAAGACGATTATGTGACCACATATCTGGTGGAGTCGGAATCCGGTCCGGCGAGGAAGTATTACAAGTTGACGGAAAAGGGGAAAGAGTACCAGACATCCGTAAAGCAGGAGTGGAAAGTGTTTATCGGTGCGGTAAATCAGTTGATCGGGGAACAGGAGGGATGAGGTCATGACAAAACAGGAATATATGCAGAATCTGCAGGAGAAACTTGAGCGGTTCGGGCAGGAGCTGCAGGAGGAGATCCTGGAGGATTACAGGCAGCATTTTGCAGAGGGAGAGAACGAAGGGAAGTCTCAGGAGGAGATCATTGAAGAGCTGGGCAATATTGAGGATATGATACGGGAATTGTCCGAGGAGGATCTGCCGGAAGAATTTTCCAAGAGGACACTGGATCCGGGGAGCAGGACAGATGTCCGGGAGGGGGCGGAGGCAGAGCACAGCCGGGATGCCGGAAATACGGAAATGAACCGCAGCTTTTCCTATTCGGGATTTTATAAGGCCATCATTCTGGAAGGAAAGGCGGCAAATGTTACAATCGCCCGGTCCGGAGACGACAGGATCCATGTGGAATATGAGGCTAAGGGGGTCAGCAGTCAGCTGAATTATGAGTACTATCAATATGAGGAAGACGGGACATTCTATGCGGGCGTCAGGCGCAAAAAGGGTATACGGGAGGAAGATGACAGCGAAGAGAAGCTGGTGAAAGTGACGTTGTTTGGCAGAACGATTATTTCTTATGGAAATATCGGTAATTTTGGCGGCGACGGACAATCCGTCAACCTGACGGTGAAAGTGCCGAAGGGCATACCCAGACTGGTGATCAAAGTGGGAAGCGGCAATCTTAACATATCCGGTGTGGAACTGGAGTCCCTGGAAGGAAACAGCGGAAGCGGTAATGTGGTATTGAATGAGGTTGTGGCAGACAGGCTGAAGGCTCATACCGGAAGCGGCAATATTACAGCTGAACACACGGAATTCATATCTGCAGGATTTGACACCGGAAGCGGCAATGTGAAGGCGGAAAAGATCAAGGGCAGAGAGTTAAAATGCGGTACCGGAAGCGGCAACATTGAAGTGGATTCCGCCGTGGCGGAGTATCGTCTGGCAACCGGAAGCGGCAGCATCAGGGCCAGGGCAGTGGGAGCCGTGGAAAGGGTGGATTTATCTTCCGGAAGCGGCAGTATCAGATTGGAACTGGAAGGGGGGTCAGGGGCATGGAGACTGCGGTTCGGAGCGGCTCCGGAAGCATTCATGTGGCATGGGAAAATGAGGACAGCGTGAAGGTCAGGAATGGCACTTATGCTTACGGGAACAGTGAGTGTAAGGTACGGGTCAATACCGGGAGCGGCAGTATTCGTATTTCCGGCCGTCAGGGCTGACGGAGGTGGAACAGAGCCGGAGCATAGTTTACAGGAGCTGACATGAAAGGGAATGGAAGTATTGGACTTCTGTTCCCTTTTTATGTGCAGGCACGTGCAGTGGAAGTATGCCGCTAAAGCGGCCCACAGGCCGCGCGTCGGGCAGGGATAAAATCAGCTGGACTGCCTGATTATGCCTGGCAGGGCTTTTTACGGCGTATCCGAAAGGGGGAATCACAAATGATTATAAATGAAATATTACCCATATTTATATTGCTTTCTGAGTAGATTGTGGCAAAGGGAGGCAACCTGGCTCTGAATGTGGCGCCCCAGCCGGACGGTGCGCTGCCGGCTTTGGCTGTGGCGTCTTTGAAGGAGCTGGGCAGATGGATGTCCGTTTTCGGGGAGGGGATTTACGAAACGGTTCCCTGTGCGCCTTATACGGATGCTGAAATTTGCTATACCCGGAAGAAAGACACGCTGTATGGGTTTTATCTGTATGGTGATGAACCCCGGCTGCCCCGTTGGCTGAAAATCTCAACAGACAGAAATGTGAAGAAGGTTACTGCCATGCGTACCGGTGAGGAGATGGAATTTGTACCGGCCACAGGATGCGTTTTTGTGGATACTTCTCTGCTGGAGTCGGAAGGTGCATTTTATGCCGAGGGTTTTGCTCTGTTATATGAAGAACCGTATATTGCTTGATATATATTCGTTTTTGCTTTGC
Organism: uncultured Acetatifactor sp.; assembly: GCA_910580225.1. Lineage (GTDB taxonomy): Bacteria > Bacillota > Clostridia > Lachnospirales > Lachnospiraceae > Acetatifactor. Next base: position 116,023 of record CAJTXE010000004.1, read on the forward strand.
CTTGACAAATGGTAACTGTGGATTTATAATAAAATGCAAATAAATATTTCAAACCGTTGAAGCGGAGATAACGGCAATGATGCCCTTACAGAGAGTCCGGGATGCTGAAAACCGGGCAGGAAACAAGTTGTCAAATGGACCGCAGAGGGCGCAGTCAAATGTGGTTTTCACAGAGTATTCTGCGACGTTGGGCAGACGTCATATGCCGGGGATATGTTAGTATCCTGCTAAGGGCACGGCCAGGGCCGTGAAACAAGGTGGCACCGCGGATTATTTCGTACGATTAGGTACAGTATTCGTCCTTGACAGAGCTTATTTTCTGTCAGGGATTTTTTATTGCGCAGACTTGTGGAGAGGAAGTAAGCCGCCAAGGTGGTGCACGGGTGGCGCGGCGAGTAGGAGAAAGTTTTTCCTGCTCGATTTTACAGATATCCTGACGGAAGCGGAAGGCAGAAATTATTGCGATTGAAGGAGGCAGGGTGATGCTGATGACAAAACGATGGCCATCGGAGGGATACCGATTTAAGAGACACCGCCCGGGAGATTCCGGCGAGTGGGGAAGCAAAATGGCAAAGCGGAAGAGACTGATACGGTGAAAGCAGCGGTATACCGTGATTCAGCGAAATTTTGACGGATTTCATTGGAACCGTAAGACAAACAAGAAGTAAATATGGAGGAAGCGATTATGAGCAGTGAAAAAATCCCTTATAAAATCTATCTGAATGAAACAGAGATGCCCGAAGCATGGTATAACCTGCGGGCCGATATGAAGAAAAAACCGGCGCCGCTTCTAAACCCATCTTCTCATCTTCCCATGAAAGCGGATGAGCTGGCAGGCGTTTTCTGTGAGGAGCTTGTGAAGCAGGAGCTTGACGATACCACGCCTTATTTCCGGATTCCGGAGGAGATCCGCAATTTTTACAAAATGTATCGTCCCTCTCCCCTGGTTCGGGCGTATTGTCTGGAGGAGAAGCTGGGTACTCCTGCAAAGATCTATTACAAATTTGAGGGCAACAATACCAGCGGCAGCCACAAGCTGAATTCTGCCATCGCCCAGGCCTATTATGCGAAGAGGCAGGGGCTGAAGGGCGTGACCACAGAGACCGGGGCAGGGCAGTGGGGCACTGCACTTTCCATGGCCTGTGCCTATCTTGGCCTGGACTGTAAGGTATATATGGTAAAGTGTTCCTATGAACAGAAGCCCTTCCGCCGGGAAGTGATGCGGACCTACGGTGCATCCGTGACTCCTTCCCCTTCCATGGATACCCAGGTGGGAAGAAAGATTCTGGCAGAGCATCCCGGTACCACGGGAAGCTTGGGTTGTGCCATATCCGAAGCAGTGGAAACCGCAGTTTCAAGCCAGGGATACCGTTATGTTCTGGGCAGCGTGCTCAATCAGGTAATGCTGCACCAGTCGGTTATCGGCCTGGAAACCAAAACAGCCCTTGATAAATACGGCATCAAGCCGGATATGATTATCGGCTGTGCCGGCGGCGGCTCAAACCTGGGCGGTCTCATTGCACCGTTTATGGGTGAAAAACTCAGAGGGGAGAACGATTACCGTATTATCGCAGTGGAGCCCGCTTCCTGCCCCAGCTTTACCAGAGGGGTATATGCATATGATTTCTGCGATACCGGGATGGTATGTCCTCTTGCAAAGATGTATACCCTGGGCAGTGATTTCATTCCTTCCGCAAACCATGCAGGAGGACTTCGGTATCACGGCATGAGCTCCACACTTTCCGAACTTTACCATCAGGGGCTTATGGAGGCTGTCAGCGTAAAACAGACGGAAGTGTTTGAGGCGGCGGAATATTTTGCAAGGGTGGAAGGCATCCTGCCTGCTCCCGAAAGTTCTCACGCCATCCGGGTGGCTGTTGATGAGGCCGTAAAATGTAGGGAAACCGGGGAAGAGAAGACGATTCTGTTTGGTCTGACCGGAACAGGATACTTTGACATGGTGGCTTATGGAAAGTTCCACGACGGCCAGATGGAAGATTATATTCCCACAGATGCGGAACTGGAAGCTGCCCGTAATAAACTACCCAAAATGAATTGATTGTCCGGGAAAGGCCTTCCCGGATTGTGCGGGGGAGGCTTTCCCGGGAGAACCGTGGCGCCGGAGAAGGAATTTCCGGTTATAACTTCATTGAAATGAATCGGCAATGATGATATAATGGGGCAATATATGGGAGGATTCCTGAATGGGGCTTGTGGAAACAATGGAAAATAGATCGGGTAAAAATGTTATAATGAATGAATCGCAGGTAAAACCGGAACGAATGGCAAATCTGGAGCTGCTGCGCTGTGTGGCAATGATGATGGTGGTTGCGCTGCATTATCTGGGAAAGGGAAATTTACTGGCTGATCTGGCAGGCGAAAGTCTTGGCGGGGGAGAGACTGCTGCCTGGCTGCTGGAGAGCTTCTGTATTGTGGCGGTGAATGTATATATGTTCATCAGCGGTTATTTTCTATGTACCTCTTCGTTTAAGGTGAGTCGGTTGATTCAGCTGTGGCTGCAGGTGTGGGCATATTCTGTGGCTTTCGGCCTGCTGGGGGCTATGGCAGGAGTGATGCAGGAGACGGCATTTGACATTCACTTTCTGCTGACTCTGTTTTTTCCGGTGTCCATGGGGCATTACTGGTTTATGACAGCCTATGTGTTCCTGTATCTGCTGCTTCCTTTTGTGGGAGCGGCGGCCAGGCGGATGACAAGGCAGCAGTTCCGGATCGGGGTGGGTTTGCTGCTTCTGGTTTTCTGTGTTCAGAAGAGTATCCTGCCGGTGCGTTTTGAGATGGATGGGATGGGATATGACTGCATGTGGTATCTGTGCGTGTTTCTGGCTGCTGCTTATGTGAGGCGGTTTGACTGCATTCTTCTAAAACGAAGGGGAAGAGGGCTGTGCCTGTATGTGGTTTGCTGTCTTCTGGTTTTTGCGGGAACTATGGGACTGCGGGGGATTTATCGAAGGACAGGGAGCCTGGGCCAGATGCTGCAGCTGTTTTTGGAGTATAATCATATTCTGCCGTTTCTGGCGGCGGTGGGACTGTTTGCGTTTTTTTACAGGATAAAGATAACAGGAAGGACGGCGGGACTGGTCTGCCGGATTGCACCTTATACACTGGGGGTGTATCTGTTGCATGAGAACCTGGGGCTGCGCTATACCTGGCAGAAGTGGATGGGAGCGGAGAAGGTGGCGATGACCCTGCAAAAAGGGGGATTCAGCGGCTTGGGGATGCTCTTTTGGGGAACAGCGGCGGCTGTACTGTGCGTGTTTGTCTGCGGGGTTCTCACAGATGTAGTGAGAAATGGGATTTTCGGCATGCTTCACCGGGGGCTGCAGCATCTGGGACCATACCGGGCATTGCTGAGGGCAGTTGAAAGGGCAGACGGTATTTTCCGGGCGGATGGGTGAAGCATTCCTGAACACGTTACGACGCAGGCAGGAGTAGGAAACAGAGACGGGAAATAAGAACAGCGGTTTTCTGCACAGCAGTGGCAGGAAGCGGAAAAGGGTGTGTCCGGAGGATGGGATAATGACAGGGGATACTGGAAAAAGGGCAGCTGAGATGGGAAAATGGAATATGGCAGGCAGAACCCGCGGAAATCTGATTGAAAATCTGATGATTGTGGTTATGGCCTTTTATCCGCTGCGGCATATAACACAGGGGATAGACTTTTGGGATACCGGATATCACTATGCGAATTTTCAGTATATGGGAATGCAGCATATGGATCCCATGTGGCTGTTCTCCACTTATCTGGCCACTGCGGCAGGGAATTTTCTGACAAGGCTGCCCAATGGGGATACCCTGATGGGGATGAATCTGTATACCGGTCTGTTTGCCAGTGTGCTGGCGCTGACAGGGTATTTTTTCTGTACCAGAAAACTGAAGATGCCCGGATGGATTGCGTTTTTGGGGGAAATGACAGCGATCAGTCTCTGCTGGTGTCCCACTGCGGCACTGTACAATTATCTGACCTATCTGCTTTTTCTGGCAGCATTTATTTTCCTTTATGAAGGTTTGACTAAGGAGAAAAAGGGCTGTCTGACAGCAGCGGGGGTTTTACTGGGGGCAAATGTTCTGGTGCGGTTTCCGAATCTGAGCCAGATGGCCATGATTGTTGCGGTTTGGGCCTATGACCTGATTGTGTGGCTGGAGGATAGAAGGAGGAAGCCTGCAGAAGTCCACAGATCTGTTCGGGACGGGGCCGGGTTCTGGCGCAGAACACTCAGTCATACCGGATGGTGTCTGCTGGGGTATGGTGGGGCGCTTTTGCTGCTGCTCCATTATATTCATATCTGTTATGGCATAGAGGAATATATAACCGGAATCGGAAGACTGTTTTCCATGACGGATAAAGCAGTTGACTACAAACCAACAGCCATGATGATGGGGATTGTGGGCCGGTATGTGGAGTCCATGTACTGGGTGGTCCGCATGGGTGTTATTCTGTTGGGGGGGATGGTGTTGTTTGCAGCGGCAGGCTGTCTGGAGAGACTGTTGGCGGGGGACACTGATTCCGGTGAAAAGAGACTGGGATCCGGCATTGTCCGGCTGATCCACATTTTGGTGAGGATTTTCTGGGCAGGAGTCTGTGCCGTAGTGGTGGTATGGTTGTACCGGAGGGATTTTTTCTCCTTTTTGTATTACAGCTATGATTCCATCTGGCATTCCGGTCCCATCTTCCTGATGCTGACCATGCTGATTGCACTGATACGTATTTTCCACAGAAACAGTTTCAGGGAGGAGAAATTGATCAGCGGCATGCTGATCTTGACTATCATTCTGACCTCCATAGGAGGAAATAACGGGATTTTTCCCAGCCTGAACAATCTGTTTGTGGCTGCACCCTATACTTTGTGGGAGAGCTGGAGGTTTCTGCGGTATGCAGGAGATAGAAGAATCGGGAAAGGACTGGTACTTGCTGCGTTCCCTGTAAAGGGGATGCTTGTGACGGTGACGGGACTGTGTCTCTTCCAGTTTGGGGCGTTCGGCACAAAATTTGTATTTGCCGAGTCGACCGGTATACAGGAAGCTGATTCTTATATATATAACAATGCTGTCTTAAAAAATATCCGCATGGAACCCCATAAAGCCCAATGGATGTCGGAACTGAGCGAATATGCCAATGAGAACGGGCTTCAGGGAAAAGAGGTTATTCCATATGGAAAGATTCCCTCTGTCTCCTATTACCTGCAGATGCCTGCTGCCTTTAATCCCTGGCCGGATCTGGATTCTTACAATCCGGAGGTTATGGAGACAGACCTGGCGCGGCAGGAAACACTGATCGGTGAAAAGGGAACGGAGAAGCCGGTAATCATTCTGGAGGACAAATTTGCCCTGTATCTGGAGGAAAAAGCCGGAGAAGAATCCCTGTTTCCTCTTTCCGGGGAGGAGCGGGCAGTCATGGAGGCTGATCCGAAATGGGCTTTGCTGATGGAATTTATGGACAGAATGGGGTATGAGGAAACTTTCCGAAACGAGAAATTTGCCGTTTACCAGTAAAGCAGACGAAAAACAGCGTGGAAGACAAAAAGTAATACATGGTATGTTTCTTTTGCCGTCCAGGCTGTTTTTGCGTTATCACGGTTTCTCTCCATCCTGGCAGATCTAAGGAAATATTTTATCCATGGCTTATAGCAGCTGCACACCTGCCTTTTGGGCCATTTCCATCACATCTGCAGGCCACAGGGAGCACTGCACCTCTCCAATGTGGGCCTTGCGCAGAAAGAACATGCAGATGCGGGACTGACCGATGCCGCCGCCAATGGTGAAAGGCACTTCCTCGTTGATAACCGCCTGGTGGAAGGGAAGTTCGGTCCGTTCCATGCAGCCTGCTGCCGAAAGCTGGGAGAGCAGGGCTTCCCTGTCCACACGGATGCCCATACTGGACAGCTCCAGGGCGATATCCAGAACGGGATAGTAGACAATAATATCTGCATTCAGGGACCAGTCATCATAGTCCGGTGCGCGGCCGTCATGAGGTTTGCCGTCTCCAAGGGGGCCTCCGATCTGCATGACACAGACGGCGCCTTTTGCTTTTGCGATGGAATACTCCCTTTCTTTGGGGGTATTGTCAGGAAACATTTCCTCCAGTTCACTGGTGGTGATAAAGAAAATGTCGTGGGGAAGTATCTCTTCAATGTAGTCGTAATGAATTGACATGTATTTCTCGGTTTTGCGGAGTACTTTATAGACAGTCCGAACCGTATCCTTCAAAGTGTCCAGGCTGCGGTCTTTTTTTTCAATGATTTTTTCCCAATCCCACTGGTCTACATAAATGGAATGAATATTGTCCGCTTCTTCATCCCTGCGGATGGCGCTCATGTCCGTGTAGAGTCCTTCGCCTACGGAGAAACCGTATTTTTTCAGGGCAAACCGTTTCCATTTGGCCAGGGAGTGGACGATCTCCGCTTCTCTTCCGTCCTGGTATTTGACATCGAATGAAACCGGGCGCTCCACACCGTTCAGGTTATCGTTCAGTCCGGACCTGGGATCTACCATCAGAGGCGCCGACACTCTGAGAAGATGCAGACGTTCCGCCAGGAGGGTCTGAAAGAAGTCTTTAACGGTTTTGATAGCTACCTGGGTGTCGTACAGGTTCAGTCCGGATCTGTAATCTTTGGGTAATATAAAGTTTGACATTAGATTATGTTCCCTTCTTGTTTTTTCATGACAATAGAAGATTCGCGAAGCTGTGACAGCTGAATCCTTTTTTATTTAACCGCTTTTTCGGGGATTTTGCAATCCTTTTTTGCAGTTTTTCCGGGTAGATTTCTGTTTTCCGGTGTAAATTGGCAGATGGTTTTACAAAAAAGACAGAGATGTTGGAAGTTTGGGGGCTTTGTCAGGCCGATTTTTGTACAGATTTTCCGAGGCAGCAGCAAAAAGCTTGAAAGCTGTATACAACTTGGAAACAATATTATATTATATGTACAGAATAACGATGCAGGGAGGTGGAGGCTTTGGCGGATATCTTGATTGTAGAGGATGACCCGGCGATTGCCGAGCTGATTTATATGAATCTGACTGCGGAAGGGTATCGCTGCACGCTGGCTCATGACGGCCTGGAGGGGGCAGATCACATTGAGCAGGGGAGATTTGACCTGGCGCTTTTGGATATTATGCTTCCGGAGGTGGACGGCTACGAGTTGCTGGACTATATCAGGCCTCTGGGGACGCCGGTGATCTTTCTCACCGCAAAGGGGGCCGTGGAGGACAGGATCCGGGGACTGAAGGCAGGGGCGGACGACTATCTGACCAAACCGTTTCAGGTAGGGGAGCTTCTGGCCAGGGTGGAGGCTGTGCTGCGCCGTATGGGAATCGGCGCCAAACAGTTGGAACTGGGAGATGTGGTGATTTTCACGGATTCCAGGCAGGTGATGAAAGGCGGTGTTCCGGTGACGCTGACAGTGAAGGAGTTTGACCTTCTGGTGGAACTGGTCCAGAACAAAAATATTGCGCTGTACCGTGATCAGCTATACGAAAAAGTGTGGAAAGAACCCTTTATGGGAGAGACCAGAACTCTGGATGCCCATATTCAGCGGCTTCGCAGAAAACTGGGATGGGAGGACCGGATTAAGACGGTGTTCCGGATTGGCTACAGGCTGGAGGGGTAGAATGCGGCTTTTTACAAAGTATTTTCTGTTTGGTATGCTTTTGTTCGGCCTGGCCATCTCCCTGTCGGGTTATTTTCTGCTGCATTATTCCATGGAAAGCAGTATGGCCAGGGAGGCGGACTTCGCCCTGAAGCAGTACCAGTATGATAAATTTACGGTTCAGTCTGCTCTGCTGTCTTATACGGATGTTTCCGTGGTTGTGGATATGGAGGAATCCTTTTCGGATGCAGGGCAGACTCTGGCCGTCAGACAGGCGGAGCCGATGGGTTCCCTTTTCGGCATTCTGGCAGAGGAGATCAGCGTTCCTGCGGCCTTCTATTCGGAGGAGGGAACCCTTCTCTATTCGGAGATAGGGGATCTGGACCCGGGTTTTTTGGAGGGGCTGTCGGAAGAGGCCCATGTCTATCAGTTTCTGGACAGGCCGGAGGGCAGTTCCATTTTGGTGGGAAGCGTATTAAAATACGATAAAACCGTATTGCCTGAGGTGACGTGGAGTTTCTGGAAGGAGGACCAGGACCAGACCCGGGAGGGGGAGGTATGGGTTGAGATGCCGGAGGAGCAAGTGGCGGCTCAAATAGAGGAAGCCCAGGGGAAGGTCTGTTTTGTCACCCAGTGGGATATTACCAAGGCTATACAGCAGCAGGAAATTATGCGGCAGTATTTTGTGCGGTGCTATCTGGGGGCCATGGCGGCGGGCATGGTGCTCATGGGGATGCTGTCCGCTTTTCTGACCAGGCCCTTAAAACGGATGTCCCGGGCGGCCCGGCGGATGGCGGAGGGGTATTATGAGGAGCGTCTGGCCATGTCAGGCAGGGATGAAATCGGGGAACTGGCGGAAAGCTTTAACCAGATGGCAGGGGCCGTGGAGGACAAGATCGGGGAGCTGTCCCGGGCGGCAAGGGAAAAAGAGGATTTTGTGGCGAATTTTGCCCATGAACTGAAGACACCTCTGACTTCTATTATCGGGTATGCGGATACCCTCTATCAAAAGGAGCTCTCCCGGGAGGAGATCCGCAAGGCCTCCTGGCATATCTGGAATGAGGGGATGCGCCTGGAGTCCCTGTCTTTTAAGCTGATGGAGCTGACGGTACTGGGACGGCAGACATTTCCCCTGGAGGAAATGCCCGGGGAGGAACTGCTGAAGGATGCGGCGGAGGGGCTTGGCCCGTTTCTGGCGGAGAAACAGGTGGATTTGTGCCTGGAAGCCCAGGCCGCCTATGTCATGGTGGATTATGATCTGCTGAAGACCCTGCTCATCAATCTGGTGGACAATTCCGTGAAGGCGGGCAGCAGCAAGATCACGCTTCAGGGAAAGGAGGAGGCGGGCAGCTACCGGATCAGTGTCCGGGACAATGGCTGCGGCATGGAGGAAGAAGCCCTGTCCAGGATTACGGAGGCGTTCTATATGGTGGACAAGGCGCGCTCCAGGAAGCAGCACGGGGCAGGCCTGGGGCTGGCGCTGGCAGACAGGATTGCCAGGATCCACGGAAGCAGTCTGCAGTTTCAAAGCAGCAGGGGCGCGGGCACGGAAGTGACTTTCTGCCTGAAATGTGCGCAGGAAGAGGAGGCGGATAAGGATGAGTGAGGACAGGCAGGGAAGCAGGATATCCGGGGCAGGAAGCCTGCTTGCCAACGGAGCAGGGATACTGGCTGCATTGGGAATCGGGTTCGGGGGACTGTTTCTGGTACAGAATATCCTCTCCGGAGAGGCGGAAAAGCTGCTGCATTCCGGAGGGAGAGTGGAGATCCCGGTTCAGGGGGAAACCATGACCACCTGGGAGACGCAGGATGTGGAGGCAGTACAGGCCCTGCTGACAGGGGAGGAACTGAGGCAGGTGGTGGAGAGACTGGAGAAGGGCACGGATCCATGGCCCCATGAACCCTGGCAGGGTCAAATGTCCATGGCTGAGGCCATGGAATGCGGCAGGGACTGGACGGAGAACTTTTTAATGCCCCATCTGGGCATGGCAGACTACACACTTCAGGAGATTACCGCCAACTGCTACCTCTGGAACTGGCAGGCGGATGTGGAAAGCGGGGAGGGAAATCCCCTCTTCGGCTGCTGGAGTGTATGGCTGTATGTCCCGGACCTTACGGTGGCGCTGACCCTGAACGGAGTTACAGGGCAGGTGCTGCAGGCGACTGTGTCCATCAGCGGACAGATGCCGGTGGAATATCAGGGAAAAGACGGAATCATGACCCTGCTGACGGACTACGGAGATTCCTTTGGACTGGGGGGAAGCTATGTGATGCTGAACTCGGAAATGGCTGCAGACGGTTGGGAAATGCGGCAGACCGTGGGAGAGGAAGGAGTATATGCCTCCGTGAGAACCAGTACCATAGCCATTGCCGATATCTCCGGGGACTATGAGGGAGTTTCGGAGATTTTTACCGTTGAACTGGGCCTTGGGACAGAGTAGGCATGCATGAGCGCGCAATGCTGAACTGCTGCCGGAACTGTTACGAGAATGCACACGAAACGCGAAAAGTTTGGGTTTTAGAGCCTGCAAATTTCGCATAATTGCAATGTGTCCCTGGACATAATGGAATTTTAACCTGCGGCAGGGGCTGACCAAACTGTTGCCTGAACTGCTGCCGAATTTACAACTTAGGCACAAGTAGGACACAGGCCTATGACATTTTTCTGTTACCATCATAGACATGGGAATTCCGGGAAGCCGGGAAACAATTCCAGAAAAAGGGGGCTGTGATCCCCGTCGGGAGGTAACGAAAATGAGAAAAACAAAACGGAGAAAGTGGTTGGCGGCCATTGTGGCCGGCGCGTTGGTTGCAGGCCTGTTGGGCGGCTGCGGGAAAGCGGGACAGGAGAGCGGCAGCATGGGCAGTGAAGGCGGCGGCATGAGCAGCGGCAGCGCGGGCAGTGAAGGCGGCAGCGGGGCCGGGCAGGCAGGGGGAGAGCCGGACCAGTTGGGAAAAGGGCGGTATGTGGAGAAGCAGGAGACCCTACCCCAGGAACTGCAGGATCGGTCAATCATACAGATGTATACGGCAGAAGGGAAGCTGCGCCTTTTGGCAACGGAACAGGAGAACGGCAAAACCATAGTAAGTGAGTGGGAGAAACAGGGAGAGGGCTTTACGGAGGTGACCCAGGGGTGGCTTGCGGCCATGGACCTTCCTGCAGCGGACTGGATAGAGCTGGGAATTGCCCAGGGAGAAGGGGGCACCCAATATCTGTATGCGGGATATCAGGCGGAGGATGAGGAGTCTTTCCGGACCAGGCTCTGGAAGGGACAGGGAGATACGGCCCTGGAGATTACGCCCCGGGAATGGACCGTGCCCAATGAAACCACCGGCGGCTACGAGATTGTCACCAGTCTGGCGGCATTGGATAACGGCAGTCTGGCAGCGCTTTCCATGATGTCCATGCAGGTATTGTCCGGGGAGGACGGCAGCATCCTGGAGACGGGAGATATGCAGACCTATTACGAGGGCGACATCGTGGTTCACGGGAGCGATTTCTATCTCCGTCCATCGGACGGCAGCGGCCATATCGAGAAATATACCGGAGGAAAGACGGCAGATGCCCAGAGCATTCCCTATCCTTCTGTCCAGGCAGCGGAAGGCGGGGTTACCGTGGGCGGTGCGGGAAGTCTGGCCCTGGCCGCTTTGCAGGACGGCACTTTGTTCGCAGGCAGCGAGGACGGAATCTTTAAGCTGTCAGGGGGAGCCGAAGGACAGTGGGAACAGCTGGCCCTGGGAATGGACACGGATTTTTCCGTATCGGACTGTTGGTGCATGGATTTTGCCGCAATGGAGGACGGAACACTGTATGCCCTGTTCCAGACAGAGGGAGAAATGAAGCTGAACCGGTACGAGTATGACCCGGATGCGGTTTCCGAGGTGACGGAAGTTCTGAAATTGTACACGGTTTACGAAGACTCCCTGCTGAAGCAGGCAGCCACCCTGTACCACAAGGCCCATCCGGAGGTGCTGATCAACATAGAAAGCGCCTATCCTCAGTACTACTTTGACACCCCGGATTACGATGCCGTATACCAGAAGCTGAACACCATGCTTATGGGGGACCAGGCGCCGGACCTGGTGGTGATGGACCATCTGAATATGGATTCCTATGCGGACAAGGGACTTCTTGCGGATGTGGAGGATATTCTGAAACCTCTGGAGGACGGGGGAGAACTGCTGTCCAATATTACGGGCGCTTATGTGCGGGAGGACGGTAAGAGATATGTGGTGCCTCTTCAGTTTGGCTTCCGGATAGCCATGGGAAGGGATATCGCCGTGGAGGATATGCGCTCCATGGAGGCACTGGCAGGATTTTTGGCCCAGAAGCAGGAGAGCTATCTGGGTAACCGCACAGCGGCGGAACTGGTGGCTGAATTTTATCCCTATTTCTGCGCAGAGATTGTCAGCGAAAAGAAGCTGGACCGGGAAGCTATGGGAAAATACCTGGACTATCTGAAGGCAATCGGGGATAACTGCGGTATCATTCAAACCCGCTCCGAGAATGAAGTCACCCCCGGTATGTGGGAGCTGTCTTCCGAAACAAAACTGGCCTTTGAAAAGGCTGTTGGCTTTATCGACTGCATGTTCCCCATGTCCATGGTGGATTATATCAAGGGGGTATACACTGCCTTTGACAACCGTTTCATTCCCTCTCAGCAGATAGGAATCTGTTCCAAGAGCCAGCATATGGACACAGCCAGGGATTTCCTGCGCTTTGCCCTGTCGGAGGAAGTGCAGAGTATGGAATCCTACAGCGGTTTCCCGGTAAACCGGGCGGCGCTGCAGAAACTGGCGGCAAAGGACCGTTCCATGTACTGCGCGGCCACCATGATCAAGGGAGACGACGGCAGCTATCTGGAATTTTCCAGTGAGGCTTATCCCCAGGAGACGGCGGAGAATCTGGCCGCCCTGTGCGAAGGACTGGATAAGCCTGTGAAGGAGGACGCCAAGATTCTGGAAGTGCTGACCGAGTGTGTGGGCGGATTCCTGGATGGCTCTCAATCCAAAGAGGACACCATCCAGAAGATTGAGGACGGGCTGAAGATGTATCTGGCTGAGTAAGGCATTGTTCCGCTATAATGTCTGACAGCGCAGCCAACAGCGGATTATAGTGAATGACGCCGGCAAAATGGTAAAAAACCATTTTGCCGGAAGAACAGAAGACTATTGCCTGGATTGCAGTCTTGACCGGCGTAGTCTGGGGATTGCCAGACTGGCGGCCGTTGCCAGGAGTCCGATGCCCATGAGCAGGAGCGTGCTTTCGAACAGCGCGGATTTCAGGGTTTCAAAGGAATCCATATGTTTCAGCCAGACATCGTAATTGAACAGCAGGAAGATGCCCGTCAAATTCAGACACAGCAGCCAGTGACAGTTTCTGTCATGGTGCATGATACGGTAGAAGCTGTAGACCAATATAGCAGTCTGAACAAAATAGGCGGCGATGAGTTGTCTTTCCATAAAAGGACCTATTTGGTGTAGTTCTATTCCGAAGACTGTGACTGCATCGACGGACAGCTCCTGAAGAAAAAAGGAGAACAGGGAGGGGAAATACACATGGATTGCCAGGCAGATGCCTCCCAGCAGGTATTCCTGTTTTCCGGAAGCAGCCGTTCCTCTGCGGCCCATACTGAACAGAATGGCTGCGGTCAGACAGAGGATCAGAGGGCCGGGCTGGTTGCGGAGCAAGCTGGAATAGCGGTTCACGAAGAAAAGCAAGACCCCCAGGAACACGACAAAGAGCAGCAGGACATAGCTGATCATATTCTGGTATTTCAGGATGTCCGTAATTTTCTTCAGACCGTCCAGGCTCTGTCGTTCCAGCTTTTGCGCGGAGAGCGCCTGGTCTCGGCAGCGGGCAGCCATCAGTCGGCATTCGCCGCAGGTTTGGATATGTTCCTCTACCCACTCCCTGGTGGTCTGGGAACAGATTTCATCCACATAGGACGGAATTAGGTCTCTGATAATATCACAATTGTTTTTGTCCATAAAATTTACCTCCTACGTTAAAGTCAGTTTGGCCCGATAGAATGTGACTCGGGCCCAATTCTCGCTTTTTCCCAGCAGATTGCCGATTTCCCGGAAGGACAGATCACCCAGTACCCGCAGCTCTACCACTCTGCGCATGTCCGGGGAGAGATTCTGCAGACGTTCCCACACATCCGCCAATTCGACCTTAGCCATGGCATGCTGCTGGGTATCATGACCGGATTCCAGGGTTTCATCCAGTTCTTCCAGGCGTGTGCGATTGGTTTTCGACCAGTGCTGGTACAACAGGTGTTTGCCGATCTGGCACAGCCAGGTGGAGAGTTTGCAGCTGCCATCATAGCTGTCCAGAGACTCCAGGGCTTTCAGAAAGGTCTCCTGCATCAGATCCTCTGCGAGTTCCCGGTCCTGGCATCTTGTGTACAGGAAATGAAATAAAATCTGGGAATACTGTCGGTATAATTCATCCATGTTTTCCTCCTTTCTGACTCTTATATCCGATTTTGGGAGGTTTCGTTACAGGAAATATGATAAAACAAAAATATGAAATTCCTGTTAATTCTCCCTGTGGGGCATTGTGTTTTTTCGGTAAAATATCTATACTGGAATCACTGACGGAATGCGGAAATGCCGTCAGGCAGCGGATTTATGCGGCAGATGCATGACAACGACTTTTTATACGGACAGCCAAAGCGTGTCAATCGCACAGGCAGAGGGACAGGGGGTTGAAATGAATATATTGGTAATAGACGGACAGGGCGGCGGAGTGGGACGTCAGCTGGTGGAAGGGATTAAAAAGGCATTGCCGGGACAGACGGTGATAGCGGCAGGAACCAATGCACTTGCCACCCAGGCCATGCTGAAAGCCGGGGCGGATCATGGGGCCACAGGAGAAAATGCAGTGATTGTGGGATGCCGCAGGGCGGATATCATAGCAGGCCCCATAGGCATTGTCATAGCGGATTCTCTGTGGGGGGAAATTACTCCCCGGATGGCTGTGGCTGTGGGACAGAGTCAGGCGGCACGGATTCTCCTGCCCATGAATCTGTGTGATAATTATATCGCAGGGGTGGAAAGGAGTACGGCTTCTGCATTGATGGAGGACTGTATTTCCAGGATCAGGGAGATGGCTGGCGGAGGTGCTTCCGCAGGAATATGAATTGAATATGGAGTACTGCACTGAAAATTTTCCCAAACCCTTGAATGACGGAAATAAATATGTTATAATTATTTCAGTTGTCGGGCCTACCCGGCGTAGATCGGCAGAAGCCGGCAGGGTGTTTTATCGGAATGCAGAAATAGAATTTGATTGATTAGACATGGGAGAGATTTGAAACAGATAGTCAGGAAGACTGTTGTGATCTGTCAGAAGACAGGGACGGCAGTCTTTTTTTCGGGATATATCGGTTTGTTCCGTGGGAGGAGAGGCGGGAGAATGGATGCAGTAGCGGGGAAGCAGATCTCTTTTATATATGATTATGGCGGAGGAGAGGATTTTGCGCTGAAGGACATTTCTCTGGAAATTCAAAAAGGAGAATTTACAGCCATTCTTGGTGCAAACGGCTGTGGTAAATCCACTCTGGCCAAGCTTCTCAATGGGCTCCTTCCCCTGCAGAAGGGAGAGTTGAAGGTATGGGATGTGGATCTGCGGGATGAGGCAAAGCTCTGGGAGGTGCGGCGTCTGTGCGGAATGGTGTTTCAGAACCCGGATAATCAGTTTGTCTCCGCTGTTGTGGAGGAGGATGTGGCTTTTGGGCTCCGGAATTACGATACACCGGAGGCAGAGATCCAAGGCAGGGTCAGTCAGGCTCTTTCTTTGGTGGGAATGGCAGGGTATGAACGGTATTCTCCCCATATGCTGTCAGGAGGACAGAAGCAGAGAGTGGCTATGGCAGGTATTCTGGCCATGGAACCAGAGATATTGGTGTTTGACGAAGCCACATCCATGCTGGATCCCCAGGGGCGTGGGGAGGTGCTTTCCTGTCTGGGGCGGCTTCACGGTCTGGGCAAGACCATACTGATGATCACTCATTATGTGGAGGAAGCCATAGCTGCGGACAGAGTCCTCCTGATGCAGGATGGAAGGGTACTGAAAACCGGCTGCCCCAGGGAAATTCTGACGGACCGGGAGCTGTTGGCGCAGGCAGGACTGACACCGCCTGCCGCGGTGAGAATGTATTATGATCTGAAGGACAGCGGGTTCTGTCTCCGGAAATGTCCGCTGACAAATGAGGAGCTGGTGGAGGAAGTATGCCGATTGAAGTAAAAAACATTTCCTGCCGCTATGGGGAGCGGACCTCCCTGGAGGTGCAGGCGTTGGACGGGCTTTCCTTTCAAGTGAGTGATGGCGAGTTTGTAGGCATTATGGGCCGCACCGGCTGCGGAAAATCTACACTTCTGCAGCTGATTGCCGGGCTGCTTTCTCCCGGGGAAGGGCAGATCCTTATAGACGGAATAGATATCAACGGTATCGGCTATGATCGGGAAATTCTCCGCAGAAAACTGGGAATCGTATTTCAGTATCCGGAATATCAGCTCTTTGAAACCACTGTGGAGAGGGATGTGGCCTTTTCCCTGAAGCACAGTGACTTGAGCAGAGATGAGAAGGCGGAGCGGGTGAGATGGGCTCTGGAGGCCGTGGGATTCGGGCCGGAGGAGGTCGCCCGTCAGTCTCCGCTGTCTCTGTCCGGGGGAGAGAAGCGGAGGGTGGCCATTGCGGGGGTTCTGGCGGCAAAACCGGAGATTCTGCTGTTTGATGAGCCTATTGCAGGGCTGGACTCCGTTGGCAGGCAGCGCTTTCTGGAGCTTGCGGCAGGGCTGCACCATGGGGGAACCACAATCCTCATGGTTTCCCACAATGCGGAAGCTCTCTGTGAATATGCGGACAGGATTCTGGTATTGGACAGAGGACGGCTTGCGGCGGACGGAACGCCGGAGGAAATTTTCGGGGATCTTGGCCGGGCGGAAAAGCAGCATATCGGAGCGGGAGATGTAAGGCGGATTGCCCAGGGGTTGTATGAAAAGGGTAGAATATCCGCTCCTGATATTGTGAAATATCAGATTCTTTTAGACGAAATAAAAAATATTCTGAAGGCTGGTGAAGATTTATGAGTTTTCTGCCGGCGGGAAGCTACAGAGAGGGCGATTCCGTTCTCCACAAAATGGATTCTTTCTGCAAGCTGCTCTGTTTTCTTGTATTTCTGGGGGCAGTGATTTTGAGCAGCAGTTTTGCAGGATACGGATTGACAGCAGGGGGCCTTCTGCTGTTGATCGGATTATCCCGTGTGGGATTTGAGGCGGCTTTAAGCGGGGTAAAACAGATGGGCCTGTTTTTTGCTTTGATCCTGTTGATGAATGCGTTTTTTTTCCAAACGGAGCAGTTTTGGTGGGAGTGGTGGATTTTCCGATTTTCAGAAGAAGGTCTGATTCAGGGATTGCAGGTGGTGCTGCGGGTGGCCATGGCCATGGCTCTTGGAAATCTTCTGGTAACCACCACATCCCCCATGGAGATCGTGGGAGCCATGGAAAGCCTGATGTATCCCTTGAAATTTATTGGGATTCCCATTCGGGATGTAGCCATGATTCTGGGGGCGGCAATCCAGTTTATTCCAACCTTTTCGGAAGAGGCGGAGATGATACGAAGGGCCCAGACGGCCAGGGGGGCCCGGTTTGAAAGCAGGAAGCTGACGGAGAAAGCAAAAAGTATACTGCCATTGGTGGTGCCTGTCTTTCTGGGGGCATTTCGGAGGGCGGATGAACTGGCCATGGCCATGGAAGCCAGGGGATACCGCAGGACAAAAGGGAAAATCAGGCACAGAAGTCGGAGGCTGTCTGCTGCGGACGGAATCGGGATTCTGGCCTGCTGCCTGCTCTGTGCGGCAGAGGCGGTGTTGTAGAGATGATATCTATCGAATAAAGATAAACGAAAATAGAACAGCACGGCAAGAGAGGGAGAAAAGAATTTAAAAGAAGAGAAAAACGGAGGTAGGATTCTCATGATGAAATTATCTTATGTAAAGAAAGCGATACTGACAGCGGCATGTATCGCCCTGTGTGTGGTACTGCCTATGGCATTTCACGCGATTCCCAATGCAGGCAATATCTACTGTCCCATGCATATGCCGGTGCTGCTGTGCGGGCTGGTCTGCGGATGGCCTTTCGGGTTGTTGTGCGGGGTAGCGGGGCCTGCCCTGTCTTCTCTTTTTACCGGGATGCCGTCCATGGCTTATCTGCCGTCCATGGTGATTGAGCTGGCTGCTTATGGTTTGATTGCCGGGTTTCTGATGCAGGTGATTCACACGAAGAAGCTCTTGGGGGACCTGTATATCAGTCTCATTGCGGCGCTTCTTGCAGGCAGGATTGCGGCAGGGGCTTCCAGGGCATTGATTTTTGCTGCCGGAAGCTATTCTATTGGGGCCTGGGCCACCAGTTATTTTGTGACGGCGCTTCCGGGACTTGTGATTCAGCTGGCGCTGCTGCCGGCCATAGCATTTGCGCTGGAGAAGGCACGTCTGATTCCGGTCAGGTATCCCAAGACAGCGGGGTGATTTGGCAGGCTATTGCCGAGGAAAAGGCTTTCGTTGACAGGTAAGAAAGGAGGGCTTCTGTATGAATTTCGAGAAGTATCTTACGGAACAGGTATTGCGGCATCCGTCTGTTCAGCCCCAGGATATTATAAAAATGTGCTATCAGGCTGCCTATGGAGCGGAACATCTGTTATGGGACCTGAAGGGGGCGCAGAGACATCTGGAAGAGGAATATGCTGCGGTAGAGGCGAAAGATATGGAATTGTATGAAAGCATTTCCAGCAGCGTCTGCCGGGTCAATCTGGCAGCCTGGAAATGCAGAGGCCTGCCGCTTTCATGGCTGCTGCGTATGTTTGCTGCTTCCTCCGGTATCAGAAACCGGGAGCGGGATTTATTCCCGGATTATTTAAAGACGGCCGGACAGGCTATAGAGGAAGGCAAGCTGCCCTTTGCCCCCGGGGCCTGGCAGCGCTGTCTTGGGGAGTATGAACAGAAGCCGCTTTTCGGCAGGGCATATATTTCCGTAGGGCAGGCAGGGGAAGGTACAGGTAGGAAGTGCAAAGCAGATTCGGTTGAAGGAAGCGGTAAAGCGGAAACCAGAGACCACGGTCCGGTACACCACAGTGCAGAGTACCGGGAGGCGGAAAAGCCTGCCTACCGGCTTGTGGATATACGGTATATCCGTCTGATTCCTGTTTTGGAAAAAGCATGGGAAGCATCCGAAGGAAGGCAGCCCTGCATCATTGCCATAGACGGTCGGTCGGCCTCGGGAAAAACTACCATGGCAAAACAGCTCCGGAAGATTCTGGAGGCATCGGTGGTGAGGATGGATGATTTCTTTCTTCCGCCTGATTTGCGGTCCCCACAGCGTTATGAGGAGCCGGGGGGAAATGTGCATTATGAAAGATTTCAGGAGGAAGTACTGCCTTTCCTTGCTGTGCCGGAATGTTTTTCCTACCGTATATTTGACTGTGGGAAATGGGACTACAGCGGGGAATGTGAAGTGGAGAACAGACCCTTCCGCATTGTGGAGGGGTCTTACAGCTGTCATCCGCGGTTCGGAAATTATGCATCGGTAACCGTTTTTCTGGATGTGGAGCCGGAAGAACAGATGCGCCGGATTTCTCTGCGGAACGGAGAGGCTATGGCAGAACTGTTTCGGAAGAAGTGGATTCCTCTGGAAGAGAAGTATTTCGCGGAATGCAGGATCGGAGAAAAAGCGGATATTCGGTTTGACTGCCAACCTGTGAACAGGAATGAACATGGCTGCAACATGTATTTTGAAACATTCGGGGAATATTGACTTTTCAGAATGCTGTGGTATAATAATTTTGCTAAGGTAGAATGCAAGCGGGCTGACGCTGCTATGATACCGGTGTTCCATGGCATGCACATGGTTTTATAGAAGATTAAAAAATACATACCAGGAGGAATAAGAAAGTGGGCAGTTATTACAGGCACAGGAAAACGGAAAGTGTAGATGTGCCATATTCTTTCCGCTGCGAGCAGTGTATGAAAGACAGCGGGACACTGAAGGCAACGATTTCCGGCATGGAAGCGGAAATGAACAGCAATTTTAAGACCTTGAATGACAAAAATCAGAAGAAACTGGACGAAATTGCGCACGGTTATCTGGTGAGAGAGGTAAAGGAGGTACATCGCAACGCCACACAGAAGCAGATCTATGCCAAGGCGTTTAAGGACGAATGTCCCCATTGCCACAAGCCTCAGTCCTGGGCCATCAGCGGTGCAAAGGACGACATGTTCAGTACGCCCATAGTATGCGTGATTCTGGGCATTATTATTGGGGCAGGGTGCTATTTCTTTTCGGGTGTGGAGAATAATCTCACCATTGCCCTGGTTGCTGCAGGGATCTGCTTTGTGATCGGAGCAGGGAGCCTGATTCTGAATATTGTGAAGATACAGAATAAAAAGAAGCAGACTGCCACCGTGGTTCAGAAGAATGTCCCTGTTATCGAATGGGATGCGGTGGATTATCTTTTGGGTGAAAATTAAGTCTGTCAGAGACGGAGGACAGCAGGATAAGGCTGTCTGTGGGAAAGGGCGGTATGCTGCCGGAGCGGGCGGTATGCTGCTCTTTTTTTGCAACCTCGAAAGCGGTTGGCTGTGATTGTAGTTCACGCGCCGCCGCAGACTGTCTGTCAATTTGTGCTGCAGCACATTGCCCGGAAAGCGATATTTTGACAGGAGAACGGAAGAAGATAATAATGGTTTTGCAGGGGTATCGTCCAGCTAAGAAATGTCAAGTGTTTTTGAAAAATAATTTCTGCTGGACAGTAAAGTCGCAAAGGCGCACGAGAGGAACTTTTATGAGTTTCCTTTCGAATAAAAGTTTCGCTCATTACAAGTGCGTTGAAGCGACTTTACCCTTTAGTGCCGTCGCGCAGCGACTATATTAGGGAGGTATAACAATGCGTATTCTGGTGGCAGAGGATGATCCGAGATTGCTGAAATCGCTTATTCATATATTAGAAATCAATAAATTCGCAGCAGACGGTGTTTCTAAGGGCACAGATGCTTTCAGCTATGCCGAAACAGGAGAATATGACGGACTTGTGCTTGATATAATGATGCCGGGCCTGGATGGAATACAGGTGCTGAAAAAGCTGCGGGAACAGGGCATCACAACACCGGCTTTGTTTTTAACAGCAAGAACAGAAGTTTCTCAGCGCGTGGAAGGGCTGGACGCGGGAGCAGACGACTATCTTTCAAAGCCCTTCTCCAGTGCGGAATTGCTGGCACGGATCAGGGCCATGCTCCGCAGAAGGGATACCTATATGCCGGATTTGCTGACCTTTCATGATGTAGTATTGAACCGGTCTACGTATGAATTGGTCTATGAGGGGAGGACACAAAGCTTAAGCGGCAAGGAATTTCAGGTGATGGAAATGCTGCTGCAGAATCCGCGCATGATTCTGAAAACAGAGCGGTTTATTACGCATATTTGGGGGTGGGAAACCAGCGTAGATACCAGTGTAGTGTGGGTGCATATATCCAATCTGCGTAAAAAGATAGATGCCGTAAAGGCACCTGTAAGAATCCGTTTTGTACGGAATGCCGGATACATATTGGAGGAAGCGGAATGATTTACAGCTTACGAAGAAAGCTGATACGGATTTGCGGTGCATCCGTTATCGCTGTATTTGCCATGATTTTTTTGTTTATTTATGTGCTCAGCACCAGGCAGCTCAATTCGGCCATGGACATGATTACAGATAGAATATCGCAGAATGGGGGCGTGTTTCCGGAAGTGGACGAGGCGCATCCGCTGCCTCCCGGAAGGGAAGGATTTCCCCATTTTATCACAGAAGAGACCAGGTTCAGTGTACGGTTTTTTGCCGTTTATTTTGACCGGTCCGGTAAAATACTGTTTGCCAATACGGATTTTGTATCTTCCGTTTCACAGGAAACGGCATGGGAGTATGCAGAGGCGGCAGTAGAGAAAAAAAGAGAGCGCGGATGGCTGGAAGGCTATCGATATAAAGTCTATACTACGAGTCTGGGACAGGCTGTTGTTTTTGTAGACGGCAATATGAACCGTTCCGTATCCCATATGACGCTGCTGTCTGCCGGCGCTGTATTGATTGGCAGTCTCATGATTATCCTTGTACTGATCCTTGTCTTTTCGAAAAGGGCAGTAGAACCCATTGCGGAAAGCTATGAGAAACAGAAGCAGTTCATTACCGATGCCAATCATGAATTGAAAACGCCGCTGACCCTGATACTGACGAATCTGGATATTGTGGAATCGGAGCTGGGGAAAAATGAGTGGCTGGAGGATATCCGTGCAGAAGGCGAAAGAATGAACGCTTTGGTGCAGCAGCTTGTAACATTGACCCGGATGGATGAAGATGACAATCATGTAGTAGACGAACCGTTTTCCATGAGTGATATGGCCATTGATGTTCTGTCGGAATTTGCTGCCCTTGCCGATGAGAAAGGGCTGTGCCTTTCGGCAAAAGTACAGCCTCACATAGAATACCATGGAGATGAGGCCGCTATTCGCCGGGTTGTATCCATACTGTTGGACAATGCAATGAAGTATTGCGATGGGGATGGAAAAATTGAGTTTGTTCTTTCCGGGAAAAGGAAAACGGTTATCACAGTGGAAAATTCATGCCAGGATGCAGACAGCATTGAGCTGGACAAGTTGTTTGACCGTTTTTACCGTTCGGATAAATCGAGGACATTCACGGGCGGCTTCGGGATTGGTTTATCCATAGCAAAGTCCATTGTACACAGACATCATGGGGAGATTTTTGCTTATAAGAAGAATGAGAGATGCATTGGATTTAAAGTGACGCTGAAATGAGGCGGCAGTTGTGATACCGCGGGGAGAAACAATTTGAAAAGGGATATCTTTAGTCTGTCTTTAGGCTGGTCTGATATACTTGATGCCAGAGAAAAAGGAGGACAAAGGATATGCTGAAAAAAGAAACATACCGGCATGAATTGAAATATCAGATTCATTATGCTGATTACCTTGCTGTCCGTCAGCGGCTGCGTCAAGTGATGAAGCCGGACGGACATGCGGGGGCGGACGGGCGATATGTCATTCGGAGTATTTATTTTGATAATGCGGATGATAAAGCCCTTCGTGAAAAGGTAAATGGTGTGCAGAAAAGGGAGAAATTCCGCATTCGATATTATAATGATGACTTTTCCTATATTCGGTTGGAGAAGAAAATCAAGAGCAGCAGCCTGTGTATAAAAGTGGATGCAGGGCTTACGGAATGGGAATACAGCGCCGTTCTGTCCGGAAAAACGGATTGGATGACGGAGCATTCTTCAGGGTTGGTACAGGAGCTTTTCTGCAAGATGCGCAGTCAGCAGCTTCGGCCAAGGGTAATGGTATCCTATGTGAGAGAACCTTATGTGTATCCGGCAGGAAATGTCCGTGTGACATTTGATTCCCAGGTTCGAAGCACGCTTTTTCACAGAAGCTTTCTGGAAAATCAGATTTCGGATATCTGTGTAGCGGATGAACCAGGAGACATCATCCTGGAGGTAAAATTTGATGCCTTTCTTCCGGACATCATACAGACGCTTTTACAGACAGAGGGAATCCGGCAGCAGGCATATTCCAAATACGGCGCCTGCCGCAGATTTGGCTGACACACAAATAACAGGGAGGATTACAGCATGAGTTTTAACGATATTTTCAAGTCCAGTTTTCTGGAAAATGTTTCGGAATTTTCTATTCTTGACACCGTTTTGGGTTTGGCGGCTGCCTTGGTGATTGGCTTGTTTATTTTTATGGTCTATAAAAAGACGTTGACCGGGGTTCTGTACTCCAGCGGGTTTGCCTTGACACTGGTAGGGCTGGCTCTTGTGACCACACTGGTTATTATGGCGGTTACTTCCAACGTTGTCCTCTCTCTGGGGATGGTGGGTGCGTTGTCCATTGTCCGTTTTCGGACGGCCATTAAGGAGCCGGTGGAGATTGTTTTCCTATTCTGGTCTTTGGCCGCAGGGATTGTGATAGGAGCAGGAATGATTCCGCTGGCAATCATTGGTTCGGTTATGATCGGAATCATTATGCTGCTGTTTGGGAATCGGAGGATCCACAATAATCCGTATATTCTCGTTTTGAACATACAGGATGAAAAAGTGGAGGGAAATGCCCTGACTATTTTGGAGAAAAGTGTTGAACAGTATATTGTCAAAGCCAAAACAGTTCAGAATGCGGGGATTGAGCTTACGGTAGAGCTCCGCACCAAAGATGCATCCACTTCTTTTGTCAATCGGATTCACGAGATTCCGGGTGTAGAAAATGCAGTTCTGGTTAGTTACAACGGGGAATATATGTCATAACGGAGGAAGGGTACATGATCGCACATAAATATATGACCAAAATCGCTGCTGTGATCATGGCAGTTGCTGTGTGCTTATGTCTGCAGGCAATTGCGTTTGCGGAGGAACTTACGGAGGCATTTGGCGGTACAGGCATTGCCATGGAATATGAGTCCAGACTGTTTCAGACGGATGAAATCATCAGGATAAACATTCTCATGGAGGAGGACCAGTGGGAGGACATGCTTGCTAATGCGGCGGGAGAAGTTTACTATCAGTGTGATGTGGAAATAAATGGAGAGATGTTTTACCGAGTCGGTATTCGGCCAAAAGGGAATACAAGTCTGACAGCCATTGCCAGTGATCCGGATACAGATCGATATAGCTTTAAGCTGGAGTTTGATCAGTATGTAGACGGCCAGAGCTGCTTTGGCCTTGACAAATTGATTCTGAATAACAATTATGCCGATGCAACGAACATGAAAGAGGCCCTGATCTACGATATGTATCAGTACCTGGGCGCAGATGCCTCACTTTATAATTATGCGGCAATCTCTGTCAATGATGAGTACTGGGGAGTGTATCTGGCTCTGGAGGCTGTGGAAGACAGTTTCCTGCTGCGCAATTATGGAACCGAAAGCGGCGCGCTTTATAAGCCGGAGAGCATGAATATGGGGGGCGGTGCTTTTTCCATGGAAGACGGGTTTTTTTCCATGGATGGCGGCGGGGCCGATTTGAATTACACGGATGATGAATTAGATCATTATGCAGCCATATGGGAAGGGGAAATAACCAATACCACGGAAAAAGACCACAAACGCGTAGTAAAAGCGCTGAAACATATTTCGGAAGGCACGGAGCTTGAACAATATATGGATGTGGACAATCTTCTGAAATATATGGCCGTGCATGTCTTTTCTGTCAATGAAGACAGTCTTTCCGGTATGATGGCGCACAATTATTATTTATACGAAGCAGATGGGCAGCTGAATATTCTTCCATGGGATTATAACCTTGCGCTTGGGGGCATGGGAGGAAGGGAAAGTGCCGGGGGTGCCACAGGTACTGTCAACGATGGGATTGACAATGCTTTTGCCGGTACAGAATTTTTTGACACGCTGGTGGAGAACGAAGCATATCACGGGGCATATTATGGGTATCTGGAGCAGCTGGCAGAGGCATATCTGGGCGGAGGGGGATTTGAGGATTTCTATCGCCGTACTCGGAGTCAGATAGATGCCTTGGTTGAAAGTGATCCCACCGCTTTTTATACATATCAGGAGTATTCGGATGCAGCTGAAACGCTGTACGAGGTGGTACAGCTTCGCGGACAGTCTATCAGCGGGCAGATAGAGGGAACCATTCCTTCTACGGAAGAGGCGCAGAGAAATTCGGATGCGCTTGTAGATGCTTCTCATCTTGATTTGAGCATTATGGGGAGTATGAGTATGGGGGATGATCTGCGGGGCAGGAATGTTTCCGAAAGCGAGGTGCCTTTTGGGGACGGAGAGCTTCCGGCGGATTTTGAACCGCCGCAGTTTGGAGGAGAAGTGCCGGGGGGATTTGGGGTCCCGCAGCCCGGCGATGGGGGGCAGGGAGAAAAGCCCTCCGGCGAATCAACAGAAGAACAGCTGTGGGATAGGGCTCCGTGGGGAGAAAGAGAACAAAGGGGAAGCTGGCCGGACAGAAAGGTTGACGGGACAGCAGGTACCGCAAGAGAAGACAACCTGATTATGTACGGTGTTTGTCTCCTGATTTTGACCGGGGCTTTTGTGTTTGTAAAAAAGTATCACAGAAATTCCGCACCAGGGTGCAGGCGCAATAGAACAAGACAATGCCCCCGCAGCAGACCATGATCAAAAGGGCAAACCGGATAAACTGCGCGCCGTTTTGCGCATAAGCCCGGTTGAGGAAGGGGATGCCCAGGACAATGAAAAAGTACCAGAATACCGGGGGCAGAAATCTCCGCAAAAGGGAGCCTTCCGCTGCGGGATGAAACAAATGTCTTACCAATCGGTAGAGGGTGAGCAAGGCTGCGAAATAGACCACAGTTCCGATCATGGTGTGAAGGCTGTCCGGGGTCAGAATGTCCCCGAAGAGCTGCAGCCGCTGAAAAAGCAGCGGAAGATAGAGCGCCGTAATGATCCGCAGGCCATTTATAAAGACAGTGAAACAATAGGAGAGCATAATGCTGATTCCGATCCAGGCAAAGCCTTTTCCAATGGGGGATTTTCCAAGGAGGCCGGGTCCCTTACCGGAGGCTGCCAGATGGACAAAGGAAAACAGGAGCATGGCAGCCGTAATCAGCATAAACTGCATGCCGGAACAGGATGGGGCGATTATGATTTTCATACCGTGGTTCACATAGCCGATATCCTGTATATATATAAATGGAATGCCACTGATGAGACTCACCAAGCCGGATGTTGGGGCCAGGAGCCAGAGCAGCTGTGAGGCGCCGGCCCGGCTGTAGAAATATTTCATGGCCAGGATCAGGACAAGGCCGGTGAGGTAGAAGGGGGTGTTGAGGCGGAGCAGCCGGAGGGCTTTTTTCCGGATTGTGATGTCATTTTTTCTTTCCATGGATTGCTTCCTCGTTTCCTGGTTCCGGGAGTCCTGGTTCTGCACCTGATACTCCCGGAGAATTTTCGTTTTTCTGATGTTGCGTCTATGCGCGACTTGTTGCCGTTGGCGTGCTTCCGCTATTCGTGGGTTTCTACTAATTCCGATTGCAGCTTTCGTTTTTCTGCCGCCGTCTCTCCGGGATTTGTTGCGGCCATGGTGCCTTCCGCTTTTCAGGGGTTCATATCAGCCTGTATATCGCGGTTTTTTGTTTTCTTTTGCCGCCCATGGCTGTTGGTATTCCCTGTCTGCGGAAATTCTTCACCATGTTTTTACGTCAGCACATGGGCGGGCGGCGTCTCCGGATAGTCCTGCCCAGATATCCAATGATCAAAGCAGCAGCCCCGGCGGCCAGGAGCAGCAGATCCCCGGGTTCCGAATACGCCCGGTATCCGCCGCCTACGGCCAGGTTGGACACGCCCAGGGGCAGGGGAAGGGCCTGATTTACATTTTTGCTGATGCCCTCGCTGTTGCGGACCACATCGATGACAGCCACAAATGAAGTATAAGGCGTAGTCATGCTGTAATCCAATCCCAGCCGGGTGATTTCTTCTTTCACGGATTCATCATTTCTGGTGCTGCCGTATCCTGCCAGCTGGTCCAGTTTTGTCCGGGCCCAGAGATAGCGGACAGCCTCATTTTCCTCATTGACCGCCACATCGGCCACGGAAATTTCCTGGCTGTAATCCCGGTTTCCGGATTTTCCGGATATGGTGATGGTTCCTTTCGGCTCTCCACGCCACTTTCCGAAGAGAACAATGGGCTTTTGGGCATACAGAATGGAAGGAGCTGTGGTGGCAGTGTCATATACGTCAAAGCCTTCATAATCGATGGTGACACCGGTGAGCAGGGGCGCTTCGATGTAGGTTCGGAAATGCTCCGCACTTGTCTGTGCGTCTTCGGAGTCGGTTACGATAAAGGATTCCCCCATACCGGACTGTGCGATTCCCTTGATCAGGTAATCGTTGACAGAGCTGCCGATGCCGAAGGAGAAGAAGCTGGCGGTGTCCATATTGCCATTAATCAGTTCGAATATTTCCTGTTCGTTGGAAATGTAGCCGTCGGTGATGATGACAACGCTTCGGGCAGTGTCCTCATGCAGGGGGATGCCCATGGCTTCTTCAAGAGCAGGCATCATGGAGGTTCCGCCGCCGCCCTCTGTCTCGTTGATCAGGTCTATGGCGCGGTGTACATTCTGGCCGGTGGCGGCCAGGGACTCCGGAGACAGGGTAGTGGTATCATCCGAAAACAGAACCAGGTTGAAAGTGTCGGTTTCCCGTAAACCTGTTACCAGATTTCGGATTAGATCCTTGGCGGTTTCCAGCGGATAACCATACATGGAACCGGATACATCCAATACAAAGAGGTATTCTCTGGGAGGAATCTCTTCCGGGGTAAACCGCTGGGGCGGCTGAACCGTCAGCATGAAATACTTTTCTTCTTCTGCGCCGGTGAGCACCAGGCCGCTTTGGACCTCCTCCCCGGTAAGGCGATATTTCAGGATGAAATCCCGGTTTCCGGCATAGTCTTCCGGATTGGCCAGGGTGATCCGGGCCTGAGAGTCCCCCTCCTGTTCCACGTTGATCTCATGAGATTTGCAGGTTACTTCCCCGATGGGGACGCCGGTGGAGAGATTGACAGTAATGCTGTATTCCCCGGGAGGGTTTTCTCCTTTCAGAAAATAGGGGCTTGCTATCCATTCCTCTTTCGGAGGCTCCAAAGGTTCCGGAGTGGGGCGGATATTTTTACGGGAGGCCAATGAGGAAGCGGATTCCTCTTCCCCGGGGTCCGATATGGGTTCCGGCTCTTCGGGCGCATAACGGGGTCCTACTACGGTGGGGAAGACAAAGGAGTAAATTCCTTCCGCGGGAGTGATCAGTTCTGTGTAGTGCAGTTCGATGCGGGCCGTATCTCCGGGCATGATGTTTGCCACGTCCATGGTAAATACATTGGGGCGCCGCTGCTGCAGCAGAGAAGCGCTTTTCCCTTCGCTTTTGGCCTCTTCGTATTCTGCTTTGGCTTCTTCCTTTTCCTTGATTTGGGCAGTAACAATATGGTCTCCGATCTGCATGGTCATGCCGTGAACCGTGACGCTGGGCGAAGTGGGGAACACATACCGGGCGTTGATGGGGATATTTCCCTCGTTTGCATAGGTCTGGATCACATAGGTTTCGGCGATAATGCCGTTGATGTTCGTGATGACTTCCGTAGATTTTAAGGGGAAAGCCTCCAGGGGCGTATCCTCATTTTGGATGATAAAGTAGGGGGCCAGAAGCGCCTCCTCTTCGCCAGTGTTTCCGTCAGCTGTTTCGGTGTTTCCGCTGTCCGCCGTTTCGCTTTCCTGGCTTTCGCCTGCAGCATGGACCGCGGGGGAAAGGGATGTCATAAGCAGCGCGGAGAGCAGCAGACACAGCCATTTTCTGATTTTTTTCATCATAGGTTCCTCCTCTGAAAATTCGTCGGAAAGTTTTGCGGGATCCGGCTTCCCGATTGGATTAGGAATATCGTACTACGGATTTGCATAGAAGGTACGTCAATTTTTCAACATTTTTGCATCATTTTTTCAGTATTTTTCATGGGCATTTTGCACAGGTCAATAGTTAGCTGAGTCTAATTTGTTGGTTAGACTGATGAAACTTCGATTAGTCACAAAAAACCATTGACAAAAATCTCCAGGCGTCATAATATAATACATAGTTAGTCTTTGCTAACCCGTGACTATGACAATAGAAGAAGCCGGAAGCAGGGATTCTATTGTTTCGGCATGGGGTTAGAGATAACGAATACATAGTTCAGGGAAGGTGAAGGTATGATGCCGCTTACACTGGCAGAAGTGGGAGAGGAAAACCTGATCAGGAAGATCGGGGGGAAACAGGAAGTCAGGGCTCATCTGGAGAATCTGGGTTTTGTTGTGGGAGCAGCAGTCACGGTGATAAATGCCGTGGGAGGCAATGTTATTGTGAATATAAAGGACTCCCGGATTGCGGTCGGCAGGGAGATGGCACAGAAAATCATGGTCTGAGCCGGAGGGGACAGAGGCAGGTATGCAGCAGCCCCATTCAGCACGCGCCGGAATATGTGCGGCAGTGTCCAATATATGTCTATATCAAATGAAAAGCAGAAGGAGAATGGAAATGAAAACATTGAAGGAAGCGAAGGTGGGCGATACCGTCCGGGTTGTGAAGCTCCACGGCGAGGGAGCGGTCAGGCGCCGGATTATGGACATGGGGGTGACGAAGGGGGCGGAAGTCCGGATTCGCAGAGTTGCGCCCCTTGGAGACCCGGTTGAGGTGACCGTCCGGGGCTATGAACTTTCCATCAGGAAGGCGGATGCGGAGATAATTGAGGTGGAAAGTATGGAAATGCATTCTGTCGGGGAGGTGTGAGAGGATATGCTGAGACAGTAAATGCAGAGATGGGTCCTGCCGGGAACGTGTTGAGACGGGAAGTGCAGGGATGGGTTCTGCAGGGATGGAGCCTGCCGGGAACGTGTTGAGACGGGAAGTGCCAGGATGGGGCTTGCCGGGAATATGCTGAGACAGTAAATGCAGAGATAGGTCCTGCCGGGAACATGTGAGCGGAATGTGTTGAGATGGGAAGTGTAGAGATGCATTCGAGCAGAAAAGCGTGAAGGGAACATGTTGAGGCAGGAGGCGCAGGGATGCATTTGATCGGAAAAGCGTGAAGGGAACATGTTGAGGCAGAAGGCACAGAGATGCATTCCGCCGGGAAAACAGGCAGGGAAATAATGGAGAGAGAAGTGCGGAAAGCTTTTCAAGGGGAGAGGTCCCCTTTCTTTTAAAACAAGTGGTTAGCTAAAACTAATAAAAGTGAGTGAGGTAAAACTATGAACATGCGAATTGCCCTTGCGGGCAACCCGAATTGCGGAAAAACCACATTATTTAACGCTCTTACCGGCTCCAACCAGTTTGTGGGAAACTGGCCGGGGGTTACGGTGGAAAAGAAGGAAGGAAAACTGAAAAAGCAGGAGGATGTCACAATCACCGACCTTCCCGGTATTTACTCCCTTTCCCCTTATACATTGGAAGAAGTGGTGGCAAGGGACTACCTGACCGGCGAACGGCCCGATGCAATCCTGAATATCATTGACGGCACGAACCTGGAGAGAAATCTTTACCTGACCACCCAGCTTATGGAGCTCGGCATTCCTGTGGCCATAGCCGTCAATATGATGGATGTGGTGGAGAAAAACGGCGATCAGATTCACACGGCAGAGCTGTCAAGGGCACTGGGCTGCAGGGTAGTGGAGATTTCTGCGTTGAAAGGAAAAGGCATCATGGAGGCTGCGGAGGCGGCCATGGACGCGGCAAGAAACGGAAAGACGGTTCCCCTGCACAGGTTTTCAGGGATCGTGGAGCATGCCCTTGCCCATATTGAGGAGGCTGCGGTACATGAAATGCCGGAGGAGCGGCAGAGATGGTACGCCATTAAGCTGTTTGAACGGGACGGCAGGGTGTTGGAGCAGATGAAGCTGGAAGAGTCTGTGATTTCTCATATAGAAAGGGATATCAGAGCAGTTGAGGAGGCGTTGGACGACGACGGGGAATCAATCATCACCAATGAGCGTTATCTCTATATCGGCAGCATAATCAAAGGGTGTCTGAAGAAAAAATCCGCAGGAAAGATGACGCATTCCGATAAAATAGACAGAATTGTTACAAACAGATTTCTGGGGCTTCCCATATTTGCAGCAATCATGTTTTTGGTGTATTATATATCCATGGTGACGGTGGGAACCGCTGCCACGGACTGGGCAAATGACGGGCTGTTCGGCGACGGTTTCCATCTGTTTGGCATCGGCTCTTCCGCTTATGGGGAAGCGGCTGAAGAATACGGGGAAGCGGCTCTCATTGTGGAGGGCTATGACGCTTATGCGGAGGAAAACGGCAGGGCGCCTGCAGGAGAGTTCCTTTATCAGGTGACGGATGAGGAGACGCTGGAGGCGATAATGGAAACGGCAACGCCTGCGGAGTATGAGGCAGCTCTTGGGATTTTGGAGAAATACGGGGAGGAACCTGACCCTGCAGCCTACGGCGTATGGGTTCCCGGTATCCCGGTGCTCGTAGGGGAGGGGCTTGAGGCTGTGGGAGCAGCGGAATGGCTTGCGGGGCTGATAAATAACGGTATTGTGGCCGGTGTGGGCGCGGTGTTGGGGTTTGTGCCCCAGATGCTGGTTTTGTTTCTGCTCCTTGCATTCCTGGAGGCATGCGGCTATATGGCGCGGATTGCTTTTGTTCTGGATCGGATTTTCCGCAGGTTCGGTTTGTCCGGCAAGTCCTTTATTCCCATGCTCATCGGCACCGGCTGCGGGATTCCGGGTATCATGGCCTCCAGGACCATTGAAAATGAACGTGACCGCCGGATGACCATTATAACCACCACCTTTATCCCCTGCGGTGCAAAAGTTCCGTTTATTTCCATGGTTGCCGGTGCGGTTTTCGGCGGTTCCGCCTGGGTGGCAACCAGCGCGTATTTTGTGGGTATGGCGGCGATTCTTGTTTCCGGTATCATGTTAAAGAAGACACGAATGTTCTCCGGTGAGCCTGCGCCTTTTGTTATGGAACTTCCGGCTTATCATATGCCCACGGCGGGCAATGTGCTGCGTTCCATGTGGGAACGGGGATGGTCCTTTATCAGGAAGGCAGGTACGATTATTCTGCTTTCCACTATCATAATCTGGTTTGCCACGTATTTTGGATTTACACAGGAAGGATTCCGGATGCTCGGCGAGGAGGAGATGGAGCAATCGCTTCTGGCGGCCATGGGCGGGGCCGTGGCCTGGATTTTCAAGCCCCTTGGATGGGGAAACTGGCAGGCGGCGGTGGCTTCCGTAACCGGTCTGGTGGCAAAGGAGAACATTGTGGGCACCATGGGGATCCTCTATCCGGGAGGATGGCCAGAGATCGGAGCGAATTTCAGCAAAGCAGCGGGATATTCCTTCCTTGTGTTCAACCTTCTGTGCGCGCCCTGCTTTGCGGCCATAGGCGCTATCCGGCGGGAGATGAATCATGCAAAGTGGACCTGGTTTGCCGTTGGGTACCAGTGCGGGCTGGCTTATGGGGCAGCGCTTATGGTCAACCAGATTGGTTCGGCGCTTACAGGCAATCTGAATGTGCCTGGTCTGTTTGGTGCCATGCTTGTTCTCGGCGGTATGATGTATATGCTGGTCAGACCGGATCAGGAAAAGATGAAACGCACCAGAACCATTGCAAATTAAAAACTGCCATGAAGCGGCTTTCTGGTATGGGATCATGGCGAAGTGACTTTATTCTTTAGAGCTATCGCGCAGCGATTAGAATAGGAGGACTATATGTTTACTTGGATTATGGAAAATTTGGCGACAATCACAATCAGCGCAGCTTTGATCATTGTGGTGGCGGCTGTTATTGCCTGCATGGTGCGCAGAAAGAAAAAGGGAAAATCATCCTGTGGCTGCGGATGTGCGGGCTGTGCCATGAACGGTTCCTGTCATCCGGACAATTTTTGAGGATAACGATTAGCCATTCAATTGCGTGAAATGTCACTCCAAGAATAGAAAGTTGTAAAAACAGCAGGGGCGGTTGTTTATGAAAATGATTCGTGTATGGAGGGTCCGCGAAATTTGACCCTCCAATCATATCACTTCAGAATTTCAAATGAATTTGAAACGCAAAGTCTTTTTCACATTGAAAATGCTGCCCTATTTGTCTTACAAAATAGTCTTCGTTTTCTGGATAGACTGCTTTTGTCATCACTCTTAACAAATCTAATTCTTCCACAGATTCTTGCAATACAATTTCAAATGTACTCCATCCATCTGTTACAGGCGAACATATATCATCCAGCATATCAGAAAAAAGTTCATATCCGTTTATGAGCTGGTTCCTGGCCAACTGTTCGGCCCTGCCTGAACACAGCATTTTTTCCAACATACCATACTGCTTGCCATTCAGACTAACTTGATATGTTTTCATGTAACGCGCCTCCTCAAGTTCAGATTGGGGTTTGATGATTTTTAAGGGAATTATCAGCTGTTATAGTTTATTATCAAAACTCTCACGAACCTTTGAAAACACGAAGTTTATCGCAGGTGAGATTTGCTTTATTGTTTCCCTTGTACGATACCCTTCCGCAGACATTATGAACGCTGATAAGAGAAAAGGGAAACAAAATCGTATAAAACAGTATAACATAAAATGAACAGGTATGGTGAACGGATTGAAATGTTTTTCGGATTCTTGACAGCCGTTATTTTTTGTGGTATAAATGATAAAATTGAACACAAAAGCTATGATAAGAAATAGTAAGCATCTTGGATTTTCAGAGAGAAGGCGGTGGGTGCGAGCCTTTATTGAAAAGATGCCCAACCCATCTTTGAGCTGTAAGCTG
>CAJTXE010000005.1:0-83386 GCA_910580225.1 uncultured Acetatifactor sp.
CGTACCTGAAAAAGTTAAAAGTGCTTGGCTGGGAAGTTCCAGTAGTTGCCGCCTGGGCCTGACAGCGAAGCTCAAAAAGAACCTTTTAAAACTTGATAGGGGCAGTCTGCGCTTTTTTAGCTACCCTGAAGGTTTTGTTTCACAGTAATAATATGATAAGTTCAGGGATGTATTATACAGAAAAATGCAAATCCCAAAATAAAGAGGGGAAATTTTTATGTAAAGCCAATCTTTCTTTCTGCCGGCCAGGGACACTGCCGCCACTCACCGCCGACGGAATCCGTTCTGCCAATCAGCAGTTTGGATGCCGCGTCCGCAAGGTATCCCAGATAACTTTCCGCCGAGCTGTCTCCGCAGAGGAGCTTCCACAGCAAGCCTCCGAACAAATAGGAAGCGGCAAATTCACGCCAGCTGTGGATTTCTTCCACTGCCTTCCGGGATAAGTCCCAGAGAATCCCCAGGGCTTCCTGCTCGGTAATCCAGCCCAGGTAGCTGCCCCACCGGGCCAGCATCGCCGCCCGCCCGATATCCCAGCCGGTCAGAAATCCGGGTGTATACCGACGCTTATACCGTTGTACAAAGCGCCAGGCACGGCACACGGATTCCCGTTCCTCTTCGTCCATATCTTCGTCCAACAGGGATTCCGGAGACTCTGCTTCGCTGTAAATCCGGTACCGAAGAACATAGCCTTCCTGTGCCAGATATCGGATTTTGTCCAGCAGATCGCTGCGGCCGTTGATGCCCCAGGAGCGCCGCACAATGGATACCACCTGCTGTTCCAGGACGGGAATATGTTCTTCCACGTCCATTCCACGCAGACTGTGGTCATTCAGGGTGGAGACAATGCCAGACAGCAGGATACCGAATTGTTTCCACCGTTGGTCTTGTTTTTGATAGGAAATCGGTTCCGGTTCCGGCAGGGAATCAATTCGTGTTATGGTTTCTTCCAGAACGGTATACAGTCTCTCCTCCAACTGTTCGTCGAATATATCCTCTTCTTCTGCATCCTCGTCTTCGGTTCCCAACATTTCCAATGCGGCTGCAAGGACGCCGGCGTCCTCTCCGAAAAACTGCGCCATCAGCTGTTCCGCATTGGACGAGGCTGCCGCGGCCACCTGTTCCTTTACCATATTCTGCAGCAGCTCCTCATTTACAGTCATCCGGCTCATGCTGTCGCCTCCGAATACCTGGCCCAATATTTCCACCTGGCGCTGTGTGTTGGCATTGATCTGCGCCTCTGTTTCCGCTGCGGAGGGACAGGTGTCTTCGGCGTGGGATATCTCCGCATGGGCGGCGAGTTCCCCGCTTTTTTCCCGGGCTTCCTTTATGGCGTCGAGAGCCTGTTCGTTGGCCATCTGGGCTCTCTTTCTGATTTCATTGAGATCAAACATGTTTTGTCCTCCTGATTCATTCGCCGCAGGACAGCGTTGAAGGGTAAGATCCCTGCGGCGTTTTGGGGTTTATTTCGTTGCGAACTGTTTTGTAAAAAATTCGGTAAAAGCGGCCAGTTCCTCTTCCTGGGACACATATACATACAAACTTTCATCGTCCAGCCAGTCATAGGCCTGGATGCTGATGTAGCCTTTTTTGTCCGGATAAATGACAAAGGCGTCCGCAGGATACTTGCTTCGATAAGCCTTCAGAATCTCCGGACGGCGGTACCAGGTGGGATCGCCGCAGCCGGAAAGATCCGGGACTGTGGGAACTGCCGCTATGGTCTGTGCCGCTTCGTTCCAACCCACAATCAGATTTCCGATTTTCGTCTTGCTGCCATGGACAAAGCCGTAATTGAAGCGGCTTACATCCTCGGTGTATCCGAAGATTATTCTGTAATCATCCCCGTGCTCCACCGCCTGATTGAACAACTGCCGCATTTTCTTTGCGTTGGCATTGCTCTTTTCCATATCAATTTCGGGTCCCTTGAATAATTTGCTGAAAAATCCCATCTTTGTATCCTCCGTTTTTCGTTTCTAATCTCTATTTTTCTTTTTGATGCCGGTTCCTTTTTCTGCTGTCAGTAAAGAGTGCAACGGGCAGCCTCACATGGCACGGGGCTTTGGCGCAATGAAAAAGTAACATTCGGCAAAATAAAGACAAAGTAATACAATTATCTTTATTTTAGATAAAACAAATCCGCCAGAGACGGTTTTTCTTTTTTGGACGTCCGCCCTGGCGGGGGCTCTTTTGGGGATTACCGACAGTCAGGATAATGTCTCACATATCAGGCCTGTCCTGACAGCGATTCTCTTCTTTCAGAATTTCCAGGGCATCCACGATGGCCCTGACCTGAAAGGCAGTCGTTTCGTCGGCCGCTTCCGGAACAAACAGGGGCAGCGCATCCGGAATCGCTCTGCGTAAAACCAGCACTGCCAGGCTTAGATTTGTAAACAGGCTGATGCTTGCCCGGTCCGCCTGCACGCCGAAGGCTTCCAGAATTCTGCCGAACAGGCAGGCCTGCTTCTGGCGGAATATTTCGTAACTTTCCTTTGACAGGCGCCGGAAGAGAAGCTGCTGTTCTTCAATGGTCAAAACCGCAATACCGTTTTGTTCTCCATAGCAGCAGGAATGAAGAAACCGTTCTACGGCCTGGCGCCAGTTCAGCTCGGGATCAGCCATCAGCTGCTGCGCGTAAGCGATTATTTTGGGCTGCTGCAGGTACAGCATTTCCACAATGAAATCCTCCTTTGTGGGAAAGTAGGAGTAGAAAAACGTCCTTGAAATGCCTACTTTTTTATAAATCTGCTCAACGGTGGTGCGCTGTATGCCCTGTTTTGCCATCAGCTCAAGCCCTGCCGTGAGCAGCGCCGTCCTGATTTTTTCCCGTTCTTCTTCCGAATAAGCTACCTTTGGCATCCTCACGCCCTCATTTCTTAAAAAATAAAGACAAAAGTAAAATTTTGACTTTATTTTATCATGTTTCAGCGGGGAATACAAGGAGAAAATGGATTTTGTCTCTTTTTTCTCCGGACTTGTCCTCTGAATCTGTTTCCTGCCGGTCGGGCATACGGTATCATAAATCATAAAATGTGCATACTGAATCAATTTCAACAACATTCCGCAGAAATGGAAGAAAGGTTTCCTATGGATAAAAATATAACAGACAACCGGGACGATTGCCCGGCAGATGATCCCGCAAACGGTTCGACAGATAACAAAAGCAGCCAATTCGTCAGTGAAAATGCAGCGGAATCAAGAGAAAGCACACAGAAAGACAGCCAGAACAGCCGTCCCAGGAGACTTTGCAGCGATGTTACGGTGGCGGGTGCGGGTCTGGCGGGAATCTGCGCCGCGGTGGCTGCTGCCCGGGAGGGCTTAAGCGTCATATTGGTCAACGACAGGAGTGTTCCGGGGGGAAACGCTTCCAGTGAAATCGGCATCAGCATCAACGGAGCCAGTCACCTGGGTCTGAATC
Source organism: uncultured Acetatifactor sp. (assembly GCA_910580225.1). Lineage (GTDB taxonomy): Bacteria > Bacillota > Clostridia > Lachnospirales > Lachnospiraceae > Acetatifactor. Next base: position 3,413 of record CAJTXE010000005.1, read on the forward strand.
CGGCCATTTATGCCAGGGAGGGCGGTTTGGCGGAAGAAATCCGGATGCGCATGCTTGAGTATAACAGGGGCGGCGGCTATGACCGGGCTGCACTGACGGACGCGGTGCTTTTTGATATGATTTACCAGGAGGCTGGTATTACACTGCTTCTGAATACGGGCATCTATGAATGTGAAAAAGAAGGAAACCGCATAACCCTCTGCCGGGGCAGGCACAGCATCAGCAATCTGGTCTATGAAATGGAAAGCAAATTTTACATCGACGCCACGGGGAATGGGGAACTGGCTTACCAGGCAGGGGCCTCCTTCCGCATGGGCCGGGAGGGAAGGGCGGAATATGGGGAGCGAAAGGCGCCGATTTCCGCAGATGCTTATACTATGGGGAACACCTTTTACTTCGAAACCCGGGACTGCGGCCATGAGGTGACATACACGCCCCCGGCCTTTGCCGGGAAGGTGGGGGAGATGGATTTCATCCGGAACATTGACAAGCCCGGAAACCACAGAGCTATCTCCGCAAAAGGAGCCCACTGGTCCTTTGAGTACGGAGGCCAGAGGAATGTGGTCTATGACAGCGAGGAGATTGACTTGGAACTGCGCCGCCTGGTGTTCGGCATCTGGGATTATGTGAAAAACAGCGGCAGGTATCCGGAGGCCAAAAATTATGTACTCAAACGTGTTTACGCCCGGTCAGGCGCCCGGGAGTCCAGACGGTTTCTGGGGGATTATGTGCTGACGGAAAACGATATTGAGAAGAAGCGGGATTTTCCGGATGCGGTGTGTATCGGCGGCTGGCCCATGGATGTGCATGCGCCTCTGGGAATTTATGACCCGGGGCCGGCTACGGAATTTATACCGGTGACGGGAATCTACAATATTCCTTTTCGCTGTCTGTACAGCAAGGATGTGGAAAACCTGATGATGGCGGGCAGAAATATCAGCGCCACCCATGTGGCACTGGGTTCCACAAGGGTGATGGCTACCTGCGCCTGCATGGGACAGGCGGTGGGGACTGCGGCCAGGTGCTGCATGGATTTGGGGATCACGCCTGCCGCCCTGGGAAAGTACCATCCCCACCTGCTTCGGGAGAAACTGGCCAGGGCGGACCAGACTGTGGCGGGCCTGAAGGAGCTGTCGCCTCTGATGGAAAACTTCCGGGCTTCCGCCTCCGGAGAGAAATGCTTTGAAAATGATTCAATAACGGTAAAACGTAAACTTGACAGAGCCTACGGATTGGCGCTGATGCTTGCAACAGAACATCTGGACAGTCTGCAGCTGTGGGTGGAAAATGTGAGCGGACAGGCCGCAGAATCGGAAAAACAGACGGAACGTGATAAGAAATCTGATCATAAGCCGGGAGGCGGTGTGGACTGGAAAAAACAGGCCGGACAGGCCGCAAAACTGGAATTTCAGATTTTGGAAGGGACGCACAGGGAGACCTTTCTGCCGGAGCGGCTTGTGAAAACGGCGGAACAGACCGTGGAAGCAGGTTTTCGTGGATGGCTGCGGCTTGATCTGAACGCTGACAGAGGGCAGGACGGAAAAATATATCTGATTTTGAAGCCAAACCCGGACCTGTGGGTGGGGATGACATCAGCAGAGCTGCCTGGTGCGGTGACACTGCGGCTGTATCCGGAAGGAGCGTGCGGAGAATGCAATCACGACAGCGTGCCCCTGAATCCGGAGAGTGGTTACCTGTATCTGGATCATCGGTATAACAGACGGGAAAATATGGCATTCCGTGGAATTTTTCCTCCGCAGCGGGTATTTGCTCCGGAGATGGCGTTGACACCATACACCAGGCCCTACGGGATGCCCAATTTATGGATTGGCAGCGGGGCATATCCCCGGACACTGACCTTGACGGCAGAGCACCCGGTGGACGCGGAACATCTGGCAGTCACATTTGACACGGATTTGAGGTCAGAGCCGCTGTCGGAACTGCCGGGATGCCTGGTCAGGGATTTCGATGTGACGGTATGGATGGAAGAAAGTACCTTCCGGGAGGAAGGGAGTCCTCGGGGAGAGAGACGGTTTCCGGAAGAAAGGTACTCCAAGGAAGAAGAGCTGTTCCGGAGAGATGGGGGATTTCGGGAGGAAGAGGGCTTTCAGGAAGAAATGCCCCGGGGAGAAAAGGGGCTTCAGGAAGAGAGGCATTTCCTGGAAGAAGAGCTGTCCCGGAAGGAAGGGATATCCCGAAAAAATGTAATTTTTCGGGAAGAAGTAAGGGATAATTGCAGAAGACAGGTTCGGTTCTTGATAAAAGGAAAGAAAATCGGTAAAATAGAGATTACAATTCACAGGAGTTGGGGCGGTGACGCAGGCATTTACGGCGTCAATCTGTGGTAAAAAAGGCTGATGGGAAACCGCAGTGAGGAGACTATGAGAGAGCAGTCTGCGGAAACCGGCCTCGAGGAACACTGCAGAAAAGGCGTCCGTAATAAAGACGTTATAGTAGTTGATTGACTGCGGAAACCTTACGGCAGACGGGATATCAGACAACAGCTTCCGAATGGGAACGGCAGGAAAGGAGACAGAAGGCATGTATCGATTGATTATAGCAGATGACGAGCCCCTGATCAGGGCTGGGCTGTACTACCGAAACGACTGGAAACAGATGGGCTTTGAGGTGGCAGCCATGCTTGAAGACGGCAGTGATGTGCTGAAATTCCTGGAAGAAGAGCGGGCGGACGTGCTGCTCACCGACATCTGCATGTATCAGGTGTCCGGTTTGGAAGCGGCTGCTTTGATTCGGGAAAAATATCCCTGGATGAAAATCGTTCTTTTATCGGGATATCGCGAATTTGAATACGCCAGAGAGGCTATCCGCTGCCAGGTGTACGAATACCTGCTGAAACCCATCGATTATGAAAAACTGAAAACTGTTTTTGCCAATATTAAAAAGGAACTGGACGAGATATCCCAGGAGGAAACGCTTCTGCGCAGCTTTGGGGAAGGAGAATATGACCAGGTACTGACGCTGATTAAATCAGTAGCCGGCTCCGTCCTGGGGGAAGGGGAGGAAGCCTGGATAGCCTATGCAAGACTGAAGCCCATGATGCTGAACGCACCCCCGGAGATCCGGGAGGTATTGGTAAAGAGGCTTCTGGAACAGCTAAGGAGCAAGCTTGTGCTGAAGGACCCCAAATTGGAGGAGGCCTTTGCCACAAGGCTGAAGGAACTGCAGCCCTCGGACACAGAGGATTTTCATAGGCAGCTCCTGGGATTATTCAGCTGGCTCAATGACGAACTGGTGTCCGGCAACCTGGTGACGGCCAGGAAGCCTGTGGTGGATGACTGCATCACAAAAGCATGCAGCTATATCAACAACCATCTGGGGGAAGATTTTACCTACCGGGATGTGGCGGAATTCGTGCATTTGAGCCCCAGGCATTTTATTCGGCGCTTCCGCAGTGAGATGAACGAGACTTTTACTGACTATCTGGTGCGGATTCGCATTGAAGGTGCCATGCGGCTGATGGACGAGGGCCAGACGGATGCGGCTTATGTATCAGCAGAGGTAGGGTACCGGGACGATAAATATTTTCAGCAGATCTTTAAAAAACGGGTGGGATGCACGCCCAGGGAATATCAGCGGGGGAAGCAGGGGGCAGCGCAATGATGGCGGAATGGGGGAGTGACAGCCAGAGAGAAGCGAAATGACAGGGGAATGGGGGAGTGACAGCCGGAGAGAAGCGAAATGATAGGGGAATGGGGGAGGGACAGCCGGAGAGAAGCGTAATGATAGGGGAATGGGGGAGGCACATGCAGGGAACAGCGTTATGATGCAGGAACACCAAAGAAAGGGCCAGGGAGGCGCACTATGAAATGGAAGAAAAGGATCAGCAGTTCCGCCAGGAGGATCTGGGACTATTTAAGGGATTATCGCTTCAGCAGCATCCTGCTGAAGTATTTTTTATTGCTGTTTATCTGCCTGGTGCTGCCGGTGACGGTGCTGAATATGTGGTACGGAAGGCAGCAGCGGGAGCGGCTGTACCAGGAATTTATCAAGAGAAATGAAGCATCTCTATGCCAGGCATACGGAAATGTGTACTCGGTGATTTTATCTACCAAAAATCTCACATACAGCCTGTCCGTGAACCGGAATGTGAAATATCTGGCATCCAGACCTTCTGTGAGCCGGGATTTTACGGAAAATCTGGAAAGCCTGACGGACATGCTTTCTGTAATTAAGAATGCCAATGCCTATATTGATTCCGTTTATGTGTATTTCGCCAATTCAAACGAAGTGGTTACAGATTTGGGGGTATCGGGCTATGGAGAATTTCGGGACAAGGACGCCCTGGCGTCTTTTTCCAGGGATATGCCCCGGAGGAACGCGCTTCTGCCCCGAATCAAGAGAAATCAGTATCCCTATCTGCTGACAGTGCTGTATCCGGTGAGCATCAGCAAGGACAGCAATGTGGGACTGGTAGCAGTAAACCTGGATGTGGAAAAACTGGGAGACTACATTGGCAGCGGAAAATACAGAAATATAGACCAGGCCCCAAGGCTGCTGATTTTTGACCATGACATGGAGACTCTGGTATACAGCGATGAGTACCGTCTGTTTCGGGATCAGGAGGAACTGGAGCAGCTGAAGGCCCTGGGGGAATGGGAGGGGAGCTTTTCGCAGGTGTGTACCCTGTGGGGAAAACGGTATGTGGTATCGGGCCTGGAGAGCGGCGAGGATGTGCTTCGGTATCTGTATCTGGCAACCATGCAGGAATTTGAGGAACAGAATCGGGAAGCGGATATCCGGCTGCGGCAGGTGATGGGGCTGACAGGAGCCATCAGCCTGATTCTGGCTTTCTGCCTGGCTGTGTGGGTGTACCGTCCGGTGAAAAGAACCCTGCGTGTGCTGTCTGAGGTTTCCATGCTGACAGAATGGGACAGAAAGGAACATGTGGACGAAATTGAGGCAATTCAGAGGAGTATTTTGTCGGCGAAAAAAGAGAACGACGACTTGAACGCCCAGATTCAGGAGCGTATTATCAGCCTGCACAATGCCCAGATCTGTGCCCTGCAGACCCAGATCAATCCTCATTTCCTTTTTAACACCCTGGAAGCCATCGGCAATGCTTCCGCGCTTTTGATGGAGGGGGATAATGAGATTACGGAGATGACCTATACTCTGGGGCAGTTGATGCGCATCAGCCTGTCCAATGAAAATTATCTGGTGCCTTTAAGGGAGGAACTGGAACATGTGAAGCTGTATGTGAAACTGGTAGAATTTCGGTTTCATGGGCGTCTCTGTCTGCATCAGGAGATTCCGGAAGCTTTAAAGGGCGAACGTATCCTGAAGCTGACGCTGCAGCCTCTGATAGAGAATTCCATTCAGCATGGACTGGCAGGAAAGCGGAGTGGAGGGAATATCTGGCTGCGGGGAGAGAAGCGGGGGAAAGACAACTATATCTATGTGGTAGACAATGGGGACGGCATCACCGAGGAGGTGCTGCAGCGGCTGAGAGCACACTTGCGTGATTCCGCCATTACAGGCAGCCGTCATATCGGCATGCGCAATGTGGACCAGAGACTAAAACTGGTGTTCGGAGAGGAGTACGGACTTTTTGTGAGCTCCTCAGAGGAAGGCGGACTCTGTGTGACGGTGCGGTTCCGGACGCTGTAGGTGGTGGATTCAGGGGACTTGTTACCATCCTGCAAGATGGAGAAAGGACAAAACAAATGCAGTATACCAATCAATATGTATCGCCTCTGGGCAACATTCTTCTTGCCGCTGACGAAGACGGACTGACCGGGCTGTGGTTCGAAGGACAGAAATACTATGGGAATTCCCATAAGATATACAATGAAAATCATCCTGACTCGGATAGTCAGGATGGAAATATATCTGTTTTTACAAAGACAAAGGAATGGTTGAACATTTATTTTTCCGGAAGAGAGCCGGATTTCTGCCCGCCGCTCCATATGACCGGTACACCTTTTCAGATTGCTGTCTGGAAGATTCTGCAGAAGATACCCTATGGGGAAACTACTACCTATGGGGAAATCGCAAGGGAAATTGCAGCACAGAAGGGCATTTCCCGAATGTCAGCCCAGGCAGTGGGAGGTGCAGTGGGGCATAATAAAATCTCGATTATGGTTCCCTGCCACAGGGTAGTGGGAAGCAGCGGGAGCCTGACCGGATATGCAGGGGGAATCGACAGGAAAGTGAAACTTCTCACTCTGGAGAAAGCTGATATGAGCGCTTATTTCGTCCCCAGAGAGGGAACCGCCTTATGATTCCGAAAATCGCGGCGAGCTCCTCTTTCTGTTTTTATGGTTCCCCCCGGACAGGAAGAGAACTTCCGCCAGCAGGGTTCGCAGGCCGGGATGGTTTTGGGCAGGAAATATCGTGCCTTGGGTCAGCCGGCACGATTCAAAATTCCCGCCGGGAATACAGCCGCACTGACAGCCGCCAGGAAACGGCCAGAATCACTGCACCCAGACTCAAAATCACTTCACTGACGGAAAGAATATGCTCCGAAGCATAGATCAGCAGATCCAGGATGAAAGTGCCGCCTTTGGCTATATCATACTCCATGATTGCAAAATAAGCCAGGAGTACCAGGAAAGAGGGGACGTAATACCCCCATACTTTGCCTTTTGCATACCCAAATCTGAAAAGGGCTGGATACATGGCCAGGCTCATCAGTGCATAGATGAGGAAACCAAAGGAAAACAGTGCCAGCGCCCATGTCCAATCCGGATACCAACGGGAAAGAGCAAAGAGATTTGCCAGGGGCATCAGTGCAAATCCCAGTAAAGCGCCTGCCAGAAACAGAATCAGGGACAGAAGGTATCTGGCGGTAACCATTTTGCTTCTTTTCAAGGGCAGCGTCAGATAAAGTCGGTTCAGTCCTCCCTTTTCTTCCACCAGAAAAGTATTGATGGAGAAGGAAAACAGCAGCACGACTCCCATGGGAACCAGAGAGATGGAGGACAGTACACCGGGGACAAAAAGCCCTATGGGCAACAAAAGAAGCCGAATGCGATAAGATTTTATTGCAGACCAGTCTAATTTCAATACGTTCAGCATGATGATACCTCCTTGCCCAAATGAACGGGCCCACAGAAATCTCCATTTAATTTTGAGTGTCTCTCCATATAGACGACAACATCGTCAATGGAAACCTTTTCGGTCACAGCATCAGCAGGCAGGCCTCCGATTTGATCCAGAGCCATGAGGCATTCGTAGCCATTGTCTGTCTGGCGCAGGCCGATGGCATGTTTTCTTTTTTCGCCGGGAAGAATTCCGCCCCGGACCATACAGTAGGAGGCGGTCAGTTCTTCCTTATCTCCCTCATAAGAGATTGTTCCGTTGTGGATATAGATGATTTTGTCGGCAATCCGCTCCAGATCACTGGTGATGTGAGTGGAGAACAGGATCGTTCTGTTTTCCGGAATCAGATACTCCCGGAAGAGATCCAGCAGTTCATCCCGGGTGGCCGGGTCCAGGCCTCCGGTGGGCTCATCCAGAAGAAGTAATTTTGTTTCATGGGAAAAATGGACTGCCATGGCCAGTTTCTGTTTCATCCCCCGGGACAGGGTCTTGAACTTCTTTCCCGGGTCCAGACCGAAACGGCGCAGGTACTCTCTGTATCGGATGCCGTCCCAGGTGGGATAAAAGGGACACAGGCCTTTCTCGATATCTTCGGGTGTCCAGTCCTCCTGAAAGAAAGGCTGATCAAAGAGGATGGCGATGTCCTCTCTGACGGAAGCGTCTGTGCTCGGTCTGCCCAACAGGCGGACTTTTCCGCTGTCCTGAAATGCCAGACCGGCCATAATGCGCAGCGTAGTGGACTTTCCGGCGCCGTTAGTCCCTACGAAACCGCAGCAGACTCCTTCCGGCACCGTGAAACTGATATTTTTCAACGCAAAACCGGGATAGAGTTTGCACAGGTTATTGACTTCAATCGCATTGTTCATGGTAAATCTCCTCCAATCTTATCTGTAATTCGGACAGGCTTACTCCGGCTGCTGTTCCCTTTTCCACAGCGGTTTTCAGGGATTCGTCGATGGATTTCAGGTATTGACGCCGCACCGTCTCGGCGTTTGCCTTTACGAAGGAGCCCCGGCCCTGGAGGGTGTAGATGAGCCCTTCCGCCTCCAGGTCCCCGTAGGCCCGGGTAGTGGTAATGACGCTGACACGCAGATCCCGGGCCAGCTGGCGCATGGAAGTGAGCGGCTCGTTGGGCGGCAGTTCGCCGGACAGGATTTGTGCTTTGATCTGCATTTTAATCTGTTCATAGGCAGGTATTTCACTTTGCAGTGACAGGGATAAATTCATGTCTCCCCTCCTTCTCATAGTGTATATATTGAGTATATGCAGTATAGGCATAATTGTCAAGATGAAATTATGATTTCAGGATGGAAAATTACGGCAGGCTGCTTTTCAATCTGCGGTTGAAAAATTCTCAAACCATGCGTTATTGTCAATTAGGTATCACTTCGGTATGATAAAGAGGAACCGGTTCAGAGATAAAACAGGATCAGACAGAGACAGGTTTCAAACAAAACCTGATTCAAACTTCAGAAAAATAGGAAATGATGCCTTTAGAATGGGCAGGAGGTATGAGAATGGAACTTAATATCGGAAACAAAATCAAAAATCTGCGCAGACAGAAAAATATATCCCAGGAAGTACTGGCGCAGTATTTGGGAATTTCCTTCCAGGCTGTCAGCAAATGGGAGAGCGGTATGACCATGCCGGACATTACGCTGATCCCTGCGTTGGCATCCTTTTTCGGAATCTCAACAGATGAATTATTTGACTATAATTACTATGAAACGGAAAAACGGATCAGGGAAATTGTGGATGCATCCTATCCCTATAGGGGAAAGGATGATGCAAAATGCGAGGAATTGCTCAGAGCCGGCCTGAAAAAATATCCGGGCAATGAAGTTTTGCTGAACTGTCTCATTTATTCGATTCCGGTACCGGAACGGAGTGACGAAGTAATCAGTATCTGCCGTTCTCTGGTGGAGAGCGCCAGAGAGGATGACATCCGATACGATGCTTGCAGGATTCTGGCAGAAACCTATCAGAAAATCGGAGAGACGGGACTTGCCAGGGATACCCTTCAGCGGATTCCGGAAATCTATTTTACCAAACTGGAACTGGAAGCCGTTCTGCTGGAGGGAGAGGACAAATTTCGGGCCGCCAATATTCAGAAGGCATTATCTGCCGACAGTCTTGTGAAGATGCTCAATTGTCTGGCTGATTATTATCAGGAGACCGGCGAACCGGAAAAGGCAAAAATACAGCTTGCTATCGCTGAAAAGGTCATTGAAGCTTTCCGGGATGATTTTTTGACACCGGGAATGTGCAAAACCGTGTATCAGGACCATGAGGCGGAGCTGGTCAGGATAAGGAAAGCAGCTTGTCAGTAGGAGAGTGTTGGTCAGATACGGTATAGCATATTCGGTAATGGAGGGGAACTGGTCCGTTTCACAGCTTGACAAGATTTGGAAAAAATGATATTCTGAACATAACATGTCGAAACTTTGCGAAAAAACTTTAACAGGAGGTTATGGGACAAGTGAAGCAGAGAAAAAATAAGTTTCGGAAGATTTTCGTAGTATTTTTGGCAGTTGTGATGCTGGCCTGCAGTTTGACGGCCTGCGGCGGAACGTCGGATTGGCGCAGTAAGGAAGTGACGGTGATTGACGACAATTACCGCACTTGGTATGAGATTTTTGTCTATTCCTTCTGTGACAGCGACGGAGACCAGGTGGGGGACCTTCAGGGAGTGATCTCCAAACTGGACTATATCGCGGATCTGGGATTTAACGGAATCTGGCTGATGCCCATCATGCCTTCTCCTTCTTATCACAAGTATGACGTGAAGGATTATCGGGAGATTGAGGCGGAATACGGGACCATGGCTGATTTTGAGGAACTGGTGACGGAATGCGACAAACGGGGTATCAAGCTGATCATTGACCTGGTGCTGAATCACACTTCTTCGGAGCATCCCTGGTTCGTGGAAGCCTGCAGTTATCTGGAGTCTCTGGAATCGGGTGCGGAGCCTTCTGCGGAGGAATGTCCCTATTATGAATATTATCACTTTGTGAAGGGAAATCCAAACTCAGATACCTGGTACCAGGTGGGCTCCACGGATTATTACTATGAGGGAGTCTTCTGGAGCGGTATGCCGGATGTGAATTTTGAGAGCCAGGCACTTCGGAAGGAATTTGAGGGAATTGTGGATTTCTGGCTGGATAAGGGTGTGGGCGGTTTTCGTCTGGATGCGGTAAAGGAATTCTACAGCGGTGCTGCCAGTAAAAATGTGGAGGTGCTCACATGGCTGAATGATTACGTAAAAAGCGTAAAATCCGATGCTTACATGGTAGGGGAAGCCTGGGAAGGACTTGGTACCTTTGCGCAGTATTATGCCAGCGGCATTGACAGCTTTTTTAACTTTGAATTTGCGGGTCCTACGGGAGTGGTGACCAAGACCCTGACCTTCAGCGGCGAGACCAACAGTGCTCAGGCTTATGCCAAGGCTCTGGGCAGAGTACAGAATGCCATCCGGGAATACCGGGAGGATGCCATTGACGCCCCCTTCTTTGTGAATCATGATATGGCCAGGGCAGCAGGCTACATGCAGTATGACATCAGAAAGGTGAAGATGGCGGCGCCTCTGAACATCCTGATGAGCGGCAGCGCCTTTGTATACTACGGGGAAGAGATCGGCATGAGCGGCAGCGGCAGGGACGAGAACAAACGGGCTCCCATGTACTGGTCCTCAGACGCCCAGGCTAAGGGCATGACAAAAGGTCCTCTGGATATGGAACCCCAGGAAAATCAGTTTGCCTGCGCAGAGGAGCAGATGAAGGCTGAGGATTCGATTTACAGCTTTTATAAGGATACGATTCTGCTGCGGAACCAGAATCCGGAGATTGCCAGGGGAACGGTTGCCAGGTTGGAGGAGGTCACGGATCAGGATATTGCCGCGATTTCAAAAACTTATGATGGGAAAACCATTTATCTCCTCTACAATATCTCTGAGACAGAGGAAAAACAGGTGACAATGTCTGCCGAACAGTATGGGGAACTGGAGATTGGGGGATACCTGTCTGTGGACGGCGGGGAAGTGACCATGAAAGACGGGGTGGTGACACTGCCTTCTTATAGTGTGGTGGTTCTTCGAGGAGCGTCCGACGAGAACAGCTGAAACAAATAGCTTACACAGAAATGATCAGCCCTTGGCTTCTCATGATGTGTAAGCTATTTTTATGATCTCAATGCGCTGCTGAATAGGATGAGGAGCCGTATCTGCTTAATTGATGAGAAGTACGCCTCTGACTTCCCATCAGTTAACATTTTGGCAGGTTCTAAAAACAAATCGATGTAGCAGTTTCGCCTGTTTTTTGTGTATAATGAGAACATGGAAAGAGACAAAGGGGCAAGACGGACTGGGGGAATCAGAAAGAATCTCACAGCGAAACAGGCACAGACAAGGAGCAGAGCGCAGGAATGGAAACGGTTCCCGGGGCGCGGAATGGAGGCAGCATGAAAGAGATGGTTTTAAACAAGTTTGGGGAAGTATTTGGAGAGACGGAGGGTGTGAAAGCATATTTTGCGCCGGGCAGGGTGAATCTGATCGGAGAACATACCGACTATAACGGCGGACATGTGTTCCCCTGCGCATTGACCATCGGTACATACGGCGCAGCCAGAAAGAGAAATGACAATAAGCTGCGTTTTTATTCCATGAATTTTGAGAAGCTTGGAGTCATAGAGTCTTCGCTGGAGGAACTGGTGCCCTCTAAGGAGGCGGGATGGACCAATTATCCCAAGGGAGTTATGTGGGCTTTTGGAGAGAAGGGGATGAAGGTGCCCTTTGGCATGGATCTGCTGCTGTACGGCAATATTCCCAATGGGTCCGGGCTGTCTTCCTCCGCTTCAGTAGAGGTTCTGACAGGGTATATTTTGAGGGACTTTTTCGGATTTGAGGTCAGCAATCAGGATCTGGCTCTCATTGGACAGTATGCGGAGAATCATTTTAATAAAGTAAACTGCGGCATTATGGACCAGTTTGCCATTGCCATGGGAAAGAAAGACAATGCCATCTTCCTTGATACGGCGGATCTGTCCTATACCTATGCGCCCATTGCTCTGGCAGGAGCAAAGATCGTCATTGCCAGCAGCAATAAGAAGCGCGGCCTGGGGGATTCCAAGTACAACGAGCGCCGCAGTGAGTGTGAAACCGCTCTGGCGGAGCTGCAGCAGGTAGTGCAGATTGGCAGCCTGGGAGACCTGGATGAGGAAACATTTGAGAAATATCAGTCTGCCATCAAGGATGAGGTGCGCAGGAAACGGGCAAAGCATGCTGTCTGTGAGAATCAGCGGACCGTCCGGGCGGTGGAAGCCCTGAAGGCCAATGATGTGGCACTGTTCGGCCGGCTGATGAACGACTCCCATGTGTCCCTTCGTGATGACTACGAAGTAACCGGCATTGAGCTGGACACTCTGGTGGAGGAAGCCTGGAAAGTGGAAGGGGTCATCGGCTCCAGAATGACCGGTGCAGGCTTCGGCGGCTGTACTGTCAGTATTGTGAAGGATGAAGCCATCGACTCCTTTATCGAAAAGGTAGGCAGCGCTTACGAAGAGAAGATCGGCTATGGGGCGGACTTTTATGTGGTGGAAATCGGGGACGGACCGGTGATGTTGTAAGCGATGCCGGAAGAAAGCGTTTATACTGAAGAATTTGTGTGCTTGAAAAAGGGGCTGTCCTATGTGGGTCTCTGAACGGGACAGCTCCGAAAAAGCCGAAAATCGGACAGAACATGCTGCAGAAAGGTGCGTGACAGGGATGGAGAGAATAGGGGCGGATATCAGAAAACTGGTTTCTTATGGATTGAAAACGGGACTTGTCCCCCGGGAGGATGAGATTTTTACCATAAACAGACTGCTGGAGCTGTTTGGACTGGAGGAGCCGGGCGCCTGTATGGAAGGAGCAGCCCACACAGACAGAGGCGAAGAACCGGGCGTGGTCTCACAGGATGAAGGTGGGAAAGAGCCTGCCGGGGATGGCAAATCCGATTCGGAGGAAGAGAGCAAAGCACTGGCAGCGGAGTTGGAAGAAATCCTGAATCGGATGTGTGATTATGCATATGAGAAAGGTTTCATTGCCGAGAACGGAGTGGTTTACCGGGATTTGTTTGACACCAAAATCATGAGTATGCTGCTGCCCAGGCCCAGTGAAGTGATCAGGACATTCTGGGAGCTGTACGAGAAGGAATCCCCAAGAGCGGCTACGGATTATTATTATAAATTCAGTCGGGATTCTGACTATATCAGGCGTTACCGAATTGCCAGAGACATGAAATGGATTGCACCCACCAAATATGGCGATCTGGATATCACCATCAACCTGTCCAAGCCAGAGAAAGATCCCAAGGCCATTGCTGCGGCCAGGAATGCCAGGCAGTCCGGGTATCCAAAGTGTCTGCTGTGCCGGGAGAACGAGGGGTATGCAGGCCGGATCAACCATCCTGCCAGACAGAATCACCGCATTATTCCTGTGACCATCAACGGCAGTCAGTGGGGATTTCAATATTCCCCTTATGTGTATTACAATGAGCACTGCATCGTGTTTCATTTTCAGCATGTGCCCATGAAGATTGACCATGCGGCATTCTGTAAACTTTTTGACTTTGTGAAGCAGTTTCCTCATTATTTTGTGGGTTCCAATGCGGATCTGCCCATTGTGGGAGGCTCTATTTTGAGTCATGACCATTTCCAGGGCGGCCATTATGAATTTGCAATGGCCAAGGCACCTGTGGAGCGGCATTTTACAGTGGAAGGCTTTGAGGATGTGGGGGCCGGTGTGGTAAACTGGCCCATGTCTGTGATCCGCCTGAACGGACCAGACAGCAGCCGTATCATTGCCCTGGCGGACAGAATTCTGGAAAAGTGGCGGGAATATACGGATGAAAGTGCATTTATATACGCATACACGGATAATGAACCCCACAATACCATCACCCCCATCGCCAGGAAGCGGGGAGAGAGTTTTGAACTGGATTTGGTGCTGCGAAACAACATTACTACAGAAGAGCATCCTCTGGGCGTGTATCATCCTCATGGGAAACTCCACCATATCAAGAAGGAGAACATCGGCCTGATCGAGGTGATGGGGCTGGCTGTGCTGCCGGCCCGGCTGAAGGAGGAGATGGCGAAGCTGAAAGAGGCGATTCTGTCAGGAGTTGATCTGCGGGCCGACGAGATACTGGCAAAGCATGCGGACTGGGTGGAGGAATTTACGCCCAGGTATGAGAAGATAGATGTATCCAATATTGACGGCATCATTGAAAAGGAGATCGGTCTGGTGTTTATGGAAGTGCTGGAAGACGCCGGGGTGTACAAGCGGACACCGGAAGGGCAGGCGGCTTTTGACCGGTTTATCAAGAAGATATAAGGATGAAGAAGGGTCTGTCCAGGACAGATCCTTTTTTGCTGTGAAAATTTGCCAAGATAAATCCCATACAATTCTTTTATTATTTCCTTTTGTATGTTATGATATAATTTATTAAAAGTGGTTTTTGCTCTAAATGATGAAAACACAGACAGGAATGGGAATGAGGGAGAATATGGAAGAGATTACCTGGAGAATCGGGGAACATTTGAAAGAAATACGAAATATGAAACGGTTGACGCTGGACGAAGCGGCAAAAATAACAGGTGTAAGTAAACCCATGTTGGGCCAGATTGAGCGTGGGTTGTCTTCACCGACAATCAATACCTTGTGGAAGATTTCCGCCGGGTTGAAGGTGCCTCTGTCTTTTTTCTATAAGCAGCAGGAAGCAGAATTCCAGGTGGCTAAAGCAGAAGATCAGAAATCAATTTCAGAGGAAATTGAAGGTATTCGATTATGTCCGCTGTTTCCCTTTGACCCGGTTCGCAATGTGGAAGTATTTTATATGGAATTGGAATCAGGGGTAAAACATATTTCAGAGCCTCATGCCAGAGGCCTGGAAGAGTATGTTTTAGTAGTGAGGGGGAGACTGAAGGTATTTGTCAACGACCGGGAAATTATGCTGGGTACAAAGCAGGCGATGCGATTTCGGGCGGATGTCAGTCATGGATATCAGAATTGTTCCGATCAGGGATGTGCATTTTATAATGTGGTTTTTCATATCACCTGACATTGCATGGGGCACCGGGCCGGACGGCAGCAGTGCCGGGGCGTGTTTCCATACTTTATCTGCGCCATCTGCCGCGGTAAACCTTGTTTCGGTTCCATGAGATTAGTGACACATATCTGACACACCTCTGTGTTCCATGACAGAGGAAGAAGTTTCCCTCTTTGTCCGTTTCAGGACAGCCGTGATGTGAGCCAGCAGGGAGGGATGAAAGGGCTTGGTGACATAATCATCTCCACCTTTCACCAGGGCGGTGACTTCGTCCATGGAATCCGTGCGTCCGGTGACGAAAATGATGGGGACATCGGAGGCTCTGGGGATTTCCGTACAGATTTCAAAGCCGGATGTCCCCGGCAGATTCAGAGCCAGCAGTATGAGATCCGGACAGAGCTTTACAGCCTGGGCGGCTATCCTGTCAAAATCTGTGAGACAGGTAACCCGATAGAGAGAATTTTCCAGAAAATCTTTCATCTCCCGGCTAAAATCCATATCATCCTCTATAATGAATAGATGCATAAAAGTCATCTCCTAAATTAATCCCCTATATGCCATGGGAATCTATATCCGGTCTTCTGAACGGTTTCTATGTTCACAAATTTCCTAGTCCAATATACTTTTTTTTTCAGAAGATTGGCAACAGGAACATTCCATCGATGGGAGGTGGTTTGGGGCAGGTTTCTCTGGCGGGACAGCAATCCGATGGAAAAATACGGCAGATATCTCTTTAGAGGGAAGGAGAGGATAAGATACTGATATGGAAGAATGGAAAGAAGGACAAAGTCTGACACAGGAGTGAAACTAAGGCGAAAATGGGATATAGAGGAAGCGGAAGACAACAAGGCAGGAGGGAGACAGGAAAATGACAGGGGAAACAGACTTTTGCAGAGAAGCAGCGAAATGGTTTGGGCTGGGGGAGCTTTTGGCAGAGCCGCAGCGTGTGACCGGAGGGTATGTGCACAGAATGTACCGGCTGGAAACCGGAAGCGGAGCATATGCTTTGAAGCTGCTGAACCCGACCATCATGGGAAGGCCTGATGCAATGGGAAATTTCCGTCGGGCAGAGGCGCTGGAGCGTATCTTGATAAGAAATGACATATCTGTCATTTCTGCGTTGGAGAAGAACGGACAGAAGATGCAGTGCCTGAAGGGGCAGTATTTTTACCTCTTTCCGTGGAGTGAGGGGAAGGCTCTGAAGTGGCATGAGATCAGGGAAGAACATTGCAGGATTGCCGGAAGGCTTCTGGCGGGGATTCACAGGATTCCATGGACAGATGTAAAAATGTCTTCGGAGAGTGAAGGCTGTCATTTGGATGGGCAGGAGAATATCGGGCAGATAGAGCAGGCAGAGACAGACTGGGACAGCTGTCTGGAGCGGGCTGCGAGGGAATGTCCGGAGATTGCAGAGGCTCTGAGGGAAAGTCGGGAGCTGCTGAATCTGGCAGGAAGGGAATACCATGCCGCCCTGAAAAGGGTACCCCAGATAAGCTGTATCTGCGACGGGGATATGGATTGTAAGAATGTACTGTGGATAGATGACAAACCGTATATCATTGATTTGGAATGTCTGGATTTCGGAAATCCTCTTACGGAGATGTTCCAGTTGGCGCTAAGCTGGGCCGGCGGAACGGTGTGCGAACTGGATCTGGGGCGGTTTCTTGCATTTCTGGAAGCCTATGAGGCAGAAAGAGGGAGGCTGACAGAACAGGAGATGGCGTGTGGGGAATGGCCTGTCCAGGGAGGGATCGAGTGGGAGACGTTGTCGGGGCTGGGCTATGGCTGGCTGAACTGGCTGGCGTACAATGTACGCAGGGCACTGGGAGAGGAATGCGGCGACAAGGAAGAACAGGAGATGGGGATTCGGGAGACGCTGGAGTCCATCCGCAGAATCCGCTATTACCATACGGTCAGGGCAGATCTGGTAAGGGCTGTGAAAGCGTGGGAGACGTCTTTGGAGAGGCCGGCTTTTACGGGCAGTAAGGTTTGAAGAAGAGACTGTTTTGGCGGATATGGAATCGGCCGGCCGGAAAGGTGATAAAGGGATAAGGAAAGATACAATGCGATAAAGAGAGGCAGTCTATGGGAAATTTACTATTTCGGAAAACAGTGGATCAATCCCTGCTGAAGGCAGGAATGACAATCCCGGCAGAAATTCATCAGAAGATACTGGAGGAGATAGGAATTGCACTGAATAAAGGGGAAAAGCAGAGTATAACCATTACCATTCAGGATCGTCAGTATGAAGCAATGATCACATTTGTCAATCATGGTGAAGCATATGCGAATCGAAACGTATTGCAGATCAGGTATGGAGCAAAAAGCCGCATATGTCAGGCATTAAACGCTGTTTTTGCGTATAGTGCTGAAAAAATAGCCCAGGCAGAGCAGCCGGAGGAGAGAAAGCAGCTGTCTGCAGAGGAAGAATACATCGAAGTATATGCTGCCGGGGAGAAAGCATTGACATTTCAGTGCCATACAAAGGACCGGGAGGTTCCGGAGGGGGCTGAAGAGAAGATAAAAATCAAACCAGTGCTTGAGCAGCTTCTGAACCATTATGTAAAATCCAGGCAGGAGACATTTGCAGGACATGCACTTGCTGCCTATATTCGGGGAGATGCACCGGAGGCACTTTATGAGACGGGATTGGTAGACCGCAGGAAGTATTTGATAACGGGCAGTGCGGGACAGGGAAATTGGGCAATGGTTCCATGGCTCGGTATTTTTTATAAAGAGATAACCACAAGTGCAACCCATGGGGTTTATATCGTCTATCTTTTGGCGGAGGACGGGAATACATTGTATTTGACTTTGAACCAGGGATGTACGGAGACCAGTGTATTTTCAGATTCTGTCCGCAATCTTTGAACGCTATTCCAATGCGGTAAACAGAGTGATTTCCGTGCCCCACCACAGGCTTGTGACGAAGCATGAGGCAGTCCCGGCAGACAGAGCAAAAAAGATAGACAGACGCTCGGAAAAGTGGCTTTTGACGCATTCGGGATATGTCCGGCTTTCTGAGGGAGAAATCCAGGCGGAAAAAGTGCTTGCGGTAAAAAAGCAGGTGACTTATGACACTCTGGAGAATCAGTTCGTGAAGTTCATTTTGCAGTCCACAATCAGGAAATTGGAAGAATTTATAAAACGATATCGTGAGAGCGGGGCACGAACGGAAGAAAACGTGCTTTCCGATGGGGACAGAATGCTTAGGACGATGAGGCGGGTGCTGCATACAACATTTCTCCGGGAGGTATCGGAGTATTCGGCTGCCCAGAGTATGTCGCTGGTATTCGGTATGGCACCTGGATACAGGGAATTATATAAATATTACCTGATGCTGCAGAGGAGTCTGTCTGTGAATGGGGAGGTATTCAGAATGTCTCCTAAGGATACGGCCCAGCTGTATGAATACTGGTGCTTTATCAAGCTCTTCAGCCTGTTAAAGAAGGAGTATCAGCTGGATTCGCCGGATATTATCAAGGTGGATAACAGCGGGATTACGGTAACATTGGTCAAGGGAATTCGGTCCGCGGCAAGATTTATTCATCCTGTTACAGGAGAAGTAATCAAACTGGTTTACAACCCGGCGGAAAGCAGGACACAGACGGTAAATCAGAGGCCAGATAATGTACTGGAGCTTGAAAAGAAAGGCACAGAGGTGTCCTATAAGTATGTCTTTGATGCAAAGTACCGGATTGAAGCGGAACCGGAGAGCAGCTTCTATCCGGATACAAAACCGGGGCCCAAGGTGGATGACATCAATACCATGCATCGATACAGGGATTCCATTGTCTATGAGAATCCACGCTCCAGATTCTCTTTTGAGAAGACCATGTTTGGAGCGTATATTTTGTTTCCACTGGATGGAAAATACGAAGAACAGTACATGGAACATCGTTTTTACAAAAGCATTGATACGGTAAATATCGGAGGGCTTCCCTTTCTTCCGAGTGCTACCAGGCTGGTACAAAAGCTCCTCAAGGAATTGATTCAGGATTCCCGGGAATCGGCTTTCGAGAGAAGTTCATTGCCCCGCGGCATTGAAGAAAAACTGGCGGCAGTTGACTGGGACAAGAGGGATGTGCTGGTAGGGGTATTTCGGTCTACGGAACAATTCCGGATCTGTTTTGAGAAGGGTTTTTACTATGTGCCCCTTGGGAAGATCCCTGAAACCAAGCTTCCCATTCACTATGTGGCCCTATACCAGACAAATAAAATGTTTGGGGAAGGAAATGGGCAGATTCGGTACTACGGGGAGGTAATCCAGGCTGCGGTTGTGAAGCGTGCCGATATCAAAGAGGTGCCTGGAATGGGAAAGAGGGGCGAGGAAAAGTACTACAGGTTTACAGTGCGTGAGTGGAAAGATATCACAGAGATCAATGAATCCGGAAAGCCCATACGGCCCAGGGAATCCGGTTTTGTGGTGGATTTCACAAATCTGTTTTTATTGCAGCACAGCGAACTGGTCCAGGAACTGCGTTTCAAAAATGAAGCGGAATATAGATTTTATACGGAACTGAAGCGAAGCGCCAGGGCTGCCGAGATTGAGGAGGACAGGACCCTTGGCTTTGCCATGGGAGACTGCCGTTTTGTATTTTCCGACGGGGAGATTCTGGCATTCAGGGAGGGCAGAATTCTGGAGCGGAGAACCATTGACGAATTTGGAAAGAGGCCGGCGAAGATCTTTCGGCTGCTAAGGGATGCCATTGGGTTGGGGGATGAACTGGAAGGATAAAGCTGCCAAGAGCTGACGCACATGTCAGTTCTTGGCTGTATTACTGAGAAAAAATACCATGGAACGGCGCAATACAGGACTGGGAAGGGGACTTGTCCAAAACCGCGAAAACAACCGTTTGGAAATGGTCAGGAAAGAACTCATCCAGCAATTCACGCCACCATGCCGCCACCTCATTGGGATCATTACGGAATACGCCGCAGCCATAGGCACCCAGAATCAGGTGAGAGCATTTCTGGCTGGCAAAGATAGCCAAGGCAAGTTTCATCCGCTCCCGCATTGCTTGTTTTGCCAGGGCAGCATCCTCGCCTTTCAGCAGCACCTGTCCCATATTGACAGCGGGCAGAGTCAGAACGGAGGCGGTGACGGGTTTCTCCAACAGCCGGAAAGAGCCGTCCCGGAAAAAGACTATATCCGGAGAGTAAATAGCATGGTTGGTATACATCATGGTATTACAGGCCCGATTGTTTTTGTAGTAGGTTTCGTGAGCGATTAAAGTGTTGTAAAGGCAGCTGGAGGCGGCAAGGCTTTCTTCCTGGGCCATGGCGCCGTTGATGAAACCGCCGCCGGGATTTTTGGCGCTGGCGAAGTTGAGGACGGCAATGGGGCTGCTGCCTCTGGGGGATGGGATGCAGGCGGGGACATCCTTTACAGCGATGGTTTGGGGCTGAAGGAGAGGATTTGGGTTTGCTTTGTCCCAGGGTTCCTGCCCGGGAATGCCGTTTTGGGCATGGGGGTGTAGCTCTTCATGAAAGAGATCTTTTGTTGATTCTTGGGGCAGCTCCCGGGACAGTTTCAGGATGGCGTCGACGGTGGAGCAGTTCCAGACCCGGACAACGGTTTTGGGGGATAGGGATGCTGTGTTGCTTTTCGGGCAGGGTTTGTCATATTGTTCCAGTAAGATCCGGCCCTGTTCCGGGGTCAGCAGGAAGCTTTCTTTAACGGAATGTTCCTGAAGTGCTTTGATTTCAATGGATTTATGTTGTGTTTCATAGTATCCCTTTTCCTGGATATCCAGGGTTTCCCTGGCAATTTCTTTTCGGTTCATAGTTCATTCCCTTTCTTTTTTGCAGTCTGTGCTGATGAGTGCTGCTGTATAGCTTTCTTTGTTTTTACAGTAGATTTTCTGCAATCCACCTGGCAACACCGTCCTGTTCATTGCTTCCGCAGATTTGGTTGGCGGCAGCCTTTACTTCCGGCAGGGCGTTGTCCACTGCAATTCCGATGCCGCAGGATTGCAACATGTCTATATCGTTGTAGTCGTCTCCGAAGGCGGCCACCTCTTCCGGAGAAATTCCATAGTGGGCAGCCAGGATTTTGATGCCGTTTGCTTTGGTTGCCTGCCTGTTCATGATCATGGCAACCAGATTCTCCGAAAGCTGCAGATACAAATTGTCCGGTATGTAGGCCCGGAAACGGTTCATGTCGTCCAGGGAGTGGGCTTCCACCAGGATTTTGTCTGCCACCAGATGTGCCGTCTCGTGGAAATCCCGGGTTTTGGTGTATTCAATTCCTGACCATATCTCTTCTGGGGCACAATTGCTGTACATGGTATCATTGGCTTCAATGGAAATCCTGCTGTGGGGAAGTTCGTTCAGAAGGACAGAGGTGATGGCAGCGGGGTTTTCAATCCCAAATTTAGCCAGGAGTCGGTTTCCCGCATAGATCAGGGCGCCGTTGTGGAAGATGGAAGCATCAAACTTCAGGAAGGGAAGGGCTCCTTTTACGGCGCGGATGGGCCTGGCTGTGGCAATGGCAAAGAGAATACGGCGCTCTCGCAGGCGGGCCAGAATGGAGTCTGTAAATGGGGAGATGGTTTTGTTATTTTTTAATAAGGTGCTGTCCAAGTCAGTGACAATCATTTTGATATTGGGATATTTTTCCATGGGCGTTTTTCCTTTCCGGCGGGGCGTTTTGGATATTTTAGCATATCGGAAAGCGGAGGGCAAGGGGGTGATGAAAATTGGGGAAGGAGGGAAAGGCAGATGGCTGACTGGGAAGCTGCGGATCGTAATCGAGGGAAGGTTCTGTTTACGGGGACCATTGTGAGAATGCCGTGCAGTGCGTTGTTGGCTTGAAGGGAGGAAATGGTTTCAGGATTTTTGTGCAAAATGCACATGAAAGAGCCTGGCAGAACTGTCTGTGATGTTCGTGAAACCTATGAAAGGCAGTAATGTGAAAAGCAGTAATATAGTGACAGGCCGAAAGGGGAGACAAAGAAGGGATGGCGCATTCCGAAAAGAAGTAGTAAAATAAAGATGTGATAAAATATAGAAGATATAAAAATAGGGAAGTAGTAAGATAAGGAAGCAGTAAAATAGGGAAGTAGTAAGATAAAGAAGTAGTAAGATAGGGAAGTAGTAAGATAAAGAAGTAGTAAGATAAGGAAACCGCAAAATAAGGAAAGAAACGGAAGAGTATCTTTTGGATTATGCAGAGGATAGGGGATTTATATAGATTTTTTCATAAAGATGGTTTGTTGGATGGATGGTCACAGGGGATACAGGAGCCGTCAGGAATGGGTGGATCAACAGGAACGGGTTGGGATAACGGGAATCAACGGATAGGAGGAGACTGGCTATGGAACGGTGCGGATGGTGTCTGTGCAATGAGAAAATGATAAAGTATCATGACGAGGAGTGGGGCGTGCCGGTGCGGGACGACAGGAAGCAGTTTGAGTACCTGATGATGGAAGTCATGCAGTGCGGGCTGAACTGGAATATGATGCTCCAGAAGAGAGAAATATTCCGGGAATGCTTTGACGGGTTCGATTATGAGAAGGTGGCGGAGTACGGAGAGGAGGATATTCTGCGGATATTGGGGACGGAGGGGATGATCCGGTCCCGGCGGAAGGTGGAAGCAGTGATACATAATGCCCGATGTTTTCGGAAGGTGCGGGAAGAGTTCGGGACGTTTTCGGAGTATCTCTGGGGGTTTTCCCAAGGGAAGATGATTCTGTACATGGGGCACCAGAAGGGGCAGATTCCGGCCAGAAACGGGCTGTCGGACCGGGTAAGCGCGGATTTGAAGAAGAGAGGGTTCAAGTATCTGGGATCGGTGACTGTGTATGCGCATCTGCAGGCCTGCGGCATGGTGAATGATCATTGGGAAGGGTGCTTCCGGTATGGAGAGGTTATGGAAGGTGCGGAGACCGCAAGGAAGGAACGGGAGAAGGAAGCTTAGGTGGGGGTGGAGTGATTGTGTTACACAGTCTTTCGGGGCAGAAAATAGCTGCCACTACCGCAAATAGTGACAGTTGACTGCTTTCAGCGGTGACGGCTGTAGTTATTTGAGGGTAGAACCGCTTCTATGGCTTTTCCCCTTTTATGCTCAGGCCCGTGCAGTGGAGTTTTTCCGCTGAAGCGGCGCACGGGCCGCGGCAAGTAGGGATAAAATCTTCCCTACTTGATTGGTAACATATCATCAGAAAGTTTACAAGAAAAATTTTGGAGATGGGCCTATGATCTATTTGAGCAGCTTTTTGTTTTCGGAAGAGTCAGTGGAAAATCCCAATATTTATCCATATCATGTATTTGCCGGGAAAACGGAAAGGCGGCTGTATTTCGGTCCGATAACCATGCTGTACGGCAATAATGCTTCGGGAAAGTCCACTGTGCTGAATATTATTGCCAATAAGCTGAAACTGCAGGGGCAGGAGTATGCAGCCAGTAATAAGTACGGAAGAGTGCTTTATTTTGAACGGTTTGTGGAGGAGTGCAGGTATACCCTGGGGGAACGGGAGGACGGCAGATCTTTTCGGGAAATTCCTTCGGGCAGCAGGTATATCAAGAGTGAGGATATTCTGTACGAAATTAAAAAGATACAGCAGGAACAGGTTCTCCAGGACGGTTATGTATACGAGCATGTGAGAAGGGGAATGGACAAAGAGGCGGTGAGAGGGTCGTTGGATTCCTATGGGACACGGCAGCGGTTGGAGAACTTGATATATGCCCAGGAAAAGTATTCGAATGGGGAGACTGCATTGCAGATGTTGGAGGATTTCATAGAGCCGGATGGGCTGTATCTGTTGGATGAGCCGGAGGTGTCGCTTTCACCGGAGAATCAGGTATTGTTGGCCGAAAACTTGAATCGGATGGCCAGGTTTCTGGGGTGCCAGTTTATTGTTGCTACCCATTCGCCTTTTATGTTGGGGACGCTGCAGGGGAGAATTTATGATCTGGATTCCAGGGACTGGGTGGAGGCGGAGTGGACGGAGCTTGAAAATGTGAGGTATTTTTATCGGTTTTTTGAGGAGAGGCGGGGGGAGTTTGTGAGAACATAAATAAATATTGTATATTATGATAATACACTTAGGGTTTGTATCGGGCTTGTATCGCGTCAAAAAAAGATTGAGGTATTTTGAGGGACATGCTACAATATCCATAAGTGGTACATATTTGTAGCCGGAAAATCTGGTTTTTCTAAAGATGCAGGATGTCTTCAGCAGAAATACTACATACTGAAGGTTTAGTCTGAATTGTGTCCAGATAATTCGAATATTCGTTTAATGTCCTTGTATTATGTAGATGAGTCGCAGGGAAGTGAAATGTGAGATGGAACGGGTAGTATCTATAGTGATTGAGATAAAGGGTATGGAGAAGTGGCGGAAAACAAGTTTAGTTTTGGCAATGCAATCTGTACACTGTTAAAAAAGTGGAGACTTAAAGGAAGTGTTATGTTATACTAATATCAGCTTTGTATTTAGTGATAGCATATAATTTTTGTTTCTTTAGGTTTTTGCAAATTGCTATACTTGTCAATAACACTGCAGATTTGTGGGCAATAGTTTTGCTCATTGACAGAATATAGAAATTGTTATCGGGGGTACCAAATTATATGGTTGTAAATAAACACAGTTCATTTTATATGAGAAACGGATGGGGTACAAAAATTCTGGTGGCTGTAAATGAAGACAAACATATATTTTCTCCAAGTAAAGAACAAGAAGCTGTTGACAATATTGGAGTGGGGCGGATTATGATAAAAGCCTTGAGATATTGGGCTGTAGCGATGGGGCTTACAACAGAAGGAAAAGATGCGGAGGGAATCGTACAGGAAAAAACAGATATATTTAAGGCACTCGAATTTTCAGATATATATTTTCAAAGACAAGGTTCTCTTTTACTGATGCACAGAAGTCTGGCACTTAATAAAGAAGAAGCGACAGCGTGGTATTGGTTATTTAATGAATGGGGAAGTAATTCCATATGCAAGGAAGAATTTATAGATGCATTTTATTTATACTTGACAGTGAATGGCGTGAGTATTCGGAAAGCAGCCGTTGATAAGGAGTATAATTGTCTTAGAAGCACTTATATTGGGGACGATAATTTTGACCTTAAAAACATAATGGATGAAGATACATACCCTTTTTTAGCACCGTTAAAGATACTTTATGTTGATGATAATAAAAGAGTGGCAAAGAGATTATTAGCTCAAAAAGATATTCCATTGGAAATACTAATCTATTGCATTGCAATGGACAATATAGAAGAAAGCAAAAGTAGTGCTTCCATTAGTATAGATAAGCTAATGGAAGAACGTTATCAAATTGGTAAATATTTTAATATGAAATATTCAAAGTTGATGGACTTCTTATTGGAAGCAGAAAATAAGGGATATATTGCGCTTAATAATAATTTTGGAAACCGATATGTGGAGTTCCTAGACAGAGAATATAGCCAATTGTTGGATAAATATTATATTGGGTAGGTAGAAAGATTATATGGACTATTCAAAGCTTATAAAAAGAAAAAAGGAATACAAATATTCGGCAAATCTTAACTTTGATTTAAAAAACCAAAACAGACTTTCAGGGTTTATTCCTAATAAAACAACGACGGAAATTTTGGCTGAATATTTGTATGGAATTATTGATAAAACAAATGTACATTCCAGAATTCTATATGGTTCTTACGGTACAGGCAAGTCTCACCTCTTAACTGTACTATGTGCGATTTTGGGACAGATAAATACAGATAGCGAGGATTTTGATGTTTTATTGAGAGCCTTAGAGGAATATGATAATTCGCTGTCCATTTATCTAAAGGAATATGCAGATACACAGAAACCTTATTTTGTTGTTCCCGTATATTCAGACCATAAAGATTTTGATAAATGCATTATTTATTCGTTAAAAAAAGAACTGGATAGTAGGAATGTTGTAGTATGTTTTAAAAACTATTTTCAGGAAGCATTGGGATTATTAAATAAATGGGAAGATGGACAGGAATCATCACTGAGATTGCATGATATTTTGAATAAACTTGAAATTGAAGTTACAGACTTGAAAGCCGGGTTGTCACAGTATGATAACAACAGTGAAAAGACTTTTGATGAAGTCTTTCGGCTTATGACATATGGGGCAACTTTTGTAAGTGAAACTGGAAACTTAATAGATAACTTGGACACGGCAAATGAAGTAATTGCTAAGGATTACCAGGGGATTGTATTTGTATTTGATGAATTTGGCAGATATCTGGAAGATAGAGGGGAGACTGCCCGTGTTAAAAGTATTCAAGATTTGGCCGAATACTGTGACCATTCTGTATTCAATAACTATGTGATTCTTGTGTCGCACAAACAGCTTTCTCTTTATACAGAAAAAATGAGAAGTGATTTGAGTGAGGAATGGAAAAAGGTTGAAGGGAGATTCCGGGCAACTTCGATTAATACCAAATATGACCAATGTTTATCATTGATTCCGCACATAATACCTAAAACAGGGCAATGGAACAAATTCAGTAAATATTTTGAACAGGAACTTAAGAATTTGTTTGAACGTGCTTATGGGTTTAAGGGATTTCTGCGCCCACAAGATGGAAAAAATCCTTTTGAAGGTGGGTTTCCTTTGCATCCCATTACATTGTATGCATTGGATCGTTTATCCAAGCGGGTTGCTCAAAATGAAAGGACTTTCTTTACGTATTTGGCAAGCGATGAAGAGAACGCACTTTTCAAGCAGATTAAGCAGATGGATACAAAAGAGTTTCATTTTGTGGGGCTTGATTTGATTTATGATTATTTTGAAGTAAATATAAGAGCTTATAGGGCAGATGATGTATATGAAAACTATAAGAAGCTCCAGTTTGCACTTAATAAACTGGGCTCGGTTGAGGTAGCCCAAACAGAAAAAAAGATATTGAAAACGATGGCAGTTGTAAATATTATTGCAGATACGGCTGTCTTATCGGCGGATAGGGATACATTAAAATATGTGATTGATGAAGAAGACGATATTATTGATAGAGCCATTGATAGCCTGGAGCATATGAAGATAATAAAATTCATGAGGCAATATGGTTACTATGACTTTTTAGATAGTAGTGTTTATGATTTTGACTCAATGATTGAGGAAAAAATGCAAGGTATTACAAATGAAATGGTAATTACAGAGTTAAATGCAAAGTTTATTAATTTTGTTGTGTATCCTTATGAATATAACGCAAGATATCATATAAACAGAATGTTTATTCCCGTTTTTGTGCAGAAACAGGATATCAGCAAAAAGTCATTATTGAAAATAGTACCTCAATATTATGATGGTGTATTAGCGTTGGTATTTGATGATGATTATTCAGAAGAATTTTATACGAATACACAAAATACTTTAGAACGTTCTATACTGTTGGTAAATCCCGCCTCCAATGAGCTGAAGGAGGAAGTAAAGCGCTATATTGCCATTGAATATTTTTACTCTATTCGAGAGGAATTAAAAAAGGAGGATCCAACGGCTGTAAGGGAATTAGAGTTATATTTAGAGGAACAAAGGGGGATTGTCAGCGAAAAAATCCGGGCATGGAAATCTTTTGAAAATTCAAGAATTTTGACATTTATAAATGGTGAACACAAGAAGCTATCATCCGAAAAAGAACTGGCAACAGAAGCGAGTCGGATGATGTTTAGAGTGTTTAATAAAACTGTGATTGTAAATAATGATATTGTAAATAAAAACAATCTTTCAGGGACAATCAAGGCATCAAGGATTAAAGTTATTTCTACTATTATTGGAGGGGAAGATAACGGAATAAGTGCATTTTCACCCATGTCCCCAGAGCATACTATGCTTCGTTCAACTCTTTTGAAAAATGGATTCATTGAGGATGGTGAAGTAGTTAAGAATGTCTTTCCAGGAGAGGCGGGAGAGGCTGCAGGGGAGTGCGCCGGAGATTACGTAAAGCTGGAAATCAAAAATTATTTGCGGAGATGTACCAAGGCACAGAGACCTTTGCAGGAGTTGGTGGAGCTTTTAAAGGAGGAGCCGTTTGGACTTAGGGACGGATATCTTCCCTTGTTGTTTGCAGTCGAGTTAAAAAAGTATGAGAATGTGGGAATCTATTTCCATGGAGCTGAGAGAGAATATTCTGCAGAAGAGCTTTTAAAAGCATTTGAAAGACCAGATGACTATTATTTTTATTTATGTGATTGGACAGAAGAGCAACGCAGGTACATAAATGGATTAGAAGAATATTTTGCGGAATATTTGACGTTGAATCCCAAAAACAGATTGAAAGAGCTTTTGAGAGCCATGAATGGCCATTATGCCAATCTACCCAAGATTGCGAGGGCAACGGATAGGTATGTTTCGGATACTGCAAAACAATACAGAGATATCATGAGTTTGTCACATAAGGATTTTTATAAGTTTTTCTTTGAAGAATTACCCAAGATGGAAAGTAATTTGGATTTTCTTTTACAAAGTATAAAGCGGGTATGCGGGGAGTTAGAGAATGTCCTTTTGAGTCAGAACAACAATATTGAGAAAATTATAAGGAATCTTTTGGAACTTGGGAAAGAAGAGACGCTTGCCTCTGGACTTATTAGAATATATGAATCAAAGTGGGAAGTAAAGAAGCAAAAAAACTTTGATTACCAGACAAATGCATTTTTGAATTATGTTCAGGCGTTAAATCCGGAGAGCGACAATGAAAAAGTAGTTGGCAATATCGCAAAAATCATTGCAGGTTTTGAAACGGATTTTTGGAGCGATTCAATGATTGAGGATTTTCAAAAGAGATTGCGAAATATACTGGAACGTTTAGATGGCTATATCTCTGATGGACAGCCTGGGGAGAGTGAATTTCAAATTATTATTAAGACGGTAGGAGAAGAACCCAAAATATCAACTTATGACAAATGTGAAATTAGTGAAAATGGACAAGTAATGTTGAATAAAATGAAATCCACATTAAACGGTTTTGGACGAAATATTCCACAGGAGGAAAAAGTGGTGATTTTGGCTCGGCTTTTATCGGAAATTTGACATTACGAGGTGGTTAAATGATATTCTGGTGCGATAAATGTAATGTACCGGTTTTTGATAGGCAATTACATGGACAGATTTGCAATGGAAAAATGAAAGCAATATCAAAAGGAACTACTTGTAATCCTGTTTTCAGACAAGAGAAAAAATTATTAAGTAAGATTGTGGGAAAGGATTTAGAGAATAAAACACTTTGGTATCTGGGAGCAAGTAATTATTATTTTGATGGAAAACTTACTCCGATTTCCTATATGGATTGGTACAAAGAAAAGAGACATTTTGAAATTGCAGAAGAATTACGGAACAATATAGAAATAGAAAAAGATTATTCGTCTTTTAAGGCGGTGGTAGAAGCCAATAAGCGATATATACAAAGTTTGATTTTAAATGCAGAAACATATGTAATGGAAACAGCGGAAAAGTATAAAAACTTTTTTAGACCAACAGTATCATTTTCCGGAGGTAAAGATTCAACTGTGGTCAGTAGGCTTGTGAGAGATTCTTTGCAAGATAATAAGATAATTCATATTTTTGGAGATACTACTTTAGAATTTCCAGAAACATATAATTATGTTCAAAAGTTGTTTCCAGAAGAAAATCCGAGTGTTCCTATACTTGCAAGTGAAGCAACAAATGATTTTTTTCAACTATGTAAAGTTTTTGGGCCGCCAAGCCAAAATGAAAGATGGTGTTGCACAATATTTAAAACAAGTAATATAAATAAAGAGTTAGAGTATCTTCCATATAATAGTTTAACTTTTTTAGGAATTAGACACAGCGAATCAATAGCCAGGAGAGGATATGAGCAGACGCAAGAACACTCCAAAATTTCAAGTCAAATAAATGCTATGCCTATAATAGAGTGGACTGATTATGATGTATGGCTTTATATCTTATATAAAAATATTTTGGTTAATGATTGTTACCAATTAGGATATAAAAGAGTAGGCTGTTGGTGTTGCCCCAATAACTCTGAACGTTCAATGATGTTGACAGAAATATACCATCCAGAGAAAATGCAGCGATGGAAAGACATGGTTTATGAATTCGCTGCCCGAACAGGAAAAACGGACATAGAAAAGTATTACGAAGAAGGAAGTTGGAGAATAAGGAGAGGAGCCAGTGGCCTTGAGGAAAAAAATGTCACAATCAGGGACACCGCCTGCAATTTATCTGATACTGCTAGGAATATCATTGCGGGAAAAAAACTGAACAGGGATGTGATGGAGCTGTTTAAGCCATTTGGCGATTTAAAGATACAGGAAAAGAAAGATGAAACATATATCGAAGTTTATGATAAAGACAAGTCAAAAGAATATCGCAAGTGTTTTTCGTTGATAATCACATTCGGCACCAATGTATTAAAAGTTATTCCGGAAGAGCGGATTGATGTCACGAATTTGGTGAACAGATTGAAGTGCCAACTTAGAAAATATCAATTTTGTATCCGATGTTCAGCTTGTGATTCAGTCTGCCCATATGGAGCAATAGATACGATACATGGTGCGTATACCATTGACGAAAGCAAATGTCAGCATTGTAAAGCCTGTATTGCGAGGTTTTACAATGGATGTATCATCTGTGATAAAGTTGCAGGGAAGAAGGGGAATGATGATTTACTTTGACAATGCTGCCACTACAAAGGTGAAGCCGGAAGAAGTATATAAAGCTTTTGAATACTATGTGCGCGAAATAGGGGTGAGCCCTGGGCGAGGTAGCTATTCTCTGGGTATTAGTGCGTCCAGAATGCTTTACCAAGTCCGAAAAAAAACAGGAATTTTTTTCGGACTTGAAAATTTAACCAATGTAATATTTACCAAAAATTCAACCGAAGCAATCAATCTGTTCTTTCATGGATTTCTAAAGACAGGAGACCATGTGGTCATTTCCTGTTATGAACATAATGCTGTTCTCCGTCCCTTGCACTATTTAAAAAGTATCGGAATGATTGACTATTCTGTGATACAGCGTAATGACCTGGAATTAAGCCCAGAAGAGTTGTTAGAAAAATATGCCAAAACCAATACAAAAGTGTTGGCTTTGACGTTAGCCAGTAATCTCACAGGAAGGATTATCTATAAATCTGAATTCTTTGAGGAAGCAAAGAAGAGGAACATTACGACATTTCTGGACGCCTCCCAGGGGGCAGGAAAAATGTCCCTTTCGATGAAGAACGGTCAAATTGATTATCTGGTATTTACAGGGCATAAGGATTTGATGGGATTGCCCGGTACAGGAGGTTTGTGCTGTAGAGACAAAGAAGAGATAACACCATTACTCCAGGGTGGGACGGGAATCTTTGGAGATGCGTATATGAATCCAAAAGTTTTTCCGGAGGGATTGGAGGCAGGGACATTAAATATGCCTGCAATTTGGGCATTGGGGGCTGCCATTGATTTTTGTCAGCAAAATAGAAATGAGATTTATAAGAAAGAAAAAGAGCTTACGGAATTATTGTTGGAGCAGTTAAGCACTATTAAAAATATAATTATATATGATTATGGGTTTGACAGACTAGGAGTGGTAGGGTTCAACATAGATGGCTATTCATCCGATGAGATTGTGAAATATCTGGATACATGGGGAATCTGCACCAGAGGAGGTATCCACTGCGCCATATTAGCCCATGAAGCCTTAAAAACTGTAAAAACAGGAGCAGTTCGAGTAAGTGTGAGCAGCTTTAATACAGTGGATGAAGTATATGAATTTATTGATATATTGAGAAGACTGGGTGAGTAAGATGAATATTGCTTTTTATAGTACAAATGAGGTTTTTGCCGGAGAAGAAAAATTAAAACAAAACGATATTGTGTGTGAGATTGTGCCGACACCGGTTACTGATAAGGCATATTGTGGCGTGTGTATAGAGACGGAAGAGGAAGAAGCGGTTTCTATATTAGAGGGGATGGAATTTCACATAATTCGAAAAGGGGAGGGACATGTCATTTAGGGAATTGTCATTGCAAAAATACTATAAGACATATAAAAATAATATTGTAAAAGAATTCTATATTCCGGTGTTGAAAAATGCTGTGTTATATCAACGTTCCGTAGGCTATTTTTCATCCACGGCTTTGATTGAATTGACTAAGGGTATTGTTGGATTAGTAAAGAACAAAGGTAAGATACAATTCATTGTCTCTCCCTATCTAACTGCAGAAGATGTGGAAGCAATAGAAAAAGGATACGAGAGAAGAAAAATTATAGAAAATGCACTGTTGCGAGAACTGAAAGAGCCAGAAAACTATTTTCAGGAAGAGAGATTGAATCTTCTGGCACATTTGATAGAAAACGGTATTTTAGAAATAAAAGTAGCATTTACGCCGCCCGATAGAAAAATGGGGATGTATCATGAAAAAGTTGGGATTGTAGAAGACAAAAACAGAAACAAAATTGTATTTACAGGCTCCCTAAACGAGACAAGTAACGCGTTTTACAACAATTATGAGTCTATCGTTGTATTTGCATCCTGGGAAGAATCCAAGGAGTATGCAGATGAAATGCAAAAAGATTTTGATTTGTTGTGGAGTGGACAGGATAAGGATTTGGAAATTATCGATTTTCCAGAAGTAGTCCGTGAAAGAATAAGAGTAAAGAAAAAGCCAGAGGTAAATTATGATATTGATGTAGAGGAGAAAATAGAGGAGGAAAAAGAAGTCAAAAGGGGCAATCCCAGAATACCAGATGGATTTGGGTTGAGGGATTATCAGGTAGAAGCTATAGAGGCCTGGAAAAAGAATGGATATCATGGCATTTTTGATATGGCGACAGGAACTGGAAAGACTTATACCGGCTTGGGGGCAGTTACAAAACTGTTTGAGGAAAAGAGAAAACTGGCTGTCATTATTGTATGTCCGTACCAACATTTGGTAGAACAATGGGTAGAAGATATAGAATTATTTAACATGGAGCCGATTATAGGTTATTCTGCATCTAAACAGAAAAATTGGAAGCAGAGATTGGAAGACGATGTATTGGATTTCAATTTGGGTATTATCGAATCCTTTTGCTTTGTAACCACAAACGCAACATACTCCTCTAAGTTTGTTGGCGGCATAATGAATAGTTTAGGAAAAAATACATTACTGCTTATAGATGAAGCACATAACTTTGGCTCAAATAAATTGCGAAAATGTCTTTATCCTCAAATTGAATTTCGCTTAGCATTGTCTGCAACATTAGAGAGGCACGGAGATGAAGAGGGGACGCAGGCACTTAAAGCGTATTTTGGCAACAAATGTATAGAATATGACTTAAAAAGAGCAATTAAAGAGGAAAAATTAACTCCCTATTATTACTATCCTATTCTTGTATATTTAGATGCTGAAGAGCTTATGGAATATAAGGATTTATCATACAGAATTTCGAAAGAATGTCATAAGGATAAGCACGGAAAACTAAAAATTACCGAGAAGGGGAAAATGCTATTGCTGCAAAGGGCAAGAATTGTGGCCGGGGCAAAAGGAAAATTAGATATTTTGCGTGGACAAATGCAGAAATATAAGGATAGCTCCCATATATTGGTGTATTGCGGGGCAACACGGGTGCAGACATTTGAACAGGATGAATCAGAGCGAGATGAGGATGGGGAACGGCAAATAGTGGCAGTTTCTAAAATCCTTGGCAATGAATTGGGGATGAAGGTAACTCATTTTACTGCAAATGAATCGGCCCGGGAACGAGAAGAAATAAAGAGGCAATTTGCAACATGTAATCCATATCAGGCTATTGTTGCAATCAAATGCTTGGATGAAGGTGTAAATATTCCAAGCATAAAAACAGCTTTTATTTTAGCAAGTACCACGAACCCTAAGGAGTACATCCAGAGAAGAGGAAGGGTGTTGAGACTTGCTAAAGACAAGCCTTATGCGGTTATCTACGATTTTGTAACACTTGCAACACCTTTAGAGGAAGTCAATGTATATGGAACAGATTTTAATTGTGAGCAGGCACTGGCAAAGCGGGAACTGGCAAGGATAAAGGAGTTTGGTGAAATATCGCTAAATTCCAGGGATTCAGACAAATTGATGAATGAATTGATTGAGGCCTATCAAATTTCAAATGATGAATTGGAGGATACGGAAGATGGAGCAGAATTTGGATGAAAGAAAGTTGGATATTATTAAATTTCAGATACTTGATATGGAAACAGAAAACATTGTAAAAAAAGAATCAAACCCTGCCATGATAGAAAAGATTAAGAAAATGATTATACGGGAGGTGGAGAAGAGATGATTATTAATAAACTCGAAATGTGCGATTTCAGGCAATATATCGGATTACAGGAAGTTGAGTTCTCCACCGATTCTGAAAAGAATGTCACTGTCTTAATAGGCGTGAATACTTCCGGAAAAACTACGATTATCAGGGCCTTTGAATGGTGTCTATACGGAAAAAACGGCTTTGAGGATACGGTTCTGCTTAATAGTGAAGTACGGGAAAATATGAAAGTGGAGGATGTTCAGGAAACATGGGTGGCTGTGACCTTTACTCATGATGAAAAAGTTTACACAATTAAAAGAAGTCAACGATATATTTGCGTAGAAAGACATGTAGAAAACGGAAAAGTAGTGGTTGAACTTGGGAAAAAGCCACAGGAGGATATTATTCTTGAATATCTCCAAAAAGATGGACAGACAAAATCTAAAATAGACAAGTCAAATATTGAGGAATCGATGAATAGAGTACTGCCCAAGGATTTGTCTGATTATTTCTTTTTTGGTGGGGAGCGAATTTCCGGGATTGCCAATCGTACCGACTTATCGAAAGCAGTTAGAGGACTAATGCGGTTGGATGTATTGGAAAATGCATATACTCATTTGCGGACAGTTGTAAAAGAGTTTGAAGGAGATATTGACACTACCGGAGATGCAAATGCTCAAAAAGCAAAGGATAGTCTTGAAACTTATACGAAAAGAAAGACAGAACTTGAGGAAGAATTAAAAAACTATGAACAACAGGTTGCATATTGGCTTGAAGAAGAAAAGTCTTTTGATACTCAACTTGCGAAAAGTAACATAGAACAAGTGAAAGAATTGGCGGAGAGAAGAAGGAGAGCTCAAAGTGTTCTTGAGGGAGAAGTCAAAAAAATTGAGCGTATTAAGCGTGAAATGGTTAATCTTTTTAATAATCGCACATTTGCGTATTTTGGTTTGCCCTCCATTAAGGCATCTTTGGAATTCTTAGAAAGGCAAAATAAGAAAGATGGTGGTGTGAAGGAAAGCATACCGGCAATGGAGCAAGATGCAATTGATTATTTGATTAAGCGAGGGACTTGTATCTGCGGTACTCCGTTGGAACCAAATACGATGCCTTTTATGAGAGTTATGGAGGAGAGACGAGTTTTGCCTCCTGAACATGTAGGTGATGCAGTAAGGCAGTATAAAAGTAAATCAGAAGGTTATTTAGCGGGGACGGAGAACTATAAAGAGAACATAGAACGTAAATTTATTGAATACCGTGAAACAAAACGTCAGATTGGACAGCTTCAAAATGAATTAGAAGCATTGTCGGAAAAGGTTATAGATGATACAGAAGCACGGAGGATAGAAAATAATCGAAAAGACGCGCACATAAAATACGTAGAGGCGAAACAGGACTACGATACATGTAATCGGAAATTGGGTGAATGTCAATCCAATTTAGAGAATTGCCGGAAGGCAATTGAAAAATTTGCAAACAGCAGCAAAAGGAACCAGAGAACTGCCAGGTTAATCGCATATGCGCAACATGTATACAAATGGCTTCTTGACACCTACAGAGATAAGGAAGAGGTTGTCCGCACTGAGCTGCAGAAGCGGGTAAACGATAATTTTTCAAAAATGTACCATGGAGAAAGGGCAATAGAGATTGATGATAAATACAGGGTCAGATATTCTGATATTACCACAGAGGAATCGGATGGATTAAAAGCAGTGAAGAGTTTTGCTTTTATTGCAAGTCTTGTTTCTATGGCAAAAGATAAAATATTGGATGAGGAGGATATGAAACTGGGGCAAGTTTACCCTGTAGTTATGGATGCGCCTTTTTCCAATGTGGACGAAATACATATAGATAATATTTGTAAGATTCTGCCAAGAACTGCAAATCAAGTGATTATGGCAGTAATGCAGAAAGATTGGGAATATGCATCAAGCAATCTCCAGAGTTATGTAGGAAAAAGTTATAAAATCGAAAAAGACAGGGATGTTTTCGGAAAAGAAATTGATACTGCTACACACATTGTTTAAGGGGGATGGCTATGTTTGACAAGGATTTTAGGATAACCGGAAAACATGCAAATTATTGGAAAGATTTATGTGAATTGGCGGGAAATGTACCAGATAGGAAGCTGCACGATAACTTTAAGATATTTAATGCTTATATCGATGCATACATAGTTTGTCCGCTGATTGGGTATCAGTACAACAGAAAAGGGGTAATTGATAATTCTATTATAAATGATGCGGGTATGCTTGCAGAGGTAATTGGTAAGAGAAGGCAAGAATTAAAGTATGTATATCAAATTATAATGATGTTGGATGTGGATTCCGAGCCGGATGAGGATAAGCGGCTGTATAGGGCGTTTAAATTTGCGGAAGAAACACCAGAAGATAAAGTGCTGATAGAAGAAAACATGAAAATATTCAATTCCTACTTTCTTGGAGGTTTGGAAATTCTGCATGAGGAGTTTGTGGAACGATGTCATGATGCGGATGACTATTTAAAGCAGATTTATGCCTATGTCAAAAGATTTTACGATGAACAAAATGGTGATGCTATAAGAGAAGGGATAAACAGGTACTTGGACTAAGGAGTAGGAAATTTGTTTGGACAAGCTATAGCCGAGTTGATTGACGAATTGAATAATGATTTTTCTGTCCGGCATGTTTCTGCATTTTTGGAAGAAGTTGGTTTAGTTGCAAAGAATAGAAGATGTACAGTAATATCCTTTGAAAAATATGTTTTTTTGCAAGGGGATTCCGATGAAGTATACAATGCAAAAGAGCGTAAGTTTATTGAGAACGTGGGAAATATCTTTGTATATTCAGACTTCTATATGAAAACAAAAAGAGGGGATATGCCATGCCGGTTTGTGTCTGTAGATTTGTCCCAGTACACGGATGGTATTTACGCTGCGGTATTCTTTATGAAAATAGTGATTAAAGCAACAGGCGGCTTTACTGCCTTTGTGATAAAACTGAGTGATGGTGTGCATCTCGGGGTAAGACTGTTTGATAATAAAGAGGAATGGAAGAACTGCGCTTTGTCAGAGCCTGATAAACTGCCAGATATTTTAGATGAACTGATGTGGGGAAGTGAAAGCGAAAATTTTTTAAAATATTACAATACATTTGCAGAGGCTGTAAAGCCAGTGGCAAGATATATGGATTATGATGAAATGATACTCAAGAAACGTGGTGTACAACTCGGCTACATAGATTCCTTGTTTGAAATAGAACACAAATATAGGCAAAGTGTGCAAACAGAGCTTTTAAGATATATGGATTTTTTCCAGGATAAGATGGAAATTGATTTTGCATCCATTTTAGAGGAAGTAATACACGAACTAAAAGACATCAGCTCTTCCAAGGTAAATACAATTGAAATGTTATTTGAAGCTGATGAATTAGAGAGAGTAACGGCTGAAGCGGAGGAAAACAGAAATAAGGAATTAGAAAGCTTACAGGAAGGCATAAATCCAGAGAATGATTATGGTTTAATAAAAGAAATGAAGGATAATCCTGAAGAGCTGATTAAAAGATTGAAGAGTATTAGGGGACTGATATAGGAGGGGATATGAAGTATTATGACTTAAACGACGGCGAATATAAGAAAGGAAGACTTACGGAAGACCAGATGTGGGAAGCATTTAGGTGGCTGTTTTCGGAAAAGTCTCTCAATGATTCCAGTTATAAATTTATCTTTTTAAAATCCATAATTGACTGCATGGAAATGAAAGAACCAAATGGGAGAATTTCATTTGACATTTTGTTTGATAGATTTACCAGTATCTCATGGAGCCTTATTTTGAAATATAAAATCAATCAAAAAGTCAAAGCAAGAGGGAAGAAGGCTTCGCTTTTAGAACAGGATTTACTAAATTTTTTTGAATCCGGTGGTTATGAAAAATATGTAGATGTATCAGAAATCAGTGTAAAAGACTGGAAAAAACTTGTCAAAAAGATAAAACAAGACTGTAAACGGTATGTTGTTGGGGCCTTATATGGGGATATGAAAGAATTGCTCTATTCTTTTTCAAGAAAAGAAGAATGGATTGAATTGAATCAGCAGATGGAATTTTTTGTAGAAAAACATAAGGAATTGATAGAGAGTTTAAACTATTACAAATGGGCAATCTTCTATCAAAAAGTAAACGCAGAGGCGACTGCCAAGAACTGTATCGACTTACTTGCTCCAGGATTCGAGAAAAGGAAGAGTGAATCCATCTACAGAACAATCCTTGCATATGAATTTGAGCGGGAAGTTCCGGAAACCATGAATTCTATTGAATTATTACTTTGCGCAGAAGATACACCAGAGGATATCGGTGTATCAAAAGATAACCTTGAAGAAGAGCTGTTTCAGGATTATGGCAGCATGAGGGATTACTTGTCCAATCCGATTGTGTTGATTGAAAAGCTGAAAAGACAAAAAGGTATCAAAGTTTAGCGGTACTGGTTAGTGCTTGATGAGCAAAAAAGATACAGATGTAAAGGAGAACAAAAGTGTGTAGGTTTGTTGAAGTTTTGGAAAAAATAAAAAGTTCATCAGTTGAATCTGTAGCAAACAAAGAATTTTCTGATTTTAATAAGTATATGCATATTCCGACAGAAATGGACAATGAGTTGGAGGCGGCTGTCAGAAGAGCTGCCGAATATCCGAAAGCATTGATATTGGTCTGCGGAAATTCTGGAGACGGGAAGTCTCATTTGATTGGAAAGATGATTGCAGATGGGATAATCAAAGAAACAGAATTTGATGTATATATTGACGCAACTTCCAGTGACCGAAAAGGTTTATTTGCCAATGACAAGCTGAAAGAGAAGCTGGTTCCGTTTCAGGATGATTTTATTGACAATGGAGAGTCATATCGTCTTATTGTTGCAATTAACTTAGGGGTTTTGAATGATTTCTTAAAAAAGAGCGAGGGCAAATATCAGATTTTTGTTGCATATATAGAAAATAATAGATTATTTGATAATCTTCCTACATGGAAAGAAATAGAGATGGAAAAGAACAGGCAGAAGAAGCAAGAAGGAAATTTCTTGATTTCACATGTTGATTTTACAGATTATCATAGATATTCATTGTCTTCTGTTGGAGTGGGGACAGAATTCATCAATGAATTACTGTTAAAGATAATCGGAAAAACAGAGGATAATAAAATCTATAAGAACTTTGTACATATCTGTAATAATTGTGATACCAAAACAAACTGTCCTGTCTATCATAATTATCTG
The DNA here is from genome assembly GCA_910580225.1 of uncultured Acetatifactor sp. GTDB lineage: Bacteria > Bacillota > Clostridia > Lachnospirales > Lachnospiraceae > Acetatifactor. The sequence continues at coordinate 42,998 of CAJTXE010000005.1, forward strand.
TACTTATCCGATTATGCCGCTGTCAAAGATTATGTGATATCCGTACTTGTGAAAGCAATAATAAAAAACGGGCTGATACCATCTGTGCGTGAAATAAACGACTTCTTTTATGAGTGTATTGTAGGGAATTCCTTTGAGAAATGTCAAAACAATGGAAAACCTATAGAAAGATTAAATCACTTTATACATAATAATCTTTTTTGGAATTTGTTTGAAAATCCAACAGGGTTATTAAAATATGTAGCTTTAGAAGATATCTTGAATTCAACGCATCAAATAATTGATGAAAAGCTTATCCGACTGAATTTGACGCCATCATTTGATACATGGCTGTCCCAAATTGCAGCAGAGGAAGAGGGAATATTTTCACAGATTGAGTCAGATATCAGATACTGTAGCAGTAAACAGGCAAAGAAATATAACGCAGTGCTAGAAGAGATAAAAAGTGATATTTTTAAATTGTACCTGAGATTTTCTGCCGTGAGGGAAGACAGGAAAGAGGACGATTACAGGAATTTTATAAAATATCTATATTACTACAATACAGGTAATTTGGATGAGTGTGAAAATATCTATGATTTGGCTGTAAAGTGTTTTTATAGATGGAATGGGAGACTTATAAACAGTGAGGCGGAAGAGATAGACAATGCCGTAATAATATCAAGCAGCAGTGAGAAATATTGCCTATATAAAGTAGTAGAACTCGAATTTGTGCCAGAAAATGAAATGGTTTCTGTAGACAGCGGACAGGCATATTGGAAATTTTCTAACAGTGTCAAATTATGCTTTAAGGTGCAGAGAAGCGAAGAAATCTTTGCAATTGATATTGATTATGATTTATATTCCTTTATGCTGAAAGTAGACCGAGGATATCAGCCAACCAGTTCCGACAGGAGAGCGAGGGTGAAATTTGATTCTTTTGTAAGAAGTATAGCATCAATGGCGGAGGGTGAAATCCATATTTTTTCTTATTTGGATGGCGGCCATCGATATAGGATAAAAAAGAATTTTATGGGTAAGTATACTTTTGAAGAGGAACGATAATATGAGAGATTTTATTTTTGATAAGGATATATTTAAGGAAAAGTTTCTACAGGGAAAGGAATTAAGAAATCGGGCAAAGAGTACGGCAAAAAATTGCGACAGTGTGTGCCCGGTGGGAAGTGATACTTCTACTCAATATAGCAAAATAACCGAAGTAGATATTTTGACTGATTTATTGCATAGTTTGCAAAAGGAGCGCATAAATACTAAGAAGCTGTCAGACATAAATGATAAATTGATGAGCGAAATTGAGATGCAGGTAAAGATTGATGACAGACTGAAACCTGTTTTTCGCAGTATAATGGAAGATTTATATCTGGGTGATGTTAAGGATTCTGAGCTGTCAACTTTATCATTATTGAGATATCGTAATGGAACCCAGGCAGATATAGGTAAATTTCTATATGATGTCTTATTAAATGACGAAACCAGGGTGAAATTGAAGAAAAAGTTAAATGAAGCAGAAAACCCGTTGGACGATATTGTAAACAGGGCATATTCCGAGCTGAATGTATTACAAAAAGAGGAGGATGGACAGGTATACACGAGAATTCTTGAACAAGAGCTAAAAGGGATGTTTGAGATATTGAACAGAGATATACAAGCTACGTTAAATGTTCACGAGGGATTTGCAGAAGAGCTTACATTCCTGATATCTTACTATTCATTTATTTATTTGACCCAGATTGCGCTTCGATTGGAGAGGGATTTATACCATAAGGAAAGCGATGAGAGTATGTATTTATTGTTCAAGATGGGTAAGGAATCGGTATCAGATGATAGAGAATGTATTGCCCTGGGATGGAGAAGGCTTGAAAAGAAAACGAAGAAAATATTTTCGCATTTGATTCTGCTGAATATGTTGAATGAACACGATAATACAAGTCCCTTTTTTACGTATTCGGATTTATATGAATTATATGAAGATAATCGGGATTTAAGAGCCGAAATGGAAGCGGCCGTAGAGTTTTTGATTGATGAATACACGGTAAAACATACATATAGTGCCAGAAATGGGGGAACAATTAAGTTTGCAGAGCTAACAAGAGAATTTGGAAATGCGGGTACAATTGATTATTATATGGCAAAGATACAATTTTTGTTTGATTGTATAGAATATCAGTTACAAGGGATTTCTACAAGGGAAACTGTCAGGAGAAATGTTTGGTGTAATTATGAACGGTTATTGAAGATGAGATTTGTGAAATCTTGGGGAAATCAGGGAAAAATGATTATGATTTCCAATAATGACTTGCTCTTGATGATTCGGATATGTCAGAGGTCATCTGAGAATATGATTCCAAATCTGGGAATACAAATAAATGACCTGTTTAAGGAATTTGAAATGAGAGGCTTATATTTTGACGGACAGTCCAAGCAGTATATTATAAAACATTTGCATGAAATTAACTTGATTGACAGCAAAAGCGATAGCGAGGAGGCGCAGTATGTCAAACAAATCCAATAATAGGAATATCCTTTATCTTTATGACTATATTATCAGAGCCATGGTGTTTTTCTTTTCGGATAAGAATAACATAGTGACAAGCCGCTATGTGCTTTATTTCGACAGTGAAAATAATATTAGGCAGTTCGAAAAGCGATTATTAGAAATATTATCGGATGCGGATGCTATAGATGATTTGAGGAAAAGTTCGGGGATTCAAGGATTATCTGTTGAACTTCTCCCGGAATATGAGATAAATAATGATGATGGAAAGCTTGAATACGCCGCTACACAGGTTAGGTTTACCGAGGGGAAATATAGCAAGACCATTGTATATATTCCCGATTATGATAGAAATGGGGGCTTGTTAGGGGATGCTTTCAAAAATAATATTAGAAATAAATTTGTAGACGAAAAAGAAGATAAAGTTTTGTTTTATTTATCCGTAAAGAATATTGCCAGTGTAAATAAAACTACTGAAAATTTTCAAAAACCAGGATTGCCTCTATGTATTGCTAAAGTATATGAGGATTTAGAAGATAGAATATCGAATGTGGACGGAGAGAATGAGAAAAAAACATTAAAATTTTCTTTGGATAAAATAATGCAAAATAAACCGGAAACCGATAACTCTCTCATTGAATTTGCTTCAATTATGAGAATCCTGGAGAATAAATTGTTGGAGAATGAAGACTTTCATGATTTGCACTTATTTTCCATGAGTATGACAGATTTGGGTAAAAATGATGGAAAGCTGTCAGATAATTATAAACTTCTTCGGGATATCAATATAGCAATTGAAGACCAGGAGGTAGAAAGCTGTCTTTCGGCATATGATGAAAGCTTGGCATTAGAGATTAAAAGATTATATGAAAAGCATGCAGAGGAATGGGACAAGCATATTTCCTATGAAGAAATTGAAAAGCGAAAAAAATCTGGTCAAAAGAAATTTAAGATTGAAGGGGTCACTGTAAAGGATGCTGATGGTACGGAACTTTCTACGGAATACTATTCGAAGTTGGATGATAGTGCAATTTTGTTTTATACAGGGAGTTATGATAAAGAGAAAAAATTTTTGATTGAAATAAGGTGTACGCAACGTGCTGCAGTTGACTCTGAAAAGACAAATTTCGATGAGATAGAGACGAATTCAAGAGGTACGTTAATCAAGGTATGTATAAATAAGCCAACAAATTTTTATCATGGTACAATATCTATTGTTGGGGGAAGGGAGAAAAAGAAATACAGTCTGGATGTAATTGTTATGGATACAGACTGTAAGTTTATGCCGGAAACATTTGTGGGGATAAAAAAGAAAAAGGATGGCTTAACGTTTCTCTTCGAAGTGGTTGATTATGCTTTGATATTTGGAGAAGAAGGGGCAGATGCAGAACTTGAAATCGATTGTACAGATGTCTCCAAGATTCCCTATCGGATTAATTCCTCAAATAATACGACAGTTAAATTCAGACAATCTGCAGCGGATGAAATTATTGAAGAGTGTAATTTGGCTTTTTTAGTAGATGATGAATTTCAGTTAAATTCAAAGATTAGATTTGAGAGGCAAAAGTTAAGGATATTAAAGATTTATGAACTATTCAATAAGTGCAGTATAGAGAAGAATACGTATTCCATACGTGAAGATGTCATTACAAACATATATCAGAAGAGTGATAAATTTAAAATAGACGAATTTACCGTTGCAGGAAGTTCATATAGGACAGAGCAATTATTTCATATTGAGCGGGAATTTGTGGAAAATAAGATAAGGTATGCAAGGGCGAACCGTTTATCGGATGTGAGCGAATTACCCTGTAATGTCCCTGCGGAAATAACTGCGGCCTATGATGCAATATGCGGATACTTTTCGTCTCGAAGCACTTGTGTATCTTTATGTCCTTATGACGATGAATTGAAAAAACTTTATCATGACTATATTGCCGAGATTATGAAGTATATTGGAAAAGGGTCAAAGGACTTTAAACATAGCGATACGCTTCGGGAAGAGATTCATAATATCCTTTATCTGGGAACGGTAATTGATACAGACGGATTCATATGGCTTACTCCTTTGTGTCCGCTTAGCGTGGCCTACCAGATGGAAATGAATGAAAGGGAAGAACAGATTATCAGATTTGATGAGGAGCTTTATTCAAGTTTAGGATATGGCTCACTTTTGCCTTTTATTTTGAATGCAGATGGAAAAATTTATCAGACGATAAAAGGAAATTATCCCATTCAATGGGCCTGCTATTATGACGCAAAACAGGCAATAAAAGGTGATAAAAAGACATATTATGATAAGATAAAAGACTATTATACCAAGTTTTCTTATTTATTTCAGAATATTCCTAACAATACCTTTATACTGAATATAGTTGGAATATATCATACACAGGAAATAATAGATGCTCTTATTGAGCTTTATAGAAAAAATAGTGATTTCAGAAAACTAAGGTTGGAGTTAAACTACTATTATCAAGGCCTTGGAAGAAATGAATTGGATGAAATGACAAAGCCTGATTATATGAGAAGACGCGCTGAAAACGGTTTTGGAAAAAAGGATGCGGGTTTAGTCGATGGTTTCTGTGATTGGTATACAGAAAATCTACAGTATTTTGCAAACAAGGATGAAGGAAAATTCGGCTATTCCCATATTACGTTTTGTGCTATGCAAGCAGATTTCCAGTCAAATAAGACAAATGCAATATCAAGGTCAAAGTCCGGAATCATGCTTGGCGGACTTGTATCGGATATTCCGTCCAGTTTAGACAGAGAAAGCGGATTTTATAAGTACGGATTTGGGGCGCAGTATATTGATGAAGCTTTGGATGATTCTATGTTATGCGAATTGGTAACTGCTTATAATGAGTTGGCAAATTGCGATATGGGCAGTCCGATTATTCGCGATTATAGTATCGCGTTGGCAGTTCAAAATACCAAATCTCCAAAGTTAAAAGCAATTTATGATGCTTCTAATTGGGTGGTTTTTGTAGAGCCTCGAATTGATTTGGATTTCTTTATCAATCAGGAAGATAAGAATGATGACTTGATTATTATCCACTATCCGGATAAAAATATTACTGCAAGCGGATATTCATCTATTACGGTGACAAAGAAATCCCAACAGTATATTGATGTGATAACAGCATATTTGAAAGGCAAATTGACCCAATATAGAAAGGATATGGATATAAAAGGGGTCATAAAAAACTATAATGCATATAGCGGTGAATGGCTGATGTCTTTTGTCAAAAATAATTTGATTATGATTGATGAAAAGATAAGCTTAGTCTCTGCAATAAGATTTTGCAGAGTGTATTTTGCGTGTCTGATGCCTGAATACATCTGGATTCCGCTTGCATTAGATGAGATTTTACGAGTTACCGGCTCTATTGGAGGGACATTGACAAATTGTTTATTCTCAAAAAAAGCGTTGATTGAGAGGGAGATTATCGAAAAATTTAGTATGAATTCCGACGATATTCTGATGGCCGGTATTAAAGTAATAAATTCGCAGCATATTTCTGTGAAATATGTTCCCATTGAGGTGAAACATGGGCAGGTGAATGCGGAAGTAAAGGAAAAAGCGCATAAACAGACTAAAAATACAGCTATTCTGCTGTATCAGACCTTTGTTGATAAAGTAGATGATGAAGACATAAAGCGGATTGATAAGGTTATTTATCGGAATTATATGATGCAGCATGTAATCTCTAATGTTGAAAAGATGGTGGCTTATGGAATTGTAGGGACAGATAAGGAAAAGTATGAAAAATTAATCAATTCGCCAGTTCGGGTTATGCTGTTAAATGATAAGTATGACCTGGAGATGGAGACGGATGGTGAAAAATATGCTTTCTATTTTATGGAGGGCAGAAATAATGTGAGTCATCAAATGTGTGTTTCAGATAATGTGACTGAAATTATGATACCGCTTAAAGGCATGTTCGAGTATCTGATTGATGAGAAAATTTTATTGGAAGCTGTGCAGGCTCTGGTTGAGACAGAATTTCTTACAGATACACTTCATTATGATATAGCTGATGATGAAATGGTGGATTATGACAATCATGATGGTTTAGATGAGGAAGTCACAGAATTAAAAAGCATAGTTCAGCCGGTTGCTGACAATTCGGCAGTGGGTCAAGAGTTTGAAGCGGAAACATTCCCCTCGAACAGTGTAGATGATATAAATGGAAGTCCGCAGTATGCCCGAATTTTAATAGGACGTGATATAACAGGAGAACCAATCTACTGGGAATTTGGAAATAAGAACTTGGCAAACAGGCATTTACTGATAACAGGAACATCTGGGCAGGGAAAAACCTATAGTATTCAGACGATGCTGTATGAACTGGCAAAAGTAAATATAAGAGCAGTAATTTTTGACTATACAGAAGGTTTTAATAAGAAACAATTGGAAAAATCTTTTGTAGATGCAATGAGTGATAAAATTAAAGAAAGATTTTTCTATTATGAGGGAGTCCCTATTAATCCTTTCATCCGCCATGATATTGATTTGGGTGGAACCATAATGAAAGAAAAAGCTGCTGATGTTGCGTCAAGACTGGCAGATATTTTTTCCCATGTCTATGATTTCGGAGATCAGCAATCATCCGTAATTTTTTCCGCAGCATTAAATGGGATAAATACGCATGGCGATAAGATGAATATGACATATTTTAGGGCGGAACTGGAAGAAGTGCAGGAGAATAATAAAGTTGCTAAAACGGTCATTTCTAAGATGGAGCCTTTTTTTCAATCCATATCTTTCGAAAATGATTCAGACTTTGACTGGGGAGATGTGCTGTATGGAGAGGAGAGCGAAATTAATATTTTTCAATTAACTGGAATTAATCGGGAAATGCAGGTTATTATAACGGAATTAATGTTGTGGGATGCCTGGTATTATACGAAGAAATTTGGTAATAAGGATAAACCATTTGTCGTTGTGCTAGATGAGGCGCAGAATTTGTCCCATAAAAAGAGTTCTCCAAGTGCAGTTATATTGACGGAAGGAAGGAAATTTGGATGGTCTGCATGGTTTGCAACACAATCCTTGAAAATCTTAAAGGATGACGAGGTTGTTCGTTTATTGCAGGCGGCATATAAACTATATTTTAAGCCTACAGATGACGAAATAATAAAAATTGCAAGGCAGCTAGACCCTACAGGTGAAAGTAATTGGACAGCAGAGGTGAAAAGACTTAAAAAAGGGCGATGTATTGTGGTTGGAGATCGACTCAAAAAGAATGGCACATTTGGGGGAAGTCAGCCAGTGGTAGTTTCTGTTTCTTCTTTTGAAGAAAGAATTTGATTCAGGTTTTCAAGGCAAAAAGCATGCCGGTGCGGTATATGAAGGCATCGGGGAAGGGGTTTTTCACTGACGCAGAAGGGTATGTCATTGCGCTTAAGGAGGAGTTGAAGCCAATAATTGGGAGTATTGTGATAAAGGAGCAGATGAAGGATATTATTGAGTATCGCACAATGGAGTATTATAGGAGACGGTATCAGAATGGTGAGTAGAGGAAGAGCAGGAAGAAAGGTGAAACAATAGACCTGCCAAAGATAAGAAAAAGGGGAATTTTATGGATACAACATTTAGCGTAAAGCTGTCAGGTGAGCAGCAGCAGTTCATTGAAAAAGCATTGCAGGGAAAAAACATTCTTGTAGATGCCTGCATAGGAAGCGGAAAAACCACTGCCATTCAAAATTTGTGCAATGCGCTGGCGGGTACGAAAAAGGTTTTGTATCTGACTTACAATAAGCTTCTGAAACTGGATGCAAAGTCCAAGATCAAAAAGAGAAACGTTACGGTAACGAACTATCATGGGTTTGCCTATATGGTTTTGAGCAGAAATGGTGTATCCGCAGGAATTTCCGATCTCATACAGACTTTCATTCAGAGGAAACCTTCGATCAATAAATACGATATTCTGATTATTGATGAATATCAGGATATTGAACAGGAGCTGGCAGAGCTGCTGCAGCTGATAAAAGACTGCAACCCGGATATGCAGATTATTGCAGTGGGTGATATGGAACAGAAAATATACGATAAAACGACATTAAATGTCGAATTATTTATGAAGGAATTTCTTGAAGATCACCTTAGATTGCGGTTTACCCAGTGTTTTCGCCTGTCTGACGCTTTGGCGGCAATGCTTGGAAGGGTGTGGAAGAAAGAAATAAGAGGAGTGAATACCGGCTGCAGGGTGGAAGAAATGGAGAAGGAAGAGGTTCTGGCTTTTTTGGCAGAACAGGCTCCCGGGGACGTTCTGTGTCTGGGAGCAAGAACAGGGGCAATGGCCGATACCTTAAATACTTTGGAAGAAAGGTATCCCTGTAAATTCAATAAGCAGACAGTCTATGCAACCATATCCGATAATGATTCCATGGGAAAAACGGAACCCAAAGAAGATTCCGCGATCTTTACAACATATGACAGCAGTAAAGGGTTGGAAAGAAAACTTTGTGTAATCTTTGATTTTACGGAGAGCTATTGGAGCGTAAGGATTTCAAAACCCCAGCAGTCCTATTTTATTTTGAGAAACATTTTCTGTGTCGCGGCCAGTCGTGGGAAAGATCATATTATTTTTGTGAAACCGGATGAGGCTATGCTGTCTGAAAGAACACTATCAACACCCCTTGACACAAATCACAAATTTGAGGATTTGGATATCAGTGAGATGTTTGATTTCAAATATAAAGAGGATGTAGAGAAATGTTTTTCACTGCTGAAAATCAATAAGCTGATATCGGATGATCCTTCAACAATTGAGGTGAAAAGCCGGGACGGGCTGATCGATTTGTCTCCCTGCATCGGAATATACCAGGAGGCGGTTTACTTTAAACATTATGAAATAGATGCGGCTATCAAGTTAAAGATTTTACTGAATCCGAAACTGCACGGAGTGTATACAGAAGAGATAAAAAACAGCACATTGGATGAGAAAATATTATTCTTGGTGTCGCTTGATACCAGGCAGAAGAGATATCGGATGCAGGTGGAGACTCCCTTTGTCAACGAAGAACAAAGTGAGCTTATCAAATCCAGGCTGAAGACGCGGTTGGGCAGAGACGAGGCTGCCCAGGTGGAGTGCCGAATTGATTTTTATGATGAAAAAAGTGATCAAGTCCGGTTTTCTGTCAAGGGTTTTGCTGATGCTGTCAAGGATGATACTGTTTATGAATTAAAATTCGTATCGGAATTGACGCATGAACATTTTCTGCAGTGCGCCAGTTATATGGTTGCAATGCAGAAACAAAAGGGGATTCTGTGGAACACCAGAGATAACACGTCCTATGAGATAGAAGTGCCGAACCGAAAAGCTTTTTTGAATGCAGTTACAAAAGCAATTACCAAGGGGGCCATGGAAACCTATTTTGAACCGGATGTAACAGGGGAGAAAACAGCAGCGGATCAAAGCGATCAGTTTGCGGTAATTGATACCGAGACAAACTGGAATGATGAGGTAATGTCCATTGGCATTGTAGTTGCCGATGCAAAAACCAGGGAAAGAATTGACTCCAAATATTACATAATTGATCCGGAGTACAGGGTGGGCGGAATGTTCTCCGGTGAATTGAGGCTTGCCGAGAAAGGCGTGCGCGTTACCGGAAGAAAGCAGGCCTTGAAAGAAATCAGCGAATGGTTTGCTTCATATCAGATACAGAAACTTTTTGCCTATAATGCTTCCTTTGACAAGAAACATTTGCCGGAATATTCAGGGTATGAATGGTATGATATCATGCGTTTAGCGGCGTACCGTCAATATAATAAAGCGATTCCGGATTCTGCGGAATGCTATAAAACCGGAAGAATGAAACAGGGATACGGCGTTGAAAATATATTGAAAATGCTTAGCAGGGACAAGGAATATCGCGAGACACATAATGCTGTTTTGGATGCGGAGGACGAACTGAAAATAATGCAGTTACTGGGGGATGATATAAGCCAATATGATATTGCGCTTATCTCAGCCGGGAAAAATCCGGTTACGGAACAGCAGGAAAAGGCAGCGAAAGTACCTGAAAATATTCCGGAAACTTCTAAAAAGAAGAAGGGGATTTTGGCTAAACTCTTCAATAGAAAATAAAATGGAAGGTTGCATTAATACCTGAAATGTAGAAATAATGTAGAAATCTGGAAGAGAAACTTATCTGAAATGCACTTTTGCTGTATTCATTTAGATGGAACCGGATCATATCCCATGGCGAAGCAGCAGGAATTTTAGGAATCAGAAAAGAATTGGTTGACATCTACGATAAATTATCGTTTATAATATTGTTCAGGAAAGAAGAGGTGAAGAATTTGTGATACTCTACCATGCAAGTAAAGAAATAGTTGAATTTCCAGAAGTGCGTAAGACAAGGTATACAAAAGATTTTTCATGGGGATTTTATTGTACCGCAAATTTCCAACAAGCGGTAAGATGGGCCAACCGTGGGGAGGGAGATCCAATTATCAATTACTATTCCTATGAACCATGTGATGGATTATCTATTTTAAAATTCGATAAGATGACAGACGAATGGTTAGATTTTATTGCCAGATGCAGAAGCGGCGAAACACATCCGTATGATATTGTAGAAGGACCGATGGCGAACGATACCATATGGAATTATGTAAATGATTTCCTTTCAGGCAGGATAAACCGCAGGCAGTTTTGGGTACTGGCAGAATTTCGGTATCCTACGCATCAGATTAGTTTTCATACACTTTCGGCACTTAATTGCCTGACTTTTAACAGGAGTGAAATTGTATATGACAGAAAAGCAAAAAAATGATTTTTTTTATGTCTGTTCTTTAATTGAATATATTGCACGCCAAACGCAGAATAAGCGCGGTACTATTGTTAAATTATTCGGGAGGAAAGGGATTGATAAGCAGCTATATGATGCGGAAGTAAATCATTGCCTTTCATTTGAACAGGTAAGTGATGAATTAATTGAGCAGTATAAAATTTCAAAAGGCGATTTTGATACAATTACCGAATGCAAATATACGATTCCCAGTTTTTTGGATATCGGAAAATTGTATTGCATTATGATTGAAGACTGTGCGGAAGAGGGAAAAGAAGTTGACGAATTGATTAACATTTTTTCTTCCTTTATCAGTGATAAAATATCTGATTTTCAGACGGATATTTATTATCAGAATCCAAGTTATCTGGAATGTTCTTATCGGGCAGGGTGTTTATTGGACTAAGAAATCATATATGATTTTACGGTGATTAGAAGCATTTTCCCCTGTCAATGGCAGAAGACAGGAAACATCCCAATATCTGGAACAAGAGCCTTGCGGGAACCTTGGCTGATATGCGGGACTTTTTCGGAATATTTCAGAATGCCATGTGCGGCTGCCTGCGGGCAGCCGCACATGGCGCAAAAGATGCAGTCTCAGGTACAAAAGCAGAACTGTTCAAAGAGCCATACCTTACGGCCCGCAGATTGTCCAATATTCCAATACCCTGGCCGGGTGGTAGAAGCACTGGAACATGGTTTCCAGACCGAAAGCGTCAAAAATACTTCCGAAGAGTTCGTTTCCAAAGCTGTAGATGGGAGTCTGCTCCAGAAATTCCCTCTCTTCCGGATAGAGATAGGGATTCCACCAGTAGTTCCTGAATTGGTCCTCAATTTCAGATGCGGAGATCAGGCCATTCTCAATCTTTTCCACAGTGTCCCTAAAAAGAGAGAGATGCTCCGGAAAGTGTCTGTTAAGGATCGGCATGGCGGTAATTCCGATATTGGCATTCAGGTCAGGATTGCGTCTTTTGGATAAAATACCTTCTGCATTGTTGCAGAATTTGATAGCCATGCCTTCCCCGGTAAAGCGGAAAATGTAATGTTCCAGAAGGCTGAAATTTTCTGTAAAAGTATGGTAATCGCCTATCATCTTCTGAATCTGCAGGTGATGCATTTCGTGGAGGATGATGGAAGGCAGTTCCTCCATCGTACAGTATTTTTCAATACCGAATAAATCCAGATGAAGCGCATTCTCAAATACATAACCGAAAGACGGGCCGAAGCTTAGGGTGGAAATCACCTCCGTATCATCAATGTCTGTTTTTTCAGGAAAGGCGGCGTTCAGTCTGGCCTGTAAGTTCAGGAGGTTTTCTTCCGTAAGCAGCCCCATGATTTGGGCGTATCTGTCAGCATATTTTTGGGGATTGGCGGCGCAGTCCAACCACAGTGCGTGCTTATCCCGCAAGGCGGTTTTCCGGTCCGGGCAAAGATCGGGAATATCCTTCGGCGCAATATCTTTGAAGCGGGAAAAATAGGACACAAGAGGACCCGGGGAGTCCAGGCCATATCTTCTGATTTCGAAACGATAGTCTTCGTGGTTTAGAATGGCAGCAGCTTTTTGGCCATTTTCCTGGTTTATGCCCGATTTTGCCGCATATTCGAGCATAAGGGGAATGCTTGACGTTCTCAGATTCATAATGTGTCCTCCAAGATGGTGTTGGTATATAGGTATTGCTGTAATTTTTCCTCTCTGTATTTGGATAAATTGTCTTATGAAGATATTACAATTTTTGAAGTCAGTCCTTTGAATTAGAGAGACAAGGCAAAAAAGGAAAAAGGTAAAAAAATAACTACTGCTGTTCCGGCGCATAAACAATCAAAATCCGATCCTGTCCATCAGCATGGTCAACGTGAATGTAATAATTATTCCTCATAAAGGCGATAATGTTTACAGGCAATGAATAAAATTCCATTGTCTGAAAATCAACCAGGAATACATTCCTGTACTTTCCGGCCCAAGCCGCCTGGGATTCCGCCAGTATCTTCCCAATGCATTCCGAACATAGCTGTTTCTCCAGAAATGAAAAGTCAATTTCATTATCGCTTCCATAAGTGATATCAACAGTTGCAATTCCACGGTTCGGCATACTCCTTATATAGGCATAGCCATATTCGTCACCGAAATTACAATAACCAAGTAATACAGAATCCTGTTTATGGGTTTCCGTTTTGCCGGAAAGCCGGATCTGAGTATCAGGAATAGCCACAGCCTCGTTCACCAAAGATTATTTTCCCTTCAAACTTTCCATACAAGTAGTAAGAAAGCTTTTCTCTTCCGGCTTTAATGTCGCCCATGTCTGCAATAGCTTCTTCTGCTCTTCTGATAAATCCAGGACATTGCCGTCTTCTGTAAAGAACTGTGCCAGCGTAATTCCAAAGGCATCGCATATTTTTTCCAAGGTAATAACGCCGGGAAGATTCTTTCCCTTAGTGATATCCGACAAAGCAGACTGTGAAATGCCGGTTGTCTGGGACAGGCGATATTTTGTAATTCCTGTTTTTGCACATAGTTCAATAATTTTGGCGGGAATATAATTTTCTACATACAAGCATTATACACCTCATTTCCGAAGTAATATAATGCTATTTTAAGTGGTTTTGCCCTAATTTATTAGAACTAAAAATCCGCCATATGTATTCCGAAAAAGAGAAGTAACCAGGTAAAAAAATAACCATCTGTAAAATGGCATTTGCGGCGATATTCATTACCTCCTGTCAGAATGATTGCAGGACATCTTTATCTTACCACAATTCCTGCAACTTGAAAAGGTAATTTTGACGGCAATTTAACGGCATAATAATGGGGTTTTTAAAATAAAATTAATAATATTTCATAAAATGAATCTATCTATCAGGATTACGCATGAAATGACTACATACCAGGATTGTCATTTCAGAGACTGTTCAACAATAAATTCAGATCTTTTTTACGATTTACGCCTTTTTATGATATAATGGTATTGTATATATATCCACCAGGGAAAATCCCAGGTGTAAAATACCCAGAGAAGTCAAATTAGGAAGCCAAATTAGAATACCGGGGCTGGCGAGAGCGCAGCAGGAAAGAACGGCAAAGGTACATAGGAAAACTACATAAAATGTTAAAATAAAGCAGGAGATTCCGACAAAGATTTTTGTTGGGAAAGGGTATGAAATGGCCTTTAAGGTTTCAAGGAGAGGAGTCAGGGTAGCCATAATTAAGACGGGAGGCATACAACATGAATAAACTTATGAAGGATATCATCCATACCGCAGACAGCTTTGTAGAAAATTTCAGTCAGAATTCCGCATATCCTTTTATCGAAAAAGGAGCCATGAATTATTCCATAGAAAGTCTTGAAGTGGTCGATAGGCTTTTAGAGGAAATAAGCGATTATGAATTGGAGGAGGATGCCATTTATAATATAGCGTCTATGGCTGGCTGTTATGTCTTTGAAACAGCACGGAAAAATTACGGCGGCGAATACCTTTGGGTGAAGAATGAACAACAGCCTGTTTTGGTTGCAGGACTGCCGGATTTCCAGGTTTCAATCCGGGCATGGGAAAAAGTCAAAGGACGGCTGACCAATGGCAGGGAAGATAATATTCCATTTTATATAGCAGGATATAAAGAGCATATAGAACATGCAAAAAAAGGAGATTTTATTATGGTTGTATGATCGATTGCTCTCTCTGAATATTTTATGCTCGCCGATTTTTACCTGAATTTGACAGACATGCCGGAAACCATATTTTCTGACATGTCTGTCATGATGCTGCCGGCAGGCACGCTACCGTCTCTGCGTGAGCAGCCATGCCAGAATATGAACTGCCTGTTGAAAATTGCCGTTGCTTATCAACGTCTCAATCTCTTTTGCAGTATACTGTTTCACATGAAGGAATTCTGTCTCATCCAGATGCTGTCCCCCGGCTTTCCGGCAGTTTCCTGCCGCATAAATGTGGGCATAATTGTCAGCAATGGTGGCGTTGGAGGGTACGGTCAGCAGATGCTTCCACTCTGCTGACACATACCCGGTCTCTTCCAGAAGCTCTCTTTTGGCGGCTTCCAGTGCGTCTTCTGCTGCTGCCCCATTTCGCCCCACGCTGTATTCCCTGCCATCTGTCCGCTCGATACCGCCTGCCGGAAATTCCGTCGTTACTTCCCGAATTCCCTGGCGGAATTGACGAACACAGAGATAACGGCCTTCCTCATCCTGGGCCACTATCACCACATAATCTCTGCGGCTGTAGCTATAGTAGGGCTCAAACACACTGCCGTCCGGAAAACGGTAGGCGGATCTCCGGAAGTCGATCCATTCATCCTGTATGATATGTTCTGTACGGATTTCTTCCCATGCGAGATTTTCCGCAGCATTCTTCTCATCGCCGGAAGAGCGGACGCTGTACCCGGCGTTTCTGTTTTCTGCAGTTGAGCCGGGAGCGGACGCCGCAGCTATCGTTGTATCTCTCTGCATTGAGGCAGCTGCCGCAGTATCTGCCGCCGGGGTGGGCTGCTTTATGGCATTTTCTGAAACGACTGCCGCGGTCATGGGGCTGCTCTCATGGTAGGCGAAATTATGGTTTTCGCACCACTCAATGGCCAGTGTGCGGTACTTGTTTTCCTGAAAATCATACCATTGCTGTTCGATCCCGAATCGGTAGATACCGTCCTTAAATCTTCGGAAAGCGCCCTTTCCCCTGATGGCATTTTCCAGGCTGTCCTGCATCTTGCCTTCCGGAAGGCTCCAGATAAATTTTTCCATTATACTGTATTCATGGATGTCAAGTTTCGACGGAAGCCGGAAGAATCTGATCTGCCATTTCTCCTCAATCAGGTCAGCCAGCGCTTGCTCCTCCTCGTCGTATTCTCCGGCAAAGGGATACTCGGGAAGGCGGACTATTTCCATAGTCTCTATGTCCAGATATTGTATCCATTCATCACTGGCAGTTTCTATGGCGTCGCGGATCAGGTGCAGAGAAACAATTGGGCATTCCCGTTTGTTATTGAAATCGGAATTCATATTTTTATCCTTTCCTGTCGGTGGGGTATTTTTGTCATATCCACATTATATCATGATTCTGCAGCTTAGGAAATGCAGTAAAATATATTTCATATAAAATATTACCATAATCGCACAGTTTAGAAATTGGGATAAAAACAGATTGCAATTTCTACTGTCTCATGCTACCCTGAATTAAAACAGGGCGCAGAGGAAAAGTCAGGTGGTAAAATTATCGCTACCAATGCCTTTGGCATGGGCATTGACAAATCCAATGTCCGCTATGTGATTCACTACAATATGCCCCAGAGCATGGAGAACTATTATCAGGAAGCCGGGCGTGCAGGTCGGGATGGGGAACCGGCTCAATGCATTCTTCTTTTCTTGATCCAGGACGTGATGATCGATAAATTTCTTCTGGAGAAAAAGGATTTCTCCGGCTTGGACGAGGAAGAGGCGGAACTGGTGAAGCAGAGAGGCAGGCGCCGTCTCCAGGTCATGGAGGAATACTGCAGAATTGCCCTGTGCCTCCGGAATTACATTCTGAATTATTTCGGTGAAAAAGCATACCGGCCCTGTGACAACTGCGGCAACTGCCACAGAGAATACCGGGAGCAGGATATGACTGTCCAGGCGAAACAGGTCATCAACTGCGTGGCGGAGACAAGGGGGCGTTATGGCCTGAACATTGTCCTGGGAACCCTGATGGGAGCTGACAGGGCCAGGCTGCGGGAACTGGGGACGGTAAATTACCGGTCCTATGGAGTCTTGAAGGAATATAAAGAGCCTCTGCTGCGCAGTCTGGTGAGCAGATTGGTGGAAGAGGGCTATCTGTACCAGACCCAGGACCAGTACAGTGTGGTGAAAATGGGGGACATTACCCCCTTAAAAAATGAAAGTGCCAAAGTAATGGTGCGCATTTACGAGGAAAAAGAGCCGGATAACCGGCCGAAAAGGAACGGATGCCCGGGGCAGAAATGCCCTTACGTCCGCCGGGTATGATTTGTTTGAAATCCTGCGGAAGCTCCGCCTCGAGATTGCAAAAGAGGAGGCGCTGCCCCCATACATTGTTTTCAATGATAAGACGCTCATTGATATGTGCATAAAACGGCCTGAAACAGCAGATGATTTAATGAAAGTTTCCGGCGTGGGTGAAAGGAAACAGAAAAAATACGGGAATAGATTTCTATGCACCATAGCATCTTTTAAGGAAGCATATCCTCATGCAGTGACCAGTCTTCCGGAGAAACAGGCGGAGGGGAGCAGTCCGATTCATCAGCAAACGCACAGCAGTTAGGCAGAGTGGGGCCCGGTTCATCAGGAAGCGTACAGCAGTCGATCGGACCAGGCGGAGAGAAGTCGTAAGGAAGGAAACAAGGCTCTCTGACAGGGCAGCATCCGGGCCTGATTGAAGAAGCATGGCCCATAGAGTAAAGGAGGAACATTATGTTAGAGACAGGAATAAAAGCACCGGATTTTGAACTGCAGGATCAGAACGGAAAACTGCATAAATTATCGGATTATGCAGGAAAGAAAGTGATTCTGTATTTTTATCCCAAAGACAATACCCCGGGATGCACCAGTCAGGCCTGCGGTTTTTCGGAAAGATATCCCCAATTTACGGAGAAGGGGGCTGTGGTTCTGGGGATCAGCAAGGACAGTGTGGCGTCTCACAAGAAATTTGAGGAAAAGTACGGACTTGCCTTTACCTTGCTTGCGGATCCGGAGCGGAAAGTCATCGAGGCCTATGATGTATGGAAAGAGAAGAAAAATTACGGCAAGGTTTCCATGGGTGTGGTCCGTACGACCTACCTGATTGACGAAGAGGGAATCATCATCCGGGCAAATGACAAGGTAAAGGCCAAGGAGGATCCGGAGAAGATGCTGAAAGCTTTGGGGGAAGAGGAATGAAAATCATTCTGTCGCCTGCAAAGAAGATGAAAACAGATACAGATAGTCTGGAACCCGCAGGATTCCCCCAATTTCTTGACCAGGCCGGTGACGTTCTGGCCTGGCTGAGGAAACAGTCTCGGGAAGAATTGAGAAATCTCTGGAAATGCAATGACAAAATAGCAGAGGAGAACTTTGGACGCATAGCACATATGGATCTGCAGCACAATCTGACCCCGGCAGTTCTGTCCTATGAGGGAATTGCCTATCAGTATATGGCGCCTGCAGTATTCGAAGAGGCACAATATGGCTATATTCAGGAGCATTTGCGGATATTGTCTGCATTTTACGGCGTACTGAAACCCATGGACGGTGTAACGCCTTACCGACTGGAAATGCAGGCAAAAGCCGGGATAAACGGGAAGAAAAACCTGTATGAATTGTGGGGAAGCAGGCTGTATGAAGCAGTGCGGGATGAAAGCGGGCTGATCATAAACCTTGCTTCCGGAGAATATGCCAAATGTATAGAAAAATATCTTACGGAGGAGGACAGGTTTATCACCATTACCTTTTGTGAGAAGGCAGCAGATAAGCTTGTGACAAAGGGAACCTATGCCAAGATGGCCAGAGGCGATATGGTAAGGTTTATGGCGGAAGAGAAGATAGAGGATCCAGCCGATATCCGTAAGTACAGCAGGCTTGGGTATGTGTTCCGGAAGGAATTGTCCGGGGAGACAGAATATGTCTTCGAAAGAGTTGGAAGAGTTACATAAAACGGGTGGGGCAGAGTCTGCTGATGGTGTGCACTGTATATAAAAAAGAGCCGTCAATATGCCGTCATAGAATAAATTAGCCGTCATTTTGCCACTATAATAGGGTCATTCTAAAGGTAAGGAGACGGACTATGCGACACATCATATCGAAGTTTACATTGAGGACTGACCCGGAACTGTTGAAAAAATTTCGCTATGTGGCGGGATATAATGCCCGTTCTGCCAATCGTGAACTGGAAATTATTATGAGAAGACATATCCTTGATTTTGAAGCGAAGTATGGAAAAATAGAATTGGAATAAGCGCAGCGCCCATATCGGTTCTGCGTAAAGACCGTGAATCGAGGCCTGTATGATAAAAATAGCAGTCTGCGACGATGACCCCAAAATTCTGAAAGAGACCCTGGAGCTGCTGACGCAGTATGATAGACTTCCCGTTTCTGCAGATGCCTATACCAGTGGGGAAGCGCTTCTGGCCGCAGGAAAGAAATATGACATTCTGTTGCTTGACATTGACATGGAGGGGCTGAACGGCATTGAGACCGCCCGGCGCATCCGGGAGGCTGACAGGGAAGTAAAGCTGATTTATGTCACCAATTATAGTGACTACACGATTTTTGCATTCGGAGTGCACGCCTTTGCCTATCTGCTGAAGCCTTTGAAAGCGGAGGAACTGTTTGCACAGCTGGACGAGGCATTTGCCTATGGGCTGGCAGGGCCGGAGAAGGAAATGGAATTCCAGGCAAAGGAGGGAATTGTGCGCGTGTTACCATCACAGATTTTGTGTTTCGAATACCTGGAGCGTCAGGTGCTGCTGCATACTTCGGAGCAGGTGTGGCACTTAAAACGGCAGATTACGGAACTGGCCCGGGAGATGGAGAGTCACGGATTCGCCATGCCGCACAAGAGTTTTGTGGTGAATTTGCATGCGGTACAACGTATTCGCGGATACGAAATTACGCTTACGGATGGAATGACGGTTCCGCTTTCCCAGAAGAAATCTGCGCTGTTCCGCAGGGCGCTGAACGAATATCTGGCACAGGAAAGGGGGCAGGCGGTATGGAAATCCTGATTTATCTGTTGCTTCCCTGTGTAGGCAGTGTGTTTCTTCTGGGAGGCATGTTTTATGCGGCTTACCGGATGTCAGGCCTGCCCCGGCAGGACGAGGTTTCCCGGAAGAGCAGTATGTTCCAAGGGAAGAACCTGCTTCGTCAGAACGGCATTTCCCGTCATGCTCTGGGGATTATAACGGTATATATCCTTGTGTGCGTGGCCTGTTCACTCTTGGGAAACACTTGGGTGAACATGGCCTTTTTGTTTCTGTTCCCATTGGCAGCCTGGCAGGCCTTTGGTACGCCGAAAATTTACTGTCTGTACTATCTTATTCTGTCTGTAGCTGTGTGGCTGACAGATGTGGCAGGAGTTGTGGGACTCCAGATTGCCATGGCGGAGGGGATTTTGTATCTGAATTCCCCGGAGCTGCGGTATATTCTGATTGTAGTAGTGACCCGGACCGTGGAGTTCATGGTTATACTCCTGGTGGCTTTGGCGGCGGGCCGGAAGGCTGGGCGGCATATCACGATGCGGCAGGTGACCATTTCCGTATTGCTGCCCCTGTACTCCCTCTTTAATATGTACTGTCTGCTGTATCTCATGCAGATTTGTTTTACCAGAGAGATGGTGTTTTTATTCGGACTGAATCTGCTGCTGCTGATTGGCCTGAACATTTATTTCTGTGTCCTGGTGGATGTGATGAGCGAGAACTACAGACTGGAGAACGAGCGCAATCTCTACTGCGCCCAGGCCCGGATGCAACACCAGTATTATGAGCAGGAAGAGGAAAAATATGAGGCCTCCCGGAAGATGATCCATGACATCCGCAATCATATCCAGGCCATGGAGGCACTGTATGCCCAAGAGGCAGGCGGCGGGGCTGCCTGCAGGGCTGCTCACGAGGAAGGCTGTGGAGATATCCGTAAAGCTGCCCGAGAGGAAGGCGGCGTGTCTGCCCGCAGGGCTGCCCAGGAAGAAGGCGGCGTGTCTGCCCGCAGGGCTGCTCGTGAGGAAGGCAGCGTGTCTGCCCGCAGGGCTGCCCAGGAAGAAGGCAGCGTGTCTGCCTGTGAAGGTTCCCGGAAGGACGCCCGCAGGGCAGAAAGGTATGCCAGGGATATTCACCGGATGTTGAATTCTTTTCAACAGAAATATTATACATCAGAAAAGCTGCTGAATATTATTTTGAACGACAAAGCGAGGATGATGCAGCGGTTAAACGTGAAAGAAGATATGAAAGTGGGAGATCTGTCTCTGGATTTCATGAAAGACACGGATGTGACTGCACTTTTCGCCAATCTGCTGGACAATGCGGTGGCTGCGGCAGCAGGGAGCATGGAGGGATATGTGCGTCTGCGGGTGAACCGGGTGCGGCAGTTTCTCTCTGTCACAGTAGAGAACAGCTGCGACACAGAGCCGGTAAAAACTGCAGGCATGTTCTGTTCCCACCGGAAAGGCCATGAGGGACTGGGACTGAAAATCATCCGGCAAACCGTGGAACAGTATGGAGGGGATCTGCAGCTGGACTGGAGAGACGGAGTGTTTACGGCAAGGGTGATGCTTGCTGTGGAAGAAGCAGAAGGCCGAAAGTAAGCGGCGGTATATGTTATGAACCATTCTATTAACAATTGCGCCATTGTGCAGAGGCTGTCACAGAGACAGCAGAATGATCGGGCCTGATGGCCGCGGCTTTATAAGTGGAACGGTCTTTTAGGAGCAATATACCTTACCTTGGGTAAAGTATATTGCTTTTTTTCTGTCTGGGCACTAGAATGACAGAGAGAGGACAGTTTCATGGTGTTCTGACGGAAACAGGCGGAAAAAGGAGGTGGTAAAATGTTACTGGTAAGTCTGATAATCGGAATTGCGGTATGCTATGGATTGCCGATAGCAGGTCTGGTATTCCTGATGCAGAGGCAGAAAGGTGCAGGAAAGGCTTTTATCTGGGGCGCGCTGGCGTTTGTGGTGAGTCAGCTGATGATTCGGGTTCCCATACTTCAGTTAGTGCTTCCGAACTTTGGGTGGTTTGCAGTAATGCAGCTGTATCCCTGGAGATATGGACTGTTTCTGGGGCTGACGGCAGGATTGGCGGAGGAGACAGCCCGTTGGATTGCCGTTCGGTGTCTTCTGAAAGGGAAAGATACTTTGCGTCATGGCCTGGCGTTTGGACTGGGACACGGCGGAATAGAGGCCATGCTGCTTATCGGGCCAAACATGGCCGTCGGAGTGGTGATGCTGCTGACAGGACAGGCAGCTCTGTTTCCGGCGGATTGGGCAAGCGTTTTGGTGGCAGCGGCAGAGCGGATTTTTGCCATGGCGTTTCATGTAGGAGCATCGCTGTTGGTGCTGTACGGGGTGCGGGAACGGAAAGGATTCCGGTACTGGGTTCTGGCGGTAGTTCTGCACACGTTGGTAGACGCAGCTGTAGTGATTCTGCCGTCAAGATTTGGAGCAGGCATTTTCGGCATCGAGCTTTGGGCTGCAGCAGTGGGAGGGGCGGCGCTGGCCCTTGGCCTTCTATGCTTCCGCAGACGGCGTTGACCATTGCAAATGCCGGCGGCAGAGAGAAATATGACATGGAAGGCCGCTAAAATGGTGAGATCACGGTTCCGGTTTACCAGGGCAGGAAAGGCGGAACCATCTCCGGTCAGGCAGGGCCTGGACTCCGCTGCGGGATAGGACCAGGAGGAGCAAGTTCATTTCTGACCAGAACAGAAAAAGATAATAAGAAGAGCAGGCCCGCAAAAGCGGGCACACAGGAGGGTATCATGAGAAAAGTTAGTAATTTTAATCAGAAGAAGGGTATCTGCACAGTTTTCCTTATGGTTTTGACGGCGTTTTGCCTGACAGCCTGTACCAGTACCAAATTGGCGGAGGAATTTGATGAGGCCAAAGTGAAAGAGTCGGCCACGAAGGCGGTAGACTACCTGATTGCAGGGGAATATGAAGAATGTGTGGCTATGATGGATGCCAACATGCAGGCGAGTCTGACTCCGGAAGCGCTGTCTGCAAATGTGGATGCTGTGATCGAGAAGGTGGGAGCATTTCAGGAATATAAGAGCGTTGCCGTGGTGGGACAGAAGGACGGGCAAGGAGCGGACTATGCGGTGGCGGTTGTGGTGGCAGGTTTTGAGAACGGAAAGCTTACATTCAATGTGAGCTTTAATGTGGGGATGGAGATGATTGGGTTGTGGATGAAGTAAATGCCGAACAGATAAAAAATATCTGTTACCGCAATTATCGTATCAGTCCGGCAGTACATTCCGTTTCAGTGTAGTATAGGCTGCAGGAAGGGCCGGCGTGAAATGCAGCCTTAGACGGAAGGTAAAGTGAGGGAGTCAGGGACAGTTGGAAAGGCACCTGTAGGATTGAAGGGATTTTATGCAAAAGGGAGAGGAACAGGAGGAGACAAAGCCATGGGTGGAATACGGAGGAAGTGCAGAAGTCTGCTGGTGGGGCTGTTTGTGGTAGTATGCGGAATAGCAGGATGCAGTTCGGAAGAACCTGCGGAGCAGCATGAGGAGACAGCAGCCGAAGCCGACCGGAGGGAAGGGGAAAGTACCGGATACGATCCCACAGCAGGTTCCTGGATGTGGGGAGGGGAGGTTTCGGAAAGCGGAGAATCCTGGTCTACGGTATACTATTGGGGAGATTACATGCTGAATACTTTGGAGAACGGCATGAGGATAACGAAGCGCATTACTGCTTTAGAGGGTTCCGATTACTATATTTTGGAAAGGTATACTGCCTTTGGAAAGACGGGATCCGGATGCCAGAAATACTATCTGACTTCCCTGGATAAGACCACGTTGGAGGTGGAACGGAAGGAATTGAAGCTGCAGGGAGCGGCTGAGGGCAGCGCAGAGACGCTTTCCGGGTTGGCGGAGGAGCTGACAGCGGACATGGATGAGAACTGGCTGATTGTTACAGGAATGTCTGTCCGGGACGGAAGACTGTGCCTGCTGGCTTTGCAGATGGACAGAGAGAACAGGGCTCCGGCTCATTATTATATGGTATGGCTGGATGCAGGAGGAAGGGTGGAAAGCGCAGCGGACCTGCTGCCGGAGATACAGCGGGCGGGAATGCAGATAGACGGGATGGTGCCGGAAGGGCTTGCATGTGATAGGGACAATTATTATGTGGGAATGGGAAATCAGTTGTCCGGCATCGGGATTTTTGACGGTGAGGGAAGATACCTGAAACATGTGAAGGCTCCTGCCGGGGCGGATGAAACGATTGCTTTTGCATTCTGCCTGCCCGATGGAAGACCTGTATTTCAGTGCGCAGAGGGGGAGAAGACAGCCATATTCTACCTTCAGGACCTGGAGGAGAAGATGCTTTATTACGGGGCGTGTGACAGGGTGGGTGCCGGATTCTCCAATGATCAGGGAGAGATAATCTATGCAGGAAGCACAGGGATTATGAGGTGGAATGTGCACACCGGCGAAAGGGAGCGTATCTACCAGGACACAAGCTTAAGTCCGTGGATTTATGAGGCAATCTGGGAAACGGAAGACGGTGGGGTTGCTGCGGTATATTATGACGAACAAACTACATTTGTGCAAAAGCTGCAGCCCGGGTCAGAAGTGACAGAACAGAAAGTGGTCCTGAGCTTTCTGGAAGAAAGTCAGATGATGCAGAATTGTGCAGATGAATATTCCCGTCAGCATCCGGGGATAAAAATAGAAGTAGAGAGTCTGAATAAGGAGGAAGATTATGACACAGCATTTCAGCGGCTTGCTGTACAGCTGGCTTCCGGAGAAGGACCGGATATGCTTGTACTGCGCAGAGAACAGCTGGAAATTCTGCAGAAGAAGGGGGTGCTGGCTGAATTGACCCAGCTTCTGCCGGAAGAGGTGTTGGAACAGATTTTTCCCGGGGTATTGGAGGCAGGAAGTATAGATGGGACGCTTTATGGGATTGCTGCAGAGTGCGGTGTGAATACGCTTGCAGTTTCGAGAGACCTGTGGCAGAAGGATACATGGGACTATCCGGATATCATAGCATTCATGGAACAAAATGGGGTATCGGGCGGTGAAGTGAAGCGTATTTTTGGAGACATGAATGCGGGAAAACTGCTGGAACTGCTGGCAATTATAAGCATTCATGCAGGAACGTCTTCTCTGGTGGATGAGGAAACGGGGAAATGCGGTTTTGATACGGAAGAATTTGCGGAGCTGCTGGAGTTCTGCAAAAGGTATGGCACGGCATCGGGCAGGGATCCTGGCGGGGAAAGCCAGGTATATTGGATCGGCGGCAATCTGGTTTCCTTCAGTCAGCAGATGGCAGATCTGGGAGAAGGATATCAGTGTATAGGCTTTCCGGGAAACGGGTCTTATGGCGGATTTGTGGAGTGCCCGTTTCTGATTGGCGTAGGTAATAAAACAGAAAATGCGGAGATTGTCAGAGATTTCCTGCAGTATGTGTTAAGCGACAGGAAGCAGGGACAGAGCGGTGGATCTTCGGTGAGAGAGGACGTTTTCCGCAGCCGTGTAATAGAACATACAGAATTCGGCAAGGGGGCGATCTATATGGATGCGGCGGGCGGTTACAGGGAATTGGGGTCAAAACCGGACGGCAGTTCTTATTTGCCGGAATATCTGGATATCTTGGAAAAGGGAGCGGATCTGCCCGTGTGGAATATACGGATAGGAGGGGTAATCCTGGAGGAAGCAGAAACCTTCTTTAACGGGGACAAGACAGCGGAGGCCGTGGCCGAGGTGATTCAGAATCGGGTGCAGCTGTATCTGAATGAATGATTGTGGCCAGGGCGCTGTAGGACATGGCTTTCGTTTCTCATGGTAAGCACTTTTCGTCAAGATAAACGGCACGGAATCCTGTATTCTGGTATTGTCACAGAGCAAAAGACTGACAGCGGAAGCTGATTCTGCAAAAATCCGCAGTCAGGCAGTAAGGAGGCGCAGTGATGGATAACAGGAATCCCATATTTCGTTCCCTCAGCATGATAGAGGAGAGAATTCATGAGAAGCTTACCGTGGAAACATTGGCATCAGACGTTCATTTCTCCAAATACCACTATCAGCGTATGTTTCGGGAGGCAGTGGGAGACAGCGTCATGGGGTATGTAGCCAGACGGAGGATTGCTCTGGCGGCCGAGGAGCTTGCCGACAACCAGTGCACCATACTGGAGTTGGCGCTGAAGTACGGTTACGATTCCCATGAGGGTTTCACCCGCAGTTTCAAGGCATATATGGGCGTAGCCCCTGCGGAATACAGGAAGTACTGCCTGCGCCGGCCGAAAGGAGAAAAGGAGAAAAATGCCATGATGTATTCAAAATCCACAGATGAGATGATGAAGGAACTGAACGGACTGATTGCAGAGGCCGGGGAGACCGCGGCCTATACCAGGAAGCACAAAGGAGACACGCCGGAGGCGGCATTTTATGACGGTTTCTGGGAGTTTGCCGCCGGAAGGGCAGAGCGGATGGCAGAGCAGCTGAAAGAGGTGCAGGAGAGAGTCACTGCTCTTGCCGGGAGGCCTGATGAGATATCGGCCCGGTTCCTGATTGTGAAAGCGATAGAGGATGCTGCCTTTGAGGTCAGTATTACAGCGTTTCAGGCAGGGCTTACCATGGCCAGGGCCATACCGGAGCATGGGGCGAAATATGCACCCATCTGTGAAAAATATGATATCCTGGCCGGACATGCAAGGGGAAAGGCGGAAAAAATAGCAGGATACTTTAATGACCTGGCGGCATTGATTTTTCAGGATATGAGGAAACAGGCAGGAGAAAAGATGGAAAAAGCCGTCGCTGCAGGAAGGGTGGCGGCAAAAGTCCTGGCAGACCCGGTGCTGCCTTACGGCTACCTGGCGGAGGAGATAGGTGATCTGGCAGAGAGTTTCGGCTCAATGCCTCTGGAGGAAGTGACGCTTTCCTGTCTGGAGGATGGATTGCTGCGCCTGGAGACGGCTGCCTTTGCGGCGGAGGTTGATGCCCTGCGTATGCCGTCTGACAGTGAAATTCTTAATGGTATTTCGTGCTTTAAGGAACGGGTCAGGGAGACTCTGGAATTCTTCCGCAGCCTGCCGGGAGAGGCGGGGATGCTGGAGGAGAACGGAAGAGGCCGGATTCTGGAGCGCACGGAAGAGAAACGGTACAGCGATCTGGCAGCCCAGGAGAGGATTCTGCTGTTTTATCTGAAGGGAGAGATCCGGAAGCTGGGAGACGCCCGTTTGAACGAGGAGCAGAAAGCAGCCTTTGAGGATATCTGCGGTAAGATCGGCAGGGCGGTGGAGCTGTCTGCCGGAAGGCAGGCAGCAGGTGGAACCGGGCTGAACGGGCAGTCTTTTGACCCCGCAGAAATCGTGCAGCTGCTTCAGGAAGCATATGACGGAATGAAGGCCGAGGCAGAACGGCTGGGCGTATGCGGCGGTCCGGTGCGGTACCTGGCGGAGGCGGTGAAGGCTCCGGTCAGGTATTTGCAAGGCTGACAGAGTACCTTATTTCGGCGGAGATTTTAAACGGTTTTCTTTCCCCGGCTTTCATGCATGGAAGCCGGGGAATTTTATAGTCGTTATTTTTCTAACCAGGACAAGTCGGAAGTGAGAGCGCTGCAGCCGGAAAAATTTATTTTCGGTCAGAATGGTTTCAGGGTATTGTCAACGGGAATGGGGCAGGGTATAATAACGGTCAGAGGTTCCTGTTTTCGAAAAGGTGTGTATCAGCCTGTTTTTCATGATCAATGCCAAAAAGTAGAGGCGCTTGAGCGGCCGGAATGAGGAGAAGGAATAGAATGGAGAAGATACTGATTGTTGATGACAGCCGTTTGCAGGCTGCACAATTAAGATTGATTTTGGAGGAGGAATACGACATAACCATTGCTCAGACAGCGGAAGACGGGCTTCATCTTGCGAATGTGGGGAATTTTTCCTTGATCCTGCTGGATGTGGTCATGCCGGGTATGGATGGTTTTACTTTGCTGAAGAAGCTGCAGGAGGAAATTATCGTGCAGAGTGTTCCGGTGATTTTGATTACCAGCCTGACTGATGAGGAGAGCGAGCAGAGAGGACTTGCGTTAGGAGCGGTTGATTACATAACCAAGCCCTTTCGCCCGGCGATCGTGAAAGCAAGGGTGGATACGCATATCAAGCTGTATAATTACCGGAAACAGGTGGAGCTTCAATCCAGGACAGACCAGCTGACAGGAATTGCAAACAGGTGGCAGCACGACCGCTATAGTCTGTTAAAGTGGAAAGAAGCGGTTCGCCTGCAGGTTCCCTTTTCCATCTGTATGTTTGATATCGATCACTTCAAGGCGTTTAATGATACGTTCGGACACCCGGCGGGTGACAAAGTCATTGCAACGGTGGCGAAGATCATTTCTTCCCATTTGCAGCGGAGTACTGATTTTGTGGCCCGGTATGGAGGAGAGGAGTTTGTGGCCTTTCTTGTGGGAGACAGTTCGGAAAAAGCATTTACACATCTGAAGAAAATCCGGCAGGCGGTGGAGGACCGGCATATTCCGCATGCTCCCAATGTATCTGAATGGGTTACGATCAGCATCGGAGGCGTCACTGTGATTCCTCAGGCAGACATTTCTTACCAGGAAACGCTGAAAAGGGCGGATACGATGCTTTACAATGCCAAGGAAGCGGGGCGGAACAGGGTGGTCTGGTTTGATGAGAAGCTGGGGCAGCAGCATGAAAAATAAGACATGATATAATCAAAAAAGGCTGCGGCATGATGACATGCGGCAGTCCCTTTTTCTTGGCAAAACGTAAAACAATACAGTTATTCCTGCAGTTCCCTGAGGGACTGAAGGTTTCTGTATATTTTCCGGGCAGGGTACAGCAGGGCATCACGTGAAATGTTCGGCCCGGAAGGCGCCTTTCGTCAGCTGCGCGCGCAGTGACAGTTATCTGGGCGGGAATTTGGATTTCCGGAGAGGAATTCCCCCCAGTTTTTCCAGATAAGCCCGTTCCTTTTCTGTGTTGATTACTTCCCGCAGAGCCTTCAGCTCATCTGTGATCCGATCCAGCCGAAGCAGCACCTCATTTGTGTCAAACTTGGCAGAATCGCCCTTATCGCTCAGCTTCTTGTATAGCTTTTCTGTTTCCTTATGTACGCATTTGGCCTGTTTCCGTACACTTTTCTTCAGTTTTAGAATCATATTCGTCAACCCGCTCCCTTCCGTTTTTGCTTTTCTTTTATCATATTCTATTTTGAAGGTATCGTCAAGGAGATTAGCTGTGTTTTCCGTATTTTTCCGGGAGCGGGATTGTCTCTGAACAGCACCGGGAACCTTTTATCAAAGTCTGTTGGTTTGTCAAATAAGGCTACTGTTATTGAAATATTTGGAGAGACTCTGGTAAGCGGCCAGGGCGCCGGAGCCTGCAGCAGTATTGTATGGAGAGCCTAAGCCGGCGGAAGATCCCAATCCGTTCAGCGCCATTGCAGAATATCCCGAAGATCCCAGTCCCGTCCGGGTATAAAGATTAGCGGACAGCATCTGCCGCATCAGTTCATTGGTCAGCTGACATTTCTCACAGCAGGAGCTGTCTTTTTCGGGCAAAGGAACAGATGTATCTGTAGTCTTATTATCGGAGCGCACAGAAGCCGTGCGGCTGCCTGCTGGGGAGACTGGGTTCATTTTAGCATTTTCGATATAATTGGCAAAGTTCTTGACGGAGGCAGTTCTTCTGCCGCCATACCGGGCATAGTAGGTATTGATTTCTTTTGTTGTAAGTTCAGAAAGGTACATTTTTCACTCCGTTTCCGCATCCGTCATTCCATATTCTGTTATCCGTAAACAGGGTACCGGTACAGGGCTGGAGGGGGATGCTGTATTGTTTTTGGTATCTTTTTCAGGGATTTTACATTGTATTTGGGCGGTGGGTGGACAGAAATCCAAAGAGCTTTTTTCATGGTGTTCTCCTTTCCTGGAGCAGCACGGTTACACGAAAACGCTGGCCGTGGGCTTGAATCTCCACATCCCCTCCGTATTTTTCTGCTTCCTGTTTTACATTGGACAGGCCGATGCCGTGGAGAGAAGCTGCCGTATTTCGGGAATCCGTTTTCCTGGTGGAGACAGGGAGTCGGGTATGCTCATCATAGGTGATTTCTCCCTGATAAGAATTGCAGACCTCTATCAGGAAGAATTTTTTCTTCTGTCTGCCGGATAGACTTATATCCCGGTGTCCTTCCGGTACCTTTTCACAGGCCTCCAGCGCGTTGCAGAGCAGGTTGGTGAGAATGATTCCAATATCGTAAGCGTCGTACCCGCCGGATACGGGATATACAAATGCACAGTGAAAAGACACGCCCAGCTCGGCTGCAGCCCGCTGTCTGTCATTTATGATGACATCGGTGACAGGATTTCCGGTATGAAGGGACATGGGGAAGGCATTTAAACTGACGTCCATTCTGGAGATATAGTTTTCCATGTCTTCATAGTGGCCGCTTTCTGCCAATCCCCTGATATTGGTCAGATGATTCTTCATTTCATGCTTCATTCGCCGAATCCCGTCATGGAATTGCTCCATTTCCCGGATACGTTCCTGCAGAGCAGCGGTCTGCTGCTCCATGACAAAGTATTTCCGCCGCGTCTCCTGGAGGCCAATGATTTTCTGCCAGGCAGCTATGGCGGCCAGGATGCCTGCGTAGAAAAGAGCTGCCGTAGCAGGCACAATGGCGGTCAGGAGCGGAAAGCGGTCATAGAGCTGAAAAAAGTGATCTTCATTGTTGATGATTAAAAGCCGGAGGATGATTCTGGTAAACAGGATGCCGGTGGCCGGCGTCAGAAGCAGATAGCACAGTTCCTTCCCATGGAGTCTGGCAACGCTCTTTTTCAGCTGCTGTCCTGCCAGGGCCAGCAGTAAGGAAAACAGGATAAACTGCACCGCCTGGAGCAGGAGATAATTCCATGCCGCGTTTCGATAGACTTGTTCCGGCGTGAACGCATGCTCCAGAACCCATTGGCTGATATAGAAATCCAGGCTTCTGGTCATCATGAAGGTCAGGCTTTTGATACACTGAAACAGGATGCCCAGGAGGAAAACAAAGTTACGTTCCATTCCCAGAGTTCCGGAAAGCAGCACCAGCATTCCCACCACCAGCACCATGTGCATCCAGCCATGGAACCAGGAAACCAGGAAAAGAGGATAGCCGACGATATAGATTGTAAACACAAGGAGGGCTATCTTCCGGGATCCGGGTTTCCGCTGTCTTTCGGTTATAAAGAAGCAGTAAAACCCTGCCATAGCGGCGGCGTATAAAAGGAATTCGATTCCGAAAACGATTTCATGAAACAGAATAAAGCATTCGTTGCTCATTGTTGGCCTCCTGTTTCGTGTCAGCAGGTTAACTGTGCAGGCGGGGCAGGTGTTATGGGGAATTCCGTATAAACTGCAGATGTGCCCTTACAAAGCCGTCATACTTATATTTGGACAGGTTCAGCGCGATACCGCCTGTCAGGGATACCGTTGTTCTGCTATATTCTTCCACATAGTTCAGGTTTACCAAGATACCCTTGTGGATACGGCAGAACTGTCCCTGAAGCTCCTGTTCCAGGTCACCAAGTTTTGCATAATACTCCAGAGTGGTGTCCTTCAGGTGGAGAATGACCTTGTGGCCCTGGCTTTCGATATAGGAGATCTCGTCCGTAGGCAGGATTTTGCTGGTTCCGGCATATTGGATAACCAGTTTTTTGAGCGGATGCGTTCCTTTTTCCGTAATGCGGTCCGCAGCGCGCCGGAAGATTTCCGTGAACCGTGCTTCGTCAATGGGCTTTAAGAGGTATTGGAAGGCATCCACATCGAAGGCGTCATATATATAGGATTCGTAGCCGGTGACGAAGACGATCAGGGGCTGGGGGCCTTCCGATGCCCGGATTTGCCGGGCCAGGTCCATACCGCTGATTCCGGATGGGGGGATCGGAGTGTCTGTACAGGAGTTGTATTTCCATTCGATATCCAGAAACAGCAGGTCATACTCGGTTCCATGGCGCAGGAGGGCATCCGGAGAGGCATATTCCGTAATTTCGGTTTCAGTTCCCTGCCTCCGGATGAGGGCGGCAAGATAGCTTCTTATATAAGGTTCATCATCACAGACTGCTATTTTTATCATTTTCATGCCTTTCAGGATTCCCGGGAGGCGGAAGCCATATACCATCACTCTACTTCCTGTATCGGAATTTATGGGGAAATCTTAAGGCTGACTGCACAAACGGACGGTTTGACAGCACAAGTGGACAGACACGCTTTAAACGGCTTCAGAGGTCTTCCGGACTTGGCCGGGCTCCGGGGATTGAAATAAATCGATTTCTATCGTATACTGAAAAGCGATAAAGGCAGCGGGGCTGCCCATATTTGCCGAAGGAGAACAATACCATGCCAAACTTTACAAAGATGGCGATTAAAAGCACTTTTATCAAGCTGCTGAATGAAAAACCCCTGAACCAGATTACTGTGAAAGACATTGTGGAGACCTGTGGGGTCAACCGAAATTCCTTTTACTATCATTTTCAGGATATTCCGGCGTTGGTGGAGGAGATCGTCACGGAGGAGGCGGATCGGATCATTGCGGAGCATCCCTCCATTGATTCCATTGAGGAATGTCTGAATGCGGCTCTGGATTTTGCACGGGAAAACCGCAGGGCCATTCTGCATATCCACAATTCAGTGAATCGGGATATATACGAGCATTATCTCTGGAAGGTGTGCCAGCATGTAGTTTCCGCCTATGTGAAGATTCTTTTTGCGGAACGGCCTATTCGGGAATCGGACAGGGAGCTTCTGATCCTTTTTTATAAATGCGAATGCTTCGGTATGGTGATGGAGTGGCTTAGCAGCGGGATGAGCGACGATATTGCAGAACAGATAAAACGTATATGCGAAATTCGAAAGGGGATGGCGGAGGAGATGGTTGCCCGGAGCCTGGAAGAGTAGAGACAGAAGCCGACAAATAAAATAAACAGTATATAACACTTGACAACAGATCGCTGCTGTTATATACTGTTTACAAGGAGAAAACATAATGCGCATTATTATAAACAATTCTTCCATGATCCCCATATATGAACAGCTTTCAGATCAGATCAAAACCCTGATCCGCAATGGGGAACTAAAGGAAAGCGACAACCTGCCCTCTGTCCGCACGCTGTCAAAAGAACTGAAGATCAGCGCCCTTACCGTAAAGAAGGCCTACGACAGCCTGGAGGAAGATGGGTTTACCGTCACCGTTCACGGAAAGGGAACCTATGTGGCCGCAGTGAACCGGCAGCTGCTGTTGGAAGAACAGAAGAAGGAAGTGGAGTCGGATTTGGAGAAGGCTGTCCAGAAGGGCAGAGCTTATGGTATCAGCGGCGAGGATATCAGGAGCCTGTTTGACCTGATTATGGACGGATGAGTCCAGCTAAGAAAGGTCAAGTGCTTTTGAAAAATAATTTCTGCCGGACAGCGACTTTACCCTTTAGTGCCGTCGCGCAGCGACTATATTCGGAGGTATGACAATGTTGAAAATTGACCATTTGAGAAAGACATATAACACATTTTCCCTGGACTGTTCCCTGGAAGTCAAACCGGGCTGCGTCACCGGATTCATCGGACAGAACGGCGCAGGCAAGAGCACTACCTTCAAGGCGGCGCTGGGCCTGGTGAAACCGGAGGGAGGCACTGTCCGCATTCTGGGAAAAGACATAAGGGAATGCAGCGCCAGAGACAGGGAGGAACTGGGTGTCGTGCTGTCGGATTCCGGTTTCAGCGGTTATCTGACCGTCAGAGATATCTTTTCCATATTAAGCGGCCTGTACAGTAAATTTGACAAAGCCTTTTTTCAGGATCAAATCCGAAAGTCCGGACTGCCTGACAACAAGAAAATCAAGGAATTTTCCACGGGCATGAAGGCAAAGCTGAAGGTCATTACAGCCATTTCCCACAGGGCCGGAATGCTGATTCTGGACGAACCCACTGCCGGACTGGACGTGGTGGCAAGGGATGAGATTCTGGAGCTGCTGCGGGATTATATGGAGCAGCAGGAGGACCGTGCCATTCTTATCAGCTCCCACATCTCCGGTGACCTGGAGGGGCTGTGTGACGACATTTACATGATACATGAGGGCAGAATCATTCTCCATGAGGATACGGATGTGCTGTTAAGCGATTACGCCCTGATCAAGGCAGACGATAGACAGTATGCCGCTCTGGATAAGCGGTATATCCTGCGCAGCAGGAAGGAAAGCTTTGGCTACAGCTGTCTTACCAGCCAGAAGCAGTATTACCTGGAGAACAATCCGGGGCTGACCATTGAGAAGGGAACTATTGACAATGTAATAACCATGATGATACGAGGTGCCGCGTTATGAAAGGTTTACTGATTAAAGATATGAAACTGATGAAAAATATGAGGAATTCCATTGTGATGATTCTTCTGATTGCAGTGGGGATGGGCTCCTATTTAAAGGATGGCTCCTTTCTCATTGTCTATCTGTCCCTCATAGGCGCTACCTTTACCACCAGTACCTTGAGCTATGACGAATTTGACAACGGGTATTCCTTCCTGTTCTCCCTGCCGGTTACCAGAAAGAGTTATGTGAAAGAGAAATACTGTTTCGGACTGCTGCTGTCAGGGGGAGGATGGCTGCTTGGCACAGGGATCGCCGGGGCATCAGGAGTGGCCAGGAACATGGTTTCCGTGACGGACAGTATAGTGATGGCCCTGATGATGATTCCCATACCGCTGATCTTATTGGCAGTCTTGCTGCCCTTGCATTTCAAGTTCGGCGGGGAGAAAAGCAGGATTGTGATGGTGGGTATTATGGGAGGCCTGTTTGCAATTGTAATGGCTGCGGCAAAGATTCTGGAAATGCTGCATCTGGACCTGGGAGCGTTGGAAAATCTGCAGCTGAAGGGAATGGGGGCCGCAGCCGCAGCAGGAGCGGCGCTTGGAGCACTTCTATTACTGCTGTCCTGCCGAATCAGTATGGGAATTATGGAAAAAAAGGAATTTTAGACATTTTTATTCATTTGTCTGTTTTTCAGTCACTTACGGCCGTCTGTCTTAATTTTGGGCAGACGGCTTTTTCTGTCGATTTTCATCAAAGCTTCCTTCTGCTATACTCTCCTCATCAAACAAAAACAGCATCTGCCCAGCCTGCCACCCCAGAGGATTTACGAGGGCGGGCAGATGCGGAACTAAAATAAGGAGGTACCTGAATGAAAATGCGTTCCATAACACCCATGAAAGCGGCAAAGATCGGCTATATCCTTATGTCGGCAGTCTTGTGCCTGGTGGGGATTCTGTTTATGGCCCGCCCCGAACTGTCTGTGAAAATGATAGGCCGTGCCCTGGGAATCCTGATGATCGCCTTCGGATGTATCCGGCTGGCAGGGTATTTTTCCAGAGATCTGTTCCGGTTGGCATTTCAGTACGACATGGAGTTCGGCATCCTGCTGATTGCCCTGGGAGCCATAGTACTGCTGAAATTCCAGAACGTGATGAACTTTATCTTCGTTGCCCTGGGAATAGCAATTCTGGCGGACGGACTGTTTAAAATACAGATCGCCCTGGATTCCAAAAGGTTCGGCATAGGCGCCTGGTGGCTGATTCTCCTCTTTGCCGTTGTGACCGGATGCGTGGGCGTGCTGTTGGTGTTCCGTCCTGTGGAAAGCGCCCATGTGCTGACCATGTTATTGGGGCTTTCGCTGTTGGCGGAGGGAATCCTGAATCTGTGCGTGGCAGTCAGCACGGTGAAGATCGTGAAGCATCAGCACCCGGATATTCTGGAAAGCGAGTACCGGGAAATCGGCTGAAAGCCAAGAACCGCCAAAAAATATTAACAAAATAGAATAGAAAGGATGACAATTATGCGTTTCTCAAAAACAGTGGTTAAATACCGCATACCGATTCTGATTCTGGCCCTTGTGCTGATGGTTCCGTCCGTTTTGGGCATGGCGGGAACCAGAATCAACTATGACATGTTGGACTATCTGCCGGAGGACATGGATACCGTCACCGGACAGAACGAATTGATGGAAGAATTCGGCAAGGGGGCATTTTCCTTTCTCATCGTGGAGGATATGCCGGACAAAGATGTGGCCAGGCTGAAAAAAGAGATCGAACAGGTGGAACATGTGGAATCCGTGATCTGGTACGATTCCCTGATGGACCTGTCGGTTCCTAAGGAGCTTCTGCCGGATAGGCTGTATCAGGAGTTCAACACGGAACATGCCACCATGATGGCAGTCTTTTTTGACAGCTCCACCTCGGCGGACATCACCATGGATGCCATACGGGAGATTCGCTCCGTCTGCGGAAAGCAGTGCTATGTGTCCGGCATGTCGGCATTGGTGACGGATCTGAAAGATCTGTGTGAAGAGGAGGAGCCCATCTATGTGGGCATTGCCGTGGCCCTGGCCTGTGCCGCCATGCTGCTGCTTTTGGACAGCTGGCTGGTACCCTTTGTGTTCCTGGCTTCCATCGGGATCATGATTCTGCTGAACCTTGGCACCAATTACTTTATGGGTGAGATTTCCTATATCACCAAAGCCCTTTCGGCAGTACTGCAGCTGGCAGTGACTATGGACTACTCCATCTTTCTGTGGCACAGCTACAATGAACAGAGAATAAAACTGGGACTTACGGTTTTCAATGGGAAAAAGGGCAGGAATCCGGCGGAAACAGCCCCAGAAGCCCAGTTGAGCTCAGATGAGAGAAAAAGCAGATCCTGCCGGGCCATGGAAGCCGCCATACAGGAAACCCTGGCAAGCGTAGTGGGCAGTTCCATTACCACGGTAGCCGGATTCATTGCCTTGTGCTTCATGACCTTCACCATGGGCAGGGATTTAGGGATTGTGATGGCAAAAGGCGTTCTGTTGGGCGTCCTGGGCTGTGTCACGGTTCTGCCCTCCCTGATACTGGTACTGGATAAACCGCTTCAGAAGACCAAACACAGATCCCTGATTCCGGACATGGGAGGATTTGCGGCAGGGACAGTGAAAATATTCGCGCTTTTCCTGGCAGTCTTTGCCCTGCTGATCCCTCCTGCCTATTACGGCTACAGCAGGACCAACGGAGAAGTATACTACGACATGGGCGAATGTCTGCCTCAGGATATGGAATACGTCATTGCCAATTCCAAACTCCAGGAGGAATTCAATATTGCGTCTACCCATATGCTGTTGATTGATGCAAATGTGCCTGCAAAAGACATCCGCCGGATGGTACGGGAGATGGAGCAGGTGGAAGGCGTCAAATATGTACTAGGACTGGAATCCGTCATCGGTTCTCTGGTGCCGGAGGAAATTTTACCCGAATCCGTCACCGGCGTCCTGAAGAGCGGCAAATGGGAACTGATGCTCATCAACTCGGAATATAAGGTGGCAGGCGACGAAGTCAATGTCCAGATCAATGCCCTGAACAATATTTTGAAAAAATACGATGAAGGCGGCATGCTGATCGGGGAAGCTCCCTGTATGAAAGACATGATCGAGACAACGGACCGGGATTTCAAGGTGGTGAACGCAGTGAGCATTATCGCCATTTTCCTCATCATTGCCATTGTGGAAAAAAGCATTACACTGCCCTTTATCCTGATCTCCGTAATTGAGCTGGCGATTTTCATCAACCTGGGACTGCCTCATTACCTGAAACAGAGCCTTCCCTTCATCGCGCCCATCTGTATCAGCACCATACAGCTGGGCGCCACCGTGGACTATGCCATCCTGATGACCACCCGGTACAAGGAGGAACGCATCAACGGAAAAGACCGGAAAACAGCCGTAACCATTGCCCTGGCAAGCGCCATCCCTTCCATCCTTGTGTCCGGAATGGGACTCTTCGCGGCAACCTTCGGCGTGGCGGTCTACTCCAATATCGACATTATCAGCTCCATGTGCATGCTGATGGCCAGAGGTGCCGTGGTGAGTATGTTCTGCGTGATCTTTATCCTGCCTGCTTTGCTTCGGCTCTGCGACGGACTGATCTGCGCCACCACTCTGGATATGCGGCATGCCGACAGACATAATTCGAAAAACCATACAAAAGGAAATACCTCAAATGACGGGGATAACAAAAGGAATAACAGAATGACGGAGGTAACAATATCATGAAAAACAAAGAAATCAGAAATAGGATCAGGAACAGAAGAGACAATGCTGCCGAAACCCGGGGAAATATCAGGAATAAGAGAGCGCGGACCATGGTGATGACCCTGTGCGCAGCCCTGGCGTTGGGGCAGGCCGGTATTGGAATATCTGCCAGGGCAGCAGACAGCGGCAAAACAGGGCAGGAGACGCAGACGGCAGAAGAGGATATATCCGTGGAAATGAGGAAACTCTTTTCCGGCCGGGTGGAGCCGATGAATCTGCTGTTGGCGGCGAAGACAGGCATGCAGGGAGAGAAGGAAGACACAGGCAATAAAGGCGCCGCATCCGGTGAGGAAGGAGATGCCGATTCTGCGGAGGGAACAAAGGAAAGTGGAAGTACAGGTACAGACACGGGAGCAAAAGATACCGGAAGTGCAGGCGAGGAGCCTGCAGTTTCCAAGGAAGAAACGGTCTATGTCCTGACAGCTGCCGACGGTTCCGTGCAGAAGATCATTGTCAGCGACTGGATCAAAAACACCTTGGGCAATCAAACAATAAAAGATATATCAGAATTGGAAAAACTCGAAAGCGTTAAAGATGAGTTGGACTACACAACAGGAGAGTCCAACGAGAAAATCTGGAATGCCGATGGCGGCGATATATATTACCAGGGAAATATTGAGAAAGATCTGCCTGTGGCCGTGAAAGTTACCTATCTGCTGGACGGTAAGGAGATCTCTCCCCGGGAACTGGCAGGGAAGAGCGGCAAGGTGACCATCCGATTTGACTATACCAATACCCGGTATGAAGAGGTGGAAATCGACGGTGAGAAAACCAAAATTTATGTTCCCTTTGCCATGATGACCGGTATGATACTGGATAACGAAGTATTTACCAATGTAGAGGTGACCAACGGAAGGCTGATGAACGACGGAGACCGCACTGTGGTGACGGGTCTTGCTTTCCCAGGGCTGCAGGAAAGCCTGGATGTGGATTCAGAGAAAATGGAAATACCGGACT
Organism: uncultured Acetatifactor sp.; assembly: GCA_910580225.1. Lineage (GTDB taxonomy): Bacteria > Bacillota > Clostridia > Lachnospirales > Lachnospiraceae > Acetatifactor. Next base: position 82,054 of record CAJTXE010000005.1, read on the forward strand.
ATGTGGAAGTCACGGCGGATGTGAAGGGGTTTCAGCTGGGAATGACTGCTACCGTTGCCTCCAATGATGTTTTCAGCGGAATAAATCTGGAAAAAGAGGATGCGCTGGAAGATCTCAACGGCTCCATGGAAGAGCTTACAGATGCCATGGAGCAGCTGATGGATGGCTCTTCACAGCTTTACGAGGGACTATGTACTTTGCTTGACAAATCCGGAGAACTGATCAAGGGCATTGACCAGCTTGCGGCCGGTTCCGCAGAGCTTCGAAACGGTGCAGGGAGCCTGAATGAAGGCGCTGCCAAACTGCAGGACGGCGCGGCAAGGCTCCAGAACGGCCTGAATACTCTGACTTCCAAAAACGGGGAACTGACCGGCGGCGCCAGACAGGTTTTCGAGACACTCCTTTCCACGGCCAGGACACAGTTGACTGCAGCGGGACTGGAGGTACCGGAGCTGACCATTGAGAATTACGGAGAAGTGCTGACCAAAACGATCGCTTCCCTGGATGCGGATGCCGTATATCAACAGGCCTTGAACCAGGTAACGAACGCAGTTGAGGAGAAGCGTCCTTTTATCGAAGCCCAGGTCACAGATGCGGTGAGAGAAGAGGTGGCTGCGAAAGTGGAAGCGGCAGTGCGGGAGCAGGTGACGGCGAAGGTAACGGAAGCGGCAGGGGAACAGGTAGCAGCAGCGGTGACGGAAGCCGTGCGGGAACAGGTGACGGCGGAAGTGACCAAGGCAGCAAAAGCACAGGTAACCGCAGCGGTGACCGAAGCAGTCCGGGCAGCTGTGACAGAGGAGGTGGAAACCGTGGGAAAAGCGGAGATCACGAACCAGGTGACAGCAGCCGTACTGGAAGAAGTAACCAGGCAGGTAACAGAAGAAGTCAGAAATCAGGTGACGAATGGGGTTACGGAAGAAATCCGCAGAGCAGTGACGGAGCAGGTGATCCAGGCTGTCACAAAGATGGATTCTGCCGCCTATGAAGAAGCTGTGGCAGCCGGAACCATAGATGCCCGGACACAGGCAGCGGTTGAGGCGGGAATTGCAGAGCAGATGAAGTCGGATACGGTGAAAGCCCAGATCAATACCAATACAGAGACTCAGATGGAAACGGAAGAGGTGAAAGCCCGGATCACTGCCAACACGGAGGCACAGATGTCCGGTAATGCCATAAAAGCCCAGATCGAAGCCAAGGTTAAGTCAGTTATTGAAGCCAAGGTAGAGGAGCAGATGGGGGGCGACGAGATCAAAGCAACTATCCAGGCCAATATTGACGAGCAGATGCAGTCTTTGGTGCCGGCCAAGGTAGAAGAGCAGATGGTCAGCGACGA
>CAJTXE010000005.1:83486-126100 GCA_910580225.1 uncultured Acetatifactor sp.
TGCAGTCTTTGGTGCCGGCCAAGGTAGAAGAGCAGATGGTCAGCGACGAGATCAAAGCAACTATCCAGGCCAATATTGACCAGCAGATGCAGTCTTTGGTGCCGGCCAAGGTAGAAGAGCAGATGGTCAGCGACGAGATCAAGACAGTCATCCAGACCAATATTGATGCGCAGATGAACAGCGAAGCCCTGAAAGATACCGTAGCCGCCAATACGGAGCTGCAGGTACAGAAGGCAATTACGGAAAATATGGCAGGGGAGGAGGTACAGAGCAAACTGGCGGCGGCGTCCGAAGGGGCAAAGTCCGTTATCGCCCTGAAGGCCTCTCTGGACAATTATAATGTATTCTATCTGGGGCTTCAGACTTATACAGCAGGAGTAGCGGAAGCGGCGTCAGGGGCAGGAAGTCTTTCAGCAGGAATCGGGGAACTGAAGAGCGGCGCTTCCAGACTCAGTGACGGCTCCGCTCAGCTGTATGACGGGATTCAGATTATGAGGACGAGCGCTCCTGCCCTTACCGACGGCATTACCCGGCTTCGGGACGGCGCCCTGGAACTCACCGACGGGCTGAACCGGTTCAACGAAGAAGGTATCGGCAGGCTGGCAGATGCCGTGGAGGGAGACCTTCAGGGGCTGACCAACAGACTGCGGGCCATGTCCGATGTGTCGAGAAATTACAAATCTTTTGCCGGAATTGGGGAGGAGATGGAAGGAAGCGTGAAATTTATTTACCGCACAGAGGCTGTTGAAACGGGAGATGAGAGGTAGAAACCGTTTTATAATTGTCTTATAGCTGCCGGCAGGCGCCTGATTGTTCAGGTGCCTGCAGTATTTTATATTTCCGTAATTTTTGGGCCGCAGGACCCATAAATTTATGGGGTGTTACAGCGTTCGTTCAGAGCATCCATTCTACATTTCATCCAGATACAGCTGTACCCGGTTGTTAATTACCCGGCTTATCTCCTCGGCGCTTTTGCTGCCGTTGAAATAGTCCTTCGCCTCCTCCTGAATGATTGTGAGGATGGGAGCAGTTCGTATGGGCAGGGCCCTGGCATCCTCAATGGCTTTTTTATATGCTTCCACCTTTTCTTCCGAGGTATTTTCGCCGTAGTAAGCAGGGTAATATCCCTTTCCTTTTTCAAAGCGGTCTTCGGTGAGTATCCGAAGTTCCCATTCCAGCCATTTATCGAAGGATTCCCGGTGCACGGGAGACACATAGAACTCCTCCCTGTACTGAACATCCTCCCCCAGCAGGAAGGCGATAAATTCCCATGCCCCTTCCTTGTTTGGGGAATTGGCATTGACAGCCATGGCATACATGGGATAGGACAGCACATGGCAGCCGTCGTCAAAGAGGGTGCCCACAGATACCGTTCCCTCCGCCTCCTGCTCTGCCGGGCTGCTGAAATGGAAATAGACATTCATATCTATTCTGCGGGTCATTTCCGGCTCCAGGCCCCTTCTGTCGTCGTAGCCGTACCTGTCGGCGGCTTCCAGCAGCTTTTCAAACAGGGGGGTATTGAAGTCGCAGCTGCCGGGAGAATTTTTCTCTCCGCTGCCCCAGTCTACCATCCCCCACAGGTTTTCCGAGCCCTGCAGAAACGTATTCAGCAGTTCCCCGGAAGAAAGCCCTGCTCTGTAGACGGCACGCCCTTCCCGAGCCAGCAGCGCGTCCGCCAGCGTCTCTATATCCGGACTCTCCGTGCTTCCCAGTACTTCTGTCTCTATTTCCTCATAGTAGATCTCCATCTTCGGCGTAATGCTGTAAATCTGTTCCCCCTGACGCCATGCGGAGAAAGTCAGGGGAAAATAATCCTCCTCCCGAATGCCGGACGCCTCCATGTAGGGGTTCAGTTCCTCCAGGGCACCTTTCGCCATCATCCCGCCTACATAATCCTGCAGGAGCTCACTGCCGCACAGGATGTCAGGTCCCTTCCCGGCCCCTACCTGGACGCTGGTGAGACGGGCATAGTCTTCCACGTCATTGTTGTAGCCGCAGGTTTCTAGGACTACATGATAGTCTTTGCTTTTCTGGTTAAACAGAATGACTTTCTCTGATAGCCAGAAGTCATCCTCAAAAACAGCCCGCACTACCACAGGAGTCTTCTCTACCTTTTCCATGCGCATTCTGTCCAGTGTGTAAGCGTGACCGCGCTGGTAAGACCAGAGAACCTCTATGGCGCCGTCCTCCAGAACCTGAAAGTCCTGGATGTTCCACTCAGTGCGCTGACCGAAGGATGTCCCGTCGGCATACAGGAGAGGGGATGTACTTTGAGCAGCTGTGTCCAGGGAATCAATTCCAAGGCTGCTGGCCCGTGCGAGAGCTGCGCCTGCGGTTCCCAGACTGCTTGGCCCGTCGTTAATGAAATTCCATTCCATTCGTGATTCCGGAATCAGCTCCCCGGTATCCGGGTTCAGCTCTTCCAGAACCTCTTTGCGTGTCTGATAATCATGCAGAAGCAGGTAAATTCTGCCGTTCTCCGTCTGACGGATACCTCCCAGAGTAAAACCCGGTTCCAGCGTGATTTTATACTGAACTTCACCGGTGGGAAGGATTTTCATAATATTACCTACATACTTGAATTCTCCGTCAACCTTTGGATAAGTTGTACGGTAAAAGTAGCAGTTCCTATCCCGGTCCGCATATCCCTCGTATCTGGCATCTGCAAAGGCTCTGTCAGCATCAGAAAGCCCTGACAGCAGCAGCTCCCGGCTTCCGTCCGTTCTGTACAGATAGATGTCCACTCCGTCAGGAGACTGTTTGGACCAGAGCTGTGCCGGCTCTCCCATTGCAAACTGGGTGCCCAGCAGGTTGTATATGGTGAGACCGAATATCTCAATATCGCCCGCATAATATTCCTCCGGATTTTTCTCCCATAACCCTAAGTCAAATACTTCTTCCGTCTCCACGGCCAGGTCATAGTATTCTGTCCGTTCTGTTACGGCGGTCAGGTCAGACCCGGGTGCAATGCCGATCCAGGGGCCTTCCTGTTCTGTCTTGTCTCCGCAGGCCGCCAGAAACACGCAGGCCAGAAGGGGTGTCAGCGCAGTTGTATATTTTTTCATTCTGTGTACCGCCTTTCGTGATAAGCTGATATTCTATCCTTCATTTTAGCATACCTGAACGTGTTTGAAAAATGCTTTCTGTCAGATATGTGTCCCAATTTGTGAAAGCTTTGTCCCATGTGAAGGGGGCATCAGGCTTGTGTCCTCGAACCTCCATTGTTTCGCAATCGTCCAGGGCAGAATGTTGATGCGGAGTTTTTGGTAAACTTAGATAATATAATCAGACAATAATGGGTATACATTCTAATATAAAAATAATAAAAATAAATTTCAAAAAAGTATTGACAAATATGGGGTTGAGTATTATAATGAACTTACAATAAAGAGAGAGGAAAACACGACTTCCATAAAATACAGCTTAACATACTAAGCTGTAAAACTGAAAAAGTGCAAGAGTACACTTAACAGTAACGCATTCCTGAATCTTTAGAACGTTACAGTCACAGAGAACAGAAGAAAGTGGAAAGGCACAGAGGTAGAAATGGAAGAAAATGCGGACCTGAAAACTTCATAAGGAGGAACAGTCCATTGGACAACGAACAGACATGAAGAAGCGTGTTGATTTAGAAAAATCGATACGCTTCTTCGCTGTCTGCCTTTGCTTTTGCGGCCCCGCCTATTTTCCGCGGGCTGATCTGTCATCCTGCGGCTCATTGCTGGTGTTGGTCTCACAGGATGACAGACTTCCCGATTTTTTTCACTGTCTGTGCTTGGTCTCAGGTATTAAAACAGGGCATTCGTTTTTGTTTCATCTAAAAGGATCTGAGCCCGGTTCTGGATGATTTTCGTTACTTCCTCCAGGGTTTTGTCGCCGCGGAAGTAGCTTTTTGCCTCTTCCGCTACGATCCGGATAATCTGTTCTTTTTCTTCCGGCATGGGTCTGAAATCTGCTGATTCCAGCGCATTCATAACGGCGTCGGCCTGTTCCTTCGGAACGTAATAATAATCCATGTAATCGGTTATCCCGAATATGATTCCTTTTGACCGCATCACAGGGTTTCCGTTTTCGTCGGTGGCTCCTTCTATGTAAGTTGGTATGGTCTTGTCCTCATAATATTCCTGTATTTTTGATTTGCTTGCCGGAAGATCACCAAATAACAGCTGGGAATTTACATCAAAATAATATTCCAGAAATTCCCATGCCCCTTCTTTATGAGAAGAGACAGAAGTAACACCCAGGCCTCCGCGGATCAATCCGGGAAAATAGTTGCTGCCGTCTGCCGTAGGATAACCCTTCAGACAGACTTCCTCACCAAACTGTATTTCGCTGACCATAAGGCTGGTAAAATCTAAGTAGTATTGTGGTACCAGTAATACACTCTCCGGAAGGTATATTCTGTCTAAATAGATATCTCCAACAGGCTGTTCCACATGTTTTGGTGTGCAGCCATACTTTCCGGCCCAGGCAATCAGCTGACGGAAATCGTCGCTGTCAAAATTGCACTCCCGTTTGTCCCAATCTACAAATTTCTCCAGGTAATAGTAAGCACAGAAGTGTTTCAGGAGCCAATCTCCCTCTGCAAGACTTCCATATCCGCCATCATCCAGCATGCCCCCGATGCTTTCCGGATGCTCATCCGTCAGCCGGTATACGTCTTCCATCGTCCAGTTGTCGATGTTTTCCACCTGGGAGGCTCTGGCGCCTATGCCATTTACTTCGATAGAGAGAGGAATGCAGGTCAGTTTTCCGTCATAAGTCAGGCCTTCCAGTACATTGTCCGGAATATCTTCTTTATCCAGGATGGTGCTGTGCTCCAGAAAAGGGAACTGATCCTCCAATATACCTTTTCGGGCATATTTATCAACACTTAATACTCCAAGATTCAGGATATCCGGCGGATTGTTCGATACCAGGCTGGCATCCAGCAGGGGACACATCCATTTCAGCTCTTCATCGGAGAATTCTGCGTTGTAAGTGTCCAATACGACCCTGTAAGAGCTGTTGGTGGCATTAAACAGCATTACCGCTTTCTGGAGCTCGAAGGAGCTGACCGGCGATGCAATCACCAGCATTTCTTTTTCGGGGAGGTCTGCCACAGCGGTCTTTGTCAACAAGTATATACCGCTGCTGCCGCCGAAAGTGCCGCTGTAGCTTACCAGGAGCAGATCTGATGTGATCGCAGCTACCTCCTGGATGCCGGTGGACATGAGGCCGCTTTCGTACCAGCTCAGCAGCTTTTTCCTGGAGGCGGATTCTCTGTCATATAGATAGAGGGCTCCTTCTGAATCGGATCTAAATTGAAAAATATTTCCGTCAGTAGCTGCAAAATAGTACCCGGATCCTTCGCCGAGGATGCTGTCGGTTTTCTTCAGCTGAAAAGATTTTTCACTGTCTATTTCGTAAGTTGTTCTTTTATATTGTTTGTCGACAAATGTGTAATAAATTCTGCTTTCCGAATCCGAAAACAGATCCTGCATACCTTCATTCAACATATTGCTTGCTTCTGTCGCAATCGTGCCGAGAGAGGTTCCGTCCGGATCCAGCACCTGAATGGCATCCTGGGTCAGTGCAAATATATTGCCTTTCGTATCTGCGGTAAAGTCGAGCAGCTCCGGCAGATAGATCCGATAGAGCAGTGTCCCTTCCGAATTCTGCCGACACAGTATACCTCCTACTGTATCTCCGCTGTAATATTCCCCTACACTGGCACGCAGATAGTAATAAACACCTCCGTCAGGGGCAGGTGCATACTGATCCAGAGTGAGACGACCATATTTTTTCTCCATATCGGACCAGCTGCTTTGTTTGAGTTCTCCGTCCAGGGCGGCAAAAAAATAGGTCTCTTCGTTGCTCTCCCCATCCTCAGGCAGTTCAAATACCATGCTTTTGAATGAAGTCAGTGTTTCACTTGCGGAGAAATCAGGTTTGCCTTCTCCTGCCTTGGCAGCTGCCACGGAAACCCGCTTTACAAAGGTTTTGCCGTCCGAGATCTCCATATAGTACAGATAATCGCCCAGTACCCGTAAACCTTGTACCGCATCCAGAGTATGAAGCCTCCGGGACGGATATACATATCCGTCTATGCCGTATTCTACTACATACTCTTCTTTGCTGCAGCCTGTCATGAGCCCGATCAGACAGGTGAACAGGATAATAAGAGCAAATGGTTTTTTCATATGTTTCTCCTTTCTTTTTAACTCCCTTTTCAGAAAATGGTTCCTACTGCATAAAATTTAAAGTATAATCCATATCCTAATATATGATTACCGATTTTGCACTCACTGAACAGCTTTGCGAACTGGAATTTGTATTATTCTTCCTCATATTGATAAAGGATAATTTCTTCCTCCTCCAGTGCGAATGATAGGTTGCACAAGGCACAAATAAATTGAAATAGGGGATTCTCTTCATGGACTTCGTAATAGTCACCGAAAGAATATTCGATATCTATATGTCGGTCAATTATCGGAGTATCATTGCATTCGAACACATCTACACGGTACACAATTTCAGATACATCTTCACTTAGATTATCATCTGATATACCATTTTTTAAAGATATTTTATTGCTTATCTGTCTGACATCGTCAATTGTGAGCATAATGTATATTCTCCAAAGCCCAATTTATATTTGATTACAGAATGTTCGCCAGCCACTGGCAACGCATATTGACGGCTCCATTTTCATTGAGTACACAATTCCGAGAAGGGAGCTTTTTAAATAGTATAACATATCTGCCTAATGAAAAAAAGAGGGTTTGATAGTGAAAGGACAGAATATTGTGACAGTATAGATGTAATATAAATATATTTGAAAATTTATAAAAAATATTAAAATAGTATTGACAAATAAAAGTATGTGAGCTATAATAAGTTTACAACAAAGGAAAGATAACTTCCATCAGAGACAACAGCAAGATGTGCAAGTACACTTTACAAGTAACGAATAATTGACATTTGACAACGTTGCAGTACACAGAAGACAATAAAGAAGGAAAGCACAGGGTTAGATGGAAGGAAAAATTGAATAAGGAGGTATGGTCCATTGGACAGCGAAGAGAGATGAGGAAGCGTATTGATTGCAGATAATCGATACGCTTCCTCGCTGTGGGGAGGAAGGCTGTGAAGAGGGTGACAGCTCGGTATTGTCTGCAGCAGGATATCATTTCCGTCTTGTCAAATTCCGCCAAAGGCTATACAATGAAATTGTTCTGTTTGGGAATGCCAATCACAGGTGATGTTACAAGGGCAGAACAGAAGGAAGGAAACAGGGACAACTGCCCCATGGCAGGGGGGACAGGATCCGGAAATCAGGCAGAGATCGGAATGGAGAGACAACGTTGCAATTGGCAGAGAGAGCACAGGAAGTAATCCGACAGGTGAATCAGGTGATTCTGGGTAAGGAGAACGAGATCAGGGAAGTCATGCTGGCATTCCTGGCAAACGGGCATGTCCTTTTGGAGGATATCCCCGGGGTAGGAAAGACGACGCTTGCCATTGCTTTTTCCAGAGCAATGGAGCTGCAGTACAAGCGGGTACAGTTCACGCCGGACGTGATGCCGTCCGATCTTACGGGATTCTCTGTATACCGCAGGGAGGAAGAGAAATTCATCTACCAGCCGGGCAGTGTGTTCTGTAATTTGCTGCTGGCGGATGAGATCAACCGGACGTCGCCCAAGACTCAGTCCGCGTTGTTGGAGGTCATGGAGGAGCGCAGATGTACGGTGGAAGGGGTTACCAGGGAGGTACCCCGGCCATTTCTGGTTATTGCCACACAAAATCCGTCAGGCACAGCCGGTACGCAGTATCTTCCCGAAGCTCAGGTTGACCGGTTTATGGTGACGCTGACTCTGGGGTATCCTGATTTTGAGAGTGAACTGGCTATGGCGATGTCCGTAGGAGAGACGGAGAAACTGGAACGAATACGGCCGGTTCTGGACGGGAAAATCCTGCAGGAAATGCAGAAGCAGATTCATGATGTCTACATGGGGGAGGCGGTATATCGTTATCTGCTGAGTCTGGTAACGGCTACGAGAGTGCACCCTCATCTGGAAAGGGGCGCCAGTCCCAGGGCAACCATTGCGCTGGTGAGAATGGCAAAGGCATCCGCATGGCTGGAGGGGAGAGAGTTCGCAGCACCCGGAGACATTCAGGAACAATTTTCTCATGTGGTTTCCCACAGACTGCTGTTGAACGGGGCGGCCAGGATGGAACATTTGTCTAAGGGGAAGATCATAGCTGAATTGCTGGAACAGATACCCAGGCCTCCCATGGGAGCGAAAGGGAAATGAGAAAGCTGATCTTTCTATTTGTTACACTTCTTACAGGGTATATGGCCGGGGTATTTCGGTCTGTGCCGTTGATGGTTCTGGCCGTTTTGGAAGCGGCTCTGTTTGTGTTCTCTTTTTTTCAGGCCCGTTATCTGCAGCATGGTATGTGTGCCGAATTTGTCCGGCATGGGGAGACCCTGGAGAAATCTGCCTGGCTGGTCTGCCCGGTGAAGATTAAAAATGGCAGAAAACTGCCGGTAAGCCGCTTTCAGATAAGGCTTCGGTATGGATACGGTCAGGAGAAGGAAGAAAGCGGAGGGGCCAGAAGAAAAACGAAATTTCGCACAAAATATATTGAAGGAAGCTGCGGCTGCGGCGAAAGTATGGTTCAGTTCGAGGTCTGCGCTCATTATTGCGGATTAATGACGGTTCGGATGAATGGTCTGCGGGTCTATGATTATCTGTCCTTGTTTTCTGCCTTTGGCAGGCAGGAAGAGCAGATGGAGGTGGCTGTCTATCCCGGGGAGCGTGCGCTGCATCTGGAGCGGATGATATTTGGGGAAGGAGAGGAGGGCCGGGTTCCGGAGCAGGCTTCTGCCCGGGGCGGGGAGACAGGCAGCCAGGTCCGGCAGCTGCGGGAATACGAGACCGGAGATTCCAGCCGTTGTATACACTGGAATCTGAGTGCAAGGATGGGAGAGTTGTGGGTCAAGGAGTATGAAAAGGAGGCGGATCACTGTATTCGGCTGTTTCTGGAGACGGAAGGGTTAGCGGAGATAGGAGAGGCGAAAGCGGATGCTTTTTATGAACTCCTTTCGGCGCTTGTATTGGGGTTGCTGCAGCATGGCGCATCCGTTCGTGTGTACTGGCAGGATGCGGTGGGTTCCGGCAGAAGGGAAATGGAAATCACCAGGGGGAGTCAGCGTCAGGAGCTGCTGCTTGCTCTGTATCGCGGGAATCTGCCGCAGACGGAGCAGGCTGGTACCGGAGAGAGATTCCGGGGGCGTGAGGAAGGAAAAGGGAGCAGGGATTTAGAGGGAGGCAATATTGGCCGAAGAACCCATGGAAGTGACAAGGGAAAGAAGAGCAGGTATTCGGAGCAGGGAGCCGGCGGAAGAAGATTCCGGGGGCGTGAGGAAGGAGCTGCCGGAGCGGATCTGGACATTGATAAGGGAAACTATCTCAGGCTGGATATACAGCTGCGCTTGTATCGGGAAGAGACATTGCTTTATGTATTCTCTGCTGAGGCTTTAGAATCCCAGATTGAAGAAGGAAAATTTGTTTTATGAAGAAAGACGGGATTATGGGTGCTGTGAGGAACGGGATCGAAATCAGAGCCGGTCTGGAAGAACCGGAGGAAAAGGGGCGCCCGGCCGCAGCCCTTTTATTTTTGGAAGCGGGAGTCTTCGGAGTACTTTTTCTGCTTGGTTCCATGAAGGGAGTCTTCTTCTCGGAATGGGCGGTCTATCCGGTGACGGCATTGCTGTGCTGGGGAATCTGGTTTACTTATTACGGAAGCAGGAAGGCCTATCTGCTGCTGGTGCTGGGGGCAGTGGCAGTATACGGAGTCGTGGTTTTCGGCATGGAGGATACGCTGGGGGAACAGCTTCGATATCTTGCGGGCTGTGTCCTTGGAGGGTCAAAGGAAGAACCTGTAGATGTGACCACAGCCGTGCTGCTGCTGGCTGCGGTATTTGCCTTTTTTACGGCAATGTCGGAATTTCTGGTCAGAAGTCATATGCTGTTGTATCTGCTGACTACAGTGCTGCTTCTCCTGACACCGCTGTGGGGAATTCGGCCAGGTGCTGAGGTTGTGCTGCTGCTGGCAGTATTTCAGGCGGCTTTCTGGGTGATGCAGGCAGACGGGCTGGCCCCATGGCGGCTTTCTTTTGAGGGTGTGCTGAGGCGGCAAATTATGGGAAAGAGCAGTTTTGCCGTGGGAGGCGCGGTAACGATTCTTTTTGTGGCAGTATTTCCCCTGGTCTTCCTGGGAGCAGACCGGCTGTTTGACGGGATTTACGATGCAGAGAGCCGTATCTATCAGACGATAAGTCATCTGACAGGAAGGGATGCAGTACCGGCTGCAGGCGGACGTGTGGGCAGGGGGAATCAGTATCGTACAGGGACACCGCAGCTGGAGGTTGAGGTGGATATTAAGCCTTCGGAAGCCCTTTACTTATCCGGATTTCAGGGGGACGAATACACAGGGGGAGGCTGGGAAAGTCTGGGAGAAGGGGGATTATTTGAGACATTGGAGGAGAAACTGGGCTGGCAGATGTACAGCAACGGCCGTTTTTCCGCCGGGAATCTGTATGAAAGCATGTATTTTATGATGAATATGAATCAGGAAGAGGAGCCGCCTGCGTGCCGAAATTTGAAAATCCGACACATGAACGGGGAATATGAGAATCTGTATGTGCCCTATTACAGCCAGAGAGGATGGGGATGGGGAGGATCCTTTGCGGAAGGGTATCTGTTCTGGTATTATGAGCAGCAGGAGATGAAGATCGCATGGGAGGAGGTGCGTGAAGATTTTGCTGTAATACGAGATTGGTATAGGGAATTGCGGGAAGCTTACCAGGAAGAAATTCATATTGCCTATACCAGAGTGCCCATGCAGCTTTTGCCGCGGCTGACCAATCTGTGCAGTGTGAACCACTGTGAGTCTCTGGAAGAGATTACAGCGTTTATCTTGTATACCCTGCATGAAAATGCACAGTATACCATGACTCCGGGATGGGCTCCGGTAAATGAGGATATTGTGGAATATTTCTTATTTGAAAGCGGCAGGGGATATTGCGAGCATTTTGCGTCTGCGGCTGCATTGATGTATCGCCTGTATGGGATTCCTGCCCGGTATGTCAGCGGTTATATGGTGCAGCCATGGGCATTTGTGCAGCAGGAGACGGGCAGCTGGAAGGCGGTGGTCACGGACCGGGAGGCCCATGCCTGGGTAGAGATTTTCCTGGAGGATTATGGGTGGACGCCGGTGGAGGTAACACCCACTGCAGGGGGCGGCAGCGCAGCACGGTATCCGGGATTTCATCATTCAATCTTTCGAAAACTGGTAGCGGAAAAGGATTGGAACTGGGAGAAAACGGAGCTGCATTCAGGTATGGAAGGCAATTCGGAGGCAGGCTGGCGAATGTGGGAAGGCCTGGCTGATCTGAGGAAGGATTTCGGAGAAGCTGACAAGTGGCTTTATGCCGCAGCAGCCTGCGGCCTGTATACTTTGTGTCTGTGTCCGGTTTTGCTGGATTATCGGAGGATGAGACGGCTGAAGAGACTGGAGATGGGCAGCTGCAGGACAGTTTTTTTTCGGTTGCTTGAAATGCTTCGGTTTGCCGGATGTATGCCAGGGTATGATGGAACCGAGAGGGATTTTGCTCTGAAATTGGAAGAAACGACAGGAGTGTCAGAAAAGGACATTGCCTGGATGCAGGAACGGGTATCTCAGGCAGCATACGGCCCGCCGTGCAGGAGAGAGGAGAGAGAGACTGGTGTGTGGCAGGTTTATCTGCTGGTGGCGGAGGCTGTATACAGGAAGCTGGGATGGTATAAGCGGTTTGTATTCCGGTATTGGAAGGGGTTTTGGTGAATGACGGGTTTGGCAGCCTTGAGCAGGGCAGTCCGGGCGGGGACCGTTGAGTGACGGGAATGCTTTTCACAGGCCGTGACAGACGCTTCTGCCGGCCTGCCCTGTCCCGTTTTACACTCGGGTTCGATATTCGGAGGGCGTTATGCCGGTGATCTTTTTAAAATGGGGTCATAAAGTGATTTGCGTTTTCGTACCCCTGAAGAAACAGTATGATAAAAAATACCATAGGAAGGAGTGCAAAAGTTTTGTGCAAAATTGCATATTCTGCTATAATAGGAGGCAGGGAGTCCGGTGACAAGGCGTACGGACCCAAGGAGAGGAAGAAATGTTAACCTTGAATGATTTTATAGCAGCATATTATGGCAGCTGCCTGGGACACATTATGCTGGTGATATATTTGTTTGCCATTGTGGATGAGCATGTTACATGGAAGCAGGCTGCCGGGAGGCTGCCGGCGCTGCTGCTCTCGCCGTTAATGGTCACCGGAATTTCGGCACTGTTTTCCGACAGGATGACAGTGCTCCTTCTGGGTTCCCTGTCAAATCTTTTCTGCTGCACATTTTGGGTGAAATGGGCATGGAAGATTCCGCTTTGGAAAGCCTTTTCCTATATCTGCATGGCAGGTGTGATGCAGGTGCTGAACAGCTCGCTGCGTCTGTATAAATTTCTGGCGGATGTCTTATCCGTGGAATGGCTGGTCAGTACAGCGGAGATAGCAGGGGGTATGCTGCTGGCTCTGGGAGCGGCTTTTTTCTTGAGAAAAACCGGCTTTGGAGTTCTGTTCCGCTCGCTGTTGGAGGAGGCCGGAAGGCTGAGGTCTACGGGGTTTATGGCGCTGCTCCTGCTTCTGGTGGAGGGGGCGTTCTTTCTGGGAGTGGACAGCTTCAGCCGGATGGATGGGCTGGGACCCATGTATTATCTGACTTTTGACATCCTGGTGGCAGTGATTGCCATTCTGGTAATGGGCGGAACCGTCTCCGCTGCCAGGCGGATGAGTACGAACCGCAGGCTTCAGGCGCAGCGGGATATCATTGCCCAGCAGATGCTTTATGAGCGGAGCCTGGAGCAGGTTCGGCAGGAGATGCGCGCTTTCCGCCATGACTATAAAAATGTCATTTCCGGTATGGCGGAGCAGGCGAAAGAAGGGGAAACCAATATACTGAGCAGAGAACTGGAAAAATTGGAAGCGGGTTTCGACAGGCGTCTGGGAAAGAGAATTCAGGAATCCATCCAAATCGGCAATCTGCGGATTCCCCAGGTGCGAAGCCTCCTTCTGGCGAAACTGGTGGATATGGAGGAGAAAAAGGTGGAATGCCGCCTGGAGGTACTCTATCCTGTGGAAGCTGTCAACATGGATCCGTGGGATTTTGTCAGATGTGTGGGGATACTGGTGGACAATGCGGTGGAGGCTGCTCTGGAAACGGAAAAACCATGGGTGGAAATTGTGCTTTTGCAGCAGGGGAAAGATTTGGCCCTGCGGGTGAGCAATTCGTGGACAGGGCAGGCAGATCCTGGAAAGATATGGAATGAGGGCTACAGCACCAAGGGAAAGGGACGGGGAATGGGACTTTACGGTTTCCGCCGGATTTTGCGGGAGTATCCGAACGCGTTGGCTTCCGCCAGCTGGACGGAGACGTATTTTGTACAGGAGCTGACAGTTCCCGGTAAAGCTGTGGATAGAAGATAGTATATCGGCGGTAGTATTGTTCCGGCTTGTCCGGATGCTGACAAAGCGGTCTGCGCCGGCAGCAAGCCCCAGGCGCGGTATGAAAACGGAGGACCGAAAATGATTCCCATTTATTTATGCGACGACGATTCCGCCCTGCGAAGGCGGCTTGAGACTGCGCTGGAGCGGAAAATTCTGATAGAAGATTATGATATGCGGATTGTATGCAGTGCGGCGGATGGGGTATCCCTTCTGAATGCGGCGAGACAGGAGCCGGGGAAGCGGGGCATCTACTTTCTGGATGTGGAACTGAAAGACGGGAGTTGGGACGGATTCCGTCTGGGGCGGGAGATCAGGTGTCTGGATCCCCATGCAACGCTGATCTACGTCACCGGCTTCGGAGATCTGGCGTATCGTACCTTTCAGTACCATCTGGAAGCGTTTGATTACATTGTGAAAGATCCGGAGGGACTGGAGGAATCCGTGGCCCGCTGCCTGGAAGCGGTGAGAGACAGGCTGCTGGAGGAACGCAGGGACCCGGCACAGATTTATACGCTGCAGACGGGGGAAACCCTGCAGCATATTCCCATATCGGATATTCTCTTCTTTGAGACTGCCCCCATAGCCCACCATATTTTGCTGCATACCCGGGAGAGCCGGACGTCAGGGAAGGTTTCTGCTCCGGGAGGTGCGGGATCCGGCAGAGTTATCGATTTTCTCGGCAATTTAAACGAAATCCAGTCTCAGCTGGGGGAGGGATTTCTGCGGGTACACAGGGCCTATCTGGTGGCTCTTGACAAAATCGAAGAAGTGGATTTAAGACATGGGCGGCTGCGTGTGGGAGGATATGAGTGCCTGCTCTCCAGAAGAGGGAAGTCTGAGCTGA
Organism: uncultured Acetatifactor sp.; assembly: GCA_910580225.1. Lineage (GTDB taxonomy): Bacteria > Bacillota > Clostridia > Lachnospirales > Lachnospiraceae > Acetatifactor. The sequence continues at coordinate 97,913 of CAJTXE010000005.1, forward strand.
TGAGACGCCTGCAGCCATAACTGCCGCTGAATGCTCCACCGGAGCCGAAACCCATTCCGGAAGTCCGGGATGCCGTTTGAGAAATGATTTTATGGTATCTGCTCTTCAAGTGGTATACTCCTGCTTGAAAGGAGTGATACAGTATGACAAAGGAATACATTCGCCTGGACCATATCTCAAAAAAGTTCGGAGAGACTATGGTGCTCCGGGATCTGAACGCAGTGCTGCACCGAGGGGAAATCCTGGGATTCTTAGGCCCCAGCGGTGCGGGGAAGACGACCACTATCAAGATTCTCACCGGCCAGCTGAAGCCTACCTCAGGAGATGCCTTTATATTGGGGGTCCATGTGGAGAAAATCGATGAGACAATCTATGAGCAGATCGGAGTTGTTACCGATCAATCGGGTATCTATGAACGGCTGACAGTCTATGACAATCTTAAATTTTTCGGACGGATCCTGTGTGTTCCCGGAGAGCGCATTGATGAGCTGCTGAAACGGGTGGGTCTATATGAGCATCGGAAAAAGCCTGCAGGGAAGCTTTCCAAGGGTCAGGCACAGCGCCTGGTGTTGTCCAGGGCAATTCTGCACCGCCCCAGGGTTCTCTTTCTGGATGAGCCTACCAGCGGGCTGGATCCATCTACGGCCCTGGACATTCATAGACTTTTGGAGGAGTTGCGGGAGGCGGGTATGGCAATTTTTCTCACCACCCATAATATGGAAGAGGCTGCTAAACTATGCGATCATGTGGCGTTGCTCAACAACGGACAGATTGTGGAGTATGGCACGCCGGAGGAGCTGTGCCTGCGGTATAATCAGGATAAACGCTACCGGGTGCTGCTTTCGGACGGCAGCAGATTGGTCCTGGGACAGAAGGCGGAGGATGTAGGCAGACTTTCCAGGCTGCTTCAGGAGGATAAGGTGAACAGTCTGCATTCCTGTGAACCCACGCTGGAAAGCGTATTTTTAACAGTGACAGGGAGGGCATTGGGATGAGGACAGTGAAGGCAACAACAGAGAGGGAAAACGGCGGAGTGTGGCAGCGGACAGGAGTGAAAACGGTTCATTGGAATAAACTATCCGTGATCCTGGCTATGAAGTGGCGGACACAGTTTTCCAAAAACTTTATCTCCATGCCCCTGTTTTCCGTGGGGCTCACATTTGTAATGACATTGTTTTACGGTTCCATGGCAAAATCCAACGGAAAAGCCCTGGATGACTCGGTGCGGGCGATGGCCCTGTCACTGGGGGCATTAATGAATACTACTATGACTGGAATCCTCTGTACCGGTATGGCTCTGGCAGAGGAGAAGGAAAAGCATACTTTGCGGGCGCTGATGACATCCTCGGTGAACGGACTGGAATTCTTTCTGGGAAGCACGATACCTGTGGCAGCGATGATCCTGGCGGTGAATGTGCTGTCGGTTCCGGCGGCTGGGCTGCGTCCTTCGGCAGCAGGATGGGCCATGTGGCTGGGGTTATCGGCCTTGTGCGCCATAGCGGCCACGGTTCTTGGCATGATTTTCGGAATCTGCTGTAAAAGCCAGGTGAGCGCCAGCACGATGATCTCGGTTCCCATACTGATACTGGTGATGATTCCTGTCTTTGGGGAGTTCAGCGGTTTTATGGAGAAAGTCAGCGGTTTTCTTTTCACGGGAGTGCTCTCCGAAGCGGCAGCTGCCCTGGCAGAAGATACACTCCGGGTGGATGGCTTTGGGATTGGTGTAATCGGAGCGGAGGTATTGCTGGCAGCACTGGTGTTTATCCTGCTTTATCGGAAGAATGGGTATGAGCGGGAGTAAAATATTTGTGAAGCCGCAGCTGATATAGGGAAAAGAGGCCGGCAGCGTCAGATCAGGAGGAAACAATAATATAAAGCATTGGATATTTTAAGGCAGGAGGCAGGAGAAGGGGAACGAATGATCGGGCCGGCGGATTCCCGGCTGCAGTACGAGGGCCGGATCGATTTCGGAAAAGCGGCGGGCCCTTTGTGGACATATCCGGCTACCAGTGTGGGTGTACGGTTTCGCGGAAGCCGCCTGGAGGTATTGGTGACAATTTACCGTGCCTTTTGGGATAATTTCCTGGGATATCTGCTGGACAGGCAGGAGTATTGTGTGAAACTGCAGGAGAGCGGCATTACCAGGATATGCCTGTATGACGCGGAGAAGGGAAGTGCTGCTGCGGGATGCGGTACAATGGCAGAAGATGCCGTTGCAGGAAGCGATGATGAGAGGCGTCCGACTGGTATCGGCAGCTTCTGCGAGGAGGGGAAGCGAAAAAAGATGATGGGATAAACGCAGTACACGAACAGCACGTCCTGCACACCGCGGTTCTTCAGGGCGTTCAGCATTCCCATCCAGAACTTGGAGCTCTCATTTGCCCCTACCGTGATGCAGAGGATCTCCATGTACCCTTCCGTTGTGACCCCAAGCACCACATAGGCCGCCTGGCTGAGTATCCTCCCGTCTTCCCTGAGTAGTGGATGCAGTCTATGAACACGAACGGGTAGACCGGGTTCAGGGGCCGGGACTGCCGTTCCCTGATTTCCGGGAGAATCTTATCCGTGATCTTGCTGACCATCTCTGCTGACAGCTCTATCCCATAGATATCCTGCAGCTGGTCATGGATGTCCCTGGTGCTCATTCCCCTGCCATAAAGCGAGATGACTTTCTCCTCAATCCCGGAGACATCCCTCTGGTATTTGGGGACAATCTTCGGCCCGAACTCGCCGTTCCTGTCCCGGGGGACATCAAGCTGGAATTCCCCGTACTGGCTCTTGAGCTTCTTGGGGGAATGGCCGTTGCGCTTGTTTGCGGTGTCCATGTCGCCTTTCTGGTTCCTTTCATAGCCCAGGGTTGCGTCCAGTTCTGCCTCCATGAGTTCCTGCAGGATATCCTTGAAGCCATCCCTCAGGAGGGTGTAAACATCTGCCACGCTGTTTAAGTTGTTGTCTGCAATAATCTGTCGAATCTGTTCCTTTGCTACTGGCATATAAATACTCCTTTTCGATAAGAATTTCCATATCTTGATTCTTACCAAAAAGGAGCCATTTTTTACCTAAGACACAAACTTTTTTACACTACCTCGTTGGGCAGTTAGGAATATTACCACTGTGTCAGGGTGTTCCGGCTTAATGAGCTTGCTAGGTTATATCCGTTGCCATCTGGCAAGTTAAGATCCAACAGAACTAAATCATATTCCATGCTTGGTATCAGTTCTTCTTGCCTGAAGGGGTAGCTGCAGGATGCTTCTTCCACCGCTCTGCATTATCGTGTCCTGTTATTCCTTTTTGCGATATGCTTAAACAATATCTGTGACAGGGTGGTAACCAGGATAATTCCCAGGGCCAGGGCGCCTGCCAGCTTCAGGGTGGAAACCGCTTTTCCCAGAAAATCGTTGAAATCGCTTTCCAGGGCAGAAGTCATTGTGTAATAGAGGCTGCCGCCGGGGATAAGGGGGATAAGCGAGGTTGTGGTAATGGGGGTGGCAGGCGTTTTCAGGATTCTTGCCATAATCTCGGAATAGAGTGAAACTGCTGCGGCTACAATAAAATAGTCAATCGGTTCATTGGGTATCAATCGGCTTGCCATTAAAAACAGACCCCAGGAAAGCAGACCGCCAAAGGATGCCGCAGCAAGCCGCTTTCCTCTGATATTAAACAGGATTCCAAAACAGAGCGAGCCGATAAAGCCGGCAAAAAGCTGAATCATTTCAAAAGCCGTCATATGGCACCTCCTGACAAAACGGCAATGACAAAATACCCTGCGGCAATGGCCAATGCCGTTATGCATGCTTCAATGGTGCGGAGCATCCCTGCGATGCTGTCTCCTACAAGCAGATCCTTGAGAGCTGTTGTAAGGCCGATGCCGGGAATGAGAGTCATAATGTTGCCGATGATCACTTTATCCACCATGGGAATGAGGCCCAGTTTCAGGGCGGAAAATGCAAGCAGGGTTGCGGCAAAGGCAGAGATAAACTTGGTAAAGATTTTGTTTCTGACAGCCATGTCGCAGAAAAAGATAGTACACCTTACAAACCCGCCGATCAGAAAGGAAACCGTCGCTTCTCCATAACCGCCGCCGAAAAATAGGGTAAAGGCCCCTGCAATAGTTGCATAGCAGATAAATTCAAGCCATAAAGGGTAAGCTCTGTTTGCGGAGATTTCGGAAAGACGTGCCGCAATCTCGGCGGCAGGAATCCTGTCCGCACAGATGCTGCGCGAAAGATCATTGAGTCTGTGGAGCTTTTCATAGTCCGTTGTATAGTCTGTTACACGTCTTGTCTGAGTAAAAATTCTGTTATCGTCTGTATGTATGGTTACCACCATACTGCTGGTAATTATGAAAACATCTATACGCTTTACGCCATAAGCTGTGAAAATCCGTTTCAGGCTGTCCTCAACTCTGTGAACCTCTCCGCCGCTCACCAGCATTTGCTCGCCCAGATCCATAACACAGTCCAGTAATTTTTCCATTGTGTCTCCCCAGGAATACGCACCCGTGTTTTGATATGCCTATTTTAAAGCAATTTGTCGAAAAAAGCAATAGTTATGAGGAATACCATTGGTGGAGAAACTGGAGGATTCCTCCTTTGCGTTCGGGAATAATTCGGGTTAAGATATAGAGGAGATGAAGAAAATACAGCAGTCCGGACGGGCAGACAGGAGGCGGTATGGGAGGGATTGTGTTTCATGGAGTGGCCATGGGCGGGAAGCTTTATTCCCTGCGGGTGGCAAGGGGGATGACCCAGGAGCAGCTGGCGGCGGAATTGTGCGTCAGTCCCGGGGCGGTGTCCAAGTGGGAGAGGAATCAGTCGGTTCCCAGTGTGGAAATGCTCTGGGCGTTGGCGGATTTTTTTGACTGCAACATGGATGAACTGGTGGGAAGGCGTCTGGCGCAGGTGGAGCGGATGGGGGCATATGACCAACGGCAGTTTCGCCTGATTGAGGTGGGGGAGGATTTGCTCCGGTGTGCCGAAATCAGCAGGGAGAAGGGGCTGACAGCCATGGAGGAGGCGGTTCCGGAGCTGAAGAGCGGCAGCAGATTTTTAAGGTTTGCGGTTTCTTATATCAGGAATCTTTTGATGAAGCAGGCGGATACGGATTTCGCATTTCGGCTCCTGGAAAATTATGCCGAGGCCCTGCCGGAGGAGGAGCAGAGGGAGGGGCGCATGGTTACGGCTGTGCTTAGGGGCATTTTTGCAGGGGAATCTTTGGAGGTGCAGCAGGAAGTCACAGCGTCTTATATCGGTATGGAATACAGGGAGAGGAGCGGAAAAATGGGAGAGATATTACAATATACCAGGCAGGAACTGGTTCAGCGATTCCGGAACAGGGAGAGGTATTCGGAGGCCACGGATCTTCTGGAAGGATTTGCGCAGCTGGGGGCCTTTGAAATTCAGGTGATTCTGCGGAATCTGGACATTGCCACACTGACGGCAGCGCTTGCAGGGGCGTCAGGGGCAGTGGTGGAGGCCTTTTTCTCCAATCTGGCGGATCGGGTTATGTACCTCATCGGCGAGGAACTGGCGCACTGGCAGGGAACAGAGGAGGAGATCCTGGCAGCCCAGAGGCGGGTCCTGGAGGTGGGGAGTTTCTGCCTGAATCGGGAAGAGGAATCCTGAAGCGCATCAAATCAGTCGTAACAGTTCAGACAGGGCGCTGAACTGTTACGAGAATGCACACAAAACGCGAAAAGAATGCGTTTTGGCGCCCGCAAGTCTCGCAAAATTGCACAGAGCGCAAATTGCACAGAGTGCAATTTTGACTTCGCGAGAGGGGCTGTCTGAACTGTTACAATCAGTCATGGTATAATTCCCTGCTTTTGGTAGATGCTAACGGAATAGAAAGAAATCAATTTTCCGGAGAAAGGGCAGGGGAGGGAAAACATGGAATCAATCTGGCGGGCAGATGTGGAAATCAGAAAGAGAGAGGCACTTCCGGGAGAGATGAGGGTTCCGGTGGTGGTCATCGGGGCAGGACTGGCGGGGATTCTGACGGCTTATTATCTGAAGCAGGCGGGGATTCGGGCTGTGGTCCTGGAGGCAGATCGAATCGGAAGCGGGCAGACCGGCAATACCACGGCAAAGATCACCTCGCAGCACAATCTGCTCTATGACCGGCTGATCAGGACCTTTGGCCATGGAATGGCGGGGCAGTATGCCAGGGCCAATGAAAGCGCCATAGGGGAATATGAACGGCTGATTCGGGAAAAGGAAATAGATTGTGATTTCCTGGGGTGTCCTGCCTGTCTGTATTCCCGGACAGAGGAAGCGCTTCTGCGGCGGGAGGCGGAGGCTGCGGAATCCCTGGGGATCAAGGCTTCCTTCGGGACAGACAGCGAGCTGCCCTTTTCCGTTGCGGGGGTAGTGCGGTTTGAGAACCAGGCAAGGTTTCATCCGCTGAAATTCCTGGCGGCAGTGGCGGAGGAAGTGGAGGTATATGAGCAGACCAAGGTGCTGAAGGTGGAGGGCATGGGGGTGGAGACGGCCAGAGGGTGCGTGGAGGCGGAGCATATTGTATTTGCAGCCCATTTCCCCTTCCATAATGTGCCCGGGTATTATTTTGCCAGGATGTACCAGGAACGCAGCTATGTGGAGGCATTGGCGGGGGCGGAGACGTTGGAGGGCATGTATCTGGGGATTGACCGGGAGGGGCTGTCCTTCCGCTCCCAGGGGGACTTGCTGCTGCTTGGGGGAGGAAGCCACCGGACCGGTGTGAATAAGAGAGGGAGAAAGGGACCGGGGAATGGAGTAGGCAGCGCAGAGGTCTGTGGGGAAGGCGGATGGGGAGGAAGCCACCGAACCGGGGTGAATAAGGGCGGGAGAAAGGGCACAGGGGATGGAGCGGGCAGCGCAGAGGCCTGTGGGGAAGGCGGATGGGGAGGAAGCCACCGGACCGGCATGAATAAGAGAGGGAGAAAGGAACCAGGGAATGGAGCAGGCAGCGCAGAGGCCTGTGGGGAAGGCAGGTATGGAATGCTTTTTAGCAGGGCGCGGGAATTCTATCCGGAATGCAGGGAGGCAGCCCGGTGGTCAGCCCAGGATTGTATGACACTAGACGGAATTCCGTATATCGGGAGGTTTTCCAGAAGGAAACCGGACTGGTATGTGGCTACCGGCTTCGGAAAGTGGGGGATGACCACGGCAATGGTCAGCGCTCGTCTCCTGACTGCCCTGATCAGCGGAAAAGAATGTCCGGAGGCGGATATTTTCTCTCCGGAAAGACGGTTTACGGCCAGGGCGGCGGGGGAACTGGCTGTGCATGGAGCCCACACGGTAAAGGGCCTGTCAAAGCACCTTCTGCCTTCGGGAAAGGGAAAGGTGATTCCCAACTGTCCCCATATGGGATGCCGGTTGGAATGGAATCCGGATGAGGAGAGCTATGACTGTCCCTGCCATGGTTCCCGGTTTGACGGGGAGGGGCATCTGTTGGACGGCCCGGCCCAGACGGACTGTAAAAGGCGGGAATAGGAAAACGCCGGGGTTATGGCAGGAAGGCAGAAAGTCCAGCTAAGAAATGTGTGTGTCGAAGCGACTTTACCCTTTAGTGCTATCGCGCAGCGATTTAAATAGGAGGTTCTGTGGGATACTTTTACGGATGGTATTTTAAATGTCAGTCCCAGGGGCAGACATTGGCGGTAATCCCCGCCATTCATCAGAGCGGAGGGAGGCGGACATGCTCCCTTCAGGTGATAACGGAGGAGGAGGTCCGGAGGGCTGAATTTCCCGGGGAGGTCTTTCGAAAGAAGGGAAGGCAGATTCTCATGGGGGGAAGCCGCTTTGGGGAAAGGGGAATCATACTGGATGTCCATGAGCCGGGACTGGAGATAAGGGGCAGGCTGAAATTCGGCGCCCTTACACCCCTGGCTTACGACATTATGGGTCCTTTTTCCCTGGTGCCCTTTCTGGAGTGCCGTCACAGCGTCTTGAGTATGAAACACAGTGTCCGGGGAACCGTGGATTTCAACGGGAGGACCTACGGCTTTGAGGGGGCGGAGGGCTATTGGGAGGGAGACAGGGGGCATTCTTTTCCCAGGGAATATATCTGGACCCACTGCAGTTTTCCGGGCGGAGCATTGATGCTGTCCGTGGCCGACGTTCCTGCGGCCGGATTTCATTTTCGGGGAATTATCGGCGTTGTGCTGTGGCAGGGAAGGGAGTACCGTTTTGCCACTTATCTGGGCGCAAGGGCGGTGAGACCGGAAAACGGGGCAGTGCGGGTAATTCAGGGCGGCATGGAACTGGAGGCAGAGCTTCTGGAAAGGAAATCCCTGGAAAAAACCGGAAAAATTCTGAAAGCTCCTGCAAAGGGACAGATGGTGCGGACCATCCGGGAAAGCGCGGCATGCCGGGCCTGCTACCGCTTCCGCAGGATGGGATGCACCATTCTGGAGTTTGAGACGGACAGAGCCTCTTTTGAGTATGAGTATTCCGGGTAATAAGGAGGCGCGGCAGGCAGCAGATTATGGTGAAACAAATTTTGCAGAAGATTTTTATTGACGTACGTGTTTGCGTACGCTATAATAAATATGACATATAAAATCTCGTCATTCTACTACGAAATACCCATAGTGATAAAATTCTTGGGTAACTGATACTTTTAGGAGACAGTCATATAAGGACGCCTCTATATACACAGAGATATACAAATCAGAAATGGAAGACGAGAAACTGACACCGTGCGATTTTCAAAGGATACCTGATAAACATGGCGGGGAGAGGAGGTTCCGCTGCCTTTATCAGAAAACTACTAAACATATGCGCTGTTTCATCATATGCAGAAGACAGCGCTATCTTAATTTGTTATTATACTGGAATGCAATAGATGCTGTAATAAAGATTGGATTCACAGTATGATAAACAGTACAACTACAACAAGGAGATTTTATAATGTCAACCATCAATATAACAAATGCAAGAAAGGATCTTTATCGTCTGGTAGAAAACGTAAATCACTACAATGAGCCGATGCTGATCGTAGGAAAAAAAGGAAATGCGGTTCTTCTGTCAGAAGAAGATTGGAATGCAATACAGGAGACATTATATCTGGACTCCATTCCCGGAATGACAGAGTCTGTCAGGAAAGGACTGGAAACGCCCGTGGAGGATTGCATTCCCGAAGATATGGTGGAATGGTGATGTACCAAATTGTTTTTACGAAACAGGCAAAGGACGATTTGATAAAGTTAAAAAGCGCCGGATTAGCGTTAAAAGCCAGGAAGCTGGTGGATGTCATAAAAGAAAATCCCTATCAGAATCCGCCTGGATATGAAAAACTTGTGGGGAATTTGACAGGTGCCTATTCCAGAAGAATCAATATACAGCACAGGCTTGTCTATCAGGTCATAGAGAAGCCATTTACAGCGGATGGCATACACTATAAAGGATATGTGAAAATAATTCGTAACAGTTCAGACAGGGCACTGAACTGTTACGAGAATGCACACAAAACGCGAAAAGAATGCGTTTTGGCGCCCGCAAGTCTCGCAAAATTGCACAGAACGCAATTTTGACTTCGCGAAAAGGGCTGTCTGAACTGTTACGATAATTCGTATATGGACACATTATGAATAGAGGATAAAACTGCCCCGAGTATTTTCCTGAAACGGAATCCCGGGGCATATGTCCGTGCAGCACGTATCACTGCTGATTAAGGGGTGGACGCTGTGGAGAACTACTTCGCAACGCCCATCCAACAGCCTTCCGCCCCTATGCCGTCAGCAGGAGGAATCAGAAGCCCTTTTTCAATCAGAAAATCGGTCAGGGATTCCATAATAGGCAGCGCGGAGAGCTGATTGGCAAAGCGCCATTCTCCCAACAGGTGTTCCGGAATTGTCTTTCGGAACAATTCGGACAGCTTCCCGGCAATGATTTGGGAAGGTTCGTCAAAATATCCTGTGGAAAGTCTGTTGGTAATATCGAACATGCATTCAACATCTTTTACGTCATTTACCAGAATCTTTGTGTAAAGCATGTCTCCCTCGCGGTACAGGTAGCCTTCTTCCACCGCTTTGGCTGCAGGCTCCTTTTCCTCCCGGGTAAGGGCGCTGACGGCCAGTCCGTCTATGGCGCGGAGGGCCAGCTGAATGGGCGCATCGGCTGCCAGATTCAGTCCGCAGCGAAAGTGGGGTCTGATATGGGCGGTGTAGATATTGTCCATGCAGACAGTGGAATAACCGCAGACATGGGAACCGGATACACCGTCCCAACCATTTTTATACATTTTCCCATTTGCTTCATGGGCATAGACGCTGAAGGGTCTTGCGGGTTTTTCTGTGTTCGGAAAATACTGTTCGGACAGAATGCGTTCCACATTGTCGATAAAAGCGTCTGCAATCTTGTGCATCTGCTGCCAGAGGATCAGGTTCAGGTCAATCTTCCGGTTCAGGTAAGGAAAGGCAAGGTATTCCTCTCTGTGGGTCTCTATAAAGTCTGCCAGAATGCCGCAGACGGCAGGCAGGTGTTCCGTATAAATGCCATGTGCCGTCTCTATGGTATCTTTGTCGAACAGGATGAAATTCAGGGCATATTTTCCGCCGTCCATCCTGCGCAGCAGGCCGTAGGCTCCGTTTCCTCCTCTGGTAAGAATGTCCAGTTCTTCTTCCACATACAGGGTGGGGACATTGAGCTGCATGGCAATTTCGGATGCGCTCCGGGGCTTTTTCCGGCAAAGCCAGATAATGTGTTTGGAGAACTGTCTGGTGCAGGTATCCCAGGGATTGTTGTTGCCGACAATGCCTTGTCCCCACATATAAAATTCAATGGTGTCAAGCGCTACCGGTTTGTTACAGGTTTCCGTCATCTCATCTACCTCGTTTCTCACTTTTTTCCTGGCTGAAAATAATCTCTGGCGAACGGCGGTTTCACTGGCATTGTGGCGTTTTGCAATCTCGGCCGTGGACAATCCGTCCAGGTAGAACCAGATCATGGTCTCCCGGTAGATTTTGGTGAGAAAGGCAATCCGCCTGTACACCGTGTTCAGCGGTTCCTGCCAGTCTTTCTCCGTCTCCGGGGCGGGGAGCAGGGGCAGAATCTCTTCGGGGTCTCCCTGATAGAAGGCTTCCGTGCGCTGTCTGCGGTGTCTGGCAAAGTCGGCGTACACATTCCGGGCCACCTGCCAGATAAAAGGATAGGGGTGTTCCAGTTCGCCTTCCCGGTTTGCGGATTTTACCAGGGCGAACAGAATCTCGGAACACAATTCCTGTCCCTCATGGCTGTCGGCTGTTCTGGCATAGCAGAAACCGTATAGTTTTTCCAGTAGTTCGTTGTCGATTAGGTTCAGCAGTTGGCGTTTTTTCATGTTTTTCTCCGCAGCCCCGGGGAAATGTCCCGGGAGGCTGTCTCTGGTTCAGAAGCTATTGTGCGCCCGTTAGGGTTTATGCTTTCACCTGTATAGTCTGTGGCAAAATGGGTTTGTTAGGTGGCTATGAAAAATTTTTTATTCTTTTTTGGCAGTTCCAACCATCGGCAAAACAGGTCAGAAACGGCAGCGGTATGCGGTAGGTGTTGTGCCGGAAAATTTCTTGAAGTGGGCGATAAAATGGTTTACATTCTCATAGCCTACTTCATAGCTGATTTCATGTACTTTCATGTCTGTCTCAATCAGCAGGTCTTTTGCGGCCTGAATCCGTATCTTGTGAAGATACTGCAGGGGGGAAGTCTGGAAGCAGTTTTTAAAATCCCTGCATATTCTGTATTTATTTTTTCTGTATTTCTGTTCCAGATCTTCCAGGGTATATTTCTGATAGTAGTGTGTCTCCAGTTCGGATTTGATGGCCCGCAGATAGGAGGGATCGCTTTTTTCGGGGGTCCTGTGTTCCAGGACCGTACGGGAAAGAAGGGTGTTCAGGTACATGTGGCAGGCCATGGGGTCTGCTTCCTTTTTTTCGAACAGAATGTGCATTTCCGATGCCGTCTCCGCAGAAAAGGGAAGCAGGCGGAAGGGTGTTTGAGAAAAGAGCCGCTCTGCAAAATAGGGCAGGCTCTGTCCGCCGAAGTAGAGAATGCCGTATTCGGCGGCATTCAGTATTTTGATTCTGTGTGCCCTGGCGCAGTCAAACAGGAAAAGGCAGTTTCCGGACAGGGAGATGGAGGCCTCCTCCGGGAGGGCGGTAAATACCAGGCTTCCCGAGGTCAGGCGCAGAAGGCCCAGTTCCGATTGACCGGCTCTGTAATAGGAAAGGGGACTGGTCACCAGGCCCAGTTCCAGGGAGAGGCGGCAGAGAAGGGCATGGCTGACGGCTTCTTCCGGCTGAAAGGAAGTGTGGTCAATGCCCATTTTGGATAACAGGGGTAAATTGGGGTTGTACAGGTCCGGTGTAGTCATAGGATTGCTTTCCTTCTATTTGTTATTGTTGTTATAGTTGTTATAGTTGTTATTGATATTTATGCTTATGGATTATATGTAGTGTCCGGTCTTTGCCGTATGGGGATGTGCCGTATCGGTTTTGTTTTGATTCTATCATAAAGAAAAGGAGATTGCAATATTTGTTAATTAATTTTTAAGTAATCAAAAAGCAGGGAAAGAGCATGGAGAACTGAAAAATAACCAAAAAAGGAAAAGATATATGGTAAAATAACTAAAAAATCAGGAAAAAACTTGTTAAAATAGATGAAAATAACAGAAGATGCAAGAATTATAGATAAAACACAAGAAACATTAATGACTTAATTAATATATCTAGTAAAATTTAGCTATCACATTTAAGGGAGGAGGGAGCGTATGTTAAGCGAGGAGATAGAGGAGCACCTGTTCCGGCGCCTGATTCCGTTCTGGGTAAAGCTGCGGGACAAAGAGCAGGGCGGGTTTTACGGGTGGATGGATTCTTCCCTCCATGTGGACCGGACCGCAGAGAAGGGCTGCATCCTGAACAGCCGGATTTTATGGTTTTTTTCCAATGCGTATATGTGTCTGCGTATGCGGGAGGATCATTGCATGCAGGAGGATCACTGCATGCAGGAAAAGCACTGCGTATCAGGTGTTTTCAAGGATAAGATCCGGAAGGAAATCCCGGGATGCAGGAATACACAGGAAGACCCGGAGACGGGTTTCGGGAAAAGGCGGGATAGCGCCGCAGGAAGTCCCGATGCGGAAGAGGCAGATTTGAAGACAGTGCTGCGGGAGTCGGCAGAGTGGGCATACCGCTTTCTGAAGGAGAAATGTCTTGACCGGGAGCGGGGCGGCGTGTACTGGTCCGTAAATTACAGGGGAGAGCCGGAGGATACCACAAAACATACTTACAATCAGGCCTTTGCGGTATATGCGCTTTCCTCCTGCTTCCGGGCCTTTCATGACAGGGAGGCGCTGAAACTGGCGGAGGAGCTGATCCGGGTGATTGAGACCAGGTGTTTCGATGTACACGGGTACAGGGAGGCCCAGGATTGGGATTTCCGGCCGGTTTCCAATGACAAATTGTCGGAGAACGGCGTTATGGCGGAACACACCATGAATACCCTGCTGCATGTTCTGGAAGCTTATACGGAATATCTCCTGGCCTGCAGGGAGGCCAAGGCCTGCGGGCAGGAGGCGGCAGAGGACGGCGGTATCTGCGGTTTGGAAAAGCTTGCGGAGGCAAAGCTGCGGTGGATTCTGCATCTGATTCAAACCCGGGTTTACAATCCGGGGCTGCATCGGCAGGAAGTCTTTTTCAATCAGGACATGGAGAGCCTGATTGATCTCCATTCCTATGGGCACGACATTGAAGCCGCCTGGCTGATGGACAGGTGCCTGGATGTTCTGGGGGATAAGGGGCTGACGGTGAGCATGTCCCCCATTCTGCGGGACCTGGAAAATGAAGTATACGAAAAAGCGTACAGAAATCACTCTCTGGAAAACGAATGTGAGCGGGGAGTGACAGATGGCAGAAGAGTCTGGTGGGTACAGGCGGAAGGAGTGGTGGGCTTCTATAACGCCTGGAGCAGAACAGGGGAGCAGCGCTATCTGGAGGCCGCCCGGGAGATCTGGGCGTTTATCCGGGAACATCTGACGGACAAAAGGGAGGGCGGCGAGTGGTTCTGGTACACGGATGCCGCAGGGAATCCGGCCCTGGAGAGGCCCATTGTGGAACCCTGGAAATGTCCTTATCACAACGGACGGATGTGTATGGAAATCATAAGCAGGAAATAACGGAGCAATCAGCATTGGGCAGGCGGATGGGGAGCAGATGCCTGCAGGAAATCATCAGACAGGAGAACAGAAATCATGAAATTACATCCCGAATATGCCAGGCGCCTGGCAGGGCAGCAGGAACTGCTGAACCGCCCCAACAGAGTGGATCCCCTTTTTTATAACGGAATTTATGATCGCTACCAGTATCCGGTACTTACCAGGGAGCATATTCCGCTGTTTTGGCGGTACGATCTGGATCAGGAGACAAATCCGTATTTTCAGGAACGGTTGGGCGTCAATGCGGTGATGAACTCCGGCGCCATAGAACTGGAGGGCAAGTTTTACCTGGTGGCGAGAGTGGAGGGAAACGACAGGAAATCCTTCTTTGCCGTGGCGGAAAGTGACAGCCCGGTGGAAGGATTCCGGTTCTGGGATTATCCGGTGGTGCTGCCGGATACCTGCCCGGAGGAGACGAATGTGTATGACATGCGCCTGACAAAGCATGAGGACGGCTATATCTACGGGGTTTTCTGCTCCGAGAGCAAGGATGCCTCCTCCAAAGATTTATCGGCAGCGGTTGCGGCAGCGGGCATTGTGCGGACAAAGGACCTGAAAACCTGGGAACGCCTGCCCAATCTGAAGACCCTCCGTTCCCCGCAGCAGCGGAACGTGGTGCTTCATCCGGAATTTGTGGAGGGAAAATATGCTTTTTATACCAGGCCCATGGACGATTTTATCGACACAGGATCCGGAGGAGGAATCGGCTTCGGGCTTTGTGAGGATATCCGGCATCCCCTTATTGATCAGGAACGCATTATCAGCAAACGGGAGTACCACACCATCACAGAGGTGAAAAACGGCGCAGGCGCTGTGCCTGTCAAGACTCCGGAAGGATGGATACATATCGCGCATGGGGTGCGGGGCACAGCGGCGGGACTTCGTTATGTGCTGTACGCTTTTGCGACTTCCCTGGAAGATCCGGCCAGAGTGATTGCCCGGCCCGGGGGGCTGCTTATGGGTCCCCTGGCGGGGGAGCGGGTGGGAGACGTGTCCAATGTGGTGTTCACCAACGGCGCCATAGCCAGAGACAATGGGGAAGTATATATTTATTATGCTTCCAGTGACACCAGAATGCATGTGGCGTCCACCACCATGGAAAAACTGACGGATTATGTGTTCCACACCCCGGCGGACGCCCTGCGCAGCCCGGACTGTGTGGCACAGCGGTGCAGCCTCATTGAGCGGAATCTGCAGTTGCTTGGAAAATTGTAATAACATTCAGGAAACAACGTAAAACCAAACAAAATGCCGCGGCGGGGATACCCTCCAGGCAGGGATTATTCTGCCGCGGCGTGTTTCAGGGAATGCACAGGCATTTTCCCAGGAAAGGAGAGCAAAATATGAGCAAATATAAAATGATCAGTCCACAGGTCCCCAATGTACCCTGGCAGGAAGGCCCGGAAACCTTTACCGGAGCGCCCGTCTGGCGTTATTCCGAGAATCCCGTCATCGGCCGCAACCCGCTGAAGAATGTGGCCAGAATATTCAACAGCGCCGTAATGCCTTATGAGGACGGCTTCATCGGCGTCTTCCGGGGGGAACAGAATAACGGAGTACCGTATATTTATATGGGCAGAAGCGAGGATGCCATTCACTGGAATTTTGATGAGGAGAAGATTCCCTTTGTGGACGAGGAGGGAAAGCCGTTTATGCCTGTCTATGCCTATGATCCCAGACTGGTGAAGGTGGAGGATACTTATTATATTATCTGGTGCCAGGATTTCTACGGTGCTGCCATCGGCATGGCGGAGACGCAGGATTTTAAGACTTTTACCAGGATTGAGAATCCCTTCCTGCCCTTTAACCGCAATGCGGTGCTTTTTCCCAGGAAAATTAACGGGAATTTCTGTCTGTTAAGCAGGCCCTCGGACAGCGGGCATACGCCTTTCGGGGACATCTTCCTTAGCGAAAGCCCGGATCTGGTGTACTGGGGAAAGCACAGGCATGTGATGGGCAAGGGAAACGAATGGTGGGAGTCCCTGAAGATCGGCGGCGGCGCTGCCCCTATTGAGACCAGTGAGGGATGGCTGCTGTTTTACCATGGCGTCAGCGGCACCTGCAACGGTTATGTGTACAGCATCGGCGGCGCTATTTTGGATATTGATAATCCTTCTGTTGTAAAATACCGCTGCGAAGATTTCCTGCTGACACCGGAGCAGTGGTATGAGGAGCGGGGTTTTGTGCCCAATGTGTGCTTCCCCTGCGCCACCATCCACGACAGCGCAAGCGGAAAGATTGCCATCTATTACGGCGCCGCGGACAGCTATGTGGGACTGGCGTTCACCAGGTTGGACGACATTATGGATTACATTATGGAACACAGCAAAACCACGGATTCCGACAGGGAGATTGGAAAGCGGTAAAAGATACGGGCAGGGGGCGGCTGACGGGCGGAAACCGGGATGCCGCCCTGCCGGCTAAGGGGAAAAGCCTGGCAGGAAGGAAGTTAGATGAAGGCATTGGAGATTTTAAAGAGGGAAGCCGGAAACGGGGAACAGATCATAGATCCCCGGGATTCCCGGCTGCAGTATGAGGGCCGGATTGATTTCGGAAAAGAGGCGGGGCCTTTATGGACGTATCCTGCTACCAGTGTGGGCGTCCGGTTTCGGGGAAGGCGCCTGGAGGTATTGGTGACAAATTACCATGCTTATTGGGATAATTTCCTGGGGTATATCCTGGACGGGCAGGAACACTGCGTAAAATTGGCGGAAAGCGGCATTACCAGAATCCTTCTGTATGATGGGGAGAGGGAGGCGGGCCATGGGGCAGAAGACGGCCATGAGCTGCTGTTGTTTAAACGCCAGGATTCCTGCCATATGGTGCAGATTCACGGATTTCTGGGCAGCAGTGATCTGGAACTGCTTCCCTGCAGGGCGCTGCCCTCCCGGAGGATAGAAGTGTATGGGGACTCCGTGTCCGCGGGAGAGGTGTCGGAAGCGGTGGACTACTGCGGGCAGCCGGACCCGGAGCACAATGGGGAGTTTTCCAACAGTTATTATTCCTATGCGTGGATAACCGCCCGGAAACTGGGGGCAAGGCTTCATGCCATTGCCCAGGGCGGCATTGCCATGATGGACGGAATCGGTTATTTCATGGAGCCGGAGCAGAAGGGCATGGAAAGTATATTTGATAAAGTGCAGTATCAGGCGCAGCTTCTGGAGAAGTTTCCGGCAGAACTGGGGAGTGGGGACAGCTTGTCCGGCGGCCGGGGGGAGGGCAAACCCCTGCAGTGGGATTTTTCCCTGTACAGGCCCCAGGTGGTCATACTGGCTGTAGGGCAGAACGACGCCCATCCCGGGGATTTCTGCGGGGAGGATTATGAGGGGGAACAGGCCGCTGCCTGGCGGGAAAGGTATGCCGGGTTGGTGCGCAGGCTGCGGGAAATCCATCCCCAGGCTCATATTATCTGCATGACTACAATCCTGAATCATCATGAAAACTGGGACCGGGCAATTGGCGCGGTGTGCTCCGGTTTGGGGGACAGGAAGGTCCATCATTTCCTGTTCAGCAACAACGGCAGGGGAACCCATGGGCATATCCGCAAACCGGAGGCGGAGCGGATGGCAGAGGAACTGTCCGCTTACATAGAGTCCCTGGGGGAGGATATCTGGAGGGATACGGAGAGGCTTGAACATGTGTTTGCCCGGGCAGAAAAAGGGGAGGCAATCACCATAGGATTTTTGGGCGGCTCCATCACCCAGGGCAGTCTGGCTTCCCGGCAGGAGAACTGTTATGCCTCCCTGGTATATGACTGGTGGCAGAAGCGGTTTCCCAAGGCAGAGCTGACCTGTGTGAATGCGGGAATCGGCGGCACTACCTCCCATTTCGGCGCGGCCAGGGCGGAGGAGGACCTGCTGTACGCCAGGCCGGATACGGTGTTTGTTGAGTTCAGCGTCAATGATGAGGATGAGGCGCATTTTCAGGAATGCTATGAAGGGCTGATACGGCATCTGTTGCGCTGTAGGTGGAAACCGGCAGTGATGCTGCTTCACAATCGGTTTTACAGCGACGGCCACAGCGCGCAGAGGATTCATGACGAGGTGGGGCGTTATTACGGTCTTCC
Organism: uncultured Acetatifactor sp.; assembly: GCA_910580225.1. Lineage (GTDB taxonomy): Bacteria > Bacillota > Clostridia > Lachnospirales > Lachnospiraceae > Acetatifactor. Next base: position 116,145 of record CAJTXE010000005.1, read on the forward strand.
CAGGGTCTGCATGGGAGACGTGCTTTATTCCCGGATTCAGTCCGGAGAGCTGTCAGAGGAAGAGGTAACGCCGGACGGGCTGCATCCCAACGACAGAGGGCATGCCCTTTTGGCAGAGCTGATTACGGATAAGCTTGAAAGGATGTACAGGGAGTTTCAGGAAAAGAATTCCGCCCGGACATGGGCGCCGGGACCGGAGGGAGAGCAGGGGGAAGAGGACACAGGAGAAGGGCATACAGGAGAAGAGGACACAGGAGAAGGGCATACAGGAGAAGAGGACATAGGAGAAGGACATGCAGGAGAAGGGTATACAGGAGAAGGGCGCATGTTGGGAACACTGCCCGAGCATCTCACTATGAATCGCTACGAAAATGTACGGCGCTTCCGCAACCATAACATCAGTCCTGTAACGTGCAGCGGATTTACGGCAGACCATACTCCGCAGACCGCAATAACGGAAACTTTCCGCAGGGGATGGACGGCGGCGTGTACAGGAGATGAAATCAGCTTTGAAGTGGAAGGCAGATGCATTGCCCTGCAATACCGCCGGACTGTGCGCAGGCCTGCGCCGAAAGCCCTGGCTTTTGTGGACGGTGATCTGGAGCATGGGGTTGTTCTGGACGGCAATTTCGACGAGGATTGGGGAGACTGCCTGGCGCTGCAGGTGTTGTTGGAGGAGGAAAGGACAGAGCGGCACAGGGTCACCGTAAGGATAACGGAGGCGGAAGCGGTAACCACGCCCTTCTATCTGGTGTCGGTGCTTTTCGCCTGACCGTGCTTTTGTTATGCGCAGGCCTGTGTGCAAAGCGCGGCTATTTGAACCTGGGAGTTTGCCGCGAAAGCGGCGCGCGGGCCGGGCATAACCATTCCCTAAACCCTCTTGCAAAATCCGCAGTGTTGGTTTATTATCATCTGTTTATTGTCTATGTATGTCAAGGCTGCAAAAATCACCGGCACTAACTGGAGTTTTATCGTATTTACCATAAATCCCATAGTGCTTATGCGGATTACAGGAGAAAACATCCAAGTGGGAAGAAAACTATGGAAACAAATCAACAAACGACAGTGTGCATAAGAGAATACAGAATTATCAAAAAGCGGTTTCAGAAAAACGGTCGGAAAATATGACAAAGAGAAAAGGCAGAGGGGCGAGATAATCGCCCCCTAATTTACATCAATATCACAAATTTGTTTCTTAACCAAAAAACTAAATAATCATTGCCAATGTAGTAGCATAATTAGTGATGGAAAATTATAGCTTATAAATCGCCTTTTGCCAACAAATTGTCTTTACCCATACCACAGACATATTGGTTTGAATCATATTTATAGCAAACATCTAAAAAATCTGATCGTTGTTCTGAATCATTCATTATTTTTACAAGTAACTCATGCGGAACCGTTCTTGCATATGCTCCGGGACCTGCCATCTCAATATTTTTCACACCAAAGCGGCGGAGTAAGCTTTCTAATTCATTTGGCATAAAAGTATATGTTATACACCACGGAGCGCCGCCTTTTTCATATTCTGCTATTTCGTTTTCTCCTCCCATAAGTCCGTCTGTCATCAGCTTTTCTATATTACTTTTTTTAAAAATAAATGTGTCTATTGCGTTTTGTCTGTTTGATATACACCATTGTACAAAAGGGTCATCAGAATGTTCATTTAGTATAAACTGATTTTTCTGAATCGGATTAGCAAGATACGGCAAACTGCCCAAACGGCTTGTTACACTTATTATAATACGTTTTTTTGCAATGCGCACAAGCTCACTGATAACGTGTTCCTGATTCGGATAGGTATATGAAATCGGCGCATCAAAAGAAACAACCATATCATAGGATTTATTTGTATAATCACTCAAATCTTCCAGTGCGCCTTTTACAAAAGTTATTCTGTCAATGACACCCGCTTGCTCTGCCAGCTCCTTTGCTTTGTCTATCATAGGCTGAGAAATATCAAAATGTGTAACTCGGCAACCATGTTTAGCAAGAAGGATGGAAAAGCGACCACTACCTGCACCAGCATCAAAAACAGTATCTATACCCTCTAAATTATCAAGAAGCCTTCTCTCTATATGACTTTTCTGGATAATATCATCAATATAAATTTCCTCACGATGACTCTCAAGTTCCCCCTTATCAGGCAGATTCCACATACGTTCAGATATTTTTCTGCTATAATCCTCAATATTGTTTTTATTCACTTAAAATTCCTCCGTTAAATTTAGAATCGTATTTCTTCACAAGTATAGCGATTTTGAAATTTAATTTATTTTCAATTTATCAAAAATAGTAATAAGCCATTGGGTCATGCGCTTATTTATCTCAAAAAGTTCCGTATATTTATCCTGCTCTGAAAACCACGCTGTACTAACTAACTGATCCGCCATGACCACATAAGGAAGTGCAGCACATTCCTCATTGGTAAGTTTTACGACACTATCATAACCCCAAAGAATATTTCGGTAAATTTCCAGCCACTTTGATAACTTAGCTTGATTCTTTTCATCAAAGCTCTCACTCAAAATTGCCACAGCCGCATAGCAGGGATCATAAATACGCAGGTTTTTTTCTGACAGTTCAAAATCAATGAAGCCCCATTCGTCCTGCGACACGATAATGTTTGACGGATTCGGATCACGATGGATAATTTGTTTGGGCAGCTTGTCATAGAGTTTTCCAAATTCATTCAAATAACCTTGACAAAACGATTCCGAAAGTGACAAAATATCTTTTGATTTAGGCAGTGCCCAATTCTTTACGGATTCATACAGATTTACGTCATTCACTGATGTTTTAGCCTGACACAGAATGAGATGCAGCTGCCCGATAATTTCACCGACAAACCTTGCCTTTGCGGCATAGTCTCCTTCATAAAAATCATGAGCAGTCATTTGCGTGCCGGAGATTCGCCGGGTTACATAGAAAAACAGTTCGCCGTCCTGTACACATTTCCGCCCATCCGTTGTTTCGATTGGGGAAGATATACATACACCAGCGCCTTTTATTGCATTGCAAAGCGCGATAGCGTTTTTGACTTCATCATAATTTTTAGAAAACTTCAAAACAAAATTTTTGCCGACATAAAAGGCTTTGTTATTTTTTTCTCCATTGCTCTCATGGTAGACGTCAGAGATTGATTCATTTTCTAATTTCCAGTGCTTCAGAACATCCAAAACTTTCTTATGAGATATCATATAGTCCTCCTTATACAAGTTCAATTTGTAAGGTCGTTTAGCCCGTCCCTTTTTTATATAGGTGGAGGGAGTGCAATCGAATTCGCGCCGAAAAGCTTTGTAGAATCCGGCATAGGTATCAAAACCATATTCCAGTATCACATCAATTCTTTTGCAACCGCAACGCATTTCATAAATCGCATGAATAAGTCTGCGCCGAAGAATATATTGCATCACCGACATTCCAACGGCTGACTGGAACAGCCTGTAATAATGGAACAGCGAATAACCTGCCTGCTCGCAAAGTTCAGTGGCAGTGATAGGAGTCTTCAAATTATCCTCTATATAATCGAGGCTTTCCTGTATGCTTTTTCGGTAATCCATTAAATTCACCCTCTACTTTTTTATTGTTTTGTAGCTACGTATATAGAATAACACATAAATCGAGAAATACCTTTCCTGTTTTGCTGAATTTTAAATCTTTCTTTCGACTTCTGCGCCGCTTCATATGGTGAGTATCAGTCTGCCATTGATATACACAGTCGCTGTCGCCCTTGTTCTTTTCATGTTATAATTTGCTACAGGTTTTTCTTTCCCGTATTTTTGCCCTTATCAGAATTTGTAACATGAGGGAAAAGGATATAACACAAGGGAAAGCCTAAGGGCAAACTCACATGCTATAAATTTAGCATTTTCAAGGGCTTGCGAACTTTTTGAAGATAAAGTATAACCGTTATTAAATGCTATAAATTAGGTCTTATCAGAATTCCAGTTTGTAGAATAAAAGCATATACAAGAGGTTGTTAGAAACTGTTCGTTTCGCAAATTTTTTCTTTCAAAAAATAGGCAGTTGACACATTGGTTACACTTGATTAGCTGATGTGCGGAAGACTCCTTTCTATGAGGGTTTGCGGTGGAGGGAAATTCATTAAAGTCCCATTTTTCAAAGATATGGCGGTATCAAATGCTTAAAAGCATTGGGAGGTGGGTAATTGTGGTGTTGTTTTTCGCGGGGGCATTTGCTGCTGCTTTTCTGCTGTATCTAAAAGTGCAGGGAGCTGCTTATCCCGGGAGCAAGTCGGTAAAACCCCTTATTGGGGCATTGAAACTGATTGACAAGCATCTGCTCTGTGGCTATAATTAACTTAAATATTAATATGTATTTTAAGGAACAGCAGCGGCAGGTGACGGAATCAGGGGTGCCTCCGGTTACTATGGTTTCGGGTTAGGAGGAGTATGGCGAAGGTAAGGATGCAGGATATAGCGTGCCATGTGGGCGTGAGTGCGGTGACCGTACACAATGCGCTTACGGGGCAGAAGGGGGTCAGCGACGCAGTGCGGGAGAAAATCCTGAATGCGGCAAGGGAGATGGGGTATTTTCAGGATCAGCGGAAGAATACCAGTCTGCGGCATGTGGGGGTGGTAATCTCGGAAAAATGGCTTGCGGATTACACTACCTTTTATTGGAAGCTGTATATGGAAATGGCGTTAGATGCTCCTAACAGGAACTGCATGGTGACGGCGGAGATTCTGAAACATGAGGCGGAAGAAGGGCTGCGGCTGCCTAATTTTGTGGGGGAAAATGCAGTGGAGGGTCTGGTGGTTATGGGGGAGCTTAGCAGACAGTATATTGATTTCCTGCGGAGCTGTGTGAAGATTCCTATTATTTACCTGGACTTTTATTATAAGGAAATTTCCGAAGACGCAGTGGTGACGGACGGCTTTTACGGCATGTACATGGTGACGGAATATCTCTATGAGAAGGGGTTCCGCCGCATGGCTTACGTGGGTTCCATTCATGCCACAAGCAGTATCATGGACAGGTTCTGCGGTTTCCAGAGAGTGCTGTTGGAGCATGGGCTGACGCTGCCGGAGGAGTGGCGAATGGAGGACCGGGACGAGGCCGGGGAGATATTTCTCACCCTGCCGGAGGAACTGCCGGAGGCATTTGTCTGCAACTGTGACCTGGTGGCCATCAAACTGATTGAGGAACTGGAACGGCAGGGCCATAAGGTGCCGGAGGATGTAACCGTGGTGGGCTTTGACAATTACCTGTATCCCGGACTGCCGGACCGCAGGATTACCACTTATGAGGTGGATATGAAGGGCCTGGCCCAGGTGGCTTTGAAAAAGATTCTGAAGCGGATGGAGGACCCGGAAGCCATGAAACGAATGGACCTGGTGGCGGGACATATCGTGGAGAAGGACAGCGTGCGGCCCCCGGGGCAGGGGCAGGCAGTATGAAAATAGATATAGTGATATTGCTTTCAACGTTAGTAAATACTGTGATAATTATAACAATTGCAGATATCTTCCTAATGGGTGGATTACACTTTCATTTTTCAATAAAATGCAGGAAAAAGGAGGTTGTTATTACAAAAGCAAACAGAATAGACCTGCAAAACGGATACCAATGTGCTGCATTTTCATCAGCCTATATTTTGAGGCATTGGGATATTGAAGAACATGGTGATAACTTATATGAGGTCATTCCCAATAAAAAGAAAGATGGACGTGTGTACCCAAGAGGGATACTGAATTTACTTTCCCAATATGGCTTTAACGTCAAGTATTGCGCCGGAAATATCGCTGCACTAAAAAATGAAGTCAGCAAAGGAAATCCTGTAATTGTGATGATACGGATACAGACGGATAAAAACTACTTACATTTTGTGCCTGTTGTTGGTTATGATGAACAATATATTTTTATTGCTGAATCTTTAGCGGATTTTGTTAATTCCAATGAGCAATATTACAACAGAAAAATACTCGTAAAAGAGTTTAAAAAACTATGGAATACAAGTATGCTGAAAATGCCGTTTTACAGAAATACATATATAACAATATCTAAAAATTCCAGTCTGTGGAGCAGCTGATGGAAACACTTTTCCGAAAAGGGAGATGTAGGGCATGGGGCAGAAAAAGTCTCATGCTCTTTTTCTGCTTTATGCGCAGGCCCGTGCACAAGGTGCGGATCCTTGCGCCTGGAAGTTTGCCGCTAAAGCGGTGCAGGGGCCGTGCGGCGAGCAGGGATAAGATCTCCCCGACTTGCTTACCGGTCTCTGGCGCTTCGGAAGCTTTACGACAAATTGCCTCTGTAAGAATCTATAAGTTCAGGAATCCGGCCTGTTCCGATTCACTTTATCCGATTTTGCTTTTCCTTCGATTTTATAAGCATTCAAATATAACTTTTTGTATAAATATGGACTCTATACCTGCTTTTATGGAGATTAAAAGCTTAAAATAAAGTTAATTAATTAACTTAAGGTTTCCTGTTAAACTTCTATAACCCTATCAAAACTTACCCATTATAGTTATAATAGACAAAAAATCAAGCTTTTTTATGAAATGGATAACCGCTATTTGTATAAAGTGTCAAAATTACACTTTGGTATTGACGAATTTATTAATTAAGAATATAATTAAATTAATCTAAAATATTAATTAAATAATTAATGTCAATAAAAGGAGGAGAGATGGATGAAGAAACGGTGGAAAAAGGGCCTGACCGGTCTTCTTACTGTCTGCATGGCTCTGTCCGTTGTCTGCCCGGGAGGCTATGGAACCCTGAAGGCGCAGGCCCGGACGGAGCAGTCTCTGGAGGAGTATAAGGACGTGCTGAACTATACGGCCGAGTACCAGGATTTCAGGGAATATCAGGAGCAGCATCAGGGAAGCGTCTACCCGGATGATGTGTATGTCCTGGAGGGCGGCGACTTTGTGCGGTTCGAGGGCAGGGAAGAACCGGAAGTCCTGACGGATTACGAAGGCAGGGCGGGTACATCGGTTCTGACCCATGACACGGGGATGGTGGAGTATGAGGTGGATATCCGCACCGAAGGGATGTATCAGCTGTCTCTGACCTACTATCCGGTGGAAGGAAACGGTTCCTCCATTCAGAGGGCGTTTTTCCTGGACGGGGAGCTTCCTTACAAGCAGCTGTCGGAAATCGAGTTTTCCAGGGTATGGGCCAATTCGGTCAGCGAATGGGCCTCCGACAATCAGGGAAATGACCTGAAGCCCACCCAGGTGGAGGCGCCGGAATGGGTGGAGAGTCAGCTTTATGACGCGGAAGGCTATGTGGTGGAGCCTTTGAGTCTGTACCTGACGCCGGGAAAGCATACCATCACGGTGGTCTCCCAGAGAGAGCCAATGGTACTGGGGGCGATAACCTTAAGGAACCAGAAGGCGCCGTTGGATTATCAGGAACAGTACAAGGCGTGGTTTTCCGAAGGGGCCAAGGACACTGCAGGAAAACTTGTGGAGATTCAGGCGGAATACGCGGAGAAGAAATCTTCCAGTATGCTTTATCCAACCCAGGACCAGTCCTCACCGTCGGTTTATCCCTACAGCGCCAGGGCATTGAAAAACAATACCATCGGCGGCAACAGCTGGAGTCATACGGGGCAGTGGATTGAGTGGGAATTTGATGTGGAGCAGGACGGCTTCTATCATATCGCCCTTCACGCAAAGCAGAATTTCGTGAAAGGAATCTATGTCTCCCGGAAAATTCTCCTGGACGGAGAAGTGCCTTTCAGCGAGATGAGTCATTACGGTTTCACCTACCATTCCGACTGGGAAATGATGAAGCTGTCGGATGAGGCGGGAGAACCTTACCGGTTTTATCTCACAGCCGGACATCACACCCTGCGGATGCAGGCGGTTCTGGGAGATTTTGCCCGGGTGGTGAGCGATGTGCAGAATACGGTAATCAAGCTGAATGCCGTGTACCGCAATATCATCCGGATTACAGGCGTTTCCCCGGACGAGTACCGGGACTACCAGATTGAGAAGCGGCTGCCGGGCCTGGGCGAGAGCCTTGCGGAGATCAAGGGAGATCTGGACGGCATCCTTGTCAGCCTGGAAGAGCTGAATGTCCGGGGCAGCGAGGAAAATGTCATCATCACCATGCGGGATCAGTTGGAAGATATCCTGGAGGATGTGGAGAAGGTTACCAGGATGGTGGGGGATTTCAAAACCAATGTAAGCGCCCTGGGAACCTGGATTACCAATGCCCAGTCACAGCCGCTGCAGTTGGACGCCCTGTATATTCTGTCTCCGGATCAGGATACGCCAAAGGTGAAGGATTCCTTCTTCAGTAAACTGGGACATGAATTTAAGAAGCTTTATTATTCCTTTATCGTAGATTACAATGCCATCGGAAACATTGCAGAGGAAGGCGGGGACAGCCCCACCATTACGGTGTGGGTGGGCAGCGGACGGGACCAGGCGAATGTGATAAAATCCCTGGTGGACGAAACCTTTACCCCCAGGAAAAATATCAATGTAAACGTGATGTTGGTGGACATGAATACCCTGCTGCAGGCTTCCCTGGCGGGGCAGGGACCGGATGTGGCGCTGCAGGTGGCCAATTCCGGAGGCTCCGTGGCTACCTCCGCAACAGGAACCACAGGCTCCTCCAATGATTTGCCGGTAAACTACGGGCTGCGCAGCGCGGCGGTAGACCTGACTAACTTCCCGGACTGGGAGGAGATTGCAGCACGTTTCCGGGAAAGCGCCCTTTCCCAGTACCGGTTCGAGGGTTCCCTGTATGCACTGCCGGAAACCCAGAATTTCCAGATGATGTTTTATCGGAAGGATATTCTCAACGAACTGGGAGTGGAGGTGCCCAAGACCTGGGACGACATGAAAGTGGTGATTTCGGAGTTGAGCAAGAACCAGATGAGCGTGGGGATGCTGCCTTCGGAGCTGACCTTTACCAGTCTCCTGTATCAGTATGGCGGGGAGCTGTACAATGAGGACGGATCGGCCTCGGCGTTGAATTCAGAGGAAGCCATCAACGCTTTTAAGGCATATTGTGAATTTTACACCGATTATAAACTGGACCGCGCTACCAGTGTGGAGCAGCGGTTCCGCACCGGAGAGTCTCCCATTATCATAGCGGACTACACCACTTACAATGTGTTGGAGGTGTCTGCGCCGGATATCAAGGGGCTGTGGGGCTTTACTACACTGCCGGGGGTTGTGCAGGAGGACGGTTCCGTGAACAATGTGTCCGCCAGTACCGGGCTTGCCTGCATGATGATGAACGGTTCCGAAGATAAGGCTGCATCCTGGGAATTCATGAAATGGTGGCTGTCCGAGGAGACCCAGACCGCCTACGGCAAGGAGATGGAAGGCCTCATGGGCGAGGCGGCCAGGTATCCCACCGCCAATGTGGAGGCATTCGCCAATCTGCCCTGGCCGTCGGACGACTACGAGGCTCTGGAAGAACAGCTTGCCAATGTAAAGGGCTTCCGCCAGGTGCCCGGCAGTTACTTCACATGGCGTAATGTGAACAATGCCTTCTACACCGTGGTTGTGGCCGAGGACGACAAGAAGATGCAGCCCCGGGAAGCCATGTACGAGTACATAGAGTATATCAACGCGGAAATCACAGGCAAACGCCAGGAATTCGGAATGACGACAGCGGAGCAGTAAGGCGGAGGAAATGCGACGAAGGGACTTTATACTTCAGAGCTGTCGCGCAGCGACTAAAATAAAGTCGCGAAGGTACAGGAGATAAAAGATCATGAGAGAACTACCGAATGAGCTTTTATCTCAAGTAAATGTACCGAGGGGACTTTATACTTCAGAGCTGTCGCGCAGTGACTAAAATAAAGTCGCGAAGGCGCGTGAGAGGAAGGTTCATGAGAGAACTTTCGAATGAAGCTTCCTCTCGGAGGAAAGCGCCGAAGGGACTTTATACTTCAGAGCTGTCACGCAGTGACTAAAATAAAGTCGCGAAGGCGCGTGAGAGGAAGGTTCATGAGAGAA
>CAJTXE010000005.1:126200-144807 GCA_910580225.1 uncultured Acetatifactor sp.
CTTCCTCTCGGAGGAAAGCGCCGAAGGGACTTTATACTTCAGAGCTGTCACGCAGCGACTTAAATAAAGTCGCGAGGGCGCATGAGAGGAAGGTTCATGAGAGAACTTTCGAATGAAGCTTCCTCTCGGGAGAATGCGCCGAAGAGACTTTATACTTCAGAGCTGTCGCGCAGCGACTAAAATTAGGAGATTGATATGGAGAGAAAGACAAAATGGCAGTATTTAAAGCAGGATATCAGGGACAGCCGTATAAGCTATGTGATGCTTGCGCCCTATTTCATCCTGTTCTTTATCTTCACCGTATTGCCCGTGGCGGCTTCCGTGGTCATCAGCTTCACCGATTTCAACATGTTGGAAGCGCCGAACTTTGTAGGGTGGAAAAATTACATTAAATTAATGTTGGACGACGATGTGTTTAAAAAGGCGCTGAAGAACACGCTTGTGTTTGCGGTAATCACAGGTCCTTTGAGCTACATCATGTGTTTCCTGTTCGCCTGGGTTATCAATGAATTCAGGGGAAAGCTGCGGGCCTTCCTGACCCTGATTTTCTATGCGCCCTCCATTGCGGGAAATGCGTTTATGGTATGGTCCATCATCATTTCCGGGGACCGTTACGGATATCTGAACGGCCTTCTGATGAAATGGGGTTTTATCTATGAACCGATCCAGTGGATGCAGACGGAAAAATATGTATTGCCCATGCTGATTGTGGTGCAGCTGTGGCTTAGTCTGGGAACCGGCTTCCTGACCTTTATCGCGGGGCTTCAGACCGTGGATAAAAGTCTGTTCGAGGCGGGGGCCATGGACGGCATCAAGAACCGGTGGCAGGAGCTGTGGTATATCACCCTGCCGTCCATGAAGCCCCAGCTGATGTTCGGCGCAGTGATGCAGATTACCCAGTCCTTTGCGGTGGCTGACATCTCCATCAATCTGGCAGGGAATCCCAGTGTAAACTACTCGGGCGCTACCATCGTGACCCATCTGATGGACTACGGCAGCGGCACCCGTTACGAGATGGGGTATGCCTGTGCCATTGCCACCATCCTGTTTGCGCTGATGGTGGGAACCAACCAGGTAATCCAGAAGGTTTTGAGAAGGGTAGGTGAGTGAGATGAGCGGGAAGACAAAAGAGCAAGGCAGGACCTATACCGTTGCCCTGAAAAAACCGAACCGGCGGTTCCTCTTTTTTAAGAAGAAGGAAAAGCAGCTGAACCGTTCCATGGCGGGCAACACAATCATGTTTGTGATTATGGCGGTGTGCGGCGTGTTCATGGCGCTGCCCCTGGTAATGATTCTGAACAATGCCTTTAAGCCCCTGGATGAGCTGTTCCGGTTTCCGCCACAGATTTTCGTGCGGAACCCTTCCGTGGACAATTTCGGCGATCTGTATGTGCTGATGTCCACCTCCTGGGTGCCTTTTACCAGGTATCTGCTGAATACTTTGATTATCACGGGATTCGGCACGGTGGGGCATGTGCTCTGTGCTTCTCTGGCGGCTTATCCCCTGGCAAAGCACAAATTTCCGGGAAAGAAAATTCTGTTTCAGATGGTGGTGCTGTCGCTGATGTTTTCCTACAGCGTTACCTCCATCCCCAATTATATGATTATTTCCTGGCTGGGCATCAACAATACCTACCTGGCGGTAATCCTGCCGGCCTTTGCCTACGGATTGGGGCTGTACCTGATGAAGCAGTTTATGGAGCAGCTGCCGGATTCCCTTATCGAGTCCGCCAGACTGGACGGGGCGGGAGAGTTCCGGATTTTCTTCGGGATAGTGATGCCTAACGTGAAACCGGCGTGGCTGACCCTGGCAATCTTCCAGTTCCAGTCCATGTGGGCCAACACGGGAAGCGGCTTTCTGCGCAGCGAGCAGCTGAAGCCCCTGCAGTATTCCCTGTACCAGATTGTGGGCGGCGGTCCCGCCAGGCAGGGCGCAGGCGCGGTGGTGCAGCTGATTATCGCCGCCATACCGATTACTTTCTTCATTGTCTGCCAGAGCAATATCATCGAAACGATGACCACCTCCGGCATGAAGGATTAAGGAAAGGGGGAAGCAGATGAATAAGATACGGAACAGACTGTTTTTCGGGAAAACCCCAGGGAAATCCGCGGAAGCAGGGAAGGCGGAGAGAGTCCGCGCAGCAGGAGAAGCCTGCGGGAAAGCCGGCGGATACGCAGCGGGAGAAACCTGCAGAACGGAGCGTGGATGCGCAGCAGGAGAAGCCTGCGGGAAAGCGAACAGCCGCACAGCAGGTTCCCTGGTCAGAGCCGCAGCCTTGCTTGTGGGAACCGCGGTGCTGCTGTGGGACGGGGCGGCTGTCACGGTGCAGGCAGGACAGAACGTGCCCTATGAGACTTACAATTACGATTATTATGAAGATATCAAGTACACTCCGGCGGCCTATGTGCCGGACGGCATTGTCACAGGGGCGCAGATCGGATGCGGGAACCTGTCGGGACCCCAGGATTTGAATACGGATGAGGCGGGAAATGTCTACATCGCGGACACCAACAACAACCGCATTGTGGTCACGGACAGGGAGTTCAACCTGATTCAGGTTATCCAGGAGTTTGAACGGGACGGGAAGAAGGAAACGTTTTCCGCGCCCAACGGGGTTTATGTATCCGCCCGGGGGAATCTGTACATTGCGGATACCAACAATATGCGGGTGGTGGAACTGGACAGCGGAGGGAACCTGGTACAGGTGATCGAGAATCCAAAGTCCGATGTTCTGGAAGAGGGATATGTGTTCCGCCCCCTGAAGGTGGCAGTGGATTATGCGGACCGTGTGTATGTCATTGCCCAGAACCAGTTTGAGGGCATTATGGCCTTTGACGAGGCGGGAGTGTTTCTGGGATTTACGGGAACCATTAATGTGCAGATTACGCCCTGGGAGATTTTCTGGAGAAGATTTTCCACCAAGGAACAGAGAGCCAGGCAGCAGCTTTTTATCCCTACGGAGTTCACCGGCATGGAGATTGACGAGGACGGTTTCGTCTATGCCACCAATGTGGACGGGGAGGGAAAGCAGTCGGTGCGCAGGCTGAATCCAAGCGGAGAGGATGTTATCCAGAAAAAGGAAAGCGGGCTGTCCGGAGACCTGGACTGGCGGATTTCCGGTACCTATTCCGGTCCTTCCCGGATTGTGGATGTGGTGGTGCGCAACCAGGGGATTTACTCCATTCTGGATTCCGTCAGGGGCAGAATTTTCACTTATGACCACGAGGGCAATCTGCTCTATATTTTCGGGGGACTGGGCAGCCAGGAGGGAACCTTCACCGGGCCGGTGGCCATTGATACTGTGGGCGAGGAGATTTTGGTACTGGATGCCACCAGAAATCTGGTGAACCGTTTCCGGGCAACACGTTACGGCAGCCTGATTAACCAGGCAGTGGGACTGCGGTATGACGGCGACGAGGTGCAGGCGGTGGAATGTTGGAAGGAAGTGCTGAAACTGGATTCCAATTTCGAACTGGCCTATGTGGGAATCGGCAAGAGCTACCTGGCCGCAGGACAGAATAAGGAAGCCATGGAGTGCTTCCGCACCGGAAACAGCAAGCAGTATTACTCCATCGCTTACAAGCGTTACCGGAACGAGCTTCTGAAAGAAAATATGGGCACGATCCTCACAAGCCTGATTGTCCTGGTGATTTTGTGGATGCTGTGGAGCAGGTTGGGGAAGAAGCTGTGGAAGAAGAGGAGGGTGAGCCATGTTTAGGGAGAAACTGAAATATGCATTTTACACCATCGGGCATCCGGCGGACGGTTTCTATGAAATCCGGCACCGGGGACAGGGCAGCGTTCCCCTGGCGATTCTGTTTGTCTTTCTCTTTGGGCTGTGTTTTTCCGCAAACAGACAGTATGCAGGATTTGTAGTCAATGATGTGAATCCCATGGAGATTAACAGCTTTGCCGAGATGTCGGCCGTGTTTGTCCTGTTTTTCCTCTTCTGTGTGGGCAACTGGTCCATCACCTGCCTGATGAACGGGGAGGGAAGGCTGAAGGATATTGTGACGGTGTGCGGTTATTCCATGCTTCCCATGATTCTGACCTTTGTGCCTGCCATTGTCCTGTCCAGGTTCGTGGTGGCGGATGAGGAGGCGTTTTACTTCATTCTCATGGGTTTCGGCATTGCATGGTTCCTGCTGTTGGTGCTGTCCGGTGTCATGACGGTGCATAATTATACTCTGGGCAAGACGCTGCTGACCATTATTTTTACCTTTGTAGCCATGCTGATTATCGTTTTCGTTGTCATGCTGCTGTATACGCTGCTTAGCCAGGTAGTTTCTTTCTTTGTCAGTATCTATAATGAGCTGATGCTTCGAATTTAGGGCGGGAAGAAGTTCCAGGGCTGTAAAGTACACAGTCGGGAACTTCTAAGTCTGGTCCTATGCGGCAGGGCGGCAAGGCAGGCAGATGGAACGATAAAAAATGCAGAAGGGAGTTGCGATGAAACAGAAAAAGAAAGGCAGGATAATCGCTGTCTGTGCGGCGGCGGTGCTGATTGGGGCGGCAGCGGCAGTCATCTTTATCATCATGCGGTATTTCAATTATAATGGGTATCAGCAGTACCTGACTTCCTATGAAGTGGAGGAGGGAGGGGAGTTCAGGCCTCTGGAGGACGGCTCGGCGGATGTGCCGGGCATGGTACTGGCGGCGGAGAACGATGAGCTGAAGCTGTATACGGATCAGGAGACCTCGGAGATTGCCGTATACGAGAAAGCCACGGGACATATTACCCGGTCCAATCCGGAAGACCGGGACGGGGACGCGGTGGCGGCAGGGGTGAATAAGAGCCTCCTGAATTCCACACTGGATGTAATCTATTACAACAGCGCCGGAAACCGGGCGTCCATGAACAATTACGACATGAGTATCCAGTACGGGCAGTTTGAGGCGCAGGCTCTGGAGAAGGGTATCCGCTATGTTTACACTTTGGAGGACCCGTCCAATTCCACGGGCATCATTCCCACCCAGATCAGCGAGGAAAGGCTTCAGACCCTGATTCTGGATAAACTGGGGGAGCGGGATGCCAGGAGCATGAAGGGGCGCTTTACCCTCCGGGACGGTATTTACTATCTCAATGAGGATGCCATGAATTCCAAGGTAGGCATGCAGCGGATGAACGCCGCCTTTGAGGAATGCGGCTACACGGAAGAGGATTATGCCATTGACATGGAGGGCGCGGAGGGTTCCGAAAATATATCCTTCCAGGTGACAGTGGATTATCGGCTTACCGATAACGGCCTGGCGGTGTCCATACCCGTGAACCAGATTCGGGAGCAGGGTGAGGCGAAGATTACCAGGCTCCGGGTGCTTCCCTTTTTCGGGGCGGCAGGCACGGAGGCGGAGGGCTACATGATGGTGCCGGACGGCTCCGGGGCATTGATTCATCTGAACAACGGCGCGTCCGCCGCGGCTTATATGCAGAATGTCTACGGCATTGACCCTGTGGTGCAGAGCTATGTGGTGACTGACCTGACGGAGACGGTGCGGCTTCCCGTGTTCGGCATGAAAAACGGGGAGCAGGCTTTCCTGGGAAGGATTACAGAAGGAGATTCTCTGGGAATCATCAATGCCGACGTGGCGGGCAGGACCAACAGTTATAATTACGTATTTGCGGAATTCAGCGTCAGGGAGATGGAGCTTCTGAACATGTTCGGGGTGTCCGGCAACAAGGCGGATGTGCCCTCCGTGGAGCGGGAGCTGTACGATGAAAACCTGACCGTAGTGTACTCTTTCCTAAGCGGGGAGAAGGCGGATTACTCCGGCATGGCGCAGTGCTACCGGGAGCAGCTGAAGGCGGAAGGAACTCTGGGCAGCACGGAGGCGGGAGACATTCCCTTCTATGTGGATATTCTGGGGGGCGTGGAGATTCAGAAAGCGGTGATGGGCGTGCCCTATGACGGAATCGTGGCCATGACCACCTACGAGCAGACCGGAACGCTGTTGGATATGATTTACCAGGCAGGTATCGGCAATGTGCGGATGAATTACCAGGGATGGTTCAACGGCGGCATTTACCATGACGCGGCGGACAAGGTGAAGCCTGTGGGCGCTCTCGGCAGCAAGGCGGAACTGGAAGCACTGGCCCGGCGCCTGGAGGAAAACGGCGGGCGGCTGTTCCTGGACGTGGCATTCCAGAAAGTGCCGTACACATCCAAACGGTTTAACGATCTTCTGGAGGCTTCCAAGTATTATTCCGGCTATGTGGTGCAGCTCGGGGCGCTGAATCCCGGCACCATGCGGCAGACCAGTGCGCTGTCCTGGTACGATGAACTGGTGTATTATGTGATTTCCCCCAAATTCCTTCCCTGGTATGTGGAGCATTTTGCGGACAGGATGGAAAAATATGATGTGGGCGGCATTTCACTGCGGGATCTGGGGGATGTGATCGCCTCGGATAAGAAGCGCACTGAGGTCATCAGCAGGCAGGATGCGGAGGAGGTTATCAAGGCACAGTTCCACAGGCTGTCCCAGACCGGAAAGCAGCTGATGGAGAGGGGCGGAAACGCTTATAGCTTCGGCTATGTGACGGATATTGTGGACGCGCCTACTTATTACAGCAAGTTTTACATTGTGGATGAGCAGATTCCCTTCTACCAGATGGTTATTCACGGGAGCATTGATTACACCGGAAACGCGCTGAATCTCATGGACCAGGATGTGGACGAGGAACTGATTCTAAGCTGGATTGAATACGGCATTTCACCCAGATATACGCTCTCCTGGGAGGATTCCAGTCAGATTAAGTATACCTCCGCGGCAGATAAGTATTCGGTGAATTACACCACCTGGATGGACAGCGCCCAGAGCGTGTATCGGCAGATGAACGAAGCCCTGGCCCCGGTTCAGGGTGCGGCCATGGTTCATCACGAGGTACTGGAAAACGGTCTGGCTGTGGTTGAATATGACAATGGTGTCACTGTTTATGTAAATAAGACGGAGCAGGCGCTTACGGCAGAGGACGGCACCAGGGTGGATGCCATGAGCTATGTGACAAAGCAGAGTAAGACGGCCCGGAAAACGGGGCAGATGCAGAAGGCAGCGGCGGACAGGGGCTGCCGGGAAACGGGCGTTGAGAGCATCAGCCGGAATCATGGAGAACCGGAAGCAATGGCAGGAGGTGCGGCATGAAGAAAAAGAAAAGAATCTCTCTCATACAGAAGCGTGCGATTACGGGACTGATTTTTATTACGCCGTGGCTTATCGGTTTCCTGTGGTTTTATGTGAAAGGGTTTATCCAGTCGGTTCGATTCAGTTTGAGCGATATGCAGATGTTGGAGACCGGCGGCTATCAACTGGAATTTACAGGGCTTGCCAATTTTAAATACGCCCTGTTTCAGGACGCGGAGTACAACCAGATTCTGGTAAGCTCCATCGGGAACATGCTGATTGACGTGCCCCTGATTATTTTCTTCAGCCTGTTCATTGCCATTATCCTGAACGGAAAGTTTAAGGGGCGCACTGTTTTCCGGGCAATCCTGTTTCTGCCGATTATCCTGAATTCAGGAGCCATCAGCGCTTCCATTGCCCTGGCGCAGCAGGCTGTCACCGGCGGCGTGGCGGCGGTGTCCGCGGAGGCAGCAGGGACAGGCGGCATGAATATTGAGTACCTGTTTTATATGCTGGAGGATTTGGGATTTCCCGCAGTCCTGTCGGATTACCTGATTGCGGCGGTGGGGCGGATATTCGACATTGTGCAGGCCTCCGGGGTACAGATTATCATCTTTATCGCAGCCCTGCAGTCCGTGCCGGGCGCCCTGTATGAGGTGTCCCAGATTGAGGGCGCAACGGGATATGAGACTTTCTGGAAGGTGACCTTTCCCATGGTGTCGCCCCTGATTGTCACCAATATGGTCTATACCATTGTGGATGCTTTCATGGAGAGCGAAGTGGTACAGACGGCATACGATATGGCGTTTACAAATTATAACTGGGGCGTCAGCGTGGCCATGAGCCTGATGAGTTCCCTGGCGGTGTGCCTGGTACTGGCGGTCATTGTGAAACTGATATCCAGTAAGGTATTCTACTACAATTAGGGGAGGTGCCTGGTGTTGAAGACAACATTAAAACAAAAAGCGGATTCCCTGGACAGGGTGCAGATGAAGAAAAAGGCAAGAAAAGTCCAGGCAGTCCTGATGTGGATGCTGAAGGCGGTTATTCTGGTGGGCATCTCCTATATTATCCTGGGGCCTGTGATTTCCATGGTTTCAAGCGCTTTTTTTACAAGCAATGATCTCTACAATCCGGTGGTGGTGCTGTTTCCGGTGGAGGGCACTCTGGAGAATTTCCGGGGAGCGTTTCAGACCCTTGTTTATCCCAGGACCCTGCTGACCACGGTGCTGTATGTGGCGTCCCTGACCCTGATCCAGGTCATCGTCTGTTCCATGGCGGGATATGGTTTTGCCAGGTTCGAATTTCCGCTGAAAAAGCTGCTGTTCGGGTGTGTTATCCTGACCATCGTGCTTCCCACGGACACACTGATGCTTCCCTGGTATACGGAATTCCGTAACTTTGATATCCTCGGCATTCTGCGTCTGGTGACTGGGGGCGGGGTGAACCTGTTGAGCACGCCCATTCCCATGTACATTATGTCCCTGTTTGCCTGCGGGCTGCGCTCGGGGCTGTATATCTACATTTTCAACCAGTTTTTCCGGGGGCTGCCCAAGGAAATTGAAGAGGCGGCTTTCATGGACGGTGCGGGTTCCTTCTATACCTATTTCGGCATCATGCTGATGAACGCCATGCCTTCGGTGCTCACCGTAAGCATTTTCTCCATGGTGTGGCAGTATAACGATACTTTTTACGCGCAGCTCTTTGCCATCAACAACAGACTTCTCATGAGCCGGAGAATCGGTACCCTGCAGGCGACGATCGCCCAGGCCTATGAGATCCGCGACACCGGGGTGACCCAGCTGTATCTGTACGCGGGTATTCTGATGATGATTATTCCGGTGGTGATTGTGTACTGCCTGCTGCAGAAGCGCTTTGTGGAAGGGGTGGAGCGCAGCGGTATCGTAGGATAAGGCCCGGACTTTTCCGGGAGGATAAATCATTTCGTGAAACAGGCGGGCTGGGATTTCGCCCGGTCCGCCCTATCAAAATAATCTTAGGAGGTTTTATCATGAAAAAGAAAACATTAGCAACAAAAATCGGTGCGGCATTGATGAGCGCTGTCCTGGCGGTGTCCATGGCGGCCTGCGGCAATGACGGCGCTTCCCAGGGAAGCTCTTCCCAGGAAGATACTTCCTTGGACGGCAGCCAGTCGGAGAGCGGAAATCAGGATTCCGGAGAGAGCAGCGGGGATTCCGGGGAAAACAGCGGAGATGCTTCGGCGGACGCATCCGGCAGTGAGGATGCCGGGGATGGAGAGGCTTCCGGAGACGGCGAAAACCAGGCAGGGGGGGGCAGTTGTGCTCCATGAGCCGAAAGACCTGGGCGGGCGCACCATCAAAATCGGCCTCTGGTGGGATGAGTACTGGGACAGCAATTACCAGACCCTGGAGGACGTGACGGCAGCAGGAGGCTCTTATTCCAACTCCGAAACCATGCAGATGAAATTGGATAAAATACGCGAGATTGAGTCCAGATGGAATTGTAAAATCGAATGGGTAAACCTGGGATGGGACGGCATCATGGAGAGTATCAACACATCCATTACCGCCGGAACTCCGGACTGCGACATTTACTTGACAGACCCCCAGTTCGGCATTCCCGCCGTGCTGAACGGTTATGCCCAGAAAATTTCCGTTTTCGCGCCTGCGGATTCGGATATTCTGAATGACAATGTGGTGCTGACGCCGTTTTCCGTGCTTGGCAGTGACGAATACCTGATGTGCACTTCCGACAATTACACCATTCCCACAGGAGCAGCGTTCATGGCCTATAATGCGGATATGCTTGACAGCCTGAACCTGGAAGCGCCGGAGAAACTGGCGGAGAGAGGCGAGTGGACCTGGGAGAAGTTCGCCGAGTACGCACTGGCCTGCACCAGGGATACCGACGGCGACGGCAACACGGACACCTACGGATACGGCACTGTCTGGACGGACACGGTTTCCGCATTTCTGGCTTCCAACAATGCGGCCATTGCCAACTCCGCCACAGAGGGCTTGAGCGATTCCAAGACTGTGGAAGTGTTCAATTTCCTTGACAGGCTTTACAATGTGGACGGTTCCGCAAGGCCTTATGACAATGACGACTGGGATTATCAGCTGAACGGTATTTTCCAGGGGCAGGTGGCATTTTCCATGGTGAAGCCCTATCAGCTGATTGACCAGGCGGGAAACATTGACTTTGAGATTCATATATGCCCGCTTCCCGTGGGAACCAGTGGGGACGGAAGCCAGACGCCGGTTATGCTGGTGAACAGCTATTTTATTCCCATCGGTGTGGAAGACGCGGAGTCCGTATACCTGGTGTTCGAGGAGATGCAGAACTGGTTTGACGGAGATACTTATTACAGGGATGACCCGGAATGGTTTGAGTCCGCTTTCGCAAGCCTGGAGCAGGTGGAGCTTGGCTACCAGGAGGGCGCAAAGACCAATGACGATCTCTGGCACAGCATCGACTCCAACGGTGCGGTGGGCGAAGTGTGGTACGGCATTTTCGTCAACAAGGATATGACCGTGTCCCAGGCCATTGAGTCCAAGAAGCAGGTGCTGCAGGATACTCTGGATGCGGCTACGGCGCTGATTAAGTAAGGGACAGGAGATTCCGGACGGGCAGGGCGCCTGCCCGGCGGGGAATGCGGCAGTCTGCAGGGAATGCCAGGCTGCCGTATCTTTTAGGCGCAGGCCCGCGCGTGATTCTTTTCTGAAAAATATTCCACTTTAGCTCTTGGGTATGATATGATGTATTATGCGAGGATATAATAAAAACATAGTAAGAGATGGGAGTGTGGATATGGATAGGACAAGGCTGCTCGTAAAACGCTTACTTGCCTGTACATCAGAAGAAGACTGGTTTGAATTTAAAGATAGTTGGTATGATGCTGTTGGCATAGGTGAGTATATTTCGTCTATGTCAAATGCGGCAGCTATGTGTGGCAAAGAATATGCCTATATCATTTGGGGTGTAGATAATGAGACACATATGCTGACAAACACATCTTTTAATTACCATAAAGATGTAAAAGGGGAGCCATTAGAACACTTTCTTGCAAGACAGATTGTTCCTGACATCAATTTTCAGTTTGAAGAATCAAGCATTGATGGAAAGCGCATTGTTGTATTGACAATACCGGCAGCCAGAACGGTGCCCACTGCTTTTGGCGGAAACCGATTCATTCGAATTGGTTCAAGTAAGGTGAACTTAAATAAATATCCGGAGCGTGAATCCAAATTATTTGATATCTTGCGAAATGGACTGCCAACAGTGGAAAATGTGGAAAGCGATATCCAGGATTTGACTTTCCGAAAGCTGTTTCTTTATTATGAAGATAAAGGAATTGTACTTAACAAAAATACTTTTAAGAAGAATCTGCGCCTGCTTACCAAAGAAGGAAAATATAATCTGTTGGCACAGTTGCTGTCTGACAATAGCCAAATACCGGTTCGGGTCTCCATTTTTCAGGGCAGAGATAAAGCATCCCCGTTATATTCTGTTCGAGAATTTGGAAACAGCTGCATACTGATATCATTGGACAAAGTATTGGAATACGGTGATGTAATCAATATTATGCAGGCAGACGAGACAGATAGGGTTGTAGAGAGAAAAGAAGTACCGTTATTTAATCAGGGGGCATTCCGTGAAGCGATTGTAAATGCTTTTGTGCATAATTTATGGATAGATCATAATGCGCCAATGGTAACGGTATATTCGGATCGAATAGAGATTTTATCTCGGGGTACCCTTGCGCCGAATCAGACATTGGATGGGTTTTATCTGGGAGAATCCGTTCCTGTCAACAGGAGTCTTTCGGACATTTTCCTGCAGCTGCATATCAGTGAGCGCTCTGGCAGGGGAGTTCCGGTTATTACACAGATATATGGAAAAGAGGCATTTGAATTCAGGGAAAATTCAATTGTAGTAACCATACCATTTGAAAAAATAACTCTGAATGTGGGGGATAAACTTACGGATAGACAAAAAGTGGGGGATAAAGTGGGGGATAAAGTGGGGGATAAAGTGGGGGATAAAGTGGGGGATAAACTCACGGACAGACAAAATTTAAATCCCACTCGCAGGCTTATATTAAAAGAAATGCGGAATAATCCCAACATCACTCAACCGCAGTTGATAGAAATTGTAGGAATAGGAAAAACGGCTATTCAAAATAACATTTCGTATTTGCGGGAAAACGGATATATTGAGCGTGTTGGTTCAAATAAAAAAGGGTATTGGAAAGTGAATGTTTGATATGATATGCGGCAGTCAATCAGGAGGCGGAAAATGATGAACAAAATATTCAGTCATAACACTTTTTTCTTCCGATTTATGAACCAGGCGGGCAATGTCATCATCGCCACGCTGCTGTGGCTGTTGGGCTGTCTGCCGGTGGTGACCATCGGGACGTCCACCATAGCTTTGTATTACACCACGGTGAAGAGCATCCGCCGGGGAGAGGGATATGTGAGCCGGGAATTTTTCGGCGCTTACCGCAGAAACCTGAAGAACGGGATTCCCATGACTGTCGTGTTTCTTCTTCTGGGGGTGGTACTGGCGATTGACAGGATGTATGTGGATCAGGGGCAGTCCGCTGCGGCTGCGGCGTTCAGCCTGGGGTATACGCTGCTGACTCTGGTAGTGATGAGTCTGGCCGTATATGTGTTCCCGGTGATGTCCCGGTTTACCATGAGTTCCTGGGAGTGTTTCCGGCTGGCGCTGCTGATGGTGTTCCGGCACCTGCCGTTTACGGTGATCCTGTTGGGGATGGCGATTGGGACAGTGTGCCTGGTCCTCCTGATTCCGGCGCCCATGCTGTTCATCCTCCCCGGGGCTTGCTGCTACGGCCA
Organism: uncultured Acetatifactor sp.; assembly: GCA_910580225.1. Taxonomy (GTDB): domain Bacteria; phylum Bacillota; class Clostridia; order Lachnospirales; family Lachnospiraceae; genus Acetatifactor. The sequence continues at coordinate 139,161 of CAJTXE010000005.1, forward strand.
GTCCTTCCTGATGGAGCGGCTGCTGAAGAAGTATATGGCAAAACCCCAGACAGAGGAAGAGGCGGAGAAGTGGTATTACAGATGAAATAAGGTTTGGAACCTGTTATCAATTAAAGCAGAGGAAAGAGAGGGATTTGCTATGGCAATTCACTATTTGAAGGAACACAATATTTTTCAGTTGGATACAGCGAACACAAGCTATCTCATCGGCATTGTGGATGAGGAGAAGTTCCCGGGGCACATTTATTACGGGAGCAAAATCCGGCCCGGTGACGCGTCCTATCTGCTGCGGACCCAGGAGCCGCCTTATGTGCCGTCGCGGAATAACCGGGAAAGGACGTCCTTTTATGATCAGTTTCCCTTCGAATATCCGGGAAATGGTCTGGGGGATTACCGGGAAAGTGCTATTGCCGTTGAAACGCTGCAGGGAAATACAGGCGTCATGGTGACTTTGGAGAGCTATGAGATACTGGAGGAGAAGCCGGTTTTGGAAGGGCTGCCCGCCTCGTTTGGAAATGAGGGAAAGACTCTGGTGCTGCACTGCAGGGATGGGGTGTTGGATTTGGAGGTGGACCTGCTGTACAGTGTATTTGAGGCGGAGGATGTAATCACCAGGAGCGTAAGGGTGCGCAACGGGGGAAGTGCGCCTGTTTGGCTGACAAAGGTGTATTCTGCCTGTGTGGACATGGACTGCCGGGACTATGAGATGGTGACCCTGCACGGTTCCTGGGCCAGGGAGCGGCAGATTGACGTGAGGACTCTGGGGTATGGAAAGCAGAGCGTCGGCTCTGTGCGGGGGGAGACTTCCCATCAGGAGCATTCCTTCCTGGCGCTGCGGGAGCGGGGAACTACGCAGGAACGTGGAGAAGTGTACGGTTTTCAGTTTGTTTATTCGGGAAATTTCCTGGCCCAGGCGGAGAAGACCCAGATGGACATGCTGCGGGTGGTCATGGGTATCCATCCCCAGGGATTTAAGTGGAAACTGGAACCGGGAGAGGGATTTACGGCCCCGGAGGCGGTGCTGACGTTTTCGGACCAGGGCATGGGGAAAATGAGCCGTAATTTTCACGATTTTCTCCGCGGGCATATGATACGCAGCCCTTATCGGGATAAAAAACGCCCGATTCTCATCAATAACTGGGAGGCCACTTATTTTAATTTCGATACGGAGAAGCTGTTGGAAATTGCGGAGAAGGCGGCCCAGTTGGGCATTGAAATGCTTGTGATGGACGACGGGTGGTTCGGGCACAGGAACGACGACAATTCCAGTCTGGGGGACTGGTTTGTGAATGAGGAAAAGCTTCAGGGCGGGCTTAAGGCTCTGGTGGACAGGGTGAATGCACTGGGAATGAAATTCGGTATTTGGTTTGAGCCGGAGATGATTTCCCCGGATTCGCAGCTGTACCGGGAACATCCGGACTGGGCAATCCGGATACCGGGCAGAACGGCTTCCCTTTGCCGGAATCAGTATGTATTGGATTTCAGCAGGAAGGATGTGCGGGATTACGTCTATAACAGTGTGAAGGCTGTCCTGGACAGCGCAAATATCGAGTATGTGAAGTGGGATATGAACCGTCAGCTGTCTGACTTGGGAAGCGCCGAACTGCCTGCGGACAGGATGGGAGAACTTTACCACAGATTTGTCTTGGGCGTGTATGAGCTGCAGGAGCGTCTGGTGACGGATTTTCCGAATCTTTTACTGGAGAACTGTTCCGGGGGCGGGGCCAGGTTTGACGCGGGAATGCTGTACTATAGCCCGCAAATCTGGTGCTCCGACGATACGGATGCCATTGAGCGGCTGAAAATTCAGGAGGGGACTGCCATGCTTTATCCCCTTTCCACCATGGGCGCCCATGTGTCCGTGTGCCCGAATCATGCCCTGGGCAGGGTGACGCCTTTTGACACCAGGGGATATGTGGCTCTGGCAGGGACTTTCGGGTATGAACTGGATGTGACAAAGCTGCCGGAGGCGGAGCAGGCGAAGATTCCGGGGCAGGTGGCATTGTATCATCAGTACAATGACCTGGTGCGCAGCGGGGATTATTACCGGATTGCTTCCTATGGGCAGAACCATGAGTTTGACTGCTATATGGTGGTTTCCCGGGACAGGGATGAGGCTCTGGTGACTTATGTTCAGGTGCTGAACCGTCCCAATTACCGGAGTCGTCTGATTCGCCTGCAGGGACTGGACCCGGAGAAGACTTACCGGTTGGAAGCCGTGGAGGGCGGAGAGGAGATGGCGGCCCTGGAGGGCAGGCGCTTTGGCGGGGATTTGCTGATGAAGGCCGGTATTACCATACCCAATCCCTGGGGGGATTTCCAGGGACGGCTGATTTATCTGCGGGCAGAGTGAAAGAATATCCATGGGAGTACAAGGGAAAGCTGATTGGGCGAAAGGATGGTTCCTATGAAGTTGAAAGAGATCATTACTGCATGTGTTCTTTTTTTGGTATCGGCAGGGCTGTTTATCTTGAGTTTTCGCTCTTTCCGGGAAAAGGGGTTTCTCTTTAACAATGCCTATCTCTATGCTTCAAAGCAGGAGCGGGAGCATATGAATAAAAAGCCCCACTATCGTCAATCCGCCATTATATTCCTGCTGTTGGGAGTTTACTTTGTGTTAGACGGAATGAAAGTTCTGCTGAACATGGACTGGCTGTTTTGGCCTGCGGGAATCATCATAGTTATTACTATTATTTATGCCATTGTTTCCAGTATAAAGATTGAAAAATCACAGAAAAATTGATTCCTGTCTGCAGGGCAGTAGCGGGAATACCTTTTCCGGCGGGGAGAAGAATATCCTGCAAGGGAAGAACAAAAGGCAAGAGAGCGGAAAACAGGTGTGGAGTATGAGAAAACAGAGTGGGATAAACGGCGTGGGGCGGACAGGGCTTAGGGGAGCTGCCTGGCTTGCGGCAATGGGCTTGTCCCTTTTCCTGCTGACGGGGTGTGGGCAAGATGGGGAGAGTACGGGGAATCCTGTCCCTGGCAGCGCAGAGAGTATTTCCGGGGCGGAAGGCGGATTTTCGGATGACGCGGACAGCAGAGCGGATTCTTCCGGGCAGGTTCCGGGGGAAACCAATGTAGGAAACGGAGTCGGAAGCGGAAACTCGGAGGACAACAGCCCGGGAAACGGAATTGGAAGCGGAAACTCGGAGGACAATAGCCCGGGAAACGGAATTGGAAGCGGAAACTCGGAGGACAATAGCCCAGGAAACGGAGTCGGAAGCGGGAACTCGGAGGACAATAGCCCGGGAAACGAAATTGAAAGCGGAAGCCCAGAGGGCAGCACATCCCTGGAAGCCGGGGATTTTCAGCAGATTTTTGACGCGGCGGAGGCAGAGACGGCAGGAAAAGTACACCTGGAAACAAAACTGGAGGGTTACACCGGCAGCGGATACCTGGCAGGCTTCGAGTCCCAGGAGGACAGCTGTTCGTTTCAGGTGGAGATTCCTGCTGCGGGAAGTTATGACATTATCGTCATAAGCGCGGGAATGGGCGGAGAGAAGACCAACGGCATAGCGGTGGACGGAGAGACGGTGGGAAGCTTTGTCACGGCTTCGGAGGAATTCGGGGAGGCGGCGCTTCAGCGGGTTTACCTGGAAAGCGGCGTACATACAGTGAGTATCACCACGGAATGGGGGTGGATCGGCGTGGATGCCATGAAAATCAAAGCAGCACAGCCTCTGCCGGACAGTGTGTTCCAGGCGGAAGGGGATTTGGTGAATCCCAATGCCACGGAGAGTACGAAGGGGCTGATGGCATATCTGCAGGATATCTATGGGAAATACATTCTTTCGGGACAGCATTCGGATAAAGGCGTGGGAGGACCCGAGATACTGGCGCTGAAGAAGGTAAACGGGGATAAGACGCCTGCCGTACTGGGACTGGATTTTATCGAATATACCCCTTCCCGGGTGGCAAACGGTTCCACGGGGATTTCCACACAGTTAGCCATCAACTTTGACGCCATGGGGGGAATCAACACCTTCTGTTGGCACTGGAATGCGCCGGAGAAATACCTGACGGATGAGGAACCCTGGTATCGGGGTTTTTATACGGAAGCTACGAATATTGACCTGGGGGCTATCATGAGGGGAGAGGATGAGGAGGGATACGGGCTGCTGCTGCGGGATATCGATGCCATTGCGGAGCAGATTGCCATTCTTCAGGAGGCGGATGTGCCCATTTTGTTCCGCCCGCTTCACGAGGCTTCCGGCGGTTGGTTCTGGTGGGGCGCTGCCGGGCCGGAGAGCTATATCGAGCTGTGGAAACTGGTCTTTCAGCGGATGACGGAGTACCATAAACTAAACAACATCATCTGGGTCTGGAACGGGCAGGATGGGGACTGGTATCCGGGGGACGAATATGTGGACATCATCGGGGAGGACATCTACCCCGGCAAACAGGTCTATCTCTCCCAGAGCGGGAAATTCAGCCAGGCGGTGGAGTATGCGGATTCTCCAAAACCCATTGCCCTGACGGAGAACGGCTGTCTCTTTGACCCGGAGCTTGCGTTCCGGGATCAGGCGCCATGGCTCTGGTTCTGCACCTGGAGCGGAGAGTTTGTGGTGAAAAATAATCTGCCCCTGCTTTCCGAGGAATATACGGAGGAGTCCATGGTCAGGAAAGTGTATGAAGATGAACGTGTAATCACCCTTGATGAGCTTCCGGACTGGAAACAGTATTGAGCATGCAGAGATGCTGCGGCGGACGGCAAACTTTAACATGGCAATTTGCAGAAATAAGCAGACTGCCATGTTTTTTTATTAAAAAGCGTTTGTGCGGAGGGCTTTTACGTAATTTCGGAAATTTTTAATATCTGCCAATAATCCCTCCTGCAGCTTTTGGGAAGTCATGATAGCTTGGTTATACTGCGCCTCCGTGATCTCCTCTGCTTTGAATGCAGCCTGCAGTTCGTCCATATCGTCCACAATCACATTTCCGTCCGGATAGACAATCAGGTCCAGATACAAATCATAAAAATAGGGAACACCGTCATCGTCACATCCCTGTTTATCAATCATGTCGATATAGCAAACCTTCATTTCGCAGCACTCATCCATCATGACTGTCATGCAGTAGTATTCGTTTTTGGGCAGAATAGTCATCCAGTGGTAGCCGCTGTCACAGACAACAATATCATTTCCGTCATATTTCCATACCTGCTTTTCTGAAACGGCATTTATAGTCAATAATCCAAGATAGCCTTTTAAAAGCGGCGTATCCATCTCTTTTCCGGTTCTGGTTTTTGAAGTGATACATTTCCATTCGTCATAGGTTAGCCTGCATTTATACATGAGGATTCCTTTCGGGTTTAATACCACCCTTTTTCTTTTATTATATCAGAAAAAGAGGGCGCAGGCCATCAAAAATTTGCTGTGGTACCAGCAAATTTTTAGGTCAGCAAAGGCGGGCGAGGCTGCCTTTGCTATCTTCCTGATAAATGAGAATTTAAGCGTTTCTCCGCCGGTGCCACTCATTCCAAAACGCAGTATCTCCATCATGGCTAAATTCATCTTCCGGCATTTTTTCCATTGTCACAACCGCTAATTATTCAATTCTTAAAAGGTTATGACACTAATGGTTATAGTGTAAGCGTCAAATAAGAACGTGTAGTGAAATATATGGCGTTCTCCTGTAAAATCGG
>CAJTXE010000006.1:0-68531 GCA_910580225.1 uncultured Acetatifactor sp.
CAATCTTAATTTGGATAAAATGACCAAAAGTTGGTAATTTTCAAACACGCTCTAGTATTATTTTATTCTATTGTCTGATGAGGAGGGCTTACCAATGAAAACACAATTATCTGTCCTGGTGAAAAACGAATCTCTTTACTCCCGTTGTTTCTCTTTCCTGTGGTTCATTAACATTTTCAGGAAAATGTCTGTGAACGTATGGATCGACCAGGATCCCGATGTGGTCAAAAATCCCACCCGCGTTTTAAAGGCGTCAAATGATCCCTATGAGATCGATCTGGTTCCCGGTCCGCACACAGTATATTTCTCTGACCCAAGGGCTGCAAGCAAGGCCAGATTCCGTGCGGTTACCGGCGCGTTTGTGGGTGCAAGCTTCGCTGCAGGTGCAGGCGGGTCCATGCTTGCCGGTGCTTCCGTTGGTGCGGATATGGGCGCAGGCAACTCCGTAGGCGTCGGATATGCTTCCTTTTTCCTGCAGGATGGCGATATCTTTAAAATCTCCGCAAAACCTACCAGAAAAGGCGGCGTGAAGGTAAAGCAGATAAAAGAGAAGAAAAAATAGACACAGGGCTGCCGCATCAGTATATTCAGATATCTATGCGGCAGTCTTATTTTATCAAAGGGAAATCAGATAAGGAGAATCATCATGTTTTTTGATACACAGGGGCCGGACAAGACCTATAAACAGCTGCTGACCGCAGTGGCGTCAAAGCAGAAGGAACTGCTTCGGCACAGCTTTAACTGGGCCGATCGGACCGAAAAGACCATTCCGAAAAAGCGGGGCTTCTTTGGAAGAAAGGAAACGCCCGATCCGGTATATACCAGACTTCTGGACGAACTCGAAACCATAAGAGTTCAGTTAAAAACCTATCGGGAAAAGCAGGGCTACTCCCGAGGCGTATTCTGGTGGAGTATTCCGTGGGATCAGGTGCAGGACTGGCTGATCTGCGACCTGGCGCAGCCACGAGAAAGCGGAGGATGGCGTTATGCCAATGAACTGCACACGCTGGGTGAAGACGGTGTCTATCTGTTATACCTGAAAGAAGAAGGGCATTTGTCTGATTTTTCGTCTTCTTACGAATATTCCGTAGATATCAAATCGGAATACAGTTATAGCGAAAGAAAAGACATGGTTCGGAATTACAATAAACGATTATCGGCATTTGATCTGATGGACCTGTCCACCAGTAACAGCGCTCCCGTTCGTTCCGTCGTCTCCGGCATTGACTATGCTTCCAAAGCCGATTATTATCTTTCAGAAGAATATTTCATGACGAGACAATATCTGTCGGATTCCTACTCCAAAAGCCTGTATACGGAGATAGAGCGAAACGGAATCACGGCTGTAAGCCGCAGCCTGCACTACGAATGCTTTTTTCAGGTGGCTGATTTCCATGTTCGGGAGAACGGCATTCTGGATCACATAGGTATCCGTGATTTCGAACTCATCCGCGCCAACGGAAATATCCCCGCCTCTTTGGACTGCAAGTACGAAGGACGGGATGCCATTGTAGTCTGCGCCGGATATCTTGCCGACAGCGATCTGGTCCAAACCGTGCCGCTGGCCTTATTCGGCAGAGATATCACCCAGGGCGCTGCCTCCTACGAGGAAGCCATGCAGCAGGCAGAAATCTATACTTGTCTGGCGGAAAAAATTCAATCATAGGAAGGAGAATTGTGAACATGGAACTTGTTTGGCACAGAGGCTATGAAGATTACGAAGACAGTGCCTGGACGGCCCGGAAGAATTACCTCACCGGAATCTGGCAAAATCTCTCCGCAGAAAAAGCGGCCGGAATGGAAACTGTCCCGCTGATGGACGGACTGGAGTCAATTGAGGAACTGATGCGGTATTACGCTTCCGTAAAGGATTTCGAAAACCTGGAACCTTTGATGCGAAGCTACGAACCCCTGCTGGAACTGCTTCGGCACCGGAATCCGGACAACACGGGATACTGGTATCTGGAAATGGAATACAGCAGGCTCAACGCTCTGCTCTATCTGAATCAGGGCAGCAATCAGCAGGCAATTCAATATTACAGCCAGGCATTGCACTTTGGGGAAAACTGCTTTTCCCGGCTCCAGTCGGAAGAAGCTTTCTATGACGGGGAACAGCGGCTCTATCTGGCCTGGTCCTGTGCGGAATGCCGTAACGAAATGGCGGTAGCCTGTGAACGCATCCTGGATACCCCGGGGATGTATCAGGTTCTCACCGCTTCCCTGCCCCTTCTTCAATATGCGGAGGAGTATCTGGGAGACGCCGACGGCATCTGCGAGAAAATAGCCGACTTCTATGCCCGGATCGGAGCAATCTTCTATCAATACAATAACTATGCTGATGGGAACCAATGCTATGAGAAAGCACGAAACTTGTTTGACCGGCTGGCCGATAAACTTTCCTTCGATTTTTATCGTGCCCGTGCCCTGTGGATACAAAGCCTCCACGGCATAGATGCATTCCTCCGCACCGGAAACACAGATATCATGCTGAACTGCGAACGCGGCGTGACACAGTTCCTGGAAAGCGGAGTCTCCGGGCACGGCCGGGCCGTGGCGGAAGGTGCTCTGGCCATGACCTGCATGCAGCGGGGTAACGCCATACAGCAGGCGGGAGGCGATATCAAAGAAGCGATCCGATGGACCGAGAAAAGCGTCAATCTGTTCGGGAATGCCCATGAGGCTCTGGAAAAGGAGTGCCAGAACCTGGAAAGCAGCACGGCCAAGGGCATACTCAGCGATATCGCTGCCAGATTATACAACACCGGCATAACCGCTATGGAGGTCCTGGGCGTACAGTATTATGCAGCCGGCCAGGGGGACGAGGCACAAAGTCTTTTCGAACAGGTACTTGCCATGCTCACAGACACGAACGGCTTTCATGTGGCCGAAAGCGCTTCTCTGGTGCTGCGGGCAGAAAGCTGTCACTATCTGGCACTGCTTGCAGCAGATGCAGACGATCGGTATAAAGCGGACTTCTACGGCACCCAGGCTATGAATTTCGGAGAGGAAGCCGCACAGAAAACCGGAAATCCGGCAGCATGGCAGATCGTGATCATCAGCGCCTCTCTGGTCTCTGAGATTGCCGCCATCACGAAGGAAAAGCTGAAAATGAGCACCGCGGCGGCAAGAGGCCTGGCCGCCTGTGACGAGCTGGCCAGGCTCATGCCGGAACACGGAATTTTATCCATGCGGTCCAACCTGGAAAAGCGGATCAAAAAATCCTCCAAACGTTTTTTCGGCTTTTAACCACCTGCCCCTACGCGATTATCTTTCCCATCCACCCGGCCAGTTCCTCCGGCGTCATGGCCCCCACAAAGGCGCCCATGTCCGCCAGGACTGCCGCGGCGTTTCTGTCGTAGTTGGGATTGGCATCCATGTCCAGGGCGGTGAGCACCACCAGCCGGGCACCGCTTTCAATGATTCCCTTGGAAGTGCTGTAAAGCCTCTGGTATCCGCCGCCTTCATAGAGGTCCGTCACCAGCACCACCATTGTCCTAAACGGAAAATCGATTAATCCTTCACAGTAAGACAATGCCCCCGCGATATTGGTGCCGCCTCCCAGCTGTACACTCATCAAAGTCTCCACCGGATCCTCCACATAACCGCTTAAATCCACCACATTGGTGTCAAATATCACCAGTTTGGTGTCCAGCATGGGAAGCTTTGAGAAAATTCCCGCCATAATAGCGCTGTGGATGACGGAATCCAACATGGAACCGCTCTCGTCCACGCAGATGATCACCCTCCACTGGTTATATTTCTTCATCCGTGAATTAAAATAAACGTTTTTCAGTATAATCTGTTCCTTTTCCCTGTCGTAATTTTTCAGATTCATACGGATGGTCTTTTTCATGTCCAGATTTCGGGCAGACTTCACCGGGCTGCTGGCATTGCGGTTAATCTGGCCGAAGAAAGAGATTCTTACCTCCTGCTCCAGTTTCCGTGCAATCTCTGCCGCCACTTTCCGCACAATCTCTCTGGCCATGTTCAGCACATCGCCCTTCATCATATGCTTCAGTTCCAGAATGGTCTTGAGAAGTTCCTTATTGGGTTCCAGCTTCTTCAGCACCTCCGGATCCGTGAGCAGTTCCGTCATGCCATACTTCTCCAGTGCATGGCGCTCCAGCACCTCCACCGTCTGCTTCGGGAAAAGCTTCTTCACCTGATGCAGCCAGCCCGGCACGGTAAGCCGGGAGCCCTCACTGCCCCCCTGCCTCTCCTTGCGTATCTCCTGTTCATCCCCGTATTCCCTGGAGTAGAGATAGTCCAGCACATTCTCCATATCCATGTAATTCAGACCGCCTTCGGAAAATGAAATCTGTCCTGAAGCATACTTTCCCAGGACCAGCCTCCAGCGGTTCAAAATTTCCTGTTCATCTGCCATCTTATTTGCCCTCTCCCAGAATCAATCCTGCAATCATTCCCCCAAACCTGTCCTTCCGGCTCCATAATATTCTGTCTTCCATGCTTTACCGTATCCTGGCATTTCCCATATATGACTGTCTGCATAAGCAGGCGCATGGCTGACGATTTCCCTCCATAAGCCAAATCCCTCCACGCAGCTGCCCCTCTATAACTGCATCCTCGCCTTCACATACGCATCCATCTCTTTCCCATAGGAATACCAGTCCGGATAGACTTCCTCCCGCTCCAGAATATCCCGTCTGCTCCGGCCATGAAGCGCCGCTGCGGCACCGGCGATTTTGTCCGTCTCCCTGGGCGTGAAATAGGTAAAGGCCATACGCAGCTCGGGCAGAAGCTCCATAAATTCCTCCTGGTCCACCTGTCCGAAAAATTCGTCCAGCATACGGATAAACTGTTCGCCGATAAAAACCAGATCTCTCGCCGTAAAGAATAATCCTCTGAAAAATCGGGCCGTGGAGAAAAGCTGTTCTCTGGTACCTCCCAGATATCCCCTGCAGACAGCCTCCACCTCAGCCGACGCTTCCTTTCCGCTTCCGTAGAGAATGCCGTGAATACAGCCGTTTAATCCCGGATGGATCTCTGCGTCCCGGGTCATTTTCCCCAGTACGTCATAGTAGTCCTCCCGCTCCCGGGCGAAGGCATCCCCTTCCCGTCCCGTGATCTGGTAGAGGAGTTTCAGGGCATTCATACAGGCATTCAGGTCTTCGTCTTTGATCTTCGCCATGGAGGGCGCAAGATAGATCAGCTTCCGGCACCCAATGTGAACCAGCTCACCGAACGCCATCCTGGAATCGTACAGTCCTGCCAGCTCTTCCATCATCAGCAGAGATTTCACCGCCTCTGCCAGGGAATAGAAATCTGTATCCTTCTGCATCAGTTCATACACCCTGTCATACACCGGCTGCAGCTGTTCCTGCAATCCCATCTCAAATACCTGGGTCAGCAGCCGGACGCTTTCCCCTGCCCCGATGTCCTGCTTCAGAGCCTCCTTCACCAGGCTCACTGCCGCCTCTTCAATGGTGGCGCCGTAGACGGACACCTCAATCAGGGCGGAATTCACCTGCACACTCCATTTATATTTCCAGATCTCCCGCATCAGATTCCGGTCCCGCTTCAACTGCAGGTTCGGTCCCTTTACCTTTCTGGCAAATGCAGTCTTCAGATAGGTCATGCGGTTTAGAAACATACTGTACCGTCGGTGCTTCGGATTGGAGAAAATGGACAGGGTGGCTTCCGCTTCCAGCGTGGAACCTGTCCTGATGCCGAAATTCCTGCATTGGTCCTGAAAATCATGAAGAATCGGCGGTACATCCGCATGACGGCACAATGCCCCCACCGTATTTCCTGTCATCGCTTTCCGCAGAAAACGCATGGGCGCATCTGTGGCAATATTATATTCTCCTTTTACAAAAGAGGTCAGCACTGCATCCAGCAGCTCGTAGGCCCCGGGCTGGTGCTTGCTCCGCAGCTGCGCCAGCCCCTCTGCCATGGCACAGGCGCAGATTTCGTCATAGGTGGAGAGATACCCTTCCTTCCGCCTGGTCTCCTTGCCGGCCGTGACGATCATATCCAGCACCGCATCGTGGTAAGGCAGCGTCGTCTCCTGCAGTCCTTCCCAGATCTTCTGGTAAAATCCCGGAAAAGGCATACCGCTGGCATAACCGTTCAGGGCATCCGCCGCTTCCATGGAATAGGGCATAAGATAGACGCCCTGATCCGTTTCCGGGACACTTTCCCCGGCTTCCCCGGATACCGGCCCCTTCTCCAGCAGCGCCTTCAGTCCCGGCGTATGAAAACCGCCTGTCACCGCCAGCACCGGTCCTTCCGCCGTCCCGGTTTTCTCCGCATATTCCCGAATCCGCGCTGCCATATGCCGCTCTCTGGCCAGGCATCCGTCCTCCTCCATGGCTTCTGTGGGCGTATTCTCTCTGGCCAAAGTGCAGTAAGTCAAAAGATTACCAAACCACCGTTCACTTTCCTCTTCTATTCCGTTTAATTCAAAATATTTCTCCCAGAACTCGTCGAAACTGCGCAGCCCGGTCTTCTCACAGAGCTGCTGCAGATAGGCATTCCTAGACAAAAGGTAATCGTCGTTATAATTGCTTTTCTCCTCTTCCGCCTTCAGCAGTCCTCTCCCTTCCCGGGAAGCCGCCAGGATATCCCCATAGGGCAGATCAATAAAAGCGGTCTCTATGTTCAGCTCCCTTCCCGTCCGGAAAGCCGCCAGCTCCGGCGAGTAATCCAGAAAGGGATAGTAACATTTGTAATGGTCCTTCTCCTCGGAAATCCGTCCCGTCTGGTCATGATAAGAGTAATAGATGGCAAATGGCGCTTTGGTATCCTCATGAACCATCACCGGAATCAGCGCATTGGCATTGTCCGGTCCCTCCACCAGAATTACTCCGGGGCGCAGCTTTTCAATCATCCGACTCACATGCCAGGCACAGGCCGGGCTGTGATGGCGCACCGGAAGCAGGACTATTTCAGCCATTTTCTGGCTTCGTAATATTCTTTCCATAATCCACCTTCTTTGCTGCTCTTGTCCCGAATAACCGTGTTGAAGTATCCTTTCACCTTCTCCAGGTCGTCTTTATTTTCCTTGGACACTGCACCTACCAGGGTCTGCACCAGACTGTCCATACTCAAGGTGCCGTCTCCGTAATAATACCCTGTTATCATCGCCTGGTAGTACACCGACACCGCCTCCGCCGTACTCATCACAGAAGATGGCTTATCGATTCTGTGACCGTAAGAGGACACGCCCTCCCGCAGTTCATGATAGGTCGAAGCCAGAATCTCCGCCACATCCTCATCCGCCTCCACGCAGATATGACTCTCCGCCGCCAGCTTGTTCACCTCATTGACAATAATCCGTTTCTCCATGGCCGCCTCCCGGACAGGCATCACGGTCTCGAAATTAAAACGCCGCTTCAGGGCACTGCTCATCTCGTTGACGCCCTTGTCCCGGGTATTGGCAGTACCGATGACATTGAACCCGGGCTTTGCGAAGAGAAAGCCTTCATCTCCCAGCTCCGGCACGTTCAGCACCTTGTCGCTCAAGACGCTGATCAGACTGTCCTGGATCTCCGCAGGGGTTCTGGTAATCTCCTCAAAGCGGGTGAGAATCCCCTTCTCCATCCCCACATAAAGGGGCGAGGGCACCAAAGCTTCCCGGCTGGGCCCCTTTGCCAGGAGCAGAGCATAGTTCCAGGAATATTTGATCATATCCTCTGTGGTTCCCGCCGTCCCCTGGATGGTATTGGTACTGACACCGCTGACGGCCGCCGAAAGGAATTCCGAAAGCATGGTTTTAGCCGTCCCCGGCTCCCCCACCAGCATCAGACCCCGATTGCCTGCCAGGGTCACGATACAGCGCTCTACCAGAGCATCGTTGCCGAAATATTTTTTCTCAATCAGATATTCTTTTTCTCCATGCTTTATGGGCTTGGGACTGCCCAGAATAAAGGTACGCACCGCCTTGGGGGACATCTGCCAGTTCTCCGGCCGGTTTCCTGTGTCGTTGGCCTTCAGGGCCTCAAGTTCTTCCCGGTAGCGGATCTCCACCGGGGGTTTGATGAATTTTTGTTCCATGAATCTGCCTCCTCTATGCTTAGAGCCTGTTTGAATTTTTATTCCTGCCATCTGCACGCTCTGTTTTGCAGATGATTTATGACGTATATCCGACAGAAAGCCATTTTCAAATGCGCTCCAGAATGCCTCTCCTGACAGTATACCAAATCCCGGTGAAAATTTCCATAGAGGATTCTCCGATCTATAAAACAGCTTGACGGAAAGGACTACATTGTATATAATTTTGTACAATAAGATTTTTATCCCCGGGAGGCGGACTATGAGCGTATACCAGCAGAAAGCATATGCGAAAATCAATCTGGGCCTGGACGTGGTGAGACGGCTTCCGAACGGCTATCATCAGGTCAAAATGATTATGCAGAGCATCAACCTTTGGGACGAACTTACCTTTGAGAAAGTTGGGCATCAGATCACCATCACCACCGATTCCGAATCGCTTCCCACGGACGAACATAATCTAATCTACAAAGCAGCACACCATATGTTTGAAAAATATCATATTTCCGCAGGACTCCGCGTACACCTGCGGAAGCATATCCCCATCGCCGCAGGACTGGCGGGAGGAAGTACCGATGCGGCGGCAGCCATCCGGGCCGTTAACGTCCTGTTCGGACTGGGAATCTCCACGGCCGGACTTATGGAAGAGGGAACCGCCATAGGAGCAGATGTGCCCTATTGTATCCTGGGCGGCACCGCACTGGCGGAAGGTATGGGAGAGAAACTGACCCCCCTGGCCCCTCTGCCGTCCTGCCACATTCTGGTCGCCAAACCGGACATCAGTGTATCCACCAAATACGTCTATGAGCATCTGAACCTGCAGGAAATCTCCAGGCATCCGGACATTGACGGTATGGCCGCTGCCATCGCAGCCGGAGAGCTGGACGGAATCACCAGCCGCATGGCAAATGTTCTGGAGACTGTCACCATAGCTGCCTGCCCTGTAATCGCCGCCATTCAGACTGAAATGCTTCAGCTGGGAGCGGAGAACAGTCTCATGAGCGGCAGCGGCCCCACGGTATTCGGTATTTACAGGGATGCAGAGGCTGCGAAATCCGCCCACGATAAAATGGAAAAGACTGGCTTGGCAAAACAGCTTTTCCTGACCACACCCATCTAAGGCTCCGGCAATGGGACGAAACTATTTTTCTTAAATCCCGCCATCATCAGAAAGCACCCGGGATCCATTGAATGGCCGGAAAGATTTCTCCTTCCATGAGGCATGTTCCCAAAAGAACCCGGAATCCTCCCCGGCAGAACAAGGTGCGCAACAGGTTACAGGAAAGGCACAGGTAACAATATGCAGAATTCTTTAGATCCGGATCTGCCCCTCCGGGATGTCGTCTTCTATACATTACGCCAATCCATTCTCACGGGGGAACTGAAGCCCGGAGAGCGGCTGATGGAGATCCATCTGGCAGACAAACTGGGCGTAAGCCGCACACCGGTCCGGGAAGCCATCCGCAGGTTGGAGCTGGAAGGTCTGGTGACTATGTTTCCCAGACGGGGAGCAGAGGTTGCCCAGATTACGGAAAAGAGCATGAATGATGTGCTGGAGGTCCGCCGTACGCTGGACGCTCTCTGCGCAGAGCTTGCCTGTGACCGTATTACGGAAGATGGACTGGAGGCTTTAAGACATGCCTGTGAACATTTTGAGCAGTGCGTCAGCACCGGAGATGCAAAGAAGATCGCCCAGGCAGATGTCGCTCTCCATGACATTATTGTGGAAGCAACGGGGAACCAGCGACTCATTCAGCTGGTAAACAATCTGTCCGAACAGATGTACCGCTATCGCTTCGAATATATCAAGGACAGCAGCCAGCATGAAACCCTGGTCAGAGAGCATAGGATTATTTATCAAAGCATCGTGGATAAGGACAAGGACACTGCCGCCGCTGCCGCCAAAACCCATATTGACAATCAGAAAAAAGCAATTATCCGCCAGATACGGCTGGAAAACCGGCGTTCCCCCAAGAACCGATAGTCCTGCACCGGATATCCTCTGTCCGCCGGACACATGGATTGCCAGTATAAAAGCCCCTATCCCCGGCAATACTCCTGAAAAAGAAAAAAGGAGTACTTGCATGAATCAGAAAAGACTGGGATTTCGTGTGGCAGCACTGATATGCGCGGCAATCGGATGGTGGGGTCTGCTCTACCCGGAGCTGACATTGACACCGGAAACTGTGAAGATCAATGCGGAACAGGAGGACGGCACATTGGAACAGCAGACGCTGAAATGGAATTTTGAAGGCGGTCTCTATCTGGATCTTCTGAACGCCGGTCCGGAAAATATATCCTTCCGCAGCAAACTGTTCACGAACATCAGCTCACTTTTGGAGGCTTTTCATGACAGAGACAAAATCGGAAACGACCAATAAGAATAGCAATACTGACAAAACCGCCCCCATCGGCGTCTTTGATTCCGGTGTGGGCGGGCTGACCGTAGTGCGGGAAATCATGCGCCAGCTCCCAAATGAGAAAATCATTTATTTCGGAGACACCGCAAGGGTTCCCTACGGAAACAAATCAAGAGAGACTGTTGTACGGTTTTCCGAACAGATTATGCGGTTTCTGAAGACATTCCGGGTGAAAACCATCGTGGTAGCCTGCAATACTGCCAGTGCCTACGCTATGGATGCTTTAGAACGGGACTGTGATGTCCCCATCATCGGGGTGGTGAAGCCAGGCGCCAGAATGGCCGCGGAAGTAACCAGGAACGGCCGTATCGGCGTCATTGCCACAGAAGCTACCATCGGCAGTCAGATTTACACCAAATACATACAGGAACTGAACCGAAATGTAACCATCTACGGCAAGGCCTGTCCTCTCTTTGTTCCTCTGGTGGAGGAAGGGCTGCTGGAAGATCCCGTCACTGACGAAATTGCCCGACGGTATCTCACGGAACTCATCGACATTGATATTGACACGCTGATCCTGGGTTGTACCCATTATCCCCTGATCCGCTCCACCCTGGGCAAAATCGCAGGTCCTGATGTCACTCTGGTGAATCCTGCCTATGAAACCGCCCGGGAGCTGCGCAGAATGCTGACCGGGATGGATCTGCTGGGGGAGGATGCACCGAAGCTGGGAAGCAATCAATATCAGTTCTATGTCAGCGATATGGCGGAGAAATTCGTTACATTTGCCAATTCCATCATCAAATACGGAATCCTGTCCGCTAAGACGATCCGGATCGAACAATATTAAGCGCCGACAGACCGGAACAAAAGCCTGTTCCGAAATCACAAGGGAGTGCCATGAACCAAAAGATACACCTCACAATAACCGGATGTCAGAGCGATGAGACCAGCGAATCCTCTGTCACAACACATAGTGCCCGGGGGGAGTATTTCGAGAAAAACGGCTGCTGCTACTTTTTCTATGAAGAGGCCCCATCTGACGGCAATTCAGTAATTAAAAATAGGATAAAGCTCAAGGACACGGTTCTGGAACTGACCAAACGCGGCGGTGTCAATACCCGTATGGTTTTTGAGTCCGGAAAAGAATACCTGACGGACTATGCCACTCCCTATGGAATCCTCAAAATGGGAATTTCCACCCGGTCCCTGGAAGTGTTCAGAGCGGAAAGCCAGCTGAAGATCCGCATCGACTATTCTCTGACGTCGGAAAGCATCCCCCTCTCCGAATGCACGCTGACGATTCTCGCAGTTTCCGCTTCCTGATATGTTCTGAATCTGCACAAAGCGGGAGTATGTCGGCACCGGGATACGAAAAAGCAGGAAAAATTACTGCAGCAGGTAAATTTTTCCGGGATATCTGCCGAAATAATGAATAGATCAGGGATGAGAATAACCAGTGACCCTATGTGAAGAAGGAGGATACTATGAGTGTAAATGGAGTTACATCAAATCAGACAGCAGCCGCCTATAACCATTCGGCTGTAGAAAACGTAAAAGCGGAAAATACTGCCGCGGAAAATACCAAAAACGAAAACACTTCCAATGCTGCCGATACAGGCGTTATATATGAGCCTTCTCAGGAGAGCGTCTCTGCGGCAAAGCCCACCTATAAGCCCGATACCAATCTGATCAATAAGCTGAAAGCCGACGCGGATGCCCGCACCGCCCAGCTGCGCAGTCTGGTGGAAAAAATGATGGCCGGACAGGCCAATGCCTACGGTAAGGCAAACGATATCTGGAACTTCCTGCGGGAAGGCAATTACACGGTAGATCCTGCTACGAAAAAGCAGGCACAGGCCGATATCGCAGAGGACG
The DNA here is from genome assembly GCA_910580225.1 of uncultured Acetatifactor sp. GTDB lineage: Bacteria > Bacillota > Clostridia > Lachnospirales > Lachnospiraceae > Acetatifactor. Next base: position 12,252 of record CAJTXE010000006.1, read on the forward strand.
GCTACTGGGGTGTGGAGCAGACTTCCGACAGAATCATTGACTTCGCCAATGCTCTCACCGGCGGGGATCCTGACAAGATCGAGGACATGCGCGCCGCTTTTGAGAAGGGCTTCAAACGGGCGGGAAAGACATGGGGAGGCGATCTTCCTGATATCTCCCAGCGCACTTACGATGCAGTCATGGAGAAGTTCGACAAGATGGCAGAGGAAGCCAAAAAGAACGCCTCCACTGTGAATAAGACTCCCGAACCGGAAGATCCCACCAAATAAAAAGGTATCTGCGGCGACGACGGAGCTGCCTCAAGGGGCAGCTTCGTCTTTTCCTTTGTTAACGTTTCCATTGCGAAAAAATCCCCGGGAGGTCCGAAAATTGCACCAGCTATCCTTCACTTCAGACGAATATTCCCTCTCCTCCGCCACGGCGCCTCTGGCAGACCGGATGCGCCCCCAATCCCTGGAAGATTATGTGGGCCAGACACATCTGCTGGGAAAAGGAAAACTTCTCCGCCAGATGCTGGAAAAGGACCAGGTATGTTCCATGATCTTCTGGGGTCCTCCCGGCGTGGGCAAAACCACTCTGGCCAGGATCATTGCCGGGCACACCAAATCCGATTTTCTGAACTTCAGCGCCGTCACCAGCGGTATCAAGGAGATTCGGGAGATCATGAAGCAGGCGGAAGATAACCGGAATTACGGCATCCGCACACTGGTCTTTGTGGATGAGATTCATCGCTTTAACAAAGCACAGCAGGACGCTTTCCTGCCTTATGTGGAAAAGGGCAGTATCACGCTCATCGGCGCCACTACAGAAAATCCTTCCTTCGAAATCAACAGCGCCCTGCTGTCCCGCTGCAAGGTCTTTGTGCTGAAAGAGCTGAGTGCTGAGGATCTGACAAAAATGCTGTGCCGAACCATGGCAGACCACCGGGGATTCGGCAGTACCACAGTGCACCTGGAAGAGAATACCCTCCCAGCCATTGCCGCCTTTGCCAACGGGGATGCACGGAAAGCGCTGAACACCCTGGAAATGGCTGTACTCAACGGCGATATCACGCCGGAAGGCTCCATACGCATCACGGACAAAACTCTGGAACAATGCCTTGGCCGTAAGGCCTTCCTGTATGACAAAAAAGGAGAGGAGCATTACAACCTGATCTCTGCCCTTCACAAATCCATGCGCAATTCCGACCCGGACGCCGCCGTATACTGGCTTGCCAGGATGCTGGAAGCCGGTGAGGATCCGCTGTTTATCGCCCGCAGATTGATCCGCTTCGCCAGCGAGGATATCGGTCTTGCGGACAGTCAGGCCCTGCAGATTGCCGTTGCGGCTTACCAGGCCTGCCATTTCAATGGAATGCCGGAATGCAACCTGAATCTGACGCAGGCTGTGGTCTATCTCTCACTGGCGCCCCGCTCCAATGCTCTCTACCGGGCTTACGAGACTGCCAAAACAGATGCACTGAACCAACTTTCAGAACCGGTACCTCTGGTGATCCGCAATGCACCCACACAGCTCATGAATGAGCTGCACTATGGGGAAGGATATGTCTATGCCCATGATAGGGCGGAAAAAATGGCACGTATGACCTGCCTGCCGGAAAGCCTGAAGGACAGAAGGTATTACCTTCCTACGGAGGAAGGCATGGAGGGTATTTTGAAAGAACGGCTGGAAAAAAGCCGGGCTTTTCGTTTGAGGGAGGAGCCCACCGTTTCGTAGGTACTGTGCAATATCGTTTCGTTATTACGAATATTCATTGGAATATGACCGGCTAGGGAAAAACGGCTAATGCGTCATTCGATTCTGCGGAGAATCGCCCTCTCCTTCCTCCGCCATCCTGTGCAGTGCCTCCTCTCTGTCCAGCTCCTCCAGCTTCCTCTTCGCACACCCGGGCAGTGAAGCTTCAAAGCCGCATACCTTCCGGTAAGTACAATAAGTACAGGCTTCCTCACTGCCTTTCTCATAAGGATTCAGAGAGATGGTGCCATCCAGAATCTCTCTCCCAATCTCTGCAATCTTGCGGCTTACATAATCAGACACCGTCTTCAGCTCCGGCCCGCTGAGCACCGAAGAACGTGCCGAAAAGCTGCCGTCCTTCTTCCGCTCCACAGGAATCACCGCAGACTTGCTCTCCATGGTCTGGTCCAGCAGATCCACGATATGGGGCGCACTGTTCACCACACCGTTCATCCGCAGCTGCCCGCTGATCTGCTCATTGATTTCCTCGGGCGTCAGCTCTACCGCTGTCTCCACAGAGGGGTCATCGATGTGGTAATACAGCATTGCAGCAGGTACCACCTCCTTGCCGCCGCGGCGTTTTCCCTCGATCTCCATGGCCGCATTCATATACACCACCAGCTGCAGCTGCAGCCCGTAATACAATGCCGCCAGATCAAAGCGCTTATGACCGGATTTGTAATCGATAACCTTTACATACACCCGCTCCTCGTCTTCCGCCACATCAATCCTGTCGATACGCCCCTGAAGATGCATTTTCTCCCGGGGAGACAACGCCACATTCACACTGTCCAGATGATCCGCATACTGAAAGGAAAGCTCGAAAGACTCCGGTACAAAACGTCCCTTCCGCAGCTGCTTCTGCAGGGTCAGCACGGTTCTGGTCAGAATCCGCCCCATTCTGGTGACCGCATATGCATTTCTGGCACTGCTGTACAGGACAGTACTCCCATAGGACGCCGCATATTGCTCCAATGACTCCTGCACACAGCCGGCGGCAAATTCCTCCGGAAAATCGAACCATGTATAATGATTTTCCGTCAATTTCTCCGCAAAACGCTCCAGTACCCCATGATACACATTTCCCATATCCACATCTCCGAAGGAGAACTCTCCTCTCTCCTTCAGCATCAGGCCATACTGCAGAAAGTGTCGATAGGCACAGGCTGCATAGGTCTCCAGCCGGGTAACGCTGTTTTCCAGCTGCACACCGTACAGCGCTCTGGCCACCGCCCGGGACAAACCGTTGTCCTGATACCTTTTAAACGCTGCCTCTGTGAGAAAATCCCGCTTTTCTTCCAGTTTTCCGTCTCCATACACGCGGTATATCGAATATAATTCCCGCTGTCTCTCCTCCGGCAGACTGCCTTCCGCGTATTGCCTCAAACCCTCCGCCAGATACCCCAGTCCCTCCTGCCCGGTAACGATCTGCTCCAACGGACTCCGCTGCTCCGGGTATGTCACCCGGATATCCGGATACAGCTTCTGCACCGCATCAATCAGATATGCCGGGCGGATGGCCTTTCCTGCACTGTTCACCCGGGAATACGACAGATACAGCCTGTGGGAAGGCTTTGTCATGTTCAGATACAGATAAAACCGCTGTATGTACATCTGCTGCCTGGGACTGGGCGCCAGCTCCAGCCGGGACTCCCGCAGGAATTCACGATCCATATCCGAGATAATGCCGCCTCTGGATGCCGCCTTGGGAATATTGCCGTCGTTTACACCCAGGAAAAAAAGAACCTTCACCTGACTGAGCCTGGTCCGCTCCATATCCCCCACCAACACTCTGTCCACATTCTGCGGAATGGTCCCCACCTGAATCTCCCCGAAACCCGCCTCCAGAATCTCGGCAAACTCTTTCAGCGTAATGGTCTCGTCCCCCAGCAGAACATAGATCTGATCCAGCAGCTCCATGACACAGCGGAAAATCTGAGCATATTCCCGTGCCCGGACCAAATCACCTGCCTCCTCAAAACGTGTCTGAAAAGCCGTCAGTTTCTGCTGTACCCGGTTGCGTACCAGAAAGTCGTAGAGAGCATTCACATATCCCTTCACCTGCTCCTTTCCTCCCATATGCAGCATATCCACCTGCTCCATCATTCGCTCCCGCAGAGCGTTCAGCTCCGTCAGCTGGTCCTCCTCCCCCTCCATCTCCCGCGTCTTGCGGGTGAAAATCCTGCTGTAGGCCCGGTACCCCTTTATTCCTGTCTGCAGACAATAATTTTCCAGCCGGTCCGCCTCCTCCCAGGTCAGATCCGCCAGTCCGCTGCGCAGATAGTGAAATACCGCTTCATAAGAGAAATCCCTGATATACAATTCCAATGCACTCTTCATATACTCAATCATGGGATTCAGGAGAATCTTTTTGGTACGGTCTATATAACAGGGAATCTCCATCCGTGCAAATTCTGTCTCCACATAGGGTGCATACCCTGCCAGATCTCCCAGGATCACAGCCATATCTCTGTAAGCCAATCCCTCCTCCCTGACAAAACGGCAAATCTCCAACCCGGCCTGATGTACCTCTTCTCTGGGCACAGTGGTCTCGAAGATTCGGATTTCCTCCTGAGACTGCCCGTATGAATCGGTACCATACCGGAACAGATTCTGTTCCAGATATCCCAGTGCAGGTGCGTTCCGGAAACGGTGAGCGGCATTATACTGTACCTGCTTCTCCCCGACCCACCGGCCCTGGACCACATGTTCCGGATATCTGGGCAGGATAAACACATCCTCTGCCCGCTCTGCGCCCAGCTCCCCTGCGTGTCGTGTCAGATCCGCCACGGTCTTTTTGGTCAAATGAAACAGCTTCTGCTCCCCGTTCTGTCTGTAGGGATCCTCTGCCTCTCCCAGCGTCAATGTGACGATCACCTCTCCGCACACCCTCATAAGCTGCCCGATCACTCTGACCTGAATGGGCGTAAAGCCGGTAAAACCGTCAAATACTACAACACTGCCTTTCAAAAGTTCGGATTTATGGAGCGAACGGCACAATACGTCCAGCGTTTCTTCCGTGGTAATAAAATTTCCCCGGATATACTCCACAAACCCTTTATACAGGGTCTGCAGATCCCGCAGCTTCTGCACCAGAGCCCCCCGTTTCCGGGCATAATCAATCAATTCCTCCACATCCTCCGTGCCGATGCCATACTGCATAAATTCGGAAATAGCACTCTTCACCTCATGGATGTATCCCTGCCTGTGGAGAAAACTTCCCAACGTGGGCAGCTCTTCCTTCAGATTGCCTGCCACTTTCTGAAGCACCAGGCTCTTCCCCGTGTCGTCCAGCACAGGAGTCTCCTGCCCGCCCACTTCTTCCAGAATCCGATGCCCCAGACGCCCGAAACTGAGCACATCGATATTCATGATGCCCCCCCGTTCGTTCAGCAGCACCAGCTCCTTCTGTGTCTGCATGGTAAACTGGTCCGGCACGATAATCAGAAAATTCTGACTTTGGTTCTCCGCCGCCCGCCTGGTGATTTCCTCATAAAGTTTTCTGCTCTTGCCTGCCCCTGAAGGGCCGAAATAAAATTGTAGACTCATGTGTTTTCCCAGCCTTCCGTCAGCGGCACTCTGTGCCGAAAGTCTCATACACCAGCAGCCCACACAGAAGCGGAACCGCCAGCATCAGCGGATACAGATACCGCAGCAACGCTCCGGAGCCCAGCAAAATCGTCCCCAGAAACAACACCCCGGGCAATATCCCCAAAAACAGCCGGCTGCTCTTATGAGCAATTGCCGCACCTGCCAGAATCACCAGCAGATAGATCGCCAGGCCCGGCTGCAGCAGAAAAACCCAGAGCGGATCAGAAACCACCCCCTGCAGCCAGGCCTCATATCCCGGCAGAAGACTATGCCTCCGGATCCCCCATATGTTTGCACCGGGAAAGGTAAATTCCATCGTGGTCTCCGGAACCCGATACAGGCTGCCGTCCAGATAGGGCAGGGTAAGAGCCTGCAGAGCGTTTCCGTACAGGCTGGGATTCTGCCGTCCCACAGCCAGATAAAGTCCCAGATATTTCATTGGGTCTCTCCTTAGAACATCAGTTCGAAATCCACTCTTCACAGGATCCGCGCATTCCGGCATATACTGATACAGTGCCTCCTGTTCCACAAGCTCCTCCACCGCTTCCACCTGCCAGGGAGTGATATCGGCATTTTCCCGGTTCTGCCAGACAATCGCAAGCTGCTGCATGGGAACACAGAGCATCTCCCGGCTGTCCCCGGAAGGAATCTCCAGTCCCTGGCTGACAAACAGGAAAAAGCATTCCGCCGCAGCCAGCACAATCCCCAAACGGCCGATCAGACCTTTCCTGACCCGAAACAGAATGCAAAACAGAATCAATGCAAGTATGATATAGATTCCCTGATTGCGCAGCAGACACATCAGCACCCCTGACAGAATCAATCCCCTCCCGCAGCCGGACGTGCCGTTCAGGCCTTTTCCCCCGAAACCGGATCCTTCCTCCAGACAGGACAGAAATGCTGTCATAAAATACAGAAAAAAGGCACCGAACAGAATATCCTTCGTGGCGTTAAAGCTTAAAATCTGAAGAATCGGATTCAACGCGCATCCCGCCAGTCCTGCCAGCAAAAGAAACAGAGGAATCCCTCTCCGCTTTAGAAACAGAAGAGAACAGACAATGCTGCCGGCAGCCGTCATCCCCTGCAGCAGCGAAAATACCGCAAATCCGGCCTGATAGCTGTGAAAAAGCAGATTTCCCGCCTGAAGGAAAATGCCAACCAGCCAGGTATGCAGCACCGGATGATGGGCAGTCAGCGGCATCTCCCCGAAAAACTGCTGCATCTGCTCCGGCACATCATATCCAAAGGTTCCCGGAAACAGCGCCAGATATGCCGGCAGCCAGGCCAGCAACAGAATCCCCCACAGGATAAAAAACAGTGCCCGATCAGAACCCGGCAGGGTCTGCTGAAAGCGGCTGCTCCGTCCTCCGGCACATACAGCCAGACAGCCTGACACCGTATACAGCAGAATTGCCCCCGGAAATAAAATTCCCACAGGTTCCATCCCCTTTGTACGAAATACCATAAAAAAGCCAAAACACAGAATCACCCATGCCGCAGCTGCCGCTTTTCTCTTCACCATGTTCTCCGTTCCGTTATTTCTGCAATCGTTTCTGCATTGCTGCTATTTCCCTGCAAGACCGCCCCAAAGTCTGCCCTCCTGTTCCGGAATGTTCACACTTCCCGCATTTTCTGTTCCGAGGCCCCTGGTCCTTTATCCAGAATCCGATTCAATCGTGTAAACAACATGGTAGCCGTCACTGTAGCTGCAATGATATCGCTGACCGGCTCTGCCACAAACACACCAAACACCTTATCCGGAAACAGAAAGGGCAGAATGAAAATCAGCGGAATCAGCAATACCAGCTTCCTCAGGCAAGCCATCAGCAGACTGATTTTCGCCTGTCCCAACGCCATAAAGGTCTGCTGGCAGGCAATCTGCACTCCGGTGGAGAAAATCCCGGCCATATAGATTCTAATCGCCCACACCGTGTAGTCAACCAGAGCGGAATCACTGCTGAAGATCCCGGCAAATACCTGCGGTATTGTCAGAAGCAGTATCCACATCAGCGCCGCATAGCCTGCACAGGCCGTAAACTGACATCGGAACGCCTGTTTCACCCTCTCCCTTTTTCCCGCACCATAATTAAAGCTCATAATGGGCTGACCTCCCTGGCAGATTCCCTGCAGAGGCAGCGTTACCAGCTGGCTGCAGGAGGATATGATGGTCATGGCTCCCACTGCCACATCTCCTCCGAAACGGGACAGACTGCTGTTGAAACTGATATTCAGAATACTCTCCGTGCTGAGCATGACAAATGTGGAGATCCCCAATGCAAGGCATGGCAAAATTACCCCCGCCTCCAACCGCATATCCGCTCCCGTCAGCCGCAGCATGGTTTTGGTTCCCCGCAGAAAACACAACACCCAGACCGCGCTTACCGCCTGGCTGAGCACTGTGGCTATCGCTGCTCCCTGTACCCCCATACCCAGACCAAAAATCAGGATGGGATCCAGAATAATATTGCAGATTGCCCCCACCACCGTGGTAAGCATACTGAATTTTGCAAATCCCTGTGTGGTGATAAACGGATTCAGTCCCATGACAATCATCACAAACACAATGCCCAGAATATAAATGCGCGCATAGGACAATGCATAAGGCAGCGTAACGTCACTGGCACCGAACAGCCGAAGCAGCCGGGGCGCAGACAAATAAAACAGCACTGTCAGCAATACCGCAAAAATCATCAGCACAGAAAAACAGTTCCCCAGAATCTTCTGTGCATTTTCCCGATCTCCTTTTCCCATGGCAATGGCGGCTCTGGGAGCGCCTCCTGAACCGGCCAGCATGGCAAATGCGTTAATCATCATCAATATGGGCAAAAACAATCCCACCCCGGTCAATGCCGACGCCCCTGCATCCGGGATATGACCGATATAAATTCGGTCCACAATATTGTAAAGCATATTAATCAGCTGCGCCACCACCGCGGGAACTGCAAGACTCAGCATGAGTCTCGGAATGCTGCCGCTGCCCATATCCTGTTTTCTTTCCTGCTGTGCCATCCTGATTGCCTCCTTCATCCGCGCCTTTTGCTTCTGTTTCGCGCGCTCTTCCAAATCCGTCTGCGTCAATCCAGACAGGCATAAATCCATCTCACAGGTAAATCCCGCCGACATGGTAAACAGATCTCTGATAGGGACTGTTTCCTTTCTGCGCGACAGGTACAGTATCCTCCTGTCCTCTCCAACCTTTCGGTTCACACTGCCTGTCTGTAGGTTAGAACATTTTTCCAATCGATGTGTGTATCCTTAGAATAGTGCATCTGCCATCTCTTGTCAAGTCTCGGGATTTTCGTGCAAACTGCATAAGAAAACACCTGGCGGCATTTCCGGAGAAAATATCTCTGATTGTTACAGGAAAGCCAATAAGGGAAAATGGAAAAACGACCTGAAAAAGGAAAAGAACTCCGTTTGCAAAAAGACGCAAATCTGCTATAATAAATCCAAAAGCCTGCGGCATACTAAGATCCAAAAACGGATAGAAATGAGGAATATTATGGCAAAAGAATCCACCAAGTGCCCCATGTGCGGCACAAAACTGAAACTGATGGACGGACGGATGACCTGTAAAAAGTGCGGATACTACATACGCAGCCAGGCCGAGCAGACTTCCGGTCAAACCGGCGGAACCACCACCGGTACTTCACAGCAGACCGGTTACCAGGGCGGTGTCGGTTACAATTCCTCCGGTTCCGGTCAAACCGGTTCCTACAGCGGCAGCAAGCCCGGCTCCGGCTATTATACCGCCCCGAATAAGAACGGGGAAAGCAATCCTGTTGCGGCAATTGTGACAGCAGTGGTATTGGGTATCGTCTCTTTGGCGGCCCTGACAGGCATCATCCTCTTCCGCTCCGGCGCCCTGGAAAATCTGCTTCCTGACAGCAATGCTTCCAGTTCTTCCAGTCGTCGGCAGGAGACCGGCTCCGCTTCGGGAGAGGAACCCGCCCCCTCTGAAGAAGCCTCCGCCGTCACCGCCGTTGATGGCAGCACTGCCGATCCAAATCTGCCCAAAAGCGATTTCTTCCGTCAAGTGTCGGAAGCTGTCTGGGGAAAGGATTACCAGTCCATCACACCGGAAGAGTATGCCAGCCTCACAGCGCTGCAGATCAACCGGGATGAAAAGACCCTTTACTTCCAAATTGACAACGGAGATACCCAGTCTCTCACCTACCAGTATGATACGGGAATGATACTGTCCGACTTGTCCGCATTTTCCGGCCTGGAATGGTTCTCCATTGACGATGACCTGGAACCGGGTGATCTGGATGGCCTGCATTCTTTATATGGGGTCTATGCAGAGAATACCTTTAGAGAACTGGCAGATATCATCCCCCATCCTGAAAATATTACGGATCTGGGCGTATATGACAGCATTTTCGAGAGATCCCTGAACGGAATTGAGTCTTTTCCCAATCTTCGGTATCTGGATCTGGAATATGAGTATGTGGAGGATATTTCTGCACTGTCACAGTTTCCTGACCTGGAAGGTCTGTTCCTGAGAGACTGTGATAAAATAAACGACTATAGCGTCCTGATGTCCTTAAACAGCATGGAATCCCTGAGCATTCAGTCCTCCCAGCTGAAAAGCATTGACTTTATCCGGCAGATGCCTGGTTTGACCAGTTTCAGCATCGAAGATACCCAGGTTCCAAACCTGGACGCGCTGGAATCCTGCCCGGAACTTACCTATCTGTCTCTCATTGATAATACCGGTATAGACGATTATTCCGTAGTCGGATCTCTGACTCAGCTAAGCGAACTGGAACTGGAATTAAATTACGGCGGAACCTTACCATCCTTTGCAGATCTGACCCAGCTGCAGATGCTGTCCGTAAAATATGCCGGAGATCTATCCCCTCTGAGAGATGCTGTCAATGTAACTTACCTCTCCCTGGAGGAATGCTCCGGCTGGGAACTGGAGGCCATCACAGCCATGCAGGGACTGACCACCCTGATTATCAATGACTTCTCCTCCTACAGGGATTCGCTGGAACCGCTGACAAACCTTCCGAATCTGACCACCCTGAGCCTGGAGGACACGTCGGTATTCGGTAATATAGAGGAGATCTTCGGAATTCCCACACTGCAATACCTGTATCTGGATGAATGTCAGGTGGGACTGGATTTCAACAACCTGCCTGTGAATGAAACACTGGAAATCTTATCCATGAACGACATCACCATTTTGCACGATCCCACCTATAATAACGGGGATGCTGTGAAGCTGTCGGATCATTATGACATGTTTGGACATTTTCCGAATCTGAAAGAGCTGTACCTGGCTTCCCTGAATCTGGACAGCATCGATTTTGTGGAAACCCTTCCGCTGCTGCAGTATCTGGATATTACAGACAATAATGTCACCAGCTTAAAGCCCCTTGAATCCCTCAGTGATTTCCAGGCAGTATGGTGCGGTCAGAATACCATCCTGGAGAAGCTGCCGGAGGACAGCAGCATCGCAGTTATCACCTCGGAACCCTAAAATAAACCTTCCATGGTATCAGAAACCCCCTCCGCCTAAAGCGAAGGGGGTTTTCAATTGATATAACGATACATAGTTACCTATCACTTATGCTGCTCCCAAAGTCAGGAATAAATATCCTGCATAGGCAGCCAGCAGCAGCATTCCCTGCCACTTTTGGAACTTTTGAAAAATCATGGCCGGAATAACCGCGATGCATCCCACAATCAAACATGCCGGCAAATCCAGTCTGGCCGAAGTCTCCGCAATGGGCAATGGCTTTCCGGAAACAAAAGCGCTGAGCGGCAGGATCAGGGTCAGGTCAATGATATTGGCACCCAAAATATTTCCCACAGACAGAGAGGACTGCTTCTTTGCGATGGCCGTGATGGTGGTAATCAGTTCCGGAAGAGAAGTGCCTACAGCGATAATAGTCACACCGATGACCCTCTCCGGCACACCCACCATGGCAGCCAGTGCACTGCCGTTGTCCACCAATAAATCCGCTCCCCAGACAATGCCCACCGCTCCTACAGCAAATTTGATGAGATTAGACACCACTTCTTTCCGGCCGCTGATCTTCTTTTTGTTCCGTGTCCCGGCTTCCTCCTTCATGGAGCGCCTGGCTGAAGCGACATTTTCCCACAGAAACAGCCAGAAGATTACGATGAGAGCAGCTGAAATTGCCATTCCTGTCTCTCCCTTTACGCCGGAGAGCACAATAAGACCTGCAGAAGCCAGCATCAGCACAGATTTGAACAGATAATCTCTCCGTTTGATCACAGCCGGCATACATACCAGAGATATCCCCATGATCAAACCGATATTTGCGGTCACACTGCCCACCGCATTGCCAATTGCCATATCCACACTTCCCCTGGCGGCGGCCATCACCGAAACCAGCATCTCAGGCAGCGTGGTGGCAAGACTGACAATTGTGGCGCCGATAATCAGCTTCGGTATGCCGCTGACCTCTGCGATCCAGGAAGCGGCGTCCACAAAGTAATCTCCGCCCTTCACAATAAATACAATCCCTACGAGAAATAAGAAAAGAATTATTGCCAGTTCCATTTTTACCATCCTCTTTCTTTCGTATCCTCTCAAATAAAAAGACCCATCCACAGCCTGGAGCAGCCTCCAGCCTACATGGCCCGTACAGCTCCTGACTATGTATGAGTCTTGTTTTTTAAGACAAGACAGACCATCGGTCGAGTTTGTTGACTTGTCACGCTTCACGCGCTACTACTCCCTCACTGTGCCTTTTCATTGTTTCTATAATTTAACATAACCTGTATGAACTGTCAATAGTCTCCTGAAAATTGCTCAGGAAGACATGCGGTCCAGGATCAAAGCCGCCGCACCTGTCAGCCCCGCCAGATTGCCCAGGCTGGCCCGGCAGATCTCCACATGCCTCATATTGGGTGCTATCCGGAGCTTCACTTTCCTCTGTACTTCCTGCAGGATATATGACTGGGCCAGGATTCCGCCACCCAACAGGATATGGGACGGATTAAAAATATGAACCAAAGTCACCAGTCCGTACACGATCTCATCAATCCATGCATCCACATTCTCTCTGACCTCTTTCCGTTCCATTGCTTCGAATATTTTCCGTCCGTTATCCAGCCCGGAATCGATTGTCTTCATTCGCCGGACCAGTGCCGTTGTGGAGGCATACTTTTCGTAACATCCGCTCCATACCTCATCCGGACGGCTTTCTTCCGGGTGAACCAGGATCCCGCCGAAACTCCCGCCCGCATGGCAGCTGCCCTGTCTGACCCTGCCGTCCATAACAATGGCACCTCCCACTCCGGTACCATAAGTCAGGCACAGAAAATCCGAAAGGCCCTTTGCCGCTCCGGCATACATTTCTCCCAGAGCAGCTGCATTCACATCATTTTCCACCGCCACCGGCACATGGAACTCTTCTTCCAGAATTTCCTTCACCGGCATTCCTGTATACCCGGGAATATTCTCATTGGCATAATGAATCCTTCCGGTCTCCGTATCCACCTGTCCCGCCGTGCTGACGCCAATTGCCTCAAACGGTCCGCAGGTATGCAGAATCTCTTTGACCCGTTCCATGAGTGCTCTGCCTCCCTCAGATGCATTGGTATCCCATTCCTGTACCATTCCAATTTCCGTTCCGTCCCAGATTCCGGACTTTATGGCTGTGCCGCCTATGTCAAGTACTGCAATCCTCATTTTGTATTATCCCTGATTTCTCTTTATTCAATACGGGTTCCTCTGCTCTGTCTGTTCAGCCGGTCCTCCCGGACTCATCGAAGCGATTTCCCCTGTTTCCCCACCGGATCTCCCCTGCCTTGGACATACCGGCTGGATTTATCCTCCGTTTTCCCGGTATAACCTTCCCGGCCACAGATTCATCGGCCTGCTCTCTTTTTCCGGTTTGGAGATACCGGCTGTCATACGGTTTGGATAGCGTCCATAAAACGCCTTGCAATCTCCAGAGGCCGCGTAATGGCACCTCCCACAACGATGGCCCAGATTCCGGTACGAAGTGCCTCCGCCGCCTGTGCCGGATCATGAATCTTACCCTCCCCGATGACCGGGACACCTGCATCCCGGGCCAGACGACGCATCAATTCATAGTCCGGTCCGTCCGTCTTAGGAGAATAGGCAGTATAACCACTCATGGTAGTTCCCACAATATCCACTCCGCATTTTACAGCATTCATCCCTTCTTCATAGGTAGAAATATCCGCCATCAGAATCAGCTCCGGATACTTGCTTCGAATCTCCGCCACAAATTCATTGATCGTCCTGCCGTCACCGCGCCTGCGCATGGTACAGTCCAGTGCCACCACATCGGATCCGGCCGCCACCAGATCATCCACTTCCTTCATGGTAGGGGTAATGTAACTTTCATACCCTTCATACTGCACTTTCACCAGACCAATCACAGGCAGCCCGGTTTCTTTTTTAATCGCCACCACATCCCGGATACTGCTGGTACGGATAGCAGGAGAACCCGCCTGTTTCGCCGCCCGGGCCATCAGGTACATGATGGATTCTTCCTCCACATACAGAGGTTCTCCCGGAACTGCCTGACAGGATATAATCATCTTCCCATGGATTTTCTCTAATAAATCGTTTAGTTTCTTTTGCTTTTCCATTTATACTTCCTTTCTGCCGTATCCTGCGGCACACTCCAGGAAAACACATCCAAGTATGGATGCGTCCTCAGCCCCAGATTTCATTCAGCTGGGCCCGCTCGATTCTACGGATCCGGGTCTTTACCAGACAGCTGCCTTCCGGCCTGCCCCCTGCGCAATAGGCCAGCAGCAGAGCCTCCGCAGTAAAGTAAACGGCACAATAGCAATAGCCCCTGTCCTCTTCCCATTCGAATGCAATGGGCTCCGTAAACGTCTTCCCGTCATCCTCACTCACTGCCAGTGCCAGGGGAGTTCTTCCTCCGGTAAAATATCCTGTCCTCTCTCTGCCATTGTATTCCGGAATCGGATTCCACACTGCATAGAGCTTTCTGTCATCTGCCCGCTTCATGCACAGAGGACTGTTGGGAGAGGTAAACCGGGAAGGCTGACAAGCCGTCCAATTATTTCCGTCATCCATGGAAAACATTTCATATTGACGCCCCAGCTCCGTTCTGGCCCAGCTCCAGATTACCCCGTTTTGCAGCTGAACCGCCCCCGGTTCCTGAAGCCCGGAAGTACAGTGGGCCGAATGCGGCATTGCCACTTTACCGGCGGCAGTCCGCCAGGTCCGGCCGTCATCATCCGAATAAAAATACATCGCCTCAGAACGACTGTCAAAAAATCCCTCCCCTGCCCGATGGCTTGCCGCCGGGACCAGAATCCTTCCCGTGTCAAGACGTATCACCCGGTCATTATTCACTACAAAGAAGTCGTCCTGCGTGGAACAGCGAACCCTTTCTCCCCAGGTTCTGCCTCCGTCCGCTGAACGTCTCAGGAAAAATCTCGTCATGGTATATGTCATCCTGACCAGATAGAAAAGCCCGATCTCACCGTTCTCCATCTGCAGCAAAGAAGGACACATCATATTCACGCCCCCTTCTCCTTCGCAGGTCAGAATAATCTCTCCCTCCCCAAAGGTTCTTCCTCCATCCATGGACCGCATCAGACACAGATCCGCATAAGCCTGGTCTGCCGGATCATTCCCGCGGAACCGACTGTATACAAACAATATCCCGTCTGACTGTGTCTCCAGAAAGGTGCCTTCACTGTTCCTGGGATTCCCTGCCTGCACATCCGGCAGCAAATCACTCACCACAACCCCCAATTCCATCCGCTTCATAAACCTTCTCCTCCTTTTAGCCTGTCAGCTTTCTATCCTAAATTGTACTCAATCCCGTACAATCTGTCAATCTTTTCTGCCTGTTTTCTTCTATATCCTTCTCTTCTTCCCCTGCAGGTTGTCTATTTCACCTGGACTGTGACGGTTCCGCTCTTTTCAAAAGAAATGATGATATCTGTGCCGCTCTTCACTGCAAACGCCCCGTGGGATTCCTTTATGGTTCCCGCATTCACCAGCACCACCCTGCAGGGCTTCTCCCCGGTGACATCCACCTTGTAGACATCACCCATCCGCTCAACCTGCACCAGGGTATCCTGCTCAATGCAGTTATCATAAACCACTGTCCCGGTCTCCCCAACCTCCTCCAGGGCATACACACGGAAGGTGACATTCTCCGCATAATCGTAGACCGGCCCCTCATCACAGGCGCCCACTGCCACCGCACTGCCCTCCCTGACATAAAGAGGAATGCTTAGATAACCGTGTCTCTCCCGATACCACCGGCCTCCCTGCCTTTCTTCTCCGGTGAGGAAATCAGTCCATCTTCCTACAGGCAAGTAGTATTCTGCCATTCCCTCCTCATTCAGCACGGGGGCCACCAACAGGGAGTCCCCAAGCATATACTGGCCTGCCAGATAGGCACAGTTTCTGTCATCCGGATACTCCAGGGCCATGCTCCGCATCATGGGCACCCCTGTCCGGGAAGTCTCTATGGCATTCCGGTACAAATAAGGCATCAAAGAGGCCTTCAGACGGGTGAAAAACCGCACCACTTCTACGCTTTCCTCATCGTAAAGCCAGGGCACCCGGTAGGAGGTGGAGCCGTGGAGTCTGGAATGGGTAGAAAGCAGCCCAAAGGCACACCACCGTTTGTACACATCCGGCGTTGACTTACTTTCAAACCCTCCGATATCATGGCTCCAAAACCCGAAGCCGGAGCTTGTCAGCGACAGGCCGCCCCGAAGACTCTGCTCCATGGACTCATAGTCAGACCAGCAGTCCCCGCCCCAGTGTACAGGGAATTTCTGTCCTCCCGCAGTAGCAGAACGGGCAAAAAGCACTGCCTCTCCTTTTCCCCGTCTTCGCTCCAGAAGTTCAAATACTGCCTGATTGTACAGATAAGCGTAAAAATTGTGCATTTTCATTGGATCCGCGCCGTTGTGCCAGATCACCTCCGTGGGAATCCGCTCTCCGAAGTCCGTCTTAAAGCAGTCCACCCCCATGTCCAGAAGCCTTTCCAGTCCCTGCTGATACCAGGCAGCGGCCTCCGGATTGGTAAAATCTACAATGGCCATCCCTGCCTGCCACATATCCCACTGCCACACATCACCATTGGGTCGTCTCAGGAAATAGCCTTTTGCCACTCCTTCATCAAAAAGGATCGACTCCTGGCCGATATAAGGGTTAATCCACACACAGATTTTAATCCCCTTTGCCTTAATCCGGCGGAGCATCCCCTCCGGGTCCGGAAATACCGCCTCATCCCAGATGAAATCTGTCCAATGGAATTCCTTCATCCAACAGCAGTCGAAATGGAACACCGACAGGGGAATCCCCCGCTCTGCCATCCCGTCGATAAAGCTCATTACCGTCTTCTCGTCATAGTCCGTGGTAAAGGACGTGGACAACCACAGTCCGAAGGTCCAGGGGGCAGGCAGGGCAGGCTTTCCGGTCAAATCCGTATACCGCTCCAGAACCTCCTTTCCGTCTCTGCCGTCCATGATAAAATAATCCAGGTATTCTCCCGCTACAGAAAAGCCCACCTTATTGACCTGCTCTGTTCCCACCTCAAACTCTACCTGTTCCGGATGGTTGACAAAGACGCCGTAATTTCTGCTTGACAGATAAAAGGGGATATTTTTGTAAGACTGCTCCGTACTGGTTCCTCCGTCCTCATTCCAGATGGAAACCGACTGGCCATTTTTCACAAAAGCTCCAAAACGCTCCCCAAGACCGTAAATCCGCTCGTCTACCGACAGTCCCAGCTGCTGCCTCATATAGGCTCCGCCGCCTTTGTCATAGGCCATGCCCTTCCAGTTTTCCTTCATATAGGACAGGTCTCTGGGAACGCACTTTGTCAGCAGCTTCCCGTCCCGCTCATAGCGCATACTGAAGGGAAGTTTGGCGATGGTCAGGCTTAAGCAGCCGCTTTTTATGCTTATGCAGTTTTCTGTTTCCTCCACGACCAAAGAGGATACATCCTTTTCTGTTTCGTCTCTAACCGGCGCTGTGCTATGCTGTTCCTTCGCTATTGTTACATTTTCCGGCGCTGTGGCGGATGCTGCCCCCTCCCGTGCTGTGACGAAATCCCTCTTATCCGAATCCAGTCCACCACATTTCTCTGCATCTCTGTCCCAGGCCTGCCCATCCGCCCCTATGGCCAGATCAAATTCCGGCCCCCGCTTTCGGATTCCCCTGTGATGCCAGATCTGCACCCGCAGCATCTCCGGCATGGGCGCCGTAATCCGCAAAGTCAGATTGACACCGTCTATGGTATTGCCCCGGCCGTTCACCACCGTCGCAGGGGTACAGAGCACCACTTCCTCCCCTGTGATTCTGCAGTCATAGACTTGTTGTGGGGAAAAAGAAGCAAAGCCTTCCTTTAATAACCAACATCCGTTTTGAAATTTCATGATAACCTCCTATTCCAGTTCCGTAGCAGCACACAGTATTACTTTGTTTATGTCAAGTATGCTGCCAAAGATTTCCATTGTCAATCACCATAATTCTCTTCTATCCTGCAGAATTGTACCAAACCAATAAAACACTCCTTTTCGGCAAGAATTTCATATCCTGATTCCCGCCAAAAAGGAGTTCCTGTTACCTGTTGCTTATTCCATTCACACGGCGTTCTCCGCTGCCGCTTTCCGCTTCTTCAGCCGCTCTATTTCCCGCTTCTGCGCATTGATGCCCTCACCGGAAAAGGTGTTGTATTCTTCCTTCAGACATTTAATGATGCGCTGCCTGTCCTGGATAGCGGCATTGAAATCCCCAAGCTGCTCATGAAGCTGCGCCAGAGAATAAAGACCGTCCGTGAGCCTGGGAGGCTCCTGCATCACAAAGCACTTTTCATAGTCCGCCAGAGCCTCTTCATATCTTCCTAATTTCTTGAAACGATCCGCCCTGTCGCAGTAAGCCTGCCACCGCTCAGGAAAATGTTCCACCGCCGAATTCCAGTATTCCAGAGCCTTCTCCAGATCTCCCCTGCCGAACATCACGTCTCCCATATAGGTTTCGTACTGGTGAGTTTTCGCCGCCGTCCGGATCTGCTCAATATAGGGCACCGCTTCATCAAAGCGTTTATCATCAAGCATATTTTCGATGACAGCGTAGAGTCCCTGGTAATTGCCGGGATTTTTCACCAGAAATTCCTTGAAATACTCAATGACCTCAAAGTGATTATCATACCACTCGTCTCCGCACACGCCGTTATTGGCTTCCAGATATGCCACCCAGCCCCGCTTTTCCTCCGGCGCCAATTCCAATGCCTTCTTCGCATATTCACCGGCCAATTCATGATCATACACTGCCCTGTGGTTATACAACTCAGCCATGCAGCAGTAAGCCCTGACATTCTTGGGGTCATTCTGCATCACCCGCTCCAGAAAACGCACACAGTAGTCAAAGGTTTCCGCCGGAATCCTCCTCTCATGCCAGAACATATTCTCCATCCGCTCAAACTCCGCCTCCTCCGGCATCTGAAACAGCTCGTCGATGGTTATTCCGAAGAAAACGGCAAGATTGGGCAGAAGCGCAATGTCCGGCACACTGGCTCCTGTCTCCCATTTGGAGACCGCCTGGAAGGAGACTCCCAGGTACTCTGCCAGTTCCTCCTGCTTCACATTCTTTTCCAGACGCAGATTCTTGATCTTTTTTCCGATATCCATTGTATTCCTCCATTCAACTATTGTTTGATTTGGTTCTGCATATCAGCTGATGGATTTAGTATATATCGGTTTCCTGCAGAATACAATCGAAGGAAATTCTATCTGGTTCTAATGACAGTTGAGCCATATCTGTTATTTTGAATTATTTCTGATGTTTTAACGATCCTTCCATCTTTTTACAATTCTCCCAGCAGCCCCTGAAGCAGCATAATATGATATTCCTCGTCCCGGATAATCCGCCGGAGCACGGCATTCACAAATTCGTCGTTTATGTTACGGATATGGGCTCTATACTGAGCGATAGCATCCCTTTCCGCCTCTACATCCGCACAGAGCATCCGCCTGGCATCCCTGGAAAGCACCAGATATTCCGGCGTCCAGAGCGTCTGCTTCCCACCTGGCTGTGTCACAGCGAAGCTGACTTCTCCCCCCAGAAGCTGAATCAGCTCACCAAGCTTCTGTAAATGCATCATCTCCGCCATGGCAATCCCCAAAAGAGTCCTTGCCAGTCTGCAGTCCGACAGGCACAGACGGTTCTCATTGTTGATATACTGGGTAATGGCCGACAACTCGGATACCGATCCGCAGTAGTCAAAGGCAAGCAGCGCGGCATAGTCCTGGTTTCTGCACTGAACCTGTATGGGCGGATAAGGCAGATCCAGTATGGCAGGCCTGATGTTGGACATACTGCAGTCATTGGTTATGGGATTCCTGTTTTTTTCCATAGGCAAACCTTCTTCACATCAATTTTCCGGCTTTCAAATCAGCAGCGGGAAATTGCAGTTTCTTTTAGGTTATACTATGAATAAAATGCCCATCTGTGCAGTTATGATCTGATAAAGTTTTACACATATAAATTTTTTCTTATGCTCCGGAAGAAATGACTATTTTGCAGTAATCCTCCTTTTTCTCCTTCATAATCATCAAGCCATCCCACAGCTTTCTTCGGGGCAGACGATGCGTGATCAGCGCTGCCGGAGCAATGCTGCAAGTCTCCAGACGTTTCACCGCATAATGCCAGTCATCCGTATCCTCCCCTGTAAACGAAGAATTCCAGGTTCCGGTGAGGGTAAGCTGATTCCGCAGAATCTTCCAGTAGGTATCCCTTCCCAATGTCATATCCGAAAGGGGATTTCCCACCAGGATTACCTTTCCGGATGGCCTGACACTGTCGATTCCCCAGGTCAGAACCTGATTCTTTCCCGTGCATTCAAAGAAAGCATCCGTCCCCCCGGCATGCTCCTGCAGCCAGACGCTCACTTCTTCCTTTTTGCCGTCGCAGTAGTGATGCGGCGAAATTCCCATAGACAGAGCTCTCTCCCTTTGCGAATCCTTATTACCTACCACATAGAGATTCCTGTATCCCGCCTCTGTGAGAAAGGCTCCCAGCAGCGTGCCGATTGTACCAAAGCCGCATATTGTCACTGGCGCATCCCGGGAAAGCACCTCCTGTGAAGAATATCCCGCTCCCGGGCACTGTGCCGTTTTAAAGGAATTCTCCACCCCCGGGCACTGTGCCGGCCCACGGGAATTTTCCCCACCGATCCCCTGACGCATGGCATGTACTGCCACCGCCATGGGCTCCAACATAGCTGCCTCCTCAAAAGATACATTTTCCGGCAGCTCGATCAAATTTGCCACAGGAACCGCAGCATATTCCGCAAAGCCCCCGTCACAGCGGGAACCCAGATAATTGTAGCTGCGGCACATCTCATACTTTTTCTGCCGGCAGGGCCCGCACTTCCCGCAGGGAATCAGCGGAAACACCCCCACTCTCTTCTGCAGCCAGGCCTCGTCCACCTCCGGTCCTACCTCTTCCACCACGCCGGAAAACTCATGCCCTATGACCAGCGGATGTCTGTGAGCTCCTGTCTCAAACACCCGCTGAATATCTGAACCGCAGATTCCTGCCGCCTTTACGTTCAGAAGTACCTGTCCCGCCTCCGGCGACGGCCTCTGGCCTTCCTCATATCTCAAGTCATTGATTCCGTAAAGCCTCCATGCTTTCATGCCGTTTTCCTCCTGCTCTCTTCCCTCCAGCCCTTTCTGCTCACAGCCGCTCTGCGGCCCTTTGCAGATCCGCCTCTGTCGTAATCTTGAAATTCTTCTCGTCCCCCGGTATCATCGCAATGTCCATCCCTGCCATAACCGCAGGCTCCGTGGAGCCGTTGATCTCCAGAATCCGTTCCGGCAAAAGCGCCAGATTTGCCTGATAATATTTTTTCAGAAGAAACAATTCCGGCGCCTGCCCTGCATAAATACAGCCACGGTCCAACAACTCATCCACCTGCCGGCCGTTTCTGCTCAAATACACAGTATCCTTCATAGGCAGAACCGGCATTACGCCGTCATGCCCTTCCAGTGCGTCATAACAGGCCTTCAGCATCTCCACACTTAAAAACGGACGGGCTCCGTCGTGAATCAGCACCGTATGTCGGTCAAAATCCGCATAATTGGAACTCAACAGCCTCTTTTCTACGTCTATGCAACCCAAAGTTAACTCTAAACCGTTTAAAATGGAACTTTGACGGTTCTCACCGGGCGCAGCAAAGCCTGCAATCTTCTCTGCGTCAAGCCCTGCTCTCCGGACATCCTCAACTATGGCTTCCTGCCATGCCTGCTCTGCCACTATCACCACCCTGTGGATCAGCGGAAATGTCAGCAGGGGTTCCAATGCATACGTCACCAGCATTCTACTGTTGACATGAATATATTGCTTTGGAATATTTGACGGAATCCGGCTTCCGGTTCCGCCTGATAAAAGTAATGCGGTGTTCATGTTTATATTTCCTTTACTATTTGTATTTGCAGCTGTCCCAAAGTCTGTCCTGCCCAGCAGTTCCCGGCCTCACAGTACCATAATCAGTGTCCCAAGACCGATCAGCACCGTCCCAACAATGGATTTCATGGTAAATTGCTCATGAAGGAATACAAATGCCATCACCAAAGTAATCACCACACTCAGTTTATCCACAGGCACCACCTTGGAGGCCTGTCCGATCTGCAGCGCTCTGTAATAGCACAGCCAGGATGCCCCTGTAGCCAGTCCTGACAGAATCAGAAACAGCCAGCTCTTCCTGCCGATCGCGGAGATACCTCCCTGGGCATGGGTTAAGAACACCATTCCCCAGGACATGGCGACCACCACCACAGTTCGGATTGCTGTAGCCAGGTTGGAATTCACCCCTTCAATACCAACTTTTGCCAGAATGGATGTAAGCGCGGCAAATATTGCCGATAACAATGCGAAAACAAACCACATAACATTTCCTCCTCGTGCTGCTTTTTTCGTATTTTTCTCAATAGACTCTTATGCAGCTTCTCAAATCCGATCCTTTGTTTCTATTTTCCAAAATCTATTATAATGGAACAACTTGAGTTATTCAATGGTCCGGACTGTTCTTTTTTCAAACCGGAAGTCGTTCCATCAGGAATTTACCGGCATACAACTATATACATAATCTCCAGGAGGCATCGTTCGTATGCTGCTTGCACCCTGCTGAAAACTGTCTCCGGTCAGATTCTGGGCACTCCGGACCTCTCCCGGGCAGACCATTGCATCCGACAGGCAGGCCTTGGTGAAAAACTGGACTCACTGTCCCAGGGCATCCACACCAAACTGGATAAACAGCTCTACGCTGATGCCACTGAGCTGTCAGGAGGTGAACTGCAGAAACTGATGCTTGCCAGAGCGCTCTACAAGAATGCCCCCATTTTGGTACTGGACGAACCCACCGCTGCCCTGGACCCCATAGCGGAGAATCACATTTACCTCCAATATCAGGACATAGCCCGGAACAAAACCTCCCTCTTCATCTCCCACAGACTGGCCTCCACCCAGTTCTGCGATCGAATCCTGTACCTGAAAGACGGCAGGATCGCCGAAGACGGAACCCATTCGGAACTCATGGCTGCCGGCGGTGATTACGCAGAACTCTATGAACTCCAGAGCTGCTGGTACAAACCCGGCTACACACAGTCCGAACCGGCATAATGCCCCAAATCCGAGATACACATTGCAAAACGATATATCAACATCCTCCCAGCCAATACCCCGGAAGTTTTGCGTACGCATCTCCTCCCAGGCGAAAATCCTATGGCCATGTTGCACAAGTACGAAATGAGAGATACGAAACCTGGATTAAGAAAGGAAGCCCCATGAAATTATCAGAACATTTCCAAATATACAAACGTTCCCTGAAATACATCTTTTCCCTCAGCCGGACCCACATGATCTGTCTGATTTTAAGCAGTATTCTGCAGAACCTGCTGCCCTACATTCCCATTACCTTTTCAGCCCTTCTCCTGGATGCACTCTACGAAGGCCAGCCCGTCGACCGGCTCCTGACCCTTGTCCTGCTCACGGTAGGAAGTGTATTTCTGTTCAGTGTGGTAAGCACCTGGCTCTCCTCCACACGCAGCCAGGCCTCCAATGAAATGTATCGGAATCAACACTGGGAACAGGCCGAAAAGGCCATGCAGATGGCCTACGCCTCTGTGGAGGACCCTGAAGTGGCCCTTCTCCGCTCCCGAATTGCCATGGAATCCCAAACCGGCTACAACCTGTTTGGACTGGTTTTCGCTACCGAAAGCCTGATCTCCAACCTGACCCGGATTCTCCTGTCCCTGTCACTGTCATTGTCCTTCTTTTTCCTGGATACCGTACCTGTCTCTGAAAAATGCCTGCTAATCGCAGGAATTCTGGCAGCCACAGCAGGTGTTATTTTCAGCAGCAAAAAAACAGAAGATCTGACAAACCGTTTCTATGGTGACTGTGTTCAGACAAACCTGTTTTATGATAAATACTCCAGTTACATGAACCATTACAGCAGCGGCAAGGATATCCGACTCTACGGCATGGCAGAGGGCCTGTTGTCCCTGAACAACCGGGAAGGTATGCTGATGAATCACGCACAGGCAGAACTGAATATAAAGTCGGCCGCCCTGAAGACGACAAATCAGCTCCTAAGCCACCTACTGCGTTTCGGTGTCTATATGATCCTGATCAAGGCAGCTCTCTCCGGCGGAATCTCCGTGGGTTCCATCGCCCGTTACGTGTCCTGCATCATGCTGCTGATCGGCGCATCCTCGGACTGCTGTGCGATGATTCAGCGCATCCTTGGCAACAATCCTTACCTGAAACGCTACTTTTCCTACCTGGATATTCCCAATCCCATGTACCAGGGTTCTCTTACCGTAGAAAAACGGGATGACAATGAATATTATGTGGAATTCCGAAATGTTTCCTTCCGATATCCGGGAACGGACACCTACGCCCTGCGTCACGTCAACCTGAAATTCAAGGTAGGGGAAAAACTGGCAGTCGTAGGCCAGAACGGCAGCGGCAAGACCACCTTCATTAAGCTGATGTGCCGCCTGTATGATCCCACAGAGGGAGAAATCCTCTTAAACAAGGTTAATATCAAGAAATATGATTACAATGAATATATGTCCATCTTCTCCATCGTCTTCCAGGATTTCCGTCTGTTCGCCTTCCGCCTGGGAGAAAATGTGGCCGCCGGACCCGATTATAACCGGGAAAGAGTAACCCACATCCTGAATCAGTCCGGCTTTGAAGAACGCCTGACTGCTATGCCGGAAGGAACGGACAGCTTCCTGTACAAAGACCTGGACAGCAACGGTATCGAAATCTCCGGCGGGGAAGCCCAGAAAATCGCCCTGGCCAGAGCTCTCTATAAAGATGCCCCCTTTCTGATTCTGGACGAACCCACGGCAGCCCTGGACCCTGTTTCCGAGTATGAGATCTACAGCAAATTTAATGCCATCGCCGGTGACAAAACAGCTATCTACATCAGTCACCGACTGGCCTCATGCCGGTTCTGCGACAAAATCATAGTCTTCCACAACGGCCAAGTTGTGCAAAAAGGCAGCCATGACACCCTGCTTGCAGATGCCGCTGGAAAATATCATGAACTGTGAAATGCACAGGCCCAGTATTATACAACAGAAGCAGAATGTTCTGCATAATTGTGGTCTATGAGAACCTTTCAGCTCCACTGTCAGCAAAGGAGGCACTGAAAAATATACCCCAGAGGCTTTTGTCCGAAAATCAGCTCTGGCGAAATGCCAGAGCTTCATTTTTATTCCTATGCCAGGCTCCCATGCTGATGCATATATTTCTCCTTCGTGGCAAGCCCCCCGCGAATATGGCGCTCAGATTTGTTCACATCCAAAACCTTTCGGGCCTCTGCTGCAAGCGCAGGATTCACCTGCTCAAGGCGTTCTGTAACGTCCTTATGTACCGTGCTTTTACTGACACCGAAAGTCTTTGCTGTCTGTCTCACCGTGGCATTATTGTCGATGATATAGTTAGCAATGCTGACGGCGCGCTCTTCGATATAATCCTTCAAAGGAATACCCCTTTAAGATACCTTTTTTCCATTGTATGAAGGATTTCCGGGGGGTATGACTGAAATAGCTATCTGATGCCGACTTTTACACTAGATAAACTCGCGCTTCCGTAACCTTTACTCCAAAAATTTGTCCTGACATTTTCCGGCAGATATTTTGCCAACGCCTCCACCAGCTCATACACCTTCGTCCCCGGTGCAATCTCATTCGGTGTCTTATACTGCCCATCTTCAATGATTCTCCTGATATACCGAATCGCCGGTTTCGGATTTCCATACCCCGTAAGCCTTCGCCTATATCACATTTTTCATTTATATTTCTCCATCAATGCCTCCACACTCTCATTCATCGGTAAATATTTGAAAAAATCCTGTAAAACTGCTGCACTTCCGTGGGTAAGAATATTCAGCCTTGATTCATAATTCATCATATCCCGGAGAAGGGCTTTCCCGATAAAACAAGTTTCCGTTTCTCCATATTGGTACTCTGTGATTCTGGCTTTCATTTTACAGATATCATTCAGCACACTTTTATCATAATCGGCAGGAACCGTTATGATAAAATTCTGCCATGGCTCCAATATTTCTACAGCTGCATCATCCAATGCTTTTTTCAGTGCGAGCGGAACCAATTTGCGGAAATCGGCAGGTGTGCCCATTACACTGTCATAATCTGCTTCCAAAAAAGTTATCTTGACATCAATCACTTCATGTCCCTGCGTCCCCTCATTCAATGCAATCCTTATCCCATCCATAACCCCATTCTGAAAAGGCTTCTCAAGATAGCCATAGGAAACCAGATTTTCGTATTGAAATCCGCTTCCCAATGGCAGCGGCTCAACCTGAAACACCACTCCCGCATAATAAGGATTCTTCCAATCCCCGATTCTTATGGAACAATACCCCTCTTTGGTTGGATGTTCCTTATAAATATTGGTTAAAGGTCCAAACGATATGTTTAACCCAAATCGGTTCTTTAATATTTCTCCGATGATCTCCATCTGCAAAGGTCCGTACAAAGAAATGATAATATCCTCTGTCATCGAACTTACTTCAAATTTCAGCTGTGGGTCTTCCTGCCATAAGGTATTCAATGCATTCAATAACCGATACCTTTCATGATTGTCTTTCGCCACAATATTGGCATGGAATAAGGGCTCCTCTAGCTTCACCTTACTGTCATCCCCATGATTCCCGCCTATAACCGTTCCAACCTTCAGCAGCTCTTCATCATAAATAATTCCCACATCCCCACACGCAACGCTTCTGGCAGAAATGATTTTTCCGTTTTCAAAATATGCCAGATTACGTACCAGCATTTTCTGGGATTCCTCATTCCTGATATACACATTTTGTCTGACCGTAACGGTTCCGCTGAAAACCCTGAAAAAAATACGTTTTTGTCCTTTCTGGTCAAAATCCACCTTAAAGACATAGGCTGACAATTTATCCGTTTGGAGCTTAACATCTGCCATGATTTTTGTCAGCATGTCCATCAGGCTGGTAATTCCCTGATTTTTTAATGCCACTCCGCCCAACACGGGATATAATTTCCCGTCTCGAATCAGACGGATCAATTCTGTTTCATACTCTTTTGTGGTGATTTCCCGGGACTCATCATATTTTTCTATCAATGTTTCCGATGAAAGCAATAATTTCATCTGGAGTTCTTCATCATCCAACGGGATATCCTCTATTTCCACCTGTTTCCCGCCTACCCCCTGATACCTTTGACATTCCAGGATTTCGTCCGTCAGCTTGGTTCTTATGGTTTTGATCAGGTCTTCATAATCTACCCCCATTCTGTCCAGTTTGTTGATAAAAATAACCGTTGGGATCTTCAGTTCGGAAAGCTTCCTGAAAAATAATCTTGTCTGGGGCTGAACCCCTTCCCTGGCAGCAATCACCAGTACTACAACATCAAGTACATGTAATACGCTTTCCACTTGGGACAAAAAATCAAAATGCCCGGGAGTATCAATCAAATTAATCTTCACATGATTCCATTCAAAGGATATAACCGATGATTTAATTGTCATTCCCCGCTTTTTCTCTAAGTCCATGGAATCCGTAACAGTCGTTCCATCATCTACATTCCCCATTTTCCGGATACATCCGGCCTGAAACAGCATGCCCTCTGTCAGCGTCGTTTTGCCCGCGTCCACATGAGCAAGAATTCCCAAATTAATTACATCCATACGCTTTACCTGCCTTACGCTCTTACTTTTTGTCTGAATTTTTTTATCTATCCTGTACTTTTTATTTTTGATTCTCTAAAAATGGGTGCAAAAATGCCGCAGAAAGTATCCTTTAACTGTGGGTACTTCCTGCGGCTATTTATGGGCAATCGAGTAGGGGAATGCTCTTCTCCGCTGCTCGCCGCGCGCCCTGTAAGCCGCTTCAGCGGCATAATTCCTCTGTACGGGCCTGCGCATAAAAATAACACACCTCTTGAGTGTGCTACAACCGAAAGGTATAGAATTCACGAAAGGTTACCTGAAAACGGCACAACAATAAAGAGGTCTTACACCCCGATCATTGTCTGCACCAAATATGTAGTTTTAAGACATAATTACCTCATAAAAAGTAGTCATATTTTGTTACTCTCCTTTCACAATCTGCCAAAACAGATTGATTTTACTTGAGTGTAGCACATTCCGCGATAATGTTCAATAGGCAAATGAAAGTAAACATTTCCGAGAGCAGTCGTCATGTAACAGTTCAGACAGGGCGCTGAACTGTTACGAGAATGCACACAAAACGCGAAAAGAATGCGTTTTGGCGCCCGCAAGTCTCGCAAAATTGCACAGAGCGCAATTTTGACTTCGCGAGAGGGGCTGTCTGAACTGTTACGTCGTCATGACACTGCAGTTAGACAGAATTTGCCGGCTGCTCCCGTTCCGTCGCCGCTGTCAGTTCCTCTGCTGCAGGAGTTGACACTGCAGATGACGCCTGCTGCGGAATCGCTGATTCTCCACTTCCTTAAACCATGGCTGCTCTCTTGAATATAATCCTTCAAAGGAACACCTCACGATCTCTTCACATAAAGCCCTTTCACGCACTTCAGGCGGGAGTCCCGGCATAACCGTTTCAACCAGGCATCCATCTGCCCTTTTGCCACCTGAAACGCTTCCGCCGCCTCTTCCTTCGTCATCCCCTCCCCAATATGCTCCATCACATACGGCGCAATGATAGGGTACAGATCCGTCTCCGTATCCGGGAGGCTTTCTGACTTTGTCCGGCCGGTTTCCGGTTTTGTCCGAATCTTTTCTTCTACTGTTTCCGATTTTGTCTGAACCCTTTCCTTTCCGGTTTCCGACGCCGCCTGGTCAGCCTCCTCTGCTTTTGTTTCCGCCATCTCTTTGGCAAAAGAAAACAGATCCACCTGCTGAAATTTCTCTTCCTTCCTGGTCAATAATTCAAAAACAGGCGCTTCCGACAATTCATAGGGAACAGCCCCCTTTTCAATCAGCCTCCTATTCCCTTCATACCCCCCGTGGTTCCACACCAGGACTTTGGTCCATTCATTTTTCATCGCCTCTGTGGCGCCGGCCCATGTGCCGCCTTTATTATAGTCGGACGCAACTACAAAAGTCCCATATGAGGAAGCATAGATATACCTATTCCGGTTCATGGCCCTGGCTGCCGAAAACCCCACGTCCGGCCTTACATCAGACAGCAGAAGGCATTTTCTGTTGACGATAGCGTCCAATATCTCTTTTTTCCTGATCTTGGAAATCAGAGAATCTGCCACAAAGGAAATCGCCGCGCTGCCGGATTCCACAGCAGCCTTCTCCGCAATGGAATCCACACCTTTCGCTCCTCCAGAATATACCACCAGCCGCTCTGCCGCTGCTTTTTCCACCAGCTTCCGGGCAAACTCAACCCCCTCCGCGTCCACGTTCCTTGAGCCGGCCACACCGATGCCTATCTTTTTCGCCAGTCCGATATCGCCGGAATAAAAGAGGACAGGGGGCGTTTTCTTCTTCAGCCTGCGCTTCATCAATACCGGATAATCCGCATCAAACTGGGTGACAATGTCAATCCCTTTTCCCTCCAGCTCGTCCAATTGAAAGGCCACCGTTCCGGCCCGGGACATCAGACGTTTTATCCGCTCTATATACGCCTGACTGCAGTCTGTCTCCCGCAGAAAACTCTGGCTGGGATCCATGACCACACTGGGCTGCTGTCCATGCTCTAACACGCTGTCCAGCAGTTCGTTCCATTCTTTCAATGTCAAAGGCTTATAAGCGTCATCATTGTTGATTCCCATATACGAACACAACAAAACAGCGCTCATGGAATTGTCCGAAAACTTCATCTACTCATCTCCTGTTCTGCCCGCACTGTTCGCCAATGCAAAAGGAAATACCTTCCCGCTCCCATGCCTCCTAAGCTTATATCCGCACACTGTAAATGTCCATCCGGAATCCACCATGTCGTCTACCAATAAGACATTTTCTTCAAGAACCTGATTCACTTTAAAAGAAGCTTCCGCATTCTGATGCTGACGGAAACTGGTGTTCAGTTCCTTCTGGCATACCGAATCCTGTACCTTCTCAATGGCTTCCGCATACCGCAGATGCATGCGCTCCGCCAACCTCCGCGCAAATCCCGGCACAAGATCCGGCCGCCGCAGGGAAGGAACCGCCGTAACCCATTTGATGTCGTTCTCTTCCGCAAAGTCTCCCAGCAGTTCTGCCGCCGCTTCCACCAGCCGATCGTCAAAATGACCGTCCTTGTACTTTCCCCTGATGATCCATTCTCCCCATCCTGAACTTCCGTAGCTGCTCAATACCCTTCCCGGCTCGCACAGGAATTCCGGTTTAATTTTGTTGCGTTCATCGATAAAGACACTTGTGGGCCATTGTTTGCGGGGCTGAATCACGCCAAAGTCCTGCCGGACGAATCTCTGTGCCGTTTCCAGGGTTCCCTGTCGGATATCTGCCGAAACCAGCGGTCTGCCCAGACAGTTTGAACATCTGCCGCAGCTGCAGGCCTGGGGATCGTCCAGAATGTCCGCGATATATTTCATGTAGCACTTCGGGGTGTCAGTGAACTCATTCATCTGGCACAGTTCGTTTCTTCTAATCTCCGTAATTTTTCCGCTTTTCTCCATATCCGGTTTCCAGAGACGGGCTGTGGGACGATAGTAAGTCCCTTCTTTATAAATCGCTTTCTCAACCGTCAGATATTTAAGGCAGGCTTTTATTTTGGAAGATTTCATATTGATCAGTCTCTCCAAATCGGCCTGCTTCAAACCGGGATCCGGATTCTTCCGGATTTCCTCCATAATCTCTGTCATAAGGTTTTCTGTCGGAAAGGCAGACTCAATGAAATAGTTATTGATCCTGTCGTCCTCATCTCCCTGCATCAGGACAGCCAATGCCCTGTCAATTCCCCGTCCGGCTCTTCCGATCTGCTGGTAATAAGCCACCAGATTCCCCGGCTTCTGAAAATGGATTACGAAGCCGATGTCCGGCTTGTCAAACCCCATGCCAAAAGCCACCGTAGCCACCAATACCTTGATCTGATTGTCCAGAAACGCACTGACTATCTCCGCCTTTTTCTCCGTTCCGTCCCTTTCGATATCCGCATAATAGCATTTGCTGGCAATCTGGTTTTCCTGAAGCCACTTATATACCAACTGGCAATCATTGACCGTCAGGCAGTAAATGATCCCTGTTCCCTTCAATTCCTCTATATGATCCGCAATCCAGGCCAGGCGCTCTTCCCTTGTCCGCAGTTTGATGACCTGAATTTCCAATGACTCCCGCATCAGGCTTCCCCGGCTGACTGCCACATCCTCTCCCAGCTGGCTCCTGATATCCTGCACTACCCTGTCATTTGCCGTCGCCGTTGTGGCCAAAACCGGGATATAGGGCGGAAGAATCTGAATGACGTCAACAATGCGCCTGTAATCCGGCCTGAAATCATGTCCCCAATCCGAAATGCAGTGAGCCTCGTCAACCACGAACAGCCGAATCTGAAGAATACCTTCATTGAGCAACTCTTTGAATTCATCATTCGCCAGCCTTTCCGGCGAAATGATCATGGCATCTACGCGGTTGTTTTTCAGCTCCTCCACCACGGCATCCCAATCATCCGTATTTTCAGAATTGATAGTCGCCACATGAAGTCCCAGCTTATCCGCCGCGGCGATCTGGTTATTCATTAACGCCAGCAGCGGGCTGATGATCAGGGTAATTCCCTCTTCCCGCGCTCGAATCATTTTGGTTGCAAGAAAATAGACCAGGCTCTTCCCCCATCCCGTTTTCTGGACTACCAGCATACGTTTTCCATCCAGCACTCCCTGGATTGCTTCCTCCTGACCCTCTCTGAACTCTGCATCTTCGCCATAGGCAGCCTTTAATTCTCTTAACAATTCTCCCATATCTCCTTACCTCCCTGCAAGTAAACTTTCATCGTTCCTTATCTGCCAACAGAGCGTAAAATGTTGCCCATGCACTTGGCTGTCCGACTTTCTCTTTCGGCAGATAAGATTTTGTAAACGTACCCGACAGAATACCCCGTCCCATGCCATCATGATAAATATGCCATTGTTTTTCAGCACCCTGGCGCATTCTTCGAAAACAGGCCGGACATAGCTATTCATAAATCCTGTCCGCCAGAACGGTTCTGGCTTCCTCCCTGCCAAGCAGCATCTGCGGGTTTATGGACCACTCTCCGGCAATCTTCAGCACATCCTCCTCGTCTATCATGTCAAACCCATCTTCAAATAGTTCTTCCTCCGTTTCCGCATAATGCAAAGATAAATTCTTTTCCGCATCGGAGCGCTCCCCCATACATCCGAAAAGCTCACCGTCCGCATAGGAATACAGTCTGACTATTTTGTTCCGCACTGCCTTTGCAAAAGCATACCCGTCCGACACCCTATGGGATGCGAAGCAACAGACTTCCTGTGCCTGTTCTCCAATCCTGCCCATTACATCCACGAGCGCATCCACCTCCGTGAAATCCCACAGCGCATTTCCGATCAGGAAAACCCATCCGTCATACGGACCTGACAACATGACTCTGCTCTTCCATTTCTCTGTCCTCTCCGCCGATGCCTCTTTCCATCCTGCCTCCCGTATAAATTTAAGTTCGGGACAGCAGGAAAGAATCCTGTCAATGTCCGCCCCCTTTACCGCAAACCACGTTTCCTTATACCCGAAGCATTCTTCAATTTTTGCCATTTTCTGCACCTCCTTCTACAAAAGCATCTCCGCTATCCATTCATGCCGCCCCTCTGCGGAAAACAGATTAATGCCTTCCATGTCCCCGGCCCTGTCCCGGAATTCCGGAAACAGAAACCCTGCCTCCGGCTCCCCCGCTTCGTAATCCCCCGTCACAGGACAGATGGCGCAGATCAGGAAACTATACACCTCTTCCGACTCCCTCTGCTGCACTTTATCGCTTCCCTTCAGGGGCACGTCATAATTCCCCTGGAAAATATAAATGCCATAGGCAAAACCAGGCTGATATCGCTCTCCTATGTATTCGCACAGGGACAACAGCAGAGCATCGTTCTTCAGTTCGCACTCCCGCAGAGCCATAAGCAGCTGCCAGATACTTCCCGGACGCCTGCTTTCCGGCCCAAAGCGGTAATTTTTTAACGCCTTATTTGTATCCGCAAAAAGCACAGCCTTTGCCAACTTCAGATGCTTTGCCTTATCCACACCGGAGAGCTTTTGAAAATGAGTATTGAAGGTGCCGTCCACAAAACCTTCCTCATCCATATAGGCTCCCGCAATTCTGCCGAAGCAATTCCTGTTCACAGTCATTCGTCTGGTAAGCTCCAGCATATCCTCCCGATTGATCTGCATCATTCCTCTCCTTCTGTCCCTTTACATAACCGCTGATCTTCTCATCATAGTCAGGATACGAATACCCAAGAAGGCAGGCTGTTCTCTTCGAAACTTCCCGAAACAATTCCATGCATCC
This sequence comes from uncultured Acetatifactor sp., assembly GCA_910580225.1. GTDB lineage: Bacteria > Bacillota > Clostridia > Lachnospirales > Lachnospiraceae > Acetatifactor. The sequence goes on from CAJTXE010000006.1 coordinate 45,545, forward strand.
TTCCAGCGCAGTCCACATATCCGGATACGACGCCATCCTGTAGGTGGACAACAGTCTCCGCCACAGTTCCCCGGAAACATACTGCTCCAGGAATTTGTAATTTTTGCCCATGCTGAACCCAAATCCCCTCTCTGCGCCCGTCATCCAGGAAATCATCCGCAGCAGTTCCTTCCGCACCACCTCGTTGAGATGGTCTATGGCAAACAGGATCTCCCCGCGGCAGAGTCCCTTTACCACATAGGGAACCGTATTCCAGAATTCATTGCAGCAGTCGTCAAACATTCGGGCCGTAGGACGCTGCAGGCGGTAGTCCACATCCGTGGGCACAGGTGGCTCCTGTACCTGGCCATCCTTGTCCAACAGCAGCTCCACCAGTTTATCCCAGGTAAAATATTCCTCCAACAGCTCCAGGGGCAGCAAAGTCAGGTCTATCTTCACGCCGTCTGCAAACAGCATCAGATAAGAATAACCCCTCTCCTCTGCTGGAAACAGCTCCATATCCTCCGGCTTCTGCAGAATCAGTCTCTCTCCGAACACGTCAAGCCACGCATCGTCTGCCGTAAAACCGTCCATGTCCGTGACAAAAAAGGTAATATCATAATCCTGAAACTCGTCGGCGGGAATATTCCGGTTGGTTCTGGAGCCCTCCAATGTCACCGCCCGGACTCTTTCCTGTGATTTTGCAAAATTCAGAATCAGGTCATACATCTGCTGTTCGGACCTCATGGGAGATTGTACCAAGGCTTCCCCCTCGTGGTTCTTCTTTATCTGCATTGCCCCATTCTCCTTCTCTTCCTTTCCTTCTTGTGTCTCACTTCCCCGGCTTGCTTTAATCCCCGTACCGTACATTCCCCTCTTCCCCGGCTCGCTCCAATCTCCGTGCCTTCCGTTTTCCATAGCCCGGTACAGATTTTCATACAGCACACTTTCTCCGGATCTCATTGCCGAAAACGCAGCCGACAGTGCCTCTTATCTGTCAATATTATACCATGAATACAGTAACGTTCATGGTCTGATGGCCATTCGTCCGCTTCCTGTCTGCAATAAGGTCATTATACCCTAATTCAACTTATTCCTCAATCATTTCTTTTCGGCGGTCCGCACAGACACTGCCTCCGGCGCACACCTCCAACGTATGGCAGTCCTTCCGATTTTGCCTGCCAATTTCCCCACAGCATTCCTCGATTCCTGATAACCTTAAACTGCCGCACCTGATAGGAATTAAGGGCATGCAACCCCTCCTTTTCGGATTTACGAACTATGAGAAGCGCCACAAATAATTTGACAAATAACTACAACAGCGGTAAGCTTAATCAACAGGAGGTGGGAAAAGATGCCAGAATTACCGGATCTACAAATTTTTTCAAAAAATTTGACGAAAAGAATTGCTCACAGGGAAATTGTCTCCGCAGATGTTTATAATGGAAGCCGCTTAAACGTCAATGGAGAAACCGTGAGAATAAAGCTTCACGGGACGAACATTACCCACATCGTGCGGAATGGCAAGGAACTGTATTTTCAGCTGGAAAATAACGAAGTTTTCAGTGTACACCTTATGCTGAGCGGAAAGTTTCACATCTGTACGTGGGAAGAAATATCCGGGATTCCCTATAAAATATTGTCCATTGGCTTTGAACGGGACGAAACACTGGTTATCTCGGATTTCCAGGGAATGTGTAAGGTTACCTTCAACCCTGCCGCAACGGATACGCCGGATGCATTGGGAGAGACATTTACACTCCCTTATCTGCAGAATGCGGTCAGGAGAAATCAGCGCAAAAATATAAAGGCCTTCTTAATTGATCAGAGCATCGTAAAGGGAATCGGCAATGCATATGCGGACGAAATTCTCTGGAAGGCGAATATTTCTCCGAAATCAACAGCAGGGAAGATTCCGGAAGACAGATTGACAGCGCTGTACACAGCCATTTCCCATGTGCTGAAGGATGCCATCGCAAACATTGAACGGATATCGCCGGATATTATCAGCGGAGAGGAAAGAAGCTTTTTAAACGTACATAATTCCGGAAAAAGGTATACTGACGAAGGCGACAAAATCCTCATTCAGAAGATTGCAGCCAAGACGACTTACTATACGGAGAGACAGCAGTTGTTCCTATAGGAGCAACTGCTGTCGGTATCATTTTCAGCCTGCTGCACGTTATTGCTTCCTTTCAGAGGCACATGCCGATTCACTGAAGGGAACCCCTCAGTACCATCATGCTCTGGCCGCTCCGTCCACAGACAGGATCTCACCTGTTACATAGCTTGCCATATCGCTTGCCAGGTAGAGGAAGGCATTCGCCACATCCTCCGGCTCACCCACACGCCCAAGGGGAATGGTTGCAATCAGAGGCTTGATCATCTCTTCCGGCAGCGCTGCTACCATGTCTGTCCTGGTGATGCCGGGAGCAACCGCATTCACACGGATATTATCCTTGCCCAGTTCTCTGGCCAGGGACTTGGTCATTCCGTTTACAGCAAACTTGGATGTGGGATAAGCCACTCCGGAAGGCTGTCCGTAAATGCTGACCATGGAACTGGTATTCAGGATTACACCGCCGCCCTGTTCCTTCATCACTTTGGCGGCTGCCTGGGCACAGTTAAATACAGCATTCACATTCAATGCCATTGTTCCTGCAAAGTCCTCTGGTTTGTAGGAATAGATGCTTTCTCTTGCGGAAACACCTGCATTGTTCACCATAATATCCAGGTTTCCGAAGGTTTCCTTCACGGTGGCCACTGCTTTCTCCACTTCTTCCGGCTTCTGCAGATCTGGACACAATCCGATCACTCTGTAATCCGGGTTCTCTGCTTTCAGTTTGTCCAGAGCCTTATCCACGGTCTCCTGCCTGGAGCCGCAGAGTGCAACGGATGCCCCGTTATCCAGATACAGCTTTACAATTGCGTACCCGATTCCTCTTGTACCACCTGTGACCATTGCAACCTTGCCTTTTAATAATTCCATTCTCGCTACCTCCTATGATTTGTTCCGTAAGGATCCCGGCCGTACCCGGAACCTTACTGTTATTTGTTCCCTGACGATCCGTCTGCTGCCGCTGCTAAAATTCAACTGGTTGGTATTCGCTCATATCCGGCACAAAAATTCGGTCATAAAAATCCAGAAAAATACGACAGCACTCTTCCTCGGTACATAATTTGCCAAACAGCCTGGTCTTTGCCTCCTGAATCCCAAGCTCCACCTCAATGCCATCGTCCGCCACACAGGCTTGGACATACCGAACCTTGTGCTGCGGTTCCGGAGCGGTCAGGATTACAAACTGTTCCCTATCCTTAAACATGTCCGCCAGGTAATATTCAATATCCACATCTGCGAAATTCTCAGTCCTTCCGTTTTGGTTCTCCAATGTAAAACGGCTCTGCTTTGCTACATTTTCAAAAACCATATCCTTTCCCATAGCTCTGAGCTCCTTCCATTTCCAACAATGTCATCCCATATCCCTGTAGGCTGATCTGGTTCCATTTCACCTCTGACTTTCCGTCTGCTGATTCAGATTGCCTGGATCCAGCCACCGCTAAACTGTGGAAAATCCGCAGCGTTTTTCCACGCCGCGCTTGCTTTAACATTTCCGGAAATTTTCCGCATTTCCATATTGGGCATCCCCATTCAACTCATACAAACAAGGTACAACCCTGCATCTTAAACTCTTCAATCTTCCTGTCGATGTCCTCCACTGCCACGCCCAGCTTTTCAGCCAGACATACCTTGCAGAGAAACTGTGTACTGCCGCGATTGACAAACTTTTTATATGCGCCTGCCTCATTGAATGTAATCGGTTTTGCACACTGCATACAGCCATTTTCCACCGTCCTGCACCTCCGTTGCCCTGAAACAGCCCTTTTGCCGCAGCACTCTGTCCGTTGCTTTCCTTCCGGCTGCGGCAATACCCCATTCTGTTACAACGCAACCACCTTTGCACGAAGTATTTCGCAGTCAAATGGAGCAAGTTCACGGATCAGTGTAGAATTCTTTACCTTGAAGGTCTCTCCTGTCCAGGCCTCCCTGCATTCCAGGGTCATACCAGTACTAAAAGGCAGTCCAACCTCGTCCAGGTTTAACCTTGCCGCTGCCTTTTCCTCACTCATATTAAACAGCCCGATAGCAAGATCACCGTTCTCAAGCTGTCTGGAATACAGAAGCAGGTCACTGCCTGCCCAGGTGCCTGTCAGTTTTACAGGCTGCCGGCAAGTTCTGTCCTGATTGATGCGGATGACCTCCTCATTACCCAGGATATCCTTTGTAGCCTGGTTCATGTCTCGTACATCGCAGCCGATCATCAACGGCGATCCCATAAAGGCCCAAAGGGAGAAATGAGTCTTGTACTGGGTATCATTGCAGCCCTTCAAACCTACATTTCCCTTGCCGTACATGCCCACGATGAGCATATCCATATCATTAAAGCAGCCCACGCCGTTATAGGGATGAAGTTTTTCCTGCTGCCTTGCCAGATCCTTCACGGACTCCCAGGTATCAAAAATGTCTCCTGTAGAACGCCACATAGAAGCCGCCGTGGTCTTGATCCATTCATGGGTTTCGTCAACGCCCCAGGAACATGCACTGAACAGAATGTCCCTGCCGCAGTTTTCCAGAGCCAGCCCCATCCTCTGGTACAGATATTTTCCGGGGATAATGGGACTGTGGTAACAGTAATCATACTTCAGAAAATCAACGCCCCACTCTGCAAAGGTTTTTGCATCCGTAAATTCATGTTCAAAACTGCCCGGATATCCTGCACAGGTCAGATTTCCCGCACAGGAATACATACCGAATTTCAGCCCTTTGGAATGTACATAGTCCGCCACAGCCTTCATTCCATGGGGAAATTTCACGGGATCTGCCACCAGACGCTGTTCTCCGTCCCGTTCCTTTAAGGACCAGCAGTCATCAATTACGAGATATTCGTAACCTTTCTGCGGCAGACCATTCGCCGCCATAGCATCTGCCGTCTCAAAAATAAGCTTCTCATTGATGTTCTCTCCAAATGTGTTCCACGAGTTCCACCCCATGGGCGGTGTCAATTTTACCATGCTTTTGTCCTCCATTTTCGTTCCAAATACACCTGTACAGTGCCGAATCCGCCTCTTATAATCCCTTTTTACCGGTGCGCCCAGGTAGTGCGGGAGAACAGGATCAGAATCGGAAAAATCTCCAGTCTGCCGGCCAGCATATCCAGTGCCAGTATCAGCTTGGAAAATGTCCCGTAGGCAGCATAATTACAGGTAGGCCCCACGGCCTCAAAACCAGGTCCAATATTGTTGAAACAGGCCAATACAGCCGACAGGTTTGTAGTAATAGAAAATCCATCCACCGAAATCAGCAGAAAACTTGCCACGATCAAAATGGCATAGGCCGCCAGATAAGCATTGGTATTCTGGATCACCTTTTCCTCTATGGGCTGACCGTTGACCCTTACCACCTGCACCTTTTGAGGATGTACGATCTGCTGTACACTCCTGCGAAGGCTCTTCATCACCAGCAGCACCCTTCCGCACTTAAAACCGCCCCCCGTGCTGCCAGCACTGGCCCCGATGATCATCAGCAGGAGCAGAATGGTTTTGGACAGCCCGGGCCACAACTCGTAATCCGTGGTGGCAAAGCCCGTGGTGGTCGTGATTGTAGCTACCTGAAATGCCGCATGACGCAGCGTCTCTTCAAATGTGTCATAGAATCCCCTGATATTCCAGGCAATCACCAGAATGCTGCCTGCCACCACTCCCAGATACAGCCGCAGCTCTTCATCCCTGAACACGCTCTTGAACTGCCTGAGCAATAACAGATAGAAACAGGTAAAATTCACACCACACAAAAGCATAAACACGGTACACACATTCTGCAGATAAGGGCTGTAACTGGCCATACTGTCATTTTTAATGCCGAATCCACCTGTACCCACAGTTCCAAAGGCCGTGCATACCGCCTCAAACAGAGGCATCTTCCCCAACACCAGAAAAAATATGTCCAGAATTGTCAGCAGGATGTAAATCAGGTACAATATACGAGCTGTTTTCCGCATTTTAGGCACCAGTTTCCCTACATTGGGCCCCGGACTCTCCGCCCGAAGCAAGTGCATGGTATAACCATTACCCCCTCCTCCCATAGAGGAAACTGCCAAGAGAAATACCAGTACGCCCATTCCTCCCAGCCAGTGGCTGAAGCTTCTCCAATACAGAATCCCTTTGGGCAGCCCTTCTACCTGGGGCAGAATAGAAGCACCTGTTGTGGTAAATCCGGATACAATCTCAAAAAAGGCATCCACAAAATTGGGGATCACTCCTGAAATACAAAAAGGCAGACAGCCCAACAGACTCATGACTATCCAGCTCAAACCCACACAGGCCAGCCCTTCCTTGGCATAGAACTTGTCCTTAGATCCCCTGCACAGCCACATCAGCAGTCCCACTACCACAAGAATCGCCCCAATGGTCCACATAAAAGACCAAACCGCAGTATATTCCTTTTCCCATAGACTGATCAACATAGCCGGCACCATAAATACAGCTTCCACCATCAGTATTTTACCGATGAATCTTCCCATCATTTTATAGTTCATAGTACGCCTCGCACCTCTGATTTACGATTCGAATATATCGTTCAGCTGATAAATATTTTTTCCCTTACTGGTGACGATATAAACGATATCTCCGCTTTGAAAAAAAGAATCTCCGTTTGGAATTTCCATCTTCGCACCTTTGGCAATACATACCACCAGTACGCCTTTCTTCAGCTTCAGATTCTTCAGAGACTCGCCACAGTGCCGAACCTTTCCATCCACCAGAAATTCCATAGCCTCTGCCTGGCCGTCCGCAATGGTGTGTACTGTCAGGGCGGCACCGGTCTGATTCTTCATGGCACGCACATACTGCACGATGGTATTGCAGCACAGTTCTTTCGGGGAAATCACACTGTCCAGAGACAGGTTCCCCAGGATATCCGTATTTTCGATATGTCCCAGCTTCGTGATAACCTGAGGCACTTTACAGCTTGCTCCATAGAGGGAAATAATCATATTCAGCTCATCCAGTCCTGTCAGAGTCACCAGGGCATCACAGTCGGACACACCTTCCTGCTCCAGCAGCAGCTGATTACTGGCATCTCCCTGGATCACACAGGCAGCAGGCAGCTGAACAGCCAACTGCCTGCACCGCTCTGCGTCCGATTCGATGATCTGAATACCGATCCCGCTGTTTTCAAGCTGTTTTGCCAGATAATAACTGACACGCCCTCCCCCGCAGACAATCACACGTTTTGTCTTATGTGTGATAATCCCCAGATTTTTCAGCAAAATTGTCAGTATATTAGTAAGTGCAGTGACGAAAATCCGATCTCCTTCACGAAGAATAAAGTTACCATTGGGTGCTATCGCCTTCCCTTCCCGCAGAACCGCACAGACCAGTATCTTACATTTCACAATGCCGTACATGTCATTCAGGGCCACATTGCATAGCTTGCTGCGGCTGTCTATCCTCAGCTCTACAATTTCCACACGTCCCTTGGTAAAAGTATCTCTCTTTAAAAATCCGGGATATTTCAGCAGACGCTCAATCTCCACTGCCGCCTGCCGCTCCGGATTTACCGCCATGGAAAGACCAAACATTTCCCGCATGGTAAATATCTGATCCATATACTGAGGATTACACACTCTGGCAATGGTGTGTATATTGGCATTCATGGCATGGGCCGTCATACAGCAGAGCAGATTCACCTCATCCGCTCCTGCCATTGCAATCAGCAGATCCGCTTCCTTCACCCCTGCCTGCCGCAGAACCTCCATTGAGGCACAATTCCCCTGCACCACCATGATATCATAACGCTCTTCGCTGGATTCCAGTACTTTCAGATTGGAATCAATCAGTGTCAGATCATCACCCTCGGAAGACAGCTGGCGGGTCAGCGCCGCCCCCACCTTGCCATTGCCGGCAATTATTATTTTCACTGGTACCAAACCTCATTTCCCGCATATTTTTATCAAAGTATTTCCGTAAGCTGTTCTGCAGCCTTCCATAAGTCCGCTCTCTGCCCAAAGCTGATCATATCTTCCCGCATGATACCTGTGAAACTGCCACAGGCTGATTTATGCACCATCCACAGCAAAGGCTGCCCCGTTGGCACAGGAAACGCCCACACAACAGGCGTTGAAAATACACGTCTGTTTTGTGGGCCGTATATTAATTCACAATTCTGCGTACTGCCAGAATCGTCCTGTATTGTGCCTGGCTGACCTTAATTCCTCCGCTGGGATAAGGCCTGCTGTTGCTGGCATGGACGATCAGACCATCACCCAGGTAAATTCCCACATGCCCCTCATAGCAGATAATATCTCCAGGTTCCGCTTCGCTATAACTCACTCCTCTGCCGTTGCTCCTCTGCTGATAGGAAGTCCTGGAAAGAGAATATCCGAAATCACTGTACACTCTGTAGGTAAAACCGGAGCAATCCGCTCCGTTAGTCAGGCTGGTCCCCCCAGACACATATGGATTCCCCACATACTGTAAAGCATACTGAGCAATCTGCTTTCCAGTAGCGCTTCCTGAAGACCCTGCCACCGCTCCCGCTCCGTTGGAAGTACTGCCTCCGCCGGAACCTGAACTTCCTCCGCCGCTGCCGCCGGTATTTCCCCCGTTCTGGGCTGCCTTCGCATTGGCCAGCTTTATCTTATCCTGCTGCAAAAGCTTCTTTGCCACAGCGGCTTCCTGCCTTGCCTTCTTGATTTCCGCTTCATAATTGGCAGATTCCTGCTTCTTTCTGGCAAGCATACTGTCCAGACTTGACTTCTGCTCTTTCAGCTCCGCCCTATCCGCTTCCAGCTGCTGCCTGTCCGCTTCCAGCTGCTTCCTGTCCTCTTCCAGCTGCTTCCTGTCCTCTTCCAGCTGCGCCTTCTCGTCCTCCAGCTTCAGCCACAGCTCATGCACCTGATTCTTCACTTCTATATACTCCAGAAGCATGGAATTCTCGTATTCATGTACTTTTTCCACACGGTCCATCTGGTTCAGTATGTCAGAAAGTCCCTTTCCCTGCAGAATTGCGTCCAGATAAGAGTCCTCCCCCCGTTCGTAAATCATCCGTACGCAGATGGCCATGTTCTCCCTCTGTTCGGCCTCCCGCTCCATGGCAGCTTTGTATTCCTCCTCTGTCTGAATAATCTCCTGCTGCTTCCGGTTGATCTCTTCTTCTTTCCGGACAATCTCCCCTTCCTTCTGGGCAATCTCCGCCTCTTTCGCTGCGATCTCATCTTCCTTAAGGCCAATGGAAGCCATCATGTTGGTGATCTCGGCATTCAGATCATCGATCTGCTCCTGAAGAATGTCCTGTTCGCTCTCCAGTTCCACGATCTGATTTTTCAGATTCTCCAGCTGATTTGTATGCTTGTTAATCTCTCCCTCAATCTCCGAAACACTGCTGGCATTCACCACCATGGGCTGTCCTGGGTCAGCAAGCAGAAACGCTGCTATCATGCTGCCTGTTAATATGAAATTAATGAATCTTTTCTTTTTTCTTCTCATAGGATTAAGCATACCACATTTCCAATTATTTTTCATCCCTACAATTATTAAGAAATTGTAAAAAGCACTGCTCCCCTTACAGATCGCAGTTTTTCACTGTTCTGGGGAACGGCACCACATCACGGATATTGCTCATCCCGGTAAGGTACATCACGCACCGCTCAAAGCCAAGTCCAAATCCTGCGTGCCGCACAGAACCGAAACGGCGCAGATCCAGATAGAACCCATAGTCCTCCAGATTCAGTTCAAGCTCTTTCATCCTCTGCTCCAGAAGTTCCAGACTGTCCTCACGCTGGCTGCCGCCGATAATCTCCCCAATGCCGGGTACCAGGCAGTCCATGGCCGCCACTGTCTTCCCGTCTTCGTTCAGCTTCATATAAAAAGCCTTGATCTCCTTGGGATAATCCGTCACAAATACGGGACGTTGGAACACCTCCTCCGTAAGATACCGCTCATGCTCGGTCTGCAGGTCGCATCCCCAAGATACCTTGTACTCGAAGGAATCATTGTGCTTCTCCAGGATATTGATGGCTTCCGTATAAGTCACATGGGCAAAATCGGAATCCGCCACAGCTTTAAGCCTCTCCAGCAATCCCTTATCCACAAACTGGTTAAAAAATGCCATCTCCTCCGGCGCGTTTTCCAACACGTAACGGATGATATATTTCAGCATGGACTCTGCCAGAATCATGTCATCCTTCAGATCGGCAAATGCCATCTCCGGCTCGATCATCCAGAACTCCGCGCTGTGACGGGCGGTATTGGAATTCTCCGCCCGGAATGTAGGGCCGAAAGTATATACATTTTTAAACGCAAAAGCGTATGTCTCCACATTCAGCTGACCGCTCACCGTGAGATTGGTTGGCTTTCCGAAGAAATCCTGGGAAAAATCCACCTTTCCCTCGGCCGTTTTGGGAATATTGTTCAGATCCATTGTGGTCACCTGGAACATCTCTCCCGCTCCCTCACAGTCGCTCCCCGTAATCAGGGGTGTATGCACATAGACAAACCCCCTCTCCATGAAAAAGCTGTGAATGGCATAGGCGATCAGGGAGCGGACCCGGAACACTGCCTGAAACGTATTGGTCCTGGGACGCAGATGGGAAATGGTACGCAGATACTCAAAGGTATGGCGCTTCTTCTGCAGGGGATAATCTGCCGTGGACGGTCCCTCCACCATTACCTCCGCCGCCTGCATTTCAAAAGGCTGCTTTGCCCCGGGGGTCTCCACGATGGTGCCTCTGATGATGAGGGCCGCCCCCACATTCATTTTGCACAGCTCTGCAAAATTGGGCAGACCGTCCCCATACACCACCTGCAGCGGTTCGAAGAAGGTACCGTCATTGATGATCAGAAATCCGAAATTTCTGGAATCCCTGTTGCTTCTGACCCATCCTCCCACTGTCACTTCTCTGCCCATGTACTTTTCACGGCTTCGATATAGATCCTTAATGTCTGTCAACTGCATAATTTCCCTCACTTCCGCACATTCCCGTGCATTATTGTATATTTTTCCTGTTTTTTCTTATTCTATCCACGTTTTGGATATTTCTGACCCCAGACAAAATCCTTCCGCTCTCCCTGACAGGCTCTCTCCTGCCGGATAGGAAGGGCTGAACCTTACTATACCACATTCAATTCCTTCTGAAAAGTCTTTTCTTACTCATTTTCAGAGAAGGTTTCTGTTGCTGTGAGCCGGGTACGCAGAAACAGGTTTTGGGATTATACCCGAATTTCTGTTGCTTATCCATGGGAAAGTGTGCTAAAATAAAAAAATCAGAAACATACCGAAGGAGGCTCACCATTTATGAAGACATGGGTGATCGTATTGATCGTGATCGCAGTGGTACTGATCGGGCTCATCATTGCACTTTATTTTCTGGGAAAACGGGCCCAGAAAAAGCAGCAGGAACAGCAGGCCATGCTGGAGGCCAACAAACAGACCGTCTCTATGCTGATCATCGACAAGAAAAAAATGAAACTGCGGGATTCAGGACTGCCCCAGATTGTTCTGAACCAGACTCCCAAGCTGATGCGGGGCTCTAAGCTGCCCATCATCAAGGCCAAAGTAGGCCCTCAGATCATGTCCCTGATCTGTGATGACAAGATTTTCGATTCCGTTCCGGTAAAGAAGGAGGTCAAAGCCGTGGTCAGCGGTATCTATGTCCTCAATGTAAAGGGACTCCACGGCAAACAGACCGAAACCGTTCCTGCCAAGAAAAAGAGCCGTTTCAAGCGCGCGCTGGAAATGGCCCAGGAAAAGGCCGGCGCAAAGCCGCTGAAATAGGCATGGAAAAAGGGGAACTCACTTTTGTGGGTGTCCCCTTTTTCAGGCGGAAAAGCACTCAGTTCTCTGCTCCGCTTTTCTGCGCTTCATACACTACCTGTCCGTCGATAATGGTGTAGAGTGTTCTGGTGAATACTTCCATGGGATTTCCGGTGAAGATGGCGATATCCGCATCCTTTCCCACTTCCAGACTGCCTACCCGATCCGCCACGCCGCAGATTCTGGCCGGATGAATCGTTATGGCTTTATACCCCTCCTCCAGGTCCAGACCGGACTTTACCGCCAACCCGGCACAGAGCGGCAGGGACTGGATCAGAGACACAGGATGATCTGTGGTAATGGCAGTCAGAACCCCTGCCTGATTCAGAACACCCACGGTCTTAAATGCCATGTTCTGGACTTCTATTTTGTTTCTGCTTGCCAGGTCCGGTCCGACGATGGCAGGATAGCCCTCCTCTGCCAGCTCTTCTGCGATCATGTGTCCCTCAGAGCAATGATCCAGTGTCATCTTTAAACCAAATTCCTTCGCTATCCTGATTGCCGTGAAAATGTCGTCCACCCGGTGCACATGAGCCTTTAACGGAATCTCCCGCCGCAGCACCGGCAGCCAGCATTCCATTCTGAAATCCGTCTCAAATGCTTCTCCACTGTCCGTTGCCTTTTTCTTCCTGTCGGCATAGAAGACAGCTTTCGTCAGTTCTTCCCGAAGTATCCCTGCTATGGCCATTCGGGTGGAAGGACTTTTTCCCTGACCGGAATAATTTACTTTCGGATTTTCCCCGAAGGCTACTTTCATGGCAGCCGGGGCTTTCACCACCAAATCGTCCACCCTCCTGCCTCTGGTTTTCAGAAAAGCAAACTGTCCGCCCACCACATTAGAACTTCCCGGACCGATCATAGCAGACGTGATCCCTGCCCGTACCGCATCGTCGAAAGCCGCATCCATGGTATTAACCGCATCCACTGCCCTCAGCCAGGGCGTTACGGGTTCTACTGTCTCATTGCAGTCGTCTCCTTCCGCTCCCTTTTTCTCTTCTGTAATACCCATGTGACAGTGAGCTTCTATCATACCAGGCATAATCAGACCGTTCCTGATCTTTATCACCCGTTCATCAGGAGCGGGATGAAATGCTGTCTCATCCCGCTTTCCGATCTCCGCTATCTTTCCGTCTGCAATGCGGATGCAGCCGTCCTGAATCTCTTCACCGGCCATAGTCTTGACTGTCCCGCCGATTATATACATACGCTTTCACTCCCGCACCGGAATATCCGGGTCTGTTGTTTCCTACACATCCTGTTTCGGTAGGAAAAATGTTCCCTGCCGAGTAAACAATACCCGATCTTATCAACGGAAGAGAGCCTCCGGATTAACGGGCGTCCCATTGGCAGTCAGTTTCAGATACAGGTTGCTTCCCTCCACACTGTAATACTTGGTTGGAGCTGCCACTGAAGCAATGATCTGCCCGGGATCCACATGAGAATTCATGGTCACGTTGATATCGTAGAGCTGTCCATAAGTGATCTGGTAGCCGTTTCCAAGGTCCATAGTCACTGCATGTCCGATCTCTTCATCCTCAAAAATATCCACCACCACTCCTTCCGCACAGGCAGACACCCCTGTCCCCTGTTCAGCTGCAATCATCATTGCCGGATTGTATTTAAACTGGTCAAGGGTGGAAAAATACACGCTGCTGTCCATACTGAACGGAATCAGCACCTCACCGTTCACCGGACGCAAAAGTCCCTCACTCTCGGCAAACTGCAGGCTTTCTGCCACCACACCGCTGCCCGCTGTGTCCTCTGTGCTTTCTGCACTGTCATCCTCCGGCCTTTCTCCAGAAGAATCTGTTTCTTCTCCGTCAGCTTCAGACATGGCTGCTTCGTCTGCAATGTTCTCTCCCACATCCGGAGTCTCTGCAGCAGTTCTCCCGTTTTCGTCTTCGCCAGGCCTCCCAGCCTCCCCCGCGACAGGTGTATCCTCTGCAGTCAGCGGGTCCGCCTCAGACGATACGATGCCTTCCCCTGCAGGCACATCTTTCAGTACACCATCCGTCAGCCCCGGTATGGTTACCAATCCGGAACCTGCCTCCATCGGCAGATAATCCAGATCATCCTCCGGATTTCCAATCTGCTGTCCGACTTCGTCTGTCAGATCATCCTGAATCTGGCTGTTCTGGGCAATCTCCCGGGCCTTATCCTGTACATCCTCCTCCAATGCCGTAAAATCCAGCATATAACCGTCATCCTGCTCTTCGGTTTGATCGGATTTCATGTAAATTCCTGTCATGGTCAACGCAGAAAGCACAAACACAGATGATGCAATCATAATGATACGTTCTTTTTTGACATTATTCCTTCTGTTTCTTCTCATAGCTGCTTACCCTTCCTTTATTCAATTGAATATCTCTGATTCAGAATACAAAACAATCCCTCATATCCCAAAATTTGCTTTGTATTACCTGCTATCAGTTTGTCCCGTTGGAAAAAATTTATGCAGATGTTAAAGAGATTGAAGGGAAAGCAGAAAGGAAAGAAAAAAGAACTGCCTCTGCGACAGCTCCTTTTTGAACAGTATGTATTTATTTTGTCTTAACTATGCCTGTGCCGTATACTTTGCCACATCCACATGCTGTACCGTTCCTGCGCTTCCGTTCTCATACAGAAAGATCCCGGTACTGCGGACAGCTCCTTTTGTCCTGCCATCCTGTCCTTTCACGGTAAACTCAGTGGACACATTCCTCAGGCAGACCGCACCAACTCCTTTTTCGGCAAGACGGTAAAGCACATCTTCTCCGTTTTCATCTTTGCACCAGATTTTAAGCTGATTCCAGACAGTGTCATTTTCGTCGATCCAGCCGTTGCCATCCTCATCATATCGGGCCAGATCTGCAAATCCATTGCCGCTGGCTGTGCCGAACAGCTCACTTCCGTCGTTGATAATTCCGTCTTCATTTATATCCAGCGCCAGATAACCGCTTCCTGATCCCAGTCGGGCAATCTTATCTTTCTCCCCATCTGCATCAAGGTCAAAATAGAAAGTCTGGTCCGAAAGCTCAGTCACCTCCGTATCCAGGTTAATCACCAGCGGATCACACATGGTAAAAGTCTCCAGCTCCAGGTTCTGCTCAAAATATTGCTGAAACGAACGGCTCATGCCCACATTGACATTGAAACTGATATCCCTTCCGTCAGCCGTGTGTACTGTTCCCGTGGTGGAAAAGGCGGTATGCTCTGTCTCAGTCTGAATCACTGTCTGATGATACTCCAGCACGCTTAGCCTTTGGCCCCCGTTTAGCCCCTGTCCGGAACTGGCAGTCAGCTGGATATTCAATGTTCCCGCAGTCTGGTCGCAGGTCTGAATCCCCTTCTCCTGAAGCCATTGTGTCAGGCGATTTCTTCTCTCGGAAAACAGCAGATTGAATATATAGCTTATTGTGCTATAGCGGATCGCAGCATACGTCTGACCGGCCTCATTCCTGGCTATCACGCTGGAATGAGATGGCTGCAGGCGGCTCTGCCAGTCCTGAAGAGATAAAACAGCCGTTTCTGCTGTTTCTTCCTCTGCGGTATCTGTGTTTTCGCTTTTGGTATTCTCTTCCTCTTGCTCTGCGGCACCATTGAGGGAATTACTGCTGCCCTGCGGCCCCTGCCGGTAATCCGCAATGGCAAATCTCCTGATCGTGGCAGCAGATGCCTGATACTTTCTCGCAGAAGCCATTCCCATTACACTGGAATCAATCTTCATTCTCTTCACGCCTTTATTCCGCCTGTCTCCGGACCCTTTTGAGAGCACACCTTTCTGGTATAAAAAATGGTACATCACAGGAAAATATCTCTCCTGTATATGTACCATCCTTGGTGTCCCTATATTATCTGGCAGCAATCGATTCTGCTGCCGCCCTATATAAACTATATCGACACATATTTCTTTTTATTTAGTTTAGCCGTCATCCTTTTCCCGAAATTTCGTCTGCAAACAATGATCAGCTGTTTTTCGCCCATTTATAAACATCTATGACAATCATTTTTATTTGGCAGTATGAAAAGGTTTCACCTTATCTGCTGCCTGGCGTGACGCTGCCTGCTTTGCCTGGGCAGCTTTGGCGGACATGATTCCCGCCAGCATTTCCCTCGGCACAATGATATTCGCTCCGAAAGGGTTGACCGCAATGCCAAGCGCCGGACAGATATTCCCTTTTGCATCCCTGCGCAGCACCATGGCCGCATAATCGTCAATCTTAAGTGCGAAATAATGCAGTTTCTGTTCCGGATTCTTCTCCTGCCACTTCGCGTACTCGGCAGCATCTGTAAAGGCCATAAAAAAGCGCATTCCTTCCGCGCCTGTCAGCATAGGAAACTGCACCTTGCTCCCGGGCGTAATAACTGGCTTCCCCTCAGGTCCCTCTTCCGGTGCCGGCTCTATGATGGCCGGTGACAGAAAGCTTGCCTTCGCCAGCTCTCCCACAAACATATTGCGGTGCTCCGGTGTATCCTCCGCTCTCATCAGCTCGATGGCACCTATCAACATGGGATTGGATACCGATTTATTAAATTCCATGATTTCTCCTTTTCAACTTTATCTGATTTCCTGACCGGCTCTGAACAAACAGAGCTAGCCGCTTATTATTATAACTGCTGTGGCCTGCCTGTGCAACCTGAAATTTCCGCTTTACCCATTCTTGCTGCCACCGCAGATTTCATAGCCTTCCTCTTTACTCCACACGATTATAATTGATCAGGCAACCCTTCAGAATGATCAGACGCTCCTCGTCAGTGAGTTCGCCCAAACGCAGTTCAAAGGCTTCCAACTGCCCCTTTTCAACCACATAAGCTTCAATCACATCCGCCTTCTCTTCCACGGCCTTCCGAATGCCTGGCAGGAAAAGATAGTCCAGATTTTGGAAAGGAAGCTTTCCCTCTTCAATCAGGAACGGCAGCATACCCCAGTTGATCAGATTGGATCTGTAGCGTTTTGTGGCATATTCATTCGCAATATTGGCCCATCCTCCCAGTACCTTCTGACAAGATGCCGCCTGTTCTCTGGCGGAACCGTCTCCTGGCTTCACTGCGAAAATAGTGGAGCCAAAGCCTGTGTTAGTATGGTTTACCTCTGGTAGTTTCTGCCGGATCGCGTCTATGACCTCTTTCAGCTCCGGAATCACATGGCAGGGATGTTCCCCTGCAAGGCGGGATTTCTCGGCCTTCTGGATCTCCTTCGCCCTTCCCACATATTCGGGGTCCTTGCGGCTTAAGGTAAATTCCGCCAGTCCCAGGGGATTGGAGCGATAGGAAGAAGTCTCTCCGGAGGGAATGAGTTCGTCAGTAGTAGTCACCGGATCATGAATCTCGCTTACTACCTGCAGAACCAGGTTCTCCGGCAGTGCCCCCATCTCCGGCCAGTCTTTAATGTTGGGGCCAAGCTGAATCTCTACATCCGGATCCGCTTTCCCATGAGAGTCAAAAACACGGTTGGCATAAATTTTGCTGTCAAAATAATATTTATATTTGCCGATTTGAACATCGACCTCCGTCGCCGGGGTCAGTATCCCCTTGTTGGCCGCCGTCGCCGCTATGGAACGTGCATCCATCAAAGCCACAGAGGAAATCTGGCCGTTCTGGAGCTTGCTGCCCTCCCTGTTCGGGAAATTACGGGTGGAATGCCGGATGCTGAAAGCATTGTTCGCCGGGGTATCCCCTGCGCCAAAGCAAGGACCACAGAATGCAGTCTTCATGACGGCGCCAGTCTCCATAATGGCTGCTGCACAGCCGTTTTTCACCAGTTCCATATACACGGGCATGGAAGCCGGATATACACTTAACGTAAAACCGTCAAATCCGATAGAGCCTCCCTTCAGGATATCCGCAGCGGCACAAATATTCTCAAACCCGCCTCCTGCACACCCTGCGATAATGCCCTGGTCCACCATAAACTTTCCGTTTTTCACTTTATCCTTCAGATGAAAGCGCAGCGGTTTGCCATCTGAGCCTTTTGCACCGTCCAGACTGACCTCTGCACGCTTTTCCGTCTCATCCAAAATGTCCGTCAGGTTTGCATTGAGTTCTTCTATGGTATACGTATTACTCGGATGGAAGGGCATGGCAATCATGGGGCGCACGGCTGAAAGATCCACATTGATCATACCGTCATAGTACGCCACTTCTCCGGGTGCAAGCTCCCGATACGCTCCTTTGCGCCCATGAATCTCATAGAATTCCTCAATCTCTTTATCGGTCACCCATACAGAGGACAAACAAGTAGTTTCTGTAGTCATCACATCAATACCGATGCGGAAATCCGCACTGAGCGAAGCCACACCGGGCCCTACAAATTCCATTACCTTATTTTTCACATAGCCGTTGCGGAATACAGCACCGATGATAGCCAATGCCACATCCTGAGGTCCCACGCCGTTTACAGGTGCACCGGTAAGATATACCCCCACCACCTGTGGCCTATTGATATCATAAGTCTGGTTCAAAAGCTGTTTCACCAGTTCCGGACCACCCTCTCCCACTGCCATCGTGCCCAGTGCGCCGTAGCGGGTATGGGAATCCGATCCCAGAATCATCTGCCCGCTGACAGCAAGCATCTCCCTGGCATACTGGTGAATCACCGCCTGATGAGGAGGTACATAGACTCCGCCGTATTTCCTGGCACAGGAAAGCCCGAACATATGGTCATCTTCATTGATCGTACCGCCTACAGCACACAGGGAATTGTGACAGTTAGTCAGCACATAGGGCATCGGAAATTTCTGCAGTCCCGAAGCCCTGGCGGTCTGTATGATTCCTACGAATGTAATATCATGACTGGTGAGTTTGTCGAAGCGGATTTTCAGCTTGTCCATATTGTCAGAAGTATTGTGACTTTCCAGAATACCATAGCAGATGGTCTGCTGTACCGCCTTCGCCTTGGTAATCTCCTTACCTGTCCTGCTCAAAACAGCCTGCTGTGCCTCCGGGCCGTCGGGAATAATCTCCCTGCCATTGACCAGATATGCACCACTCTCCATCAATTCTATCATATTTTCTCTCCTAATTATGAGTTCCGTCAGTGTTCTCCTCTGCCCCACTGACTGTTTTTACAGTTCTATCACTGTTTCATGTTCATGTCCCGGAAGGCTGTCGCCTCCCCGTCACATGAAGCAGAACGGCATTCCCCCGGAAGCCGGCGCCGCCGACCAGCTGCAGCACCTTCTTCTCTCCTTCCATGACATCTCTGTCATAAAAATGCACATGTCCGGCCAGAACCAGTTCCACCGGGCTATCTGCTGCAAGCGTCATGTCTGTGAATTTATCAGAGGCTTCGTTGGGATAGATACCGCCGAAATTTCCTGCTCCTATAACAACAGGGCTGTCCCATGTCTCTTTGGCCTTTGTCAAAACTGACTGGGTCATAAAAGGCACATGGGCCATGACGATCACCGGTCGGCCTTCCTTCAAAATTTCTCCATATGGTTCCAACGCTTCCTGGGCCACCTGGTTTGTACTGTCATCTATCCCCACCACCTTGAATTCGCCGAAATCCAATGTCTGGATGACAGTGTTTCTCTGCATAAAAGGCTCCAAAAGGGGCAGAAATGTCTCTTTGCCTCTACTCGTCATATACTCCCAGGGATAGGTCCAATCGTGGTTTCCGTTAACATAGAGATATGGCATATTCAACCGGGACAACTGCTCCTCCAGCCACTGCAGGTTAGCCGCCGAAGGGGTATCAATGATATCCCCTCCGAAAAGCACCGCATCCACTTTCCTTTCATTGGCATAACAAATCCACTCTGAAAACTGCTGGAAAGAGGGCACTCCTTCTTCATTGACGAATTCCGGAAAGCGAAGATCCTCATTCTCCTTTTCCTGCTTTGACAGGTCGTCTCCCCTGACCACCATATGGGTATCCGTCAGAAACAACAACGTATATTCCCCTTCCAGCCCTTCTATAAAAACGGTTTCTTCTGTGATATGCTTCTCCCAATTTTTTCCTCTATCCACAGCCCCGGTACTGCTGCAGCCAGTCGGCAACAATCCGGCCAGCAGTATGCCAATGGACGCAAGGGCGTGCCATAATGCACGCCCTCGCATAAACTTTTCCTTCTTCAACTCCATAGCTCTCTCCATGGAACAGAGTTCTCACTTTCTGCTCAGTCCAGAGTCACCTTACCCAGATGCCAGATCTCATCCACATACTCCTGAATGGTTCTGTCGGAGGTAAACTTGCCGGAGCAGGCCACGTTCAGGATGGCGCTCTTTGCCCAGCCTGCCGTATCGCGGTACGCCGCTTCCACCTTCTTCTGTGCCTCCGCATAGGCCTTGAAATCCTTCAGGATGAAATACATATCCGCCTTGGAGGTGGACTTGGTGTTCAGCAGCGAATTGTACAGCGGGAGGAACAGCTCCTTATCCTTAGCGTAGGTGCCGTCAATCAGCTGTGTCACCACCTTATGAATATCCGCGTCGGCATTGAAAATCTGCATGGGATCATAGCCGCCGTTGTTCTCAAAGTGGATGACCTCGTTGGAGGACAGGCCGAAGATAAAGGCATTCTCCCTTCCTACTTCCTCCACGATCTCCACGTTTGCGCCGTCCATGGTTCCCAGTGTCAGGGCGCCGTTTAACATAAACTTCATATTGCCCGTGCCGGAAGCTTCCTTGCTGGCCGTGGAAATCTGTTCGGACACATCCGATGCGGCAAAGATGATCTCCGCGTTGGACACATTGTAGTTCTCGATAAATACCACCTTGATCCTGCCCTTGATGGATGCGTCGTTGTTCACCACATCCGCCACGGCGTTGATCAGCTTGATGGTCAGCTTGGCATTGCGGTAGCCTGCCGCAGCCTTTGCGCCGAAGATAAAGGTTCTGGGGAAGAACTCCATCTCCGGATGAGCCTTCAGCTCGTTGTACAGGTACATCACATGGAGAATGTTCATCAGCTGTCTCTTGTACTCGTGGAGACGCTTTACCTGCACGTCGAAAATGGAATCCGGATCCACTTCGATACCGTTGTGCTCTTTGATATATTTTGCCAGACGGAGCTTGTTCTGGTACTTGATCTCCATGAACTCCTTCTGGGCTGTCTTGTCCTCCGCCAGCTTCTTCAGACCGGCGATCTGGGGCAGATCCGTGATCCAGCCGTCACCCACCTGCTTCGTCACCCACTCTGCCAGAAGGGGATTGCCGTGGAGCAGAAAACGTCTCTGGGTAATGCCGTTGGTCTTGTTATTGAAGCGCTCGGGGAACATCTCATAGAAGTCCTTCAGCTCCTCACTCTTCAGGATCTCTGTATGCAGCCTTGCCACACCGTTGACGGAATAGCCTGCCACGATTGCCATATGGGCCATCTTCACCTGTCCATCGTAAAGGATAGCCATCTTGCGGATCTTCTCCCCTACATTGACATTATAAATATGCGAATATTTCTCTTCGATCTGCTGTACAAACCTGCGGTTGATCTCTTCCACAATCTGATAAATTCTGGGAAGCAGTCTGGAGAACAGGTCAATGGGCCATTTCTCAAGCGCCTCTGCCATGATGGTATGATTGGTGTACGCGCAGGTTCTGGTGGTGATATCCCATGCCTCGTCCCAACCCAGATTGTAGTCATCCAAAAGGATGCGCATCAGCTCTGGAATCGCCACCGTGGGATGGGTATCGTTGAGCTGGAAGGTCACCTTCTCCGGGAAACCGTGAATATCATCATGTTTTCTCATATATTTCTCCACTGCCTCCTGCACGGACGCGGAGATGAAGAAATACTGCTGCTTCAGGCGCAGCTCCTTGCCTGCATAGTGATTGTCATTGGGATAGAGAACGTCCACCAGGTTCCTGGCCAGGTTCTCCTGCTCCACTGCCTTGCTGTAGTCACCCTTGTCAAATGCATCCAGACGGAAGCCTGCCATGGACTCCGCATCCCAGATACGCAGCGTATTCACGATACCGTTGCCGTATCCCACGATGGGCAGATCGTAGGGAATGGCCCTTACTGCCTGATACCCCTCCTGCACGAAATGGTTTCTGCCGTTCTCGTCACACTGCACGGACACATAGCCGCCGAATTTCACCACCTTTGCGTACTCGGGTCTGCGCAGCTCAAAAGGATTGCCGTCCGCCAGCCAGTCATCGGGAACTTCCCTCTGGAAGCCGTCCTCGATCTTCTGCTTGAACATGCCGTAACGATAGCGGATGCCGCAGCCGTAAGCAGGATATCCCAGAGTAGCCAGGGAATCCAGGAAACAGGCCGCAAGCCGTCCCAGTCCGCCGTTGCCCAGAGCGGCATCCGGCTCCTGGTCCTCAAGCACGTTGATATCCACGCCAAGCTCCTCCAGAACTTCCTTCGCCCCCTGGTAAGCCTGCAGGTTAATCATGTTATTGCCCAGGGCACGTCCCATCAGAAACTCCATGGACATATAGTAGACCATCTTGGGATCTTCCTTGTCATATGCCTCCTGGGTAGTCATCCAATTGCCGATCACCCTGTCCTTTATGGAATAAGATGCTGCCTGAAAAATCTGCTGGGGCGTAGCCTCCTCCAGATTTTTGCGGAACATATTCATTACGTTGTAAAGGATACTTCTCTTGAAAAGCTCTTTGTCAAAAACAGGCTTCTCCTCCGCTTCCTTTACGGCCGCCGCGTTTTCGGCATTTACCGTCCCCTCTTCACAGGCGGTGCAGGTACTGCTTTTCAGTTCAACCGAATCTGTCACATTCCTATTTTCCACGTCTTTTCTCCTTTCGTCCCTTCGTCTATAGAAACGCCGTCCCTATTATACCAAAATTTAGCTCTCTTTCCAACTGATTTTTTCATAAAATTGTAAAAAGGATGAAAAAAATACGTAAAACAGCCGCCACTGCTGCCAGCAGTGACGGTCGGTCCCGCTGCAAGGTCTTCTGCTTCCTAATCTAAAGCCGGGAAACGTACTTCCCCCTCTCCTCCGCAGGAATCTTTATAGCCTCCATCGCCTGTTCCGCCGTCCATTTCATGCTGTCCATCAAATTTCTGACTGCAGAGAGAATGGCATTATCCGTCCCCTTTTCCATGCCTTTTTCCATGCCCTTTTCCATACCCATTTCCATACCCTTTTCCATCCCCATTTCCATACCCTTTTCCCGGCTTTCCTCTATTATCACATCTATTTCATCCTTCATTAATTCCCTCAATGCTTCACACATACCCGACTCCCT
>CAJTXE010000006.1:68631-140376 GCA_910580225.1 uncultured Acetatifactor sp.
ATGGGCCCCACCTCCCCTTTCCGTTTCCGTCCTGCCTTCATGGTAATCTGCCGCCAGTCAATCCCTTCTCGATCTCCTGACAACCTATGAAAAAAATCCATGGATGTATCTCTTTATCTTTAGTATATACGAAACAGTCCCGCAGGGCAAGAGGCCCGGTATCTTTTTATCAGTCCCTATTCCGTTACTGTAAGCAGTAATCCTATTCCGCAGCGTTGCCACGATCCGGGTATCAATTAGCCACTGTTCAGCAATTTTTATCAATCATGAATCTGAATTATGTGGTAGAATGTAACCATGGTCAACTTGCGGTTCCGGATGCGCCGAAGCGCACAGCATTCCGGCAGAAAAACTGCAGCGGAATTTTTCCGTTGTCAAATGGAGCGAGGCACGTAAATGGATTATCAGGAGCATATTCGGAAAGCAATAGAATACATCGAAGAAAACCTGACGGACGCTCTGGACAACAGGACGCTGGCACGGGCCGCGGGATATTCCGAATATCACTTTCTGCGGGTGTTCCGGGAAGTATCAGGGCTTACACCGGCAGATTATATCCGCAAAAGGCGCCTCACGGAAATTGCCTGCCGGATGGCGGAAAACAGCAGACCGGCCTCGGCTATTGCCTTTGCCTACGGATTTCAGTCAAAGGAAAATTTTACCCGTGCCTTTAAGAGGGAACACGGCATCCTCCCCACAGAATTCAGGGCCGCCGGAAACAGCCTGAAGCTCTATGGACCGCTGAAACTTGCGCCCGGTCCCTTCAGGACAGATGGGGAGCTGATTGAACTGCGTCCCTTTGAACTTGTGACATATGCCTGTGACCAGGCGCTGCCCACCAGTTTCTGGAACCAGTACAATGCCGGGCGATGGTCTGCCAGGCTTTCCGGCGGTAAGGTTGTGGAGGATTACGGCGTCAGTATCTGGAATGCCTGCTGCAATAAACTGGATTATTATATCGGCATCCGTTCTGAAGAAGCACACGGAAACCTTGCCGGCACGATTCGGATTGCGGTGGAGGGCGGGTTGTATGCCAGATTTCGAACGCCGGACAGCACACATGCCAATTTTGTGAACACCATTCAACGGACGTGGCAGTATATTGCCGGTGTATGGCTGCCGGAGAACGGGTACGAAAGGACAGGCGGCGCTGAATTTGAGACTTATGTGGAGACCAGCCGCACATTCTCGGAGGAAATTTATATTCCCCTGCAAAAAAGCGCTGACAGCCATTTAAAATAAAAAGAAAAGAGGAACAGATATGGCAAAATTAAACGTAACTTTTGACGGCATTACAGACACTACGGGGTATTTGTTTTCCCTGGCAAAATGCGTTGCCGCAGTGTTAAAGAACAGCGAATATGAGTCCTATGCGGAGGATATCATTGCCGCCAGCGGATTTGCGTTCCGCATGTGGGCGGATCCTAAGCAGCTGTGTCCCAGTGCCGCCAGTATCTGGGAATTCAAGAAGCAGAAGCAGTGGTTTGAAAACAGCGGCCTGGTTTGCGGCTATACGGAGCGGTTGTGGGGGGAGGACGCAGTGGAAGAAGCACGCAGGTGCGCTGCCGTGGAGCAGATCAGAGCGTCCATTGACAGCGGATGCGGGGCTGTTGCCTGGGACATCAGCGGCTGTGAATGGGGAATTCTCACCGGCTATGATGACGAAGCCGCCTGCTTCGATACGTTGAAAATTGACGGCAGCCGGAGCCAGGTGCCCTATGAAAAGCTTGGAAAACTGGAGCTTCCGATCTTATCCGTTCTGACGATTTTGGGAAAACAGGAAAAAGCAGCAGCCGATATCGTTGCGGAAACCAAACGCACTGCCGCATCCCATCTGAAAGGGGAAGAATGGTATGAAAATGCAGCAGGACTGGCTGCCTATGAGGCGCTGATCTCCTTTGTCCGGGATAAGCTGACAGCGGACACAGCCTGGAATCTGGAGTATTATCTGGGAACCTATGGCGCACTGAAATGGTACGCCTGGAAGTTCTTTGAGCGGTATGGAGAGACAGAACTGGCAGGGCTTTACAGAACCGTATATGAGGCGTGGAAAAAGGCATTTGATATAAAACAGTCACAGGACCTAACGCGGGAGGATGTGAGAGCAGAGATCCTGCAATGCCTGCGCACAGCAGAGCAGGCAGAACAGGAAGCGCTCCGGCAGATGGCTTAGGAAGCATGCAGAGTTTACCGGAGAATCCTGCGTCTGGAAGCCCGAAAAACAGGGAAAAACCAAGCCCTTCAGCGTTCTGCCTGACCTGAAAAAACAGCAGCCATGGACCCGTCAGCGTTAGCCGCAAGCCGCGCTCTGACGGGTCCTGACACTGTCTGCCCCAGTGTGTTTATACCTTTTCCACGGCAATGGTAACCTTCTCGCCGTTCACATTCCATTCCTTTGCCACTGCGAAATCTTTCCCCTCTGTCAGCTCCTCCGCAAGCACTTTTCCGGAGATGGATTCTCTGTTCCGGGCGGCGATTTCCGCCAGTTTTGCATTGCCGTTCACGGATACCCGGATGTGGTCCATAACCTCAAAGCCCGCGTCCTTGCGCATGGTCTGGATCTTGCTGATAAGCTCGTAGACAAAGCCCTCTTCGATGAGATCCTCCGTCAGATTGGTATCCAGAACCACGGTCATCTTCCCGTTCTCCTGGGAGACATAGCCGCACTTCTGCGTCATATCAATGAGCAGATCCTCCTTTGTCAGCTCTACGTTTACGCCGTTCACCTCAAAGGCAAGCTTCCCGTTTGCATTCAGCTCATCCATGGCGGTATTGCCGTCCAAAGCCGCAAGGGTTTTCTGGATGCCGCCCAGCTGCTTGCCGTATTTGGGACCTACCGTGCGCAGCTGGGGCTTGAAGGTGTAGGTGGTGTAGTCCCGGACGTCCTCCGTGTAAACCACTTCCTTCACGTTCAGCTCCTCCTCGATGATGGTGGTATAGAAGCTGTCCAATCCGGCTTTTGCGCTGCCTGCCTCCGCTTTATCCCCCTGTTCCGACACAGCCTCTTCCGCCCTGTCAGCCACCTTCACGTACATTCTGCTGATGGGCTGACGGTTCTTGATGCTGACCACGTTTCTGCAGGCCCGGCCCAGTACCACAGCCTCCAGAACTTCCTCCATATCCGCCTCCAGTTTTCTGTCAATGAAGCGTTCTTCCGCAACCGGGAAATCGCACAGATGGATGCTCTCCGGCGCTGCGGAATCCGTGCTGCACACCAGATTCCGATAGATTTCCTCTGTCATAAAGGGAATCATGGGCGCTGCCGCCTTGCAGATCGTCACCAGAGCCGTATGCAGAGTCATATAGGCATTGATCTTGTCCTGCTCCATGCCCTTTGCCCAGAAGCGCTCCCTGCTGCGGCGCACATACCAGTTGCTCATCTCCTCCACGAAATCCTGCAGGGCCTTGGCCGCCTCGGTGATGCGGTATTTGTCCAAATTGCCGTCCACCGCTTTCACCACGGTATTGAGCCTGGACAGGAGCCATTTGTCCATCACAGGCAGTTTTTCGTATTCCAATGTATGCCTGGACGCGTCAAATCCGTCGATATTGGCATACAGCACAAAGAAGGTATAGGTGTTCCAGAGCTTATCCAGGAACTTGTGCTGCCCCTCCAGTACGGTCTTGCCGGAAAAGCGCTTGGGCAGCCAGGGCGCGCAGCTGCTGTAAAAATACCACCTTATGGCATCTGCGCCGAATTCTTCCAGAGCCTCAAAGGGATCCACCACATTGCCCTTGGACTTGCTCATCTTCTGGCCGTCCTCGTCCGCCACCAGACCCAGAACAATGACATTTTCATAAGGCGCCTTGTTGAACAGCAGCGTGGACTCCGCCAACAGGGAGTAGAACCATCCTCTGGTCTGGTCCACGGCCTCGGAGATGAATTTCGCCGGGAACTGCTGCTCGAACAGGTCTTTATTTTCAAAAGGATAATGATGCTGTGCAAAAGGCATGGCCCCGGAGTCAAACCAACAGTCGATCACCTCGGGCACCCGCTTCATGGTGCTGCCGCACTTGGGGCAGGGGAAGGTCACTTCGTCAATGTAAGGCCTGTGAAGCTCCACCTTCTTGGTGTTCTCATCCCCGGTCAAATCCGCAAGCTCCTGACGGCTGCCCACGGACACGGTATGCCCGCATTGGCATTCCCAGATATTTAAGGGTGTGCCCCAGTAACGGTTCCGGGAGATGCCCCAGTCCTGAATATTCTCCAGCCAGTTGCCGAAACGGCCCTCTCCGATGGTTGCCGGGATCCAGTTGATGGTCTTGTTGTTCCGCACCAGGTCATCCTTCACCGCGGTCATTTTGATGAACCAGGATTCCCTTGCATAGTAGATCAGCGGCGTGTCGCAGCGCCAGCAGAAGGGATAATCATGCTCAAACTTAGGCGCGGAGAACAATTTCCCCTCTTTGTCCAGATCCTTGATGATCTCCGGATCCGCATCCTTGACGAATTTTCCCCCATAGGGAGTCTGCTCCGTCATATGCCCCTTGCCGTCCACAAACTGCACCAGGGGAAGCCCGTACTTTCTGCCCACATTGGCGTCGTCCTCACCGAAGGCGGGGGCAATGTGCACGATGCCTGTACCGTCGGACATTGTGACATAGTTGTCACAAGTGACATAATGGGCCTTTTTGCCCTGGCGGACAGCTTCCTCTCCGGAACAGGCGAACAGAGGCTCGTACTCTTTATGTTCCAGATCCGTGCCCCTGTAGGTCTCAAGCACTTCATAAGCGGCCTTTCCCTCTTCCGCCAGGCTGCCCAGAACCGTGTCCAACAGGGCCTGGGCCATATAATACGTATAGCCGTCCGCGGCCTTCACCTTCACATAGGTCTCCTCCGGGTTCACACACAGGGCCACATTGGAGGGCAGGGTCCAGGGAGTGGTGGTCCAGGCCAGGAAATAAGCATCCTCACCCACACATTTGAATCTTGCCACCGCGGAGCGCTCCTTCACCGCCTTGTAGCCCTGGGCCACCTCATGACTGGACAGCGGGGTGCCGCAGCGGGGGCAGTAGGGCACGATCTTAAAGCCCTTGTACAAAAGGCCCTTGTCCCAGATGGTTTTTAACGCCCACCACTCGGACTCGATATAATCATCATGATAGGTGACATAGGGATTGTCCATATCCGCCCAAAAGCCCACGGAACCGGAGAATTTCTCCCACATTCCCTTATATTTCCACACGCTCTCCTTACATTTGTCGATAAAGGGAGCAAGACCGTATTCCTCGATCTGCTCCTTGCCGTCCAGTCCCAGAAGCTTCTCCACCTCCAGTTCCACTGGCAGGCCATGGGTGTCCCACCCCGCCTTCCGGGGCACCATATCCCCCTTCATGGTGCGGTACCTGGGGATCATATCCTTGATGGTCCGGGTCTCCACATGGCCGATGTGGGGTTTGCCGTTGGCCGTGGGCGGGCCGTCATAGAAGGTGTAGATCGGACCCTCCTTCCGGCTCTCCATGCTCTTCCGGAAGATGTCCTTCTCCCGCCAGAATTTTTCCACTTGTTTTTCACGTTCTACCGTGCCGACATTAGCTGTAATCTGTTTATACATACCTGCTTCCTTCCTTTCCCATGCTGCCGTGGGGCATCCGATGCCGAACTCAATTGCCCATGGCTCCTATACGATTCTCCGAGAAGAACTTGCTTTGTAACTGTCACTTCGGAATCATTGAGCAGGGGAGAGTTTATCCCTACTCGCCGCAGGTCCGTGCTCTGCTTTAGCCGCAGACTTCCAGGTGCAGGGAGTCACACTTTGTACACGGGCCTGCGCAATAAAACAGGCTCCGCCCTGTAAAAGGACGAAGCCATTCTCTTCGTTTCACCACCTGTTACATCGTACGTGTCTGTCAAGATTCCCTGTTCCGCCCTGCCTCCGGGCACATAACCCGGCTTAGTCCCCTGCGAAAAGCTTTCCTGCAGAAATAATACGCTTTCCCGTAACGGGGGAATACCGTGCAGAACTACTCGTCGAGAAACCCTCTCCCGGATGGGCTGTCTGGCTCCTGCCTTTTGTCCTGCCTGCTCGGAAGCGATTTTCGCTGTCCCTCTACTTGCACCGGTCTCCCACCCTCACCGGCTCGCTGGAGCTTTCCAGAAACAGTTACTCTCTTCGTCATGGCATTTGTTGTCTGTGACATTTTTACTGATATACTATTATAATCTTGTATTTTTTTATTTGTCAAGTATATTTTCGGGATTTCCCTGATGAAATACAACACAAAAATGAGAAGCATCTTCCAAGTTATAGAGGGATTCCCGTCTATGGCAGAAACCTTAAAATTTATCTTCCTGGTTTCTAACACGGACAGATTGGCGAAATAATAACAGATTGCGTACAAAGGGAAATAAAATGGGCTTAAAATAAATCTAACTACAGAAAACAGAAATACTTGGAAATCAGCGATTAATAAATCCTTTCATTTGGCCGATAATATAATTGTACTGTCTCGATGCGCAGGAAACGGTTACTTCGACTTAGGATCGTGTGATTGCGGGTTCGAATCCCGTCTGCCGTGAAAGACCGGCAGTAGCTGAATGGTAAAGCGCAAAATCACCGTTTCCGACTTTTCTCGAGACAGTTTTTATCTGAACTCCCCTGAAACAAAAAGCATTGCAGCCAGCTTTGCCTGTCTTAAAAATCGAGGGCTTCCGAGGCATACAAACCCGCAGAAAAGCGGATTTCTCATAGAAGAATAGGAAACAAATTTGTCATGTCAGCCAAAAGGAGGGGATTTGCTTGAGCCGCTTTCGGAATGTTATGAACAATGCCAGAAAAAGTGAAACAGTGGAAAACTTTATGGGAGGGGAGTCCTACCGCATCAATCCCCTGGACACCCTGAAGATGATCACCGCATCCTCTATTTTCGGAGAACCCTCCTATTATCGGGACGGCGGACTGGGTTCAAAAGTTCAGGATGCCCGGTATCGGCGCTGTGAACTCCTGGATAAGCACCTGCTCTTCGCCCAGGACTGGTACGGACTCACCACTACAGAGATCATGGAACGTACCATTGACGAAGCTCTGACAGCAGATTTTGAAGGCACCCTGCGCTGGGCGGTTACCCTTAGGCAGGAGTTTTACATGCGCCTGAATCCCCAGGTCATCATGGTGCGTGCGGCGCTGCATCCCGGCCGGAAACCCTTTACCGACAAAAATCCGGGACTTTTCCTCCAATTGGAGCACCTTGTCATGGACCGGGGAGACGATGCAATGTCCCAACTGGCGTATTTTTTATATCGGAATAACGGAAAACAGAACATGCCCAGTCTCCTGAAGCGCTCACTGGCAGCAAAGCTGGAAAATCTGGATGCCTATGAAGCGGCAAAATACAAAAATGCAGAAATAGGGCTTCGGGATGCGGTGCGCATCACCCACGCCCATTCCCCTGTTATCGATGAATTCATGAAAACAGGAACCATAGATCTGCCTGCCCGGAAAAAAACCTGGGAAAACCTGCGCTCCGAAGGAATGGGATGGAAAGATATCTTCCATGAAATTCCCATGGGCCATATGGCTCTGCTGCGAAATTTGAGAGGTGTGTTTTCCGAGATGGAGGACGCTGCCTTCTGCCGGGAGTACCTGGAACGCCTTCGGGAAGGAGTGCACGGAAGCAGACAATTCCCCTTTCGCTACTACAGTGCCTACATAGCGGTGGAAAAAAGCGACTGCGCTCATAAACCCCAGATCCTGGACGCGCTGGAAGAATGCATAGATCTGTCCATGGAAAATATGCCGAAATTCCGCGGCAAGACCATGTGTCTATCGGACAATTCCGGCTCCGCCTGGGGCGCAATCCCCTCGGAATACGGTACTGTCCAGGTGGCTGTTATCGACAATCTCTCCTCCGTTATCGCCGCCGCGGCCTCGGAAGAGGGATATGTGGGCAAATTCGGCAACCTGTTGAAAGTATATCCTGTTTCCCGTCGAGGCCAGATCCTGCGCCAGTGCCGGTCGGTTTCCGATACCATGTATTCCGATGTGGGCGGCGACACGGAAGGAGGTATCTGGGAATTTTTCAGCCATGCCATTGACAAAAAAGAACACTGGGATCAGATTTTCATCTATTCCGACCAGCAAGCCGGACACGGTGGACTGTATGGTACAGCTGCCCAGCAAGAGCTCTACCGGGAACAGGGATTTGGCTGCCCCGGCTCCGGCAGGAGCGGCGACGGCAGTTATATCAATGTCTTTGATCTGATCCTTTCCTACCGCCGAAACGTAAATCCGGATGTGAATGTATTTTCTATCCAGACAGCCGGCTACAACAATGTCTGCATTCCGGAGTATGCCTACCGCACCTGCATCCTCTACGGTTGGACGGGCAGAGAGCTGAATTTTGCCCGACAAATGATTGATCTCTGGGATACGAAATGAAATTTGAAACATACAGTCCAATATGAAACTGCAACAAAAAATTTACACAAGGAGTAACTTCTATGAGAACCTACAGAATTTCAGCAAACTTTCCCTTTGCCCTCCCCGTCACGTTCATTGCAGTGCTCTCCGCTGCATGGCTTATCCTCAACATCCTGCCCATTCCGGTAGAAGGACAGTTTGAGCCCAAATGGATCAACCCGGTTCTGGCCACCATTCTTCTGATCCCTACGGGCTTCCTGTCATTCAAAATGCACCGCTGCTGCCTGACACTCCACGAAAACGACCTGGTCTATACCCCGCTTCTGGGCGCTCCCAGAAACATGTCCTATAAAGACCTGCAGAAAATCTCCATCGGCGGCAAAAGCTACTGCATCTACAAGGCCGACGGCAAAGTGCTGATCCGCTTCGACGATGCCTTTACATCGGATGCAAGTGATATCGTGGCGTTTTTGAAAAGCAAAGGTGTACCCACGGAACTTTAACTTCAGCAGGAACCACCTTCAGATCCGGCCTTACAGTACCGGAGCTGTAGAATAAAGGTGTGCAAACTATTAATGAAAAGGAACAAAAAATGGACAGACAAAATCTCACATTGATGACGGATCTGTATGAACTTACCATGATGCAGGGATATTTCCGGCACAAGGATCAGAACGAAACTGTGATCTTTGACGCCTTCTACCGCAAAAATCCCTGCGACGGCGGCTATGCCATCTCTGCCGGACTGGAACAGGTCATACAGTACATCAAAGAACTGCACTTTGACCAGGAGGATATTGATTATCTTGCCTCACTGGGTATCTTCCGGACAGATTTCCTGGAATACTTAAAAAGCTTCCGCTTCTCCGGAGATCTCTATGCCATTCCGGAAGGTACGGTCATGTTCCCCAGGGAACCTGTGATCAAAGTCATCGCCCCCATTATGGAGGCCCAGCTGGTAGAAACTGCTATCTTAAACATCATCAATCACCAAAGTCTCATTGCCACCAAAGCTGCCAGAGTCTGTTACGCTGCCAGAGGAGACGGCATCATGGAATTCGGGCTGCGGAGAGCCCAGGGGCCGGACGCCGGCACGTATGGAGCCAGAGCTGCGGTCATCGGCGGGTGTACCGGTACCAGCAATGTGCTCTGCGGCCAGCTCTTTGACGTACCGGTAAAGGGCACCCATGCCCACAGCTGGATCATGAGCTTCTCCGACGAATATATCGCCTTTAAAACCTATGCGGAAATGTATCCTTCCGCCTGCATCCTGTTGGTAGATACCTATGATACACTGAAATCTGGTGTTCCCAATGCCATAAGGGTATTCACAGAGATGCGGGAATCCGGCATCCCCTTAAGCTTCTATGGAATCCGGCTGGACAGCGGAGACCTTGCCTACCTTTCCAAGCAGGCAAGAAAAATGCTGGACGCTGCCGGATTCCCCGATGCCGTGATCTCCGCCTCCAATGATCTGGACGAATACCTCATCGACAGCCTGAAGGTACAGGGCGCCGCTATCACTTCCTGGGGCGTAGGTACTAACCTGATCACCTCCAAGGACAATCCCTCCTTCGGGGGTGTATATAAGCTGGCAGCCATCCAGGGTCCGGACGGACAGTTTATTCCCAAGATCAAGCTTTCCGAAAACAGCGAGAAGGTCACCAATCCCGGCGATAAGAAAATTTACCGTATATACGAAAAAGAATCCGGAAAAATCAAGGCTGATCTGATCTGCCTGACGGAAGAAGAATATCGGGAAACCGATGATCTGATGCTCTTCGATCCTGCAGAGCCTTGGAAAAAAACGAAACTCCACGGCGGTACCTACCGTCTGCGTCCCCTGATGGAACATATCTTCCATAAAGGAAAATGCTGCTACACCTCCCCTAAGGTCATGGACATCCGCGCCTACTGCCAAAAGGAGCTCGATACCCTCTGGGATGAAACAAAGCGTCTGGTAAACCCTCACGAGGTGTATGTGGATCTGTCCCAGAAGCTGTATGATACCAAAATCCGGCTGCTGGAGGAAATGAGTGAAAATTAAAGCTGTGTTCCAATCCATTGATCTCATAAAATGAATTAGACGAGGGCAGCACTTTTTAACATCTGCTGCCCTCGTCTGATCGAATAGCAAATTGTAAGTCTCAGTGCCTTCACTGCTCCATTTGTCTGCCTAAAAATCCTGCCGCCGACATCAGCAGCTTCTGCTCCACTTCACCCATACGGCTCTTGTTGTCATTCTGCAGCAAAACCACACTTCCAATGATGTCTCCCTCGCAGAGAATCGGCGCAATGGCCTCATGCTGGTATTCGTCGCCGCCCTCGTCGCAGACCGGAATAAAGCTTCTGTCTCCCCGCGTAGCCATGATGGTCTCCCGATTATGAATTTTTTCTTCCATCTGCCTGCTGACAGACTTATTCACCATCTGCTTATATCCCCCCGCCGCTGCAATAAACTGGTCTCTATCGGCAATCAGCGCTGCATGACCGGATACCTGGGCAAGGCTTTCTGCATACTGCTTTGCAAAGGTGCTCATCTCGCCGATTGGAGAGTATTTTTTCAGAATCACCTGTCCCTCCCTGTCTGTAAAAATTTCCAGCGGGTCGGATTCTCTTATATGCAGCGTCCTGCGGATTTCCTTCGGAATGACTATCCTGCCCAAATCATCTATACGTCTGACAATCCCTGTTGCTTTCATTATGGCTTCCCTCCATTTATCATGTTTTCTCAGGCTCCGCCGGCAGCCCTCTGCCCCGGAAAATCCCGGGGCATTGTCAGCAGAACACCATTTCTTGCTCTGCTTTGGCCGTTACCTTCCATGTCATCGTTTCAGAATCTCAGTACACCCGACGAAAGTCTTTTCTCATGTGATGTGGAGTTAGTATCTGTAAAAAAAGGAATTATATGCAATTTATATGCTATGACTTTTTCTTTCTCCCATAAAACCAGATTCCTGCCAGTACGCTGCAAGAGGAAAACGCCAGAAGAAACCACAGCAAAAGCTTTGCAGAATCACCGGTTCCAGACGAAACCGCATGATAGACATCTCCTTCCTGCTGACTTAAAAACGTCAGTTCTGTCCCGTCAAACTGTACATTAAGCGTAATGCACTGCCTCTTCTGACCAAAAGCTGATTGCCTCTCAAAGAAATGTTTTCACCAAAAATAATTTCAAATGCTTTAGAAGCAAGTACATTTCTCTCTTCATCCTGAACATAAAGCGTATGCCTTCCTTCTTCCACCTCCGCAAATACGGCAATTCCATTTTGGCTTGTCCGTACAGTTTTAGGAGTAGAATGGATTTCAACCGTCAAATCTGCCGCCGGATTGCCTTCTGCATCTGCCATACGAACTACAAGTGTCATATAATTGTTTTTCCTGTCACCTGCAGACACACCGGCACTGCTGTCCCCGGGCAAGTTACCGGTATTGTCTTCGCTGCCTCCTGATGTTTCCTCCGACCCAGCTGTGTCCCCAGGCTTCGGCGTCTCCACGGGTTTCGAACTTTGGCGGTTCAATCCCGTTGCAATGCCTTTTCGATGGCTGCTTTTCTGCTCTGGTCCTTTGCCAATTCGCGCAAATTCCTTTCTCTCCAGGCGCCTAATCCTCAGATGACCAGACTGACGCGAAATAAGCCGCACTTCCCTGCGTCATCACCTCTTTATACAATTCCTCATGACTGCGCAAGTACGCGTACAATGGTCTGCTCATATCCACCAGAAAAGCATCAAAGCCATATCTGTCAATCAATGCTTTCGGGTCAAGCACCACTGTCCCTGCATCAGAATTCACCTGCTGCATCAGCATCAGGGATACACCGTCTGCCAGAAGACAATCCTGTTTATATAGATCCGCCCTCTCGTCGATAAAAACCGGGAGTCCTGCATAAATCAGCGCACCGCCGTAGTTGTAATCATTGAATATTCTGGAGGGTGCATCCTCCCTTATGACCTCCAGCATTTCCTCTTCCAGTACTCTGGAAATCAGATTCCCGTTTTTATAGGTTTCACAACATGTTCCCAGACCTGCTCCACACGCAGCCAGCAGCGCAAATTCCACACACACAACCATTCCTTTTTCCAATCTCTTTTCCACATTTTTCAGGCGGCATGGCAGCATATAAGGAAAAGCCCAGAAAGCCGCCGAAATGTAGAACCAGATAATAAATCTGGTACTCCTGAAAAATAAAAAAAGAAAGAATAGCATCAGAGCCGCATCCTGCGCCTTCACCTTCCGTTTCCCAAATATCACACCTGAACACAGCACCAGAATCGGTATAAAATAATTGATCAGCTGTCCCAACTTTTTGGCATCAGGAGCCGCCCATTCGCTGATTAGATTCATCATCAGCTGATCCGTCATACTGATATATGGATACACAAATATCTCCGGCCCCACCGGATTGGCACAGACAGCTCCCATTGTCGCAATCAGTATAAGAAGCAGCTGTCCCAACTCTGCCCCGGTCCATTTCTCCCCATAAATCCTGCCAAACTTCCACTCCTTTATCCCTGCCAGCAATGTCACCAGCACCAAAAGATAGGAGAGATTGGCAGAACCTCCATGCAGATTGCTCCACAGGCAGGCAATCAAAGGTACCAGCCAGATACACTGCCTTTTTCTTCCCTCCCTGTATTCATACAGACAGTACAGCTCCCCATATAACAGAAAAAAAGCAAATATCTGCGGTCTCCCGTAGAAAAAAACACTGCTGACCACACAGAACATACAGATGTAAAATCCCGCCGCCAGACAACTCTCCGTCAGATGCACCCGAATCTGAAATGTCAGCAGCATGATCATACAGATTGCCGCCAACAGACTGAACAAAAATATCCCTGCCTCACCAAAAGCGCTGTAAGCATGCCACAAAATCACTTCTGCCAGCCATTCATGTGCCGTCCATGCAAAATCATGAGCCGTCCCATACCAGGAAAACAGATCCCTGGCCGGCACCGTTTTATGAGCACAGATCCATTGACCGGTCTTCACATGCCACCAGAAATCATTCCCGCTGATTCCCCCGCCGAAACAGTAAATTAAGATTGCCGCACCGCCTGTCACCAGCAGAATAAAGTACAATGTTCTCGTTGTCTTATCCATAACCATCCTGCCCCTTTATCTATGTAGTCTGCCGATTCCGCCCATACCCAATCACACAAACACACAGCAAAATCCCTGCACTTTCCCTAAACACAATGTACCATATATTGTATGTAATTATCCAAATAGATTCTCTATATTGTGTATAATTACAATTTATATTATCCAAGGGGGGGATTTGCCAACAGTTTGACCATGTGGAAAAGTCACGGTGCATGTTCTCCGTCATCTGCCAGATACACCTCGTATTTCCCGACATGGTCAATACAAACTGCCCGTTCCCGAATATATTCCAGAAAACGCTCCGGCACCTGCCAGTTGACGCTGTAACCTTCTGCGGCAAGGAGCATGACCCCATCCATTTCCAGAAGTCTTTCCGCCACTTCCTCCGCCGTCTGGCTGCCCCAGTTACCAGTATTGCAAATATCGTAATCTTTGTCATATAAATCCATGGGAATCTTGTAAAGCACCGCTGCGCCGTCCAGAATGTAGATTGGCCTGTCTGCCGCATGTGCAGCAAGATAGGCATTCACCGTCTCAATCTGCGCCGCCGTATCCCTGTCCAACCGGACCCCCTCCAAATGTTTCAAACCGGAATATGCTTCATCCCCCCGGATCTGCCATGCTGAAATCAGAAGACACGCCGCTGCAGTTCCAATGGGCACTGCCATTGGAACTATCTCTTTTTTCATCTTCTCCACCGATAATTCACATATTCCCATAATCAGAAACGGAAACAAGGCAATGATGAAATGTGTCTCATCTGTAATTGGATACACTACAGCCATACCTGCCAGGGAGAGTCCTGTCATAATCATTCGCCTATGCAATTCCCGACTATCCCCTGCAGCCGCGGTTTTCCTCTGCTCCTGCCTATCCCTAAGAACTGCCTGTTTCTCAGACTCCTGATTTCCCTCAATCGCTGACTGCCTCTTCCCCTCCTGATTTCCCTCAAGAGACAAACGCTTCTCCTTCCTCCGAACATTCCCAGAAAAGATCTTCTTCCGCCCCGCCTCTCCCGGCAACGGATAAATTCCGGCACATAACACCAGCTTCCGCAGCTCCGCTGCCAAAATTATCATCCACAGTATCCCTTCCAGTGTACACAGTATCCCGCTTCTAAAGAAGAAATCCCCCGCGGTAATCCGATTCTGCTCTGCGAATCCCTTCAATCCCCCAAAAGCATATTCAAGAAAATCTGCCCATATCCCCTGTCCTGCCATCCAGATACAGCAGCTTCCCACCGGCAGCAAAACACCGGCGCCATATAAAATCCACTTTCTGCGCCCGGATCCCTCCCACAGAAGAATTCCCAGGAAGGTTACTGCCAGAAAAAGAATAAGCCCGGTAGACTGTTTGGTCATTACCGCACACCCTGCCAGGCATCCAATTACAAAGCTATGTCGTCCCAATGGGCGCAGCATACTATCCATAACCGCCAATAAAAAGAAAAGCACGAGATAGTTGTAGTCATATGTAAAACAGGCACTGTAAAAAACGCAGACATACAGAGAAAGACACCAGGCAAGCCGCCTCTCCGCACCGGATATCCTCAGGATATCATAGAACAACAGCATACACAGCGTACCCAGCACGGTTCCCAGCCCTCTGTATACCAACAGACAATCCCCAAACACCCACAATGCCCCGGCTCCCACAAACTGTGAAAACGGTGCTGTAACCATATTGATATCCTGATATGGCAGACAGCCCTTCCTGATATTACTGCCAAAGCTGTACTGCCACAACTCATCCAGCGACTCCAGCGGTCTGCCAAACACCGTTATACCGATTATCAGCGAAAAGAGCAGGCCTGCACAGATATACTCCAGGACTCTCCTGTTTCCGCCCCATCCCAGTCTCATCTATTCTATAACCTCTGTCTCTGAAAAATATCCGATATCTACCAGCGTATGCACCGCATCCGCATATACCCTCAGTTCCTCTGTCTGTTCTGTCAGATCCAGTGTGATTTCTTCCACCATCTCTGCCCTCTCCCCCTCCTTTGCAGCGGTTTTATTCTTACTCCTCCGCCCAAGATATACTGCTGCCGCTGCCGCCACACATAGAACCAGAAAAATGACTGCAAACAACGCCATGTGCTCTCGAATACTCTGCTGCATGGCCAGCAGGACCTCCTTCATATTATGACCCCCCTCAATAACTCCCATCCAAAACTCCCTCTCAGCCATAAGTCCTTATGGTCACCACTGTAATATTATCGCGCTCTCCGCGCTCCTTCACCAGCTCTATCGCCATTCTCTCATTCTGCTGCATATTCGCCGCACTGTTCATACAATGTGGTCCCAACATCGTCTGCAGCTCCCCCACAGAAAGCTTATGGCGGAACCCGTCGCTGCACAGCATATATACCGCACTCTCACGGGGCGTGCCGAAATAAAAGTCCGCATAGACCTCCTCGGATGCTCCGATACACTGAAGCAGCAGACTTCTTCTGGGGTCAGTCTCTGCCTGTTCCGGAGACAGATGTCCCATCTCAATCTCTCTGGCCACAACAGACTGATCCCGCGTAATCTGCATTACCTGATTCTGAATCTCATAGGCCCGCGAATCCCCAACATTTGCCACATAATACCGTTCCTGGGTAAGCAGCATAATGGTGGCAGTGGTTCCCAGACTGAATCCGTGTATTTGCCCATAAAACTTGATTTTTTCATTACATTCCGTGATAATCCCGCTCCAGTCCTGCCGGATATCATGATCCTGGAAACCTGCCATCAGCAAAACCGGAAGCCGTTCCTCTCTCCATCTCCGGAAAGCATGAACTACACTGGCGCCGGCCAGTTCTCCCCTCTGCAGGCCCCCCATACCGTCGCACAGAACCGCAAATACCAGCTGCCGGCCTTTTCTCTCCAGCAGCTGTACATTCATACAATCCTGATTCACTTTCTTGACATTGCCCACATCTGTGCTGGCGGATACAATAAAATTCATAGGCTTGGCACCTTTAATATGTTTTAAATTCAAATTCTTCGTTGGAGAGACGGATCTTGGCCCCGTGAGACAGCGGAATCTCCGTGTTGCTGGGAATCATTTCCCCATTCACATAAGTATGGTTGGTAGAATTATTATCCACAATATAAAATTGACCATTTTTATTGATAATATCCGCATGGCTCCGGCTGATGGTAGGATTGCCGCTGATACAGTAATCCACATAGCTCCTCTCCTTGCCGATATGGAACACCGCCTTCTCCAACAGAATCTTCTCATTATTACTGCTGCGGAGCAGATAAGGCTTTACTGCAGCTGCGGCCTGCACTGCCCCAAGAACCATGGTTTCATCCCCAAAATCGTCTGCTCCCATGATCACGGTATCACCGAAATTATCTCCCATGGACATCTGCTGCGGGTTCCCCGGAACCGGCTGTCCCATTCCGAACTGCTGTCCTGATACGGGAATGCCCCCCGCATTATTTTGACCCGGCATTGCAAACCCTGGTCCCCCGTTTTGGCCCGGCACCTGGAAGCCTGCTCCTTTCTTCTGATCAGATGCCTGAAGGCCTGCTCCTCCGTTCTGGCCCGGCATCGGAAAACCGGCTCCTTTATTCTGACCGGGCATCTGGAAGCCTGCTCCCTTATTCTGACCAGCTGCCTGAGAACCGACTCCTCCGTTCTGGCCGGGTACCTGAAAACCGGCTCCCCCGTTCTGGCCGGGTACCTGAAAACCGGCTCCTCCGTTCTGGCCGGGCATCCCGGGACCTCCCTTGGGTGATTTCCCCTTTTTGCCGCCCTTATCAGCCTTTCCGCTGTTCTTTTTCTCTTCCTGCTGTGCTTTATATGCTGCGGCATTCTCTTTGTTGTAATGCTGCAGGAGATAGAACATGGACATCTTCTTCTGGCCGGCTCCGGCTTCCTGCCCCGCCTGACCCCTGCCTTCCGAATTCTGACCAGGTACTCCAAAGCCGCCTGCCTCATTCTGACCAGGTACTCCAAAACCGCCTCCGTTCTGCTGACCAGGTACCGCGAAGCCGCCCCCATCTTTCTGCCCCGGTATTGCAAAACCGCCGCCTGTCTCCTTCTGGCCGGGTACTGCAAAGCCTTTCCCATTCTGACCGGATGCCTGCACACCGCCTGCCCCCGGAAAACCGTTTCCTCCGTTTTGGCCGGGCACCGCAAAACCGCCGCCGTTCTGTCCAAAGCCTGATGCACCGCCTGCCCCCGGAAAACCGTTTCCTCCATTCTGGTTCGGCACTGCAAAACCACCGCCCTGAGCACCTCCTGCAAAACCGGCATGATCTGTTTTCTCTCCTTGTTGCTGTGAAGAAATCTGCTGTACTGCCTGCTCCGGCTGAGGCGATATGGTCTCGACTTTCTTACCAAAAAAAGCCTTCTTAGCCGAAGCCGGCTGCTGTACCTGCATTTGAGGCTGTACCGAAGGCATTTGCTGATAGTACACCGGTCCTGAGGCCTCCGCATACAGCTGCTCCAGCAGCTGTCCGAAATCATTTGCCACAAACACAGGCGCACTGTTCAGATAATTGATAATCTTTGCTACATAATCGCAGTTTTCCGTCTGGTCAAATTGAGTGGTAAACATGATATTTTTAAAGAACATACCCACATCCGTAGTGCCCGCCACGTTCATCACCGGAAGGCAGATTACCTCGGCATTACAGGTACTCACATCTGCATAAATAAAGTCCGTATCCAGCAGGAAGGAATTCAAATCAATCATATATTCTTCCGCTACAGATACCGCTGCCGTAATACCGGAGAAGACCCCCAGCAGTCTGCGCCGATTTACCACACCGGCAAAGAACTGTTTTACCGTTACCTTCGCCGTTATGTTATACTTCAGAAATCGGTCTGCATTCATCTGGGTATACACTACGGACGCCATGCCGGGAATCTTGTTATTGGTGATCATTCCCAGAGTCATGGTATCCAGTGTATCCTCCGGCTCAATGCCGTATACCAGAAAAGAATTGTTGCCGTTTGTCTCAAATGTAAATGCCATTTTATATACCCCCTGTTAATAATTCTTCTGATAGAGCAGCAGGACGGACCAGGTCATATTATCCCGGACAAATACCGTCCCATTGGCAGTAAAATCCTTTGCATCCGTAAATTGACAGGGAATGCAAAGTTCCTTATCCATATTGATGAATCCCCATTGTCCGTCGCTTTGAACAGCTGCATATCCGTTGGAAAAGCTTCTTGCATCTTCATAAGTCGGCTCAAGAAACCAGTTTCCGTCCTTGTCTATAAATCCCCATTTCCCGTCCTTCTGAACGGCAGCATATGTACCCTCATAGAAAATTTTAGCATCTTCATAAGACTCTGTTCCGATCTGGGTTCCTGCAGAATCAATCATCTGATAAGAATCTCCCGTCCCCACAAATAAGCGTTCATTTCGATATGCCATCTGCTTTTCATCTGTCAAAACTTCATCAAATGTCGTGTTAATCTTCACATTTCCCGAAGCATCATAAATTTTCCAGCCCTCACTGTCCTTTGCCGCTGCCAGACCATTTCCCAATGTAGTGGCTTCCTGAAATCCTCCCATTATCTTATCGCCGGATTTATTATAGTAATTCCATTCCTGCCCATTGTTCACTGCATAAATGTCAGCCGAAGACATCACCCCCAGCTCTGTCACTACTTCTTCCGTGCTCACTGCAAATACTTTGTTTCCATCCAAATCGATATAAAACGCCTTGCCCTCTGCGTCGATAACCGGCGCCATCTCATTGTTAAAGGCTCCCACACAGGCATAAATTGTTCCGATTACCCGCTTTCCTTTTGTATTGCTGTAACCCCATGTCTCGTTTCTGCAGACAGGCGCACGATTGCTGCTGAAGATCGATGCATCGTCGTATTCTCCCTGCAGATAATATTCATATTCCACCGTCTGATACAATGCATCCGCATTTTCTGACGCCACATGTCTGTTGACCATGTCATTGTAAAGCTCAAAAAACGCTATATAATCTTTGTTATTCAGAAAAAGATCCAACACAAATTCGTATGATCTTGGCTCCTTGGGATAGGCTCGCAGCAGTGCCTCTCCCCACTCCAGCGCTCCGTTGAAGTTTTTCATCGTATCCCGATAGAAGGATGCAACTTCCAGATACAGTTCCAATGACGGACGCATGTTCAGCGCATTCTGATAATTCTCTCTGGCATAGATTTCGATTTCCTGAGAGGCATAGTTTCTTGCATCTTCAAGATACTGTTGAAACTGATTTTCGGCTTTCACATTGTTGCTGGTGGTCATATAGATCCCCAGTACAAACAGCCCAATCAAGATAACAGGTGCCAACAGCTTGTAATTTTTCATCCTTATGTCCTCACATTCCTGTCAAAAAAATTGACAAATAAGTACCAATCATCAGAGCCGGTCCAAAAGGTATCGCATCCTTCCTTGATTTCTTTTTGGATACCAATACTACAACCGCAATCACAAAGGATACCACCAGAGAAAGAAACATGGCTCCCCAGGTTCCCTGCAATCCAAGAAAAAGCCCCATCACTATAAATAATTTCATATCTCCGCCGCCGATGCTGTTCTTTACAATCAAGGCACATAATGCCGCAACCAGAAACAGTATCACGCTGGCCGCTGCCTCTGAAAGAATCGCGGGAAGCAGGTCTTCCCTCTCAAAGAGAAGTTCCGCCGCTAATACCAGAACTCTGGCGGCAAGTCCTCCTGCCACAAACAAATTAGGAATGCGCATGGTTTCAAAATCCGTATATGCTACCGGCCAGAGCAAGGCCAGCAGAATTACACGTTTCACTGTAAACAAAAATGTATTATCCCCATAAAAACAATATAAAAAAATTGTCAGCCCCATGGCCAGAGCGATCATACCACCGCTGTAACCCCAAAATGCCGAAGGAGGCTTTCCCTCTTTCCACCTTTTATACTGATCCCGGTTTTTCCGTATTTCCCGATGCAGCAGACCCGCGGCAGCCCCATTGGCCATGACACCGCACAATATCATCACTCCAAGCATATGGCACTCACTCCTCTTCCCGGCTTTCCGCGCTGTCTGTTTCCGGCAGAGCTCCGTAGCCTTCCTTTACCTCTACATTTATGGTTTCATTGGGATACTTTTCCTTCAGCTGTGCAATTGCCTGGTCTACCCGTCTCCTGTCCTCGCTGCCGGTATTTTCCGGAAGCACAATTACCATTTTATAGGTTCTGCTGTCCGGGTCCGATGTTACTGTCTTTTTCTCGCCGTTCTGCCTGACTGTAATCTCACTTCCCAGTCCGGATACCCCATCGTACATGCTGCTGAAATCAGCGCTCAGACTGTCTGCCAGCTTTCCAGCATCCTGATAGGTATCATTGGTGGGATCTACTGTCCGGATTCTCACAAATTCGTTTTTTCCTGCACTGTTTACAAAGGCATGATAACCGTTTCTGTCCGATGTATAGGCATATCCCTGCTTTTCTTCCCCTACTATATACTGTCCTCTGGCCAGCTGTCCCATGCCCCATACCGTTTCCTGCCTGACAAGTGATTTGCCCCCTCCCCAGGCCAGTGTCCTGGCTGTCTGGCGGAACGTAAAGGTAAAGTCCATATTCAGCAGCCTGATAACGCGGATCTGATACGTACAGGTTAAATTGATTTCATTGGATGCGCCGTATGCCATAAGGGAGGTATACTGAAAATCCAGTCCGTCCAAACCATCTACCACATGCATTCTCCGCAGGAAATCCTCCGGCGCATC
The DNA here is from genome assembly GCA_910580225.1 of uncultured Acetatifactor sp. Lineage (GTDB taxonomy): Bacteria > Bacillota > Clostridia > Lachnospirales > Lachnospiraceae > Acetatifactor. Next base: position 89,799 of record CAJTXE010000006.1, read on the forward strand.
GTCTGCGGAGGCCCTCAGATTTTTGGCCATAAAAGCCTTCGCCATGACCTGTCCAAGATACACCTTGGTTGCCTCGGCCAATTCCCTGCCAGCCAGCTTTCCCATGCCCACCAGGAATCCCCTGGGATCTTCCGCAATGGTATTTGCCAGTGCGGATACTGTCTTGTTAGCTGAAGTGGCACTGGACTCCAGCTGATGAAACGCGCTTTCGAAATTACCTTCTCCGAAATCCGATCCGGCTTCCCCAAAAGAATCCATCATCTGCCCCAGTCCGTCAACGGTTTCATTGATGGTTGCCTCTGCTTTCTCGGTACCTTTGCTCAGGTTGGCATTCACATCGTCCAGCTGGAACTTATAATACAGAAAGCAATACTGAGAAATCTCCTTTGCCGCCGAATTCAATGCCACAGCCATCTTACTCTGTGTGTAGGCAATGTCCGTAATCGACAATATAATCAATATGGCAAACATAAATGCAGTCATAGAGATCACGGCCTCAACGACTACTGCACCTCGTTCTTTTGTCTCTCTCATCTTCTCCAACTCTCATCTTCTTTTCACTGCCTGATTCAGATAACCCTGCGGAAAACACCAATCGCCTAATATCCGCGTATCATATCTACCTCAAAAGTGCACCAGTCGTCCTTCAGCGTGGGATTTGTCAGATAATCCGAATAATAGGGCACAGTGAGCATCAGCGGATCCACTCTAAGCTTTGACTTCAACCGGAAATATACTTTGGTTTTCTCCAGGGAATAGCCATTATCCTTTGTCCGTAAACGCATGTTTGCCTCTATTGCATTCGCCATCCGCCTGTAGATTCCCTGAGCCGTATCATCTCCGGCGCTGAGTCCCAGATAGACAAACAGAGTCAGATAATCGCTGTACCGAAGACCTTTGGCATCCTCAATTTTCTTCCCCTCCAGCTCTGAACTTCCTTTCAGAGCATCCACGAAATCTCCCATCTTCGCATCCTTGCCAAACTCCGGCAGGCTGATCCACCAGTCATCCTTCCCCTTATACAGTTCCACCGGAAACCCAGCCTGCAGCCTGTCCAGGTCTTTCCCTGTCTCAAAGATAACCAGGGCCCCGATCATAACCAGCTTAAACAACGGCGCCGGTATGATAAATGCAGTTATCGCCGAAAGTGAATTGGCTATTATATTGATCGCGTTGCCGGTAGTAGTCCCTGGTCCCCAGAAATTAAGAAGGGCTGACGCGGTGTTGAGGAGAATCCTGATTTCATAAATCGTATTATAGACAGCCTTCACACTCTCGGCATTGCTCTTTCCATACAGAATATACTCAATTTCGGCCTGGTAAGCATGATTGTTGGCTGCATTGATCATCTCATTGGTCAGGGTTTTGTTATACGCATCCTCCGGATTCTCGCTGAGCCACGTGCCGTCCTTGTCCGCAGCCCCTTTAAAGCCGTCATATACCTGCTGATATCCGCTAAGGCTCAGCTTATCCGCCTTATTGGCCTCCTTCACCAAATCATACTGGTTCTCCGTCTCAAAAGTGGCGTAACTGAACATATTCATTATATACTCTGTCACATAAATATCGTCACGGATACTGGCAACATCAAACTTAACCAGACTTTTTATGAGTTTCGTCATGGAACCCAGAAGGGATTTTCCCAGGCTAAAGGCACCGTTTCCGTCCGCAGGCAGATCCTGTCCTGTCCCCGGATACCTTGCTTTGCCCAGGATCGCTTTCTCCTGCTCCTCGCCGGCTTTCTCTCCTTTATCTTTCTCATTCTCTCCTTCAGTTACCGCGTCCGTTCCCTTTTCACCAAACAGCTCCCAATAGATTCGATACAGGTGCGGTACATTTTCCTCGTTATCCTTATAATGAATTACCGGACTGTAATCTTTATCAGACAAATCATGCAGTGTCACCACATTCCCTGAAACCGGGCTGAACAGCGCCTGAAACCGGGCCGCCGCATAATCGCTCAGCGCCTTATTGGCAAGCGGCAGCGCATCGGCCTGAATCTGACCGGATGCCGCAGACTTAAATGAGGCATAATCGGCTATATCCATCACTTTTCTGTTCCCGTACTGCATATCCGCAATGGCTTTGGACATGGCCTGGAACTGGGAACGGGCATTCCGGAATCTTTCCTCCAGTTTATCCAGTTCTTCTGCCTTGATCTCCTTGACTACCATGTCCGATGTCAAGTCCTCCGGCGCCGAGTCTTTCTTGCTGTTGCGGATCAGATCGATGGTCTTCTGATGCTCTTCGCTCAGCTCCGTGTTCCTGCCGTCCGGAGTCTTTGCCCCTTTGGCCTTAGACTCCCAGTCGTTGAGATTTCTCTGGTATGTATTGATCATTGTCTTGATCTGCTGCAGGCTGGGAATCCCTTTCCAGAGATTGCCGTCGATGACGTCATTCAGTAACTGGGTATACTCATCCATCTGCTTTTTGATCCGTGTCAGTTCACTGCCGATCTCTGACAGAGCGGCCGGTATGGACTTGGAACTGCCGTTTACAGACACGGTCAGATTGTTTACCTGAATAGTGCTTATGTTGTTTTGCGAGACCCTTTCCAGCTGTCTGACCATATTAACATAAGGATCATCTTTCGTACTGGCAGTAGTCAGATAATCCTTCTGTCTCGTCTCTGCCTCTTTGATCAGGTTTTCTGCGGTCTCAACCCAGTTTGCCGGCACCCCTTCATCCGCAGTGCATTCAATCATGGCCTTCGCTTTCGCATAAGCGTCAATCATGCTTTTTCCCGCTTTGGTGACTTCGCTGCTCAAGTTTGTGGAGCCGGAATTGATCCTGGCATTCATCTGGACCCACCACTGAATCTTATAGGAATCATTATCTCCATTTCCGGGCTGTTTGGCCATCAGATCATTTCCGGCATCCGTCAAAGCTTTTTTCTTCTCGTCAAAAGTCTTAATCGCATTCTCCAGTCCGGTAGTCAGTTCTGTTACCTTCGCCGCCGTCACGTGATACTCCGGTTCTGCAGAAGCCTGAGGCTCTGCCGGTGCGTCCGAGGGGGACGGACTTGACGACGGAGCCGGCGTAGGCTGCACCAGATGGGAAATGGACTCGTCCTCCTTGGAATAAGTATAGGCATCCAATGCCACATTGGGCCTGGTATATGCATTCAACCCTTCCGTGTTGTACAGATTTTTGATCATCAATTCGTTGATTTTCTCATATGCGCTGCGGTAACCGGTGATCTTATCCACATATGTCTGAAGCGTATTCCTGGTAAATACCGTATCCTCTGCGGTGGCCTTTGTGTACGCCCGCATAGCCCAATAGGATTTATTAGCGGCCTTTAACAGGTCACTCTCCGATTCGTAGTATACCTCCTGAGCATCCATCATGGCATCGTTGGCCGCGGTTTCCTCGGATCCCTGCACGCCTCCCCGCTTCTCCTCCTCCGTAAGCAGGTCAATCAGCTCCTGAACAATCAGAATAGGGCCTCTGTATTTCATGAACTCCACGATCTGCTTCTCCAGAATCGTGGGATTACGCATATCCGCCCCCGGTAAGGCTGATACCACCTTGCCGTCGGTCTTGTTCTGTACCTGGATCAGGTCGGATATGGTTTCATTTTGAAACCTGCCGCCGATATCGTTAGTCACTCTCTGGTACAGCAGTTTGACATCATCGTCCTCCACATCCTGGGAATGCAGGGCCAGATCATAATATTCCGTCACCAGACTGTAATAAGTTTCGATATCCTGGCTGGATCCTACCAGACCGTAAATCTCACTCAAATCATAGTCGTAATTGGTCATCAATGTACTCAATGCCAGCTCCGCCGAAGATTCCGCCACTGACTTGCCGAGCCAGACCCGGCTGATATCTACAAAAATGCTGCTGATCAGCATACAGGGCACCAGTATTATCACCAGAAAAACTGATATGGCCCCCCGATTCTTCCGAAATAGAAACATGCCCCGCCTCCAAATCTATTTATGAAACAGTTTGTCAAAAAATTCTTTCATTTCCTTGACCTTGTCTGTAATTTTCGCTTTTATTCCTGTCACTTCCAGTATATCCTCTATCATGTTCACATTCCGGATAAATTCCGGAGAATCGCTCACCGGCACTTCCGTGTGGGTTTTGAATTTCATGGAAAGTCTCTCCCGCTCCCCCAGCAGACGTATGGGCAGCTCTATCCTGTACTGCAGATCCACACTCACAGATGAGGCGATAAATCCGCCGTTATATTTCACTGACAGATTCGAATTGTAGCCTGTGGGCTTCATTCCGGTATACAATCCCGTATTCAAACTACCGATTCTGCTGCTGATCAGATTCCTGACCGAACTCTCAATATCCCCCATCCCGCCGAAAAACCCTGCAATATATCGGTATGGCTTGTAATCTACAGATCCGAAATCCGGAATCTTTCCGCTCTCCTCCACAGCTTTCAAAAGCGGATCTGCGCTGTAAGCCGCCCCGTCCAGTACCGCCTCCACCACGATGGACTCGATCCGGGATTTCTGATAATAGACATTTCCCAGATACAACAGCATCATGATAATTATCAGACATACGGGGAACACGATGGTGGCTTCCACAATCAATGCTCCGCTGTCATTTTTTAAACGTTTTTTCATTTATATACCCATTGCACTTTCGTGTATGTTTTTCTGCCCCAATACCGCATGGGTACGGTCCGCAGCAAAAACCACAGTCCCGCCGCAGACCATAACATGCAGGGCTTCCCGGCTGATCTTTGTCGGGAAGCTCACAAAAAACGGACCTGCATCATTCGTTTACTGCATTTGTAGCATTACCGGAAATCGTATTCAACAGGCTCTTTATCAGATTACTGATCGCTTCCCTGAAAACGATAGCCAGCAATACGGCAATTCCGATCAGCACCACCATAGACACAATATTGACATCACCCTTCTCATCCGTCAGGAATGCCTGCACTCTTGCCTTGGCCTGAAACCATAAAGTATCTAACTTCTGAAACATCCTCTTGTCCTCCTTAATAAAATTTATATTAAGCCCCGATATTTGAAAAGATCGGGATTAATATCATAATTAAAATACCAACGAACATAATCATGATCGGTATCATCAGCTTGCTGGAAGCCTTCTCCCCCTGGCGCTTGATATTCTGGCGCCTCAGATTCCACACCTCCCTGCTCTGGTCCTGAAGCATGGCTGACAATTCGCTGTTGCCCTTGGTAATGCCCTGTACCACCGTGGATGTAAATTTCTTGATCTCCGGAACCACGCATCTGCTGCCGAACCGAAACAACGCATCTATTTCCGCAAATCCGTTATTCATCTCATCCACCGCAGTCTGCATCTCAAGGTACAGTGCTCTGTCCCCGGTGTAGGCAACTTCTTCCCATGCCTCGCGGAAGATCATGCCCGCGTTGGTCAGCAGGGCCAGTTTGGAAATCACCTCGGAGAAATCCGTCATCATTTCTTCGGAACGCTTCAAAATCTTCTCACTGGTAACCGTACCGAAATAATAGTACGCTACAAAGGCAAAAACCACCACCACTGCCAGCGCTGCGATGTCATCTGCCAGCCCATACATGGCAAAGGCGAACACCAGCAGAGAAAGCGCCATGGTAATCTGCTGCGAATGTATCACACGCAAATAATAATCTGCATATTTCTCACCGTACAGGATGGAAATCTCTTTTCTCAGCTTTCGATCATTTTTGCTGTGATAAGCATATTTCACTGTATTCAACGCTTCATATCCCACGAAATAAATCTCCTTTAAGGGATAATCCTTCTCATCCAAAGGTTCGAAAAGGGAGGCATTCTTCATGCCTTTCAGGTAAAGTATCAGCCACACTGCAAGAAACAGGCCTCCTATACTGAATATGATAATATCTGTTACACCCAACATATGTCTCTCCTACCATCTATGAAATTTCTGCCCAAAATACAGCAGGCCTGAATTCAGCATCCTCTGCGCCCCAGACCGGTTACGCACGCTTCCTATACCTTAATATTCAGCACGGCCCGCCCCACCAGATAAGCCGCAATAAACATCGCAATGCCCACGGTCGTGGCAATGATACCCGAAGGCGTGGCAAAATTCGCCGCAAAATCAGCACTCATGGATTTGATCATTCCAATCAGCAGGATGGGCATGATAAGCATCAGGTACTGCTCTGACCTGGCTCCTGTCACAGTGGTCTCGATCTCCTCTGCAATCTCCATCTTGTCACTTAAGATGATGTGAGTGCTCCGGATGGTGTCCTTGATATTGCCGCCTTTGCGGTAACAGATCTTGAATACATTGGCAAAACTGACGATATCATCCACGCCGCTTCTGGTGCCGAAATCCGCCAGAGGTATCTCCAGATCCACGTTATTATTCATACAGGAGAGAATGACTTCCAATTCCTTTAATATGTAGGCATCCTCTTCGTACTGCACCTTCAGATCGTCATACACGGAATGAAAAGAATCCGTTACGTTTTTACCGGCTCCCAGAGATGTGTTGAATGCCTCCAGCATATCCCGGAACTGAGTCTTCAGATTCTTGGTTCGCTTATTCAAAATCATGCCGGTGCGGATAGGAAGAAAAGCACATCCTGCTGCAATGCCTGCCGCTCCGGATATCACCACATTCAGCACATAAGTCATGGTAGTGGGATCACCGTATTCATCCTTGGCCAGTCCTCCGTAGAACAGATACCCTACCGCCGCGCCTACCGCAAAGCCAATGAGGAAATACAGCACTTTCTCCGCAAAGTTCATGTAATAGACCTTATAATTCAATGTCTGCATGTTGGTCGCGGAAGAGTAATACTGAGGTTCTTTGATCTTTTTCTCCTTGACTTTCTTCGGTTCTTTTACTTTCTTCTCCTTCTTTGCCATTCCTTCATCCTCTTATATTTCCGTTTTGATACCTGACAGCTGCAGCTTAAATATATTCTTCATCTTATTTTCCGTCCGTTTCAGCTTACCGGATACCTTTTCCAGTGTACTTGCTTCATCCTCCTCAAATACATAAAGCGGATTTAAGACTACCTGTCCATCTTCATATCCTACTACTTCCGTAATCTCCATGGTTTTCCTTGACTTGTCTCTCAGACGGGAAAGATGAACAATGATATCCACCGCAGAAGCAATCTGCTGTCGGATCGCTTCCAGCGGAAGTCCCGGCGCCCCCTGCAGCACCATGGTCTCCAGACGGCTCAGCATATCCTGGGTAGAGTTCGCATGTCCGGTAGACAGGGAGCCGTCATGACCGGTATTCATGGCCTGCAGCATGTCCAGTGCCTCACCGCCTCGAACCTCACCTACCACAATGCGTTCAGGCCTCATTCTCAGCGATGATTTAATCAAATCACGGATGGTAATCTGCCCTGCCCCCGCCGCATTGGCATTACGAGTCTCCAGCCTTACCAGATTTGCTACTCCAACGATCTGCAGCTCCGCAGAGTCCTCTATGGTAATAACACGTTCGTCCTTCGGAATATAATTTGACATGGCATTCAGAAAAGTGGTTTTTCCTGAACCGGTACCTCCGCAGATAAAAATGTTATATTTTGCCCGCACCAACAGTTCCAGCTTGTCTGCAATCTCCTGGGTAATTGAGCCATATTTGATCAGCCGCTCCACCGTCATGGGGGTCTTGGAAAACTTTCGTATGGTCAAAGTCGGACCGCACAGGGCAATGGGAGGCAATACCACATTGACACGGGATCCGTCCGGAAGCCGGGTGTCACAGATAGGATTTGCCTGGTTGACCTCACGTCCTGCCAGCCCCACGATTCTCTGAATGATATCCTCCAGACGCCGCTCACTCTCAAACTGCTTCTCCAGCTTGAACAGCCGGCCATTCTGCTCAATAAAAATATCATCCGGACCGTTGATCATAACCTCGGTAATGGTATCGTCTTTGATAATGGTGTCCAGCAGCCCGAACCCCCTGATAGAACTGTATATCTGTTCCACAATAGACACATGCTGCTCAATGGATACATATTGTCCCTGCATTCTCTGATCGCAGATTTCTTCGATCTTGTCCTGCAGGTCATCGTCACTTAATTTGCTTAATGGAAAATTCTCAGATATGTATTTTTTTACATCAGCGATAAATTGCTGCTCCGCATCGAATGTCATTCTTCCCCCTTTTTCCGTGCTGTCCCAAACTGCGCTTTTCGCCAGATCTCCTGTCCCGGTCACAAACTGCACCGAGTAACGGCTGACACATGTGATTTCCCATTCCGTGGTTATCCGCGCCTCCGGACGGCTTATTCCAGCGCATCAAATACAGGCTGACACTTCAGCTGCTGAAGCAGCTTCTGAATGCCGCAGCCCTCGTACCTGTTGATTCCGCCATATTCCTTCAGCCCGGCCACATTTGCCTTCCGGGAAGTCTGGCTGCTGAAGCGGTTATACAGAACGCCGCACCGCATCAGCAGCTTCATATCACTCTGCTGCTCCAGTACTCCCAATGACTCAATCACACGTTCCAGCTTTACATTGGAAACCTCGGAGCCGTCAGCCACAAATACAATGTTATTACACTCTTCCAGTACCGTCAGAAATTTTTTGTCCATGGAAAAATCCAGGTCCAGAATAACATAATCATATGCGCCGGCCATCCGCAGAACACCGATAATCTGCTGGATTTCCCCGGGATTCAGCTCCGCAATGTCCAGTACCATCCTTGTGGAAGAGAAAAAGAATACTCCTGATGGATCATGCTTTACCGAACTTTCCAGTTTCATGGGCAGATTTCCCTTTTTGCTTTTGATGGCGTAAATCACATCCCCAAGGTTACTGCTGCCATCCGCATTGAAAAATACATCGGCACTGCCAAAGCGCTCCAGATTCAGGTACAGAACATTCTTCCCCTTCTGGGCAAAGTTCATGGCACAGGCAGCCGCTACTGCGGAACTGCCCGTACCGCCTCCTGCGGACAGGAATGCCATTACCTTGCAGCCCGCTTCATCATTCAGATATACGCCCGTCACAGCCGCAACCTTCTCCGAGAAAATCCCCAGAATCTGGCGGTAAATCAACTCTGCTTTTTGAAACTTACAGATTGCCACCACATCCTTCAAAGTCTTAATATCCACTGAATCCACCAGATATGCAAAACCGCAGTTGGATGGAATCTCTGTCTCATCCACCTCAAATACTTCGTTCGCCAGGAATACATCAATTTTCGTACTTCTCAGGGACTGTATCGCGGCGTCTCTGTCAGTAAACGAATAAATTTCCAGCTTATCTGCATATCTCACATTAAAAATGGAGACGATCCGATTCAGATATACTGCATCATTTTCCAAAATAGCCAGTCTGATCCGCATATTATATTCCTTCCCTTAAATTTATTCCATCGATAAATTTCCTTTATATCTCTAAAAAAAAGATAAATTTTTCATAAACTTTCGTTCATTATACCTTCTATGCCCAGGTTTGTCAATATCCGCCATTTTTCGTTTCCCGGCACTAAAAAGCCCTGAAAAACATCTCACAGCCTGCTCAGGATATCATTTCGTTTGGCATTGTATTCTTCAAAGGTAATCAACTCATTTTCATACAATTGTTTCAGTCTCTGCAGTGCAGCCATAGGATCTTCCACGCCGGCGGATACACTTTGACCATCTCCAGACCGCTGTTCCATCTGGCCGCAGAACTGCCCTGCCTGCGGATTCCCCTGCTCGTTCCCAGGCATCTGGCCCATCTGTCCATAATACTGCCCTGCGTCCTGCCCCATCCCGCCATAGTTCTGATCCGTCTGGCCATAATACTGCTGCATCGGCTGCTGATTCGTCTGGCCATAGAACTGACCCGTCTGCTGATTCATCTGGTCAAAAGACGGCTGACCCATCTGCGCAAAAGGCTGTGTCATCTGCTGGTTCATCTGACCATAGGGCTGACCTGGCTGCTGATTCATCTGACCGAAAGGCTGCTGGCCCATCTGCGCAAAGGGCTGTACCATCTGCTGCGCCATGCTGCCCATCATTCCCATAGCTGCAAGACCCATCCCCAAATTTGCCCCGCTGGAAACAGCAGAATCCGCACCGCCGTCTCCGCCGCCTACATTATCAATCATCTGTCCCATAAGGTAAACGGACTGCTGTTTCTCCCATTTATCGCCCAACAAATCCATTACAGCTCTGTCCGCCTGTGCATTGCGCATCTTGGCAATCGCATCCATTCCCATCGCATCATACTGCCTGCGCAGTTCCGTATCATCCACATCAATGGCTGAAATTGCAAAACCGGCACAGCGGAGCCCATACTCAGCCATCAGTCCGTTGAGCATCGGCGCTATCACCTGAGACAATTCATCCATTCTGGAGTCGATTCCCAGAATCTCCCCGTTCCTATTCTGTACCGCAGCGGAAATAGCTGATTTAATCTTACTCTGGAATTCCTGCGCAAAATAGCGGTCCAAATCAGCCTCTGTAGTGGACAGAACCCTGCTGCCGATAAGCTTGTTCAAAAACAGGGCCGGATTCTCCACTTCCACCTTGTAAGCGCCTCTGGCACGCATCTTTGTGGCAATTCCCAGAACCTTGTCACGTACCTCGATAGGACTCGCAGTTCCCCATTTTATCTCCATGGTGTGGGCTGCTCTCACAAAATACACCACACAGTGGAAAGCACTGATTCCGCCGGAAAGGGAATTTCTCAGTCTGCTGAGAAACGGATAGTTCTCCGTAGATAACCTGTAAGTTCCGCTGTAAAAGACCTCCTCTATCCTTCCCTCATTCACAAAAATTGCCGCTTCCCCCGGCATGACAATCAGAGTTGAATTGTTGTTGAAATCTTCCTCCGGCTGCCTCCAGATCATGAAATCTTCCGGAGCCGTATTTTTCAGTACATCCACCCAATGCTTTTTTCCCTCATAATAGCGCGCCTCATTGGGATTCTTCTTAAAAAAAGCCACTTCAGTACCTCCTGTTCCAGTTCCGTATCTACCCTCTTAAAGTTTCAGCAAAGCGCCTCCGGCGGTTCCACCTGAAGAATCTCATACAGCATGGTCACATCTGCTGAAGACAGCCCCGCATGAATCGCTTCCTGCAGCATGGCACGGTAATCCGGCTGCACCCGGAATCTCTTCCGCTCATAATAATCATATCGAAGGTAGGCCATAAAATAATAATAAATTCCCTTGGGTTCGATAGACAGGGCAGCATTGAGATATTCCTCCGCCTTTCGAATCACAGGCAGCTGCTGGAGAAACGCTTTCTTCCCACCCAACAGACAGACTGCTGCATACAGATAAGTATCTGCATTGTCAAAATCATCCTCAATGGCCTTCTCAAATGCCTGCAAAGCCTTATCATACAGCTTCAGTCTCAAATAACACATTGCCACGGAAATATTCAGTCTGGTATCATCCGGGTGTTCCGCCAGCGCCTTCCGATAGTTATTTACCCTTTTATTCAACTGTATGGAATTCATATTCATCACACTGCCGAAAGTCCTGATCACAATCGGCTCACGGCAATACTCGCATTCCTGCTGATCAATATTCACTCTGGCTCCGCAGCCGGGACATGTCAGCTCCACTACTTCATATGACATACGATAACCTCTCTTCTCTGCGGCTTTTTACTACTTACAGGAAGCCGGGGCTGCCGCGCCGCCGCTGACTCCATAACGCTCTTCCATGGGCAATGTCCGGAACACAGATAACGCAATCTCTCTGCCATCCATGTCCCTGTCCAAAACATTGTGCCGCTTCAGACTGTCAACGCAGCGAACGCAGCATCCTCTCCCGCTCTGTTGTCAGGACCTGCAGAGACTGCAGCGCCTGTCTGATTTCTTCGGCCCCGCTCCCGGCCTCTGCCGCATGCTTCACTGCATACGCATTGCGCAGCATATCCTGTTCCACAGCCTGAAGCTGGGGTCCTGATTTCCTGGGGCTGGCCTTCAAATGATCTGCAGCATTGCGCAGCAGAACCGTCAGCTGCGGCTCTGTAATCATGGCGCCTGCTGTTTCCAGCTGCATGACAGCTTCTTCTATCACCCTGTTGTCCTGCTCACGACTCAGTTCCCTGTCGGCTCCCCGGGCATTGGCCCCTGTCTGCCATAGAGCCGACACAATATAAATTACCGTCAAAATCACCTGTACCCACAGCATTGGCTTCATGGAACCGTGTCCCAGACTCATCCCTATAACTGACACAACTGTGGATAATACCGTATATATGCCCCCCGTAATCCGCAGCAGTATCTCGCCCTCCGCATGCTGCCGCACCCTGGGGGAGAGCAGCTGCATCAGCGCCGGTAAAATACAGGCAGCATACACCCATCCGTAGCTGAAACACACTGCCGGCTCATCCAATTTTGAGAAAACATTTGCCAGAAGCGCAAATACATTATAGATCACCAGATACAGCGCCGGAAGTATCACTGCTGTCAAAATGTTTTTGGAGTTGGGAACTTTCTGCCCATTGGGCAGGCTTCCTCCATCGGAATAGTACCTGTGTACCCTGATGTTCGTCCCATTTTCTGTCACCCCTGCTGTGCTTTCCGTGCCGTACATGTTCCTGCCGGCTCCGTCAACCCCATACGCGTTTCGTCCGAAACCATCGGCAGCTTCTGCATTCTGCTCCGCTGACCCCGTAACAGCATCCTGCAAAGCTTTCTGCATTTCCTCCGGTGTCTGATACCGGTCTGCCGGGCGATATGCACAGGCCTTGCAAATGACCCTGCCCAACGCTTCGGATACACCGCCCGGAAGCGGCAGCGGCTCTCCCTGGAGCCGCCGGAAACCGGCATCTTCCTTCTGCTTCGGCGTAATTACCTCTGCATTGGCATCGAGAAAAGGCATCCTGTTCCGGTTTGCAATCAGATACAATACCATCCCCAACGAATAAATGTCCACTGTGGTATCATAACCGCTGCCCTGATAGATTTCCGGCGCCATGTAATTCAACGTTCCCAGTCTGGTCTGCGCATTCTGGAATTCATCCAGTCTTCTGGCAATTCCGAAATCCCCCAGCTTGAACCTGCCAAATTCATTGACAAAAATGTTTGCCATCTTGATATCCCGATGAATAATACTCCTGGCTTTACACAGCTTCAGCCCCTCGCACATGTCGCTGCCCAGGTCTCCAATATCTTTCTCGGTAAAAGGATGTGTCTCCCGGTAACTGTTCAGTCCCGTAAGCAGTTCCATCCGTATCAGGATGCACCACTGCCTGTCAGGTACCAGCTCCTCCACCTTGTAATCCTCAATGCTGACAATATTTGATGTGGCTTTGAGAGATTCCATCAGACGGATTTCGTTGACACAGTCCTCCACCACATTGCGCAGGTAGTTCTGCGTCTGTGCCTGCCCATAGCTTGCCGTGGCTTCCTCATAGTCATCCTGGGACTGGGGAATTATGATCATTTTGACAGCGGAGAAGCTCTCCACTCCCTGCTGCTCCTTTTTTGCCTTGTAGACTACGCCAAAGCTCCCTCTTCCCAGCATCTCGCACAGCTGCCAGTCCGGCCAGACCAGACTCTTCACCTGTTCCATATCCCACATTTCACTGCCTCCTGTATACAAGCCGCTGTGCGGCTTTATCTGCCCCTGATTCCGGCGATGGTTCCCCGGCCTCCGGCCCGAAATCGTTCCGCCCGCCTTACAATCTCCAGTGCCCCAATCCCCGCCAGCTCCATCCCTGCCAGAAAAATACCGCAGTACCTGAAATAACTTTCCGGAAGATAGAGTACGATCGGATCCAGGAACGGGTCCATCTGCCAATAATCATTGGAGAACAATACCCTGTGAAAGCCGGCAAAAAAACCAGAAAAATCGACTGCAGCGCCTGCCGCCGCAAAAAATGTCAGACATCCTGCAGCAGCCTCCATCCATCCAAGCGAAAGCCGGATACCCCGTTTTCCTGCCAGCCTCCACAGCAGAAACCATAACCCGCAAAAGCCTGCAAACAGCCCATCCACCGCACGGAACCAACATTTTACTTCATAGAAATGCAGCTTGCCGTTTTCAGACATGGGCAAATGGGGAAGCGCAAGCACCTCCCCATTGAGCACAGCAGGAAATCTGAGATATCCGCGGACAGCTTCAAAATTCTCCGCAATTTCCGCCTCTTCCAGCCGAAAGCTGCTGAGTACTCCGTCCGCTGCCTGAATTTTCAGATAGATACTCTCCTGATACAACAGAAGATTCAGGCCTGCCGCAGATACCTGACCGAAAAAGAGAATTCCCATCATGATACTGACCAATCTGCTTTTCTTCACGGTCTCAGCTTCCGTTCCCTGACCAGCGCTCTCATGGCCATTACCTGATACTCCAGTACGCCCGCCTGACCGTCAGTGATGGCATAAGTACCGGTACCGGAATAAACAATCACCTGGAAATACTCGAATGCTTTATACAGAGTCTTCTTCTTGTAGCGGACCTCTTCCGTTTTGGCTCCTGTTTCAATGCAGTCAATATCCCGGTAGAAATAATCATATGTATTCTCCTCATAAATCAGGCCGTTCACCAAGTCATATTTCACCTCATAGACCAGGATCTGCTCCTCACTGAAGAAGAAAATATGCTGGGTCACCATAGAATACTTGACCTGTTCATTCTCGTAACGCATGATAAATTCCGGACGGTAAAAATTCCTGTCCATAATCAGCTTAATCCCATAGAAGGGAGTCAGCATGAACAGCGGCCGAAACAGCGCCCGCAGGAAAGCTCCGATCCCTCTGCCCTGCACCGTTGTAACCAGTCTGCTGAAATCCTGATAAGGACCATAAACACGGATAGGTGCAATCAAGCTTACCTGGCTGGCATCAATGCCCAGCTTTTGAACGGCTCTTGCGGTATGCCGTTCAATATCTTCTGCAATATAGTTATTCCAATTTGGGCAGCTCTTCAGCAGCCTGTCGATCAGCTTATAGATCTGAGCACCCACAAATACCAGGCCAGCCATTACCGACAGTTTTGGGATAAACAACGATAATATGATGAAAAACCATGTCCCCAGATTGCAGATCACACTGGGCCATACGGAGCCGTAAAAAAATTCTTTCACATCACTTCTGATATTCATTCTGTTTTCCTCCTGAATTGATTGTATTCGCCCTGCCTCTTCGGCAGAGCACATTGTCTACTGCATTTTCTTATTTCGGAGCAGCTGCGCCATTCCTGCCAGGCTGTTCCTGACAGAACCGTCCCTTACCTCCGCAGTCGCCTTCTCATTCCTGCCGGATCTGGTAGATAGTGTGAAGGATTCCATGGGTACCAGCGCTTCCTTACGTCCTGCCCGAATGCTTAAGAGGGTCTCCCCTATCTTCAGACCGTTTACATCCTGATAGAAGTATTCCTTTGTCAGATACAGCAGCTGCCTTCCGGTGATAAGATCATATACTACAATATAGCAGTAAATCTGTTCCTCACTGAAAAAGTAGGTAGTCACCTGCACCAGGGGATATCGAATGGCGCCGTCCCTTCCCCTTCTGTATATCTGCCTGCTGCGATAATGCAGCCAGTCCTTTATGCGCTGTCTCATACAGCGGGCAAGGTACATCCGGTTTGTTTCATAGGCTCTTTTTTTCATTTTCTCGTCTTCAAAATCATGAGGGCCTTTAACCTGAACCGGAGCAATCAGGCTGACCTGGCTGTAATCAAATCCCAGGCGCTGTAGACTCTCCTGCCCCATGGCAGCGGCATCTTCCATAATATAAGCATCAATCTGCTGCTCCACATCGGAAGCATTTCGGAACCGGAAAAACAGGGATGTTACAAATGCTGCCAGAATAAATACCCACAGAATGATGGGCTGTCCCATAATCCATGCCAGAAGCACTCCCATGAAGAACAGGGCTGCAGGAATTTTGCTGCCCCAGAAATAGACAGCGGCATCCTTGCGCGCTCCCGGGGGAAGGCCCAGCGCATCAATATTTTTCCCATAGTAAACCACGGCTGCTGCGAAAAGCTTCAGCCATTTCCATACAAATACCAGAACCATCCGGATAAAGGAGCCTGCATCGTCCGCCGTAATCCCTTTTGCCCTGCATACCTTATATGCAATGAACAGTGCTGCCAGAACTGCAACGGCAATAGCCAGGACCAGACCCAGAATCCCGAAAACCAACAACATCGTATTCTGATAATAGACCTGATAATACACGGAAGCATAACTTCCAATTTCGTAAGGCTGGTCAGGAAGCACCGCCTCCGTCCAGCTTCCCTTCCCAGTGAAATCGCTGTCAGCGTTGAAGCTGTCCCCGTCACAGTTCAGCCGGCATCCGATCAGTTTCTCCTTACTGCCCATCTCCAGATACAGTTTCACATTTCCGTAGTAACCGATGATGTTTTTGAAACCGTCTAAAGAAATCTCTTCCCCGTAATAGCGAAGTTCCTTCGCAAACCCTGCCTTTTCCTTGGTTACGGTAATACTGCCGCCTCCAAGCAATGCCGCAGACGCGGCGCTGACCTCCTCGGCAGATCCTTCCATCTGAAAGACAGCCGTCTGGCTGCCGCTCTCGGCATTGCCGCGTGCTATCTCCACGCCTTCCAGTTCCTGCCCTTCAAAATAGGAAAAAAATCCATCAATAATATCCGAAGGAGTCTCCCTGCCGAATTCCAGACAGATCTCCCGCCGGAAATTGTCTGCATCTTTATGAGACAATTTCACCGAAAACAGATTCAGGGGATAGGCCTTTTCCATGGTCACCGTATAGCGCACCGGCTCATAGAACGATGCACTGTCCTCCATGGTTTCCCCCTCTCCATACCAGCCGCTCTCTCCATCCCGGGCAGTTTCCATGATCTTGGAACCATCCTCCAGGAAAAATTGATACCTGTAATAGACTGAGTCAGTATTGTAAAGCAATCCTGATAAATCCAGCGTATCCTCATACACCATCCTGTAGCTTAACAGATGCTCTCCACCGGCTTCCTCGGATGTACCTCCGTTTCCCTGCGCCCCTGTAGCCGTATTCGTCAAAGCAGCCAGGGCAGCTGCATCCGGAGCGCTGAATTTCACCCAAAAAGCAGCCTCTTCGTCATTCCATCCTGTCTCGGCGCCTTCCGGTACAAACTTTGAAAATTCCGCCTGAATCTCTGCCGATTTCTCCTGATAGAAATCATAGGGAAAAGAATAAACGATTTCCCTTGCAAGAGTACCGTCTTCTTGAAAAAAAGTAGATATGGACACTGTATCAAGAGAATTGGTCCGCAGACTGTCTACCGTAACAGCATCTCCCCAGCACTCCTGCTCCACTCCGTTATAGACAAAAGAACTGTCTGTCAGACTGAACAGACCGCTGCGCCGTTCTTCCGGAAGTGTCCCGGAGTCAACCAGGGCATCCACCGTCCACTGTACCAGCTCCTCACTGGTAAAATCTTCAGAATACCGAATTCCGGATGCCATAACATTATCCGGCTGTTCCAGCTGAATGGTCACATCACGTCCCAAAAGTGATACTACTTTATTATAGTAATCATCTTTGGACGCAAAATCCATCCGGAACTGATACATTGCTTTACCGCTGTCATCTTCTGAACGCACATAACTCATGACAGCAGGACACCCGCCCTCCGCCAGGTAACTGTCCAGCCACGCCACCGCGCCGGCTGTATCGTCACTCTGTTCGACCGTACAGGTGATCAGCCGAAAACCCGCAAAGCTGGAATCAATGTTCATCTGCGTAGCTGTGCCGACTGAAACATTACAGCCGCTCAGCAACAGGCAGAACAGAAATACCAACATGCCGATCATCGGCCTCATGCTTTTTCTTTCCTGCATGCTATCTCTCCCTCTCATTGATTTTTAAGAACTGTCACTAACCTCCTAATCCCTGTGTCCGTGAAACCGTTCTTTCTTACCCTTTGTATCATATATGCAATAAATGCCCCTGTCAAGGGATTCCTGGAAAATAATGTAATTTTTTAACAAATAATGTCGTATATTGTTAAAGTTTATTGATAAATTGTACCAATTCAGCCAAAGGGACTGTCAGAAAATTTCCTGACAGTCCCTTCTTTTTTCTTTCTATTCAGTTCTCCCCTCCAGATATTCCCTGCCAAGTCTAACCAATTCCGCAAGAGAATAGATCTCACATTGTCGAAGATCGCCCGAAGCATAATCAAATACCAATGTATTTCCTGTCACATCACAGAGTCCCGGCAAAACGGCCAGCTTCCGAAATGTATCATCCAGCAGAATCCCATATCGTTCCCCTTCCGCACTGATATACTCTGTCACAATATAATCCCCTGCCTGTGTCACATAGGTGAGATAGGAATCCGCCTCCAATGTAGCTGCCAGGCGTCCTTTCCTGTCATACACCTCCGGTGCGGTATGAAGCGAAGAGGCTATCCTGTATTCATCAATGAAAAATTCTTCATACAGATTCTTCTCCGGCATCTCCCCCTTTTCTTCGAAAATCAGCGTACCGTCCTCTGCACTGTAACCACGTCTGGTTCCGTCATACCAGATCACCTCCAACCAGGAACCCTCTTCCTCTTTCCTGAACTGCTGATCATATACCTGCCCGGAATCAGGAATATCAGCCTGAGCCAGAAGGTTCCCCTCCCTGTCATAAATGCGGAAATTCTGATAGTCAAACAGCATAACATGCTGCCCATCCCCGCTGACTCTGGCTTCATCATGGGGATAGCGCGCATCATAAGCCAAAAGCTGAGCTTCCTCGTGATTTTCCAGACGCAGCAGACGCAGCACCGGTTCGCTCCGGTTGCCAAGCACACTGCAGCCTTCCGTCATCACTACAAAATTGCTCCGCTCTTCATACTGCACTTCGGACGCCAGCTTTGCCCCGCTGTCAAAAAAGGAGACGCGTCCGTCTTCCGTTGCGGCTGCCGTATATTTTTCTCCCACAGAAAAAGCCACAATCTTTTTGTCACCTGTCATAGCCAATTCCGTCTGCTCCAGTGTGCCCGGATCGAAAGCCACAAGTATATTGCCGTTTGCCAGCAGAATCCCTTTTTCACCTGCCTCAAGCAGAAACGGATCCTGGGACTCAAAACCGCCCACATAGACAGCTTCTCCCACATCAATCAGACCAAATAAAGCTTCCCCGCTCTTTGATGCGGTAAAGGCAAAATACTTTCCGTAGAACCCGCCCTCAAAATGGCTGTAATCCGATTCGTCGTATACAATCAGATCCTCCTTTGGCTGCTCCAGATCAAATACAATCAGACCTCCGTTGTAAAAGCTGACCGCAAGCATACTTCCATCCTGATTCAGCGCAAATATATCATCTCCCGGATCTGCAAAAATATCGTTCACTGCCACTGACATATGCAGCCCGTCAAAAGAACGTTCCGCCGCAACTTTCCCGTCGTCCACGCTATAGACTATTACTCTGTCATCATCTCGATTTACCGCCGCTACGCGGGATCCGTCTGCTGAAAGCGTAAGATTCGTTGCTGCTTCCCCTGTCCACAGCGTCTTTGCTCCATCCACCTCATAAGCGGTCACGCCCTGATCCCCTGCATATACAATCAGGCCTTCATTCACAAACACCACATCGGACAGTGCTGATTCCTGAACCGGCAGTGAGATAAGCTTCCTCTGATCCGTCATATCATATACCGCCACCTCATAGGCATAGACCGCGGCAAATCGGGTTCCTTCCGGGGAAGCGGCGACCGCAAAAGGCGCTCCCGGCAGTGTAACCGAATCCAATACCTGAAATCCGTCAGACAGATTGTATACCCCCAATGCATTTGTCAATGCCAGCTGTGCCTCCGCTGCAGCCTGGGGAACCAAAACTCCCTTTTCCTCCGGAATGGCCTGCAGTGCCAGTTTTAATGCCTCTGTGGTATCACCGTCCGCAAGGGCATTTGCGGAATATTCCGCCAGTTTGAGGTTTTCCTGAGTCGCCTGCATCCTTTTCAGCCCGACAAAGGAGACAAACACATTCGACAACAGAAGGGCGGAAAAGCAGACGGCAGCAATCCTTTGACTCCTCTTCCATTTCCGCATCCTGGGATCATTTTCGTGCAGATGAGAAAAATCATATAACATCTCCTCCGCAGTCTGATACCGCATCTCCGGATTGGGATTCATGGCCCTGGCAATGATGGCTACAATCTGAGGGCTGAACTCCCGTTCTGAAAGCTGCACTACCTCCATGGCATTCCTGGCCGGCCGCGTTCCGCTTAACAAATGGTAAAGCGTAGCTCCCACACTGTAAATATCCGATCTGATATCAGGAACGATTGTTCTCATTCGGGAGGAAACAGACTGCGAACCGGTTCCGGATATAGATGCAGTTCCGTTAACCGCCGAAGCGCTTTTCCCTTCAGCTTCTGTGTAAGCTTCCGCTGCTCCTCTTTCGGCACCGCCCCTCTCCCGAAGAACCTCTGTGGCTTCACTCCCTTGGCCATAGTTCTCCCCGAGGACCTCTGTGGCTTCACTCCCTGAGCCATAGTTCTCCCCAAGGACCTCCGTGGCTTCACTCCCTTGGCCATAGTTCTCCCTGAGGACCTCCGTGGCTTCGCTCCCTGCACCGCCGACGGCCCGAAGAACCTCCGCAGCTCCGCCTCCTTCACCTTCATTCCCCCGGAACACTTCGGCGCCTCCGCCTCCTCTTCCCTGATTCCCCCGAAGAAGCTCTGTGGATGCCTGACCTGACCTGCGCTTTGGCCGAAATGTTTTGGTCTTTCCCTGCATGGATACTGTCATTGGAGCGTCATAAGCGGAAAAATCCAGTCCGTAATGTTCCGGCGACGCATATCCAGGACTGCATCCAATCACATTCTCCTCTCCCAGGGCAAGTGCGATGTTGAAATCAATTAAAACGATGTCATTATTGGGTGTACGCATCAGATTTGCCGGTTTGATATCGCTGTGCACAAATCCCCTTGGCGGTGTTCCGTGAACAGGATTATGCAGGTAACACAGCGCATCCAGCAGCTGTCTGGCCCATTTCACAACCTGAGCCTGGGGATACTTCTCTCCTCTTTTCAGGGGTCTGTCCAGGCTTTCCCCTTCTATGTAGTCCATCACCGTATATACGGTATCGTTTTCTACAAAAAAATCATAAACCTGCGGTATATGGGGATGACTTAAGTTTTTCAGCACATCCACTTCCCGCCGCAGCAGCTCCGGGCGCGTATTGATTTCCCTTTTATCCGCCTTGAGAACCACCTTCTTGCCCAGCCTCACATGATTGGCCAGGTATACCGTTCCACCGCCGCCTGCTCCGATCTTTTCGAGACATTCATAAGTTGACGCAATCATTTCTGCCATTTTCATCTCCCCGTAACCGATTATTTCTTTTCTTTCCTCCCCACCGCAGCACCCCTGCCATACTCCGTGTCAAGCTGCGCTTTCAGCTTCGCCAGCCTTATCCTGGAGATTCCCAGGAAGATACCGGCAATCACAAGAATCGCTCCCGCACCGACAGCTCCTCCATAGAATAAAACTTCATCTGTTATCCAGTTCATTGCATTTAACCTCCTCTTTATCCCTGTCCTGCCTTCTGCAGATCACTCTGCTCTCCCCGTCTCCGGCAGATTTGGAGCTGTTACATTAAAAGGCATAGATACCAAATATAGACATGTCTGGCTGCCGGATATCCTGTATCCTGTGCAGAATTTTTTCATGCGGCATCTTCCAAATATGGAAAAAAGCCTGTTGTTCAGCACTCAGCTGAATCCACAGGCCTTTTTCCACCTATTCTGTCAACCGCATACAGACAAAATACAGATTTCGAAAAACGACTATCTGATTTGTAAACAGGAACTTTACTCATCCACGCTGTAATTCGGTGCTTCCTTGGTAATATGAATATCATGGGGATGGCTTTCCTTCAGAGAGGCCGCGGAAATCTTCACGAACCTGCCGTTGTCCTTCAGTTCCTGAATCGTATGCGCACCGCAGTAACCCATGCCGGAACGCAAACCTCCCAACAGCTGGAAGACAGTATCCTCCACATCGCCCTTATAGGCCACACGGCCTTCCACACCTTCCGGTACCAGCTTGCGTGCATTTTCCTGGAAATAGCGATCCTTGCTGCCGTTCTCCATAGCGGCAATGGATCCCATACCGCGGTAAACCTTGTATTTCCTTCCCTGGAACAGCTCGTAATCTCCAGGGCTCTCCTCACAGCCGGCAAACATGCTTCCCATCATGCAGACATTTCCGCCTGCCGCCAGCGCCTTGGTGATATCCCCGGAATACTTGATACCTCCATCGGCAATGATGGGAACTCCATATTCTTTCGCCACTTCGTAACAATCCATAATGGCCGTAATCTGCGGAACTCCGATTCCTGCCACTACTCTGGTAGTGCAGATAGAACCGGGCCCAATTCCTACCTTTACGGCATCTGCACCGTTTTCAATCAGATCCTTCGTCGCCTGCCCGGTAGCCACATTACCTGCGATCACCTGCAGATCCGGATATTTCTCCTTGATCATCCTCAGACAATTCAGCACATTTTTGGAATGTCCGTGGGCACTGTCCAGCACAATCACATCCACCTTGGCATCCACCAAAGCTGCCACGCGCTCCAACACATTGGCCGTAATGCCCACACCTGCGCCGCAGAGCAGCCTTCCCTGCTCATCTTTCGCTGCCAGAGGATATTTGATGGCTTTCTCGATGTCCTTGATGGTGATAAGTCCCTTCAGATTAAAATCCCTGTCCACAATGGGAAGCTTCTCCTTCCTGGCTTTGGCCAGAATCTGCTTCGCCTCCTCCAGAGTAATCCCCTCCGGCGCAGTAATCAGGCCTTCGCTGGTCATGGACTCTTTGATTTTCTTCGTGAAATCTTTCTCGAATTTCAGATCGCGGTTGGTGATGATCCCCACCAGCTTCCGCCCTTCCGTTACGGGCACTCCGGAGATACGAAACTTCGCCATCAGCGCATCCGCATCCGCCAGTGTGTGTTCAGGAGTCAGAGAAAACGGATCCGTGATGACACCGTTTTCAGAACGTTTGACCTTGTCCACCTCTTCGGCCTGGGCTTCAATGGACATATTCTTATGAATCACACCGATTCCGCCCTGCCTGGCCATGGCAATTGCCATCCGGTGTTCCGTTACCGTATCCATCCCCGCACTCATCACGGGAATGTTCAGCCTGATTTTCTTCGTCAGCCAGGTCGTCAGGTCTACCTGGTTCGGTACCACTTCTGAATAAGAAGGTACCAGCAGCACATCATCAAACGTAATGCCTTCACCGATTATCTGTCCCATTTTGTCCTCCTAATTTCGTCTCGTAACCGTTCGTCAAATTAATTTTTAAGAGTTTACCAAAATTTTATAATTCTGTCAATATAAAAATCAGTCAGAAAATATCTTTCTGGGTGCGACATTTTTCATAATTTTAATCAGGTCCTCAGAAGGACTTAAAAGAATCTTCTCACCGCCTTCGTAGAACATGACAAAACGCCTGTCCGGCTTCAGCTCCTCACCGATGCTGAAATCCTTTACTTTCCCAGTACGGTTCCTGTAATTGTCCAGATGATAGCTCTTGATGGGTGCCAGAATTTCGATTCTGTCCAGATGATATGTTGCAACGCGCTTCCGCTTGGACTTGGCCATAACCTTGTCCACCACCAGTTCCTTGTCCAGATAGAGATATTCGTATTCCAAATCTGTAAACAGATTGACAAAATAGGCTCCGCCTCCGGTAAGAATTGCCCCGATCAGCGCGAACATCATCAGCGGCGGAAGAACAAACATCGCCAGCACCAATACCACGGTCAATGTAATCAACAGGGTCTTAAAAAATTTGCCCAACAGAGAAGTTTTTGCCTTTACCAGGCATTCTACATAAGCATCGCTCATTTTACATACCTTTCCTTTGTCATATTTTTGCAGCTGCATCATGCTCCCCAACCTTGGAAACTCCGGAAACACTGCCATTACTAACATAATAAACTATCTTCTCTGAAGTTTCAAGAAAACTTTCCAAAATATACGAGATTTATCCTTTTTTTAGAATCAGGTTACCGCTGTTTCATTGACAATCTACCTGAATCATATTATGATGAGTTATGCAAATTGTTTTTCCCTGCCGGTCCTGCCCCATGCGGCATAAAATACAGATACAGACGCCAATGGGGGCGGAGGCGTAAATGAATACAGATTCCCCGTATTCCGACGCAATGGGCTGTAAAGCAGGAGCGGAACGGAAATTGGCAGACGGATGATAAGGAAAGGTGGATGACCCATGCCGGTAATGGATGAATTCAAAGAAGAACGGGCAGCGCTTAGAAACGGAACTCCAAAAGAAAAATTTCAGTATTTTTTAGATTATTATAAATGGTATGTGATTGTGGGGATTCTGGTCCTCGTTTCAGCCGGTTCCATCATCTACCAGATGGTGACGCAGAAGGAACGCGCCATCTTTGTTGCTCTGCTCAATGTATATGAACAGGAATCGGCTGAGGAATACCCCCAGAAATTCGCGGAATACGCCGGTATTGATATGGGAGAATATGATGTTATGTTCGATACCTCCATGTACATGGACGGTTCTGATCTGACGGCATATGACGAGACTACCATGGCCACTACCCAGAAGCTGATGGTATACATCGCCGCCCGGGAGATCGATGTACTCATAGCCAGCGAATCCACTACAAATTCTTATGCCTACAATGAAACCTTCTATGATTTGAGTGTCCTCCTCACAGAGGAACAATATGAAAAATATAAGCCTTATTTCTATTATATGGATCAGGCCGTTGCAGATGCCAGAAACGAGGCCGACGCCAGCGGAGAAGATTATGTCAATGTACCGGATTACCCTTCCCCGAGAAATCCGGAGGCAATGGAGAATCCCATTCCTGTAGGCATCTATCTGGATGCCGCTGAAGCCCTGAAAGAAAACTACCATTTTACGGACGAGACCGTCATCCTCAGCGTAGTGGCAAATACAGAGCATCCGTCCACTGCCGCTCAGTATATTGACTTCGTCTTTCAGTGAATCCCCTGCTGCCGGGCGGCATACATCCGCACCTCCATGCCGCCGGCAGAAACCAAATCTATGAAACCCGGCAGTTGTTCCGTGTGTACCTGTCATTCAAAATAGGACAGCCTTCTTCCTCTAGCAGCTCCTTCAGCAATTCCTTTACAGAGGCCGGATTCGCCTTTCCCTTCGTGGCTTTCATCGTCTGCCCCACCAGGAAGCCCACCGCTCTTTCCCTGCCGTTGTAGTAATCCTGCACGGACCGGGGATTAGAGGCAATTACTTCTTCCACCACTTTTCTCAGGGCACTTTCGTCACTTACCATCCGCAGTCCCTGTTCTTCCACATATTCCTCCGGATCTACATCCCGGTCAAACATCACTTCAAACACTTCCTTGGCCACTGTGGAATTGATCACTCCGCTCTCTGTCAGCGCAATCAGCTTCGCCAGATGCTCCGGAGAAAAACGCATATCCTCCGGATCAAGTTCCCTTTCTTTCAGCAGCCGCAGCGTCTCACCCATAAGCCAGTTGGAAACCTTTTTGGGCTGACTGCCCAGCGACACGGCCGCTTCAAAAAGTTCCGCCATATGCCTGGACTCCGTAATGATCTCAATATCATAATCGGGAATGGGGTACTCTGCCCTGTATCGCTTCATTTTCTCTGTCCGAAACTCCGGCTGTCGGGCGCGGATCTCCTCCAGGAACGAATCGCTGATGCTCACCGGCACCAGATCCGGATCGGGAAAATAACGATAATCCTTCGCATCCTCCTTGGAACGCATAGGCAGGGAAACTTCTTTCCCTTCGTCCCAGCGGCGTGTCTCCTGAATAACAGCCCTGCCTGACTCAATCAGATCAATCTGACGGTTCCGCTCATTTTCAATGGCCCGGGTAATGGAGCGGAAAGAGTTCAGATTCTTCATCTCCGTCCGGATGCCGAACTGCTCTGTGCCAAATTCCCGCACGGACAGATTCACATCCGCCCGCATGGACCCCTCCTGAAGCTTGCAGTCACTGGCGCCCAGATAGCGAATGATCAGGCGCAGCTTTTCCAGGCAGGCGATCACCTCCCGGGCACTGCGCATATCCGGTTCGGTCACAATCTCAATGAGAGGTACGCCGGAACGGTTGAAATCCACCAGTGTACAATCCTCCCTCTCGTCATGAATCAGCTTACCCGCATCCTCCTCCATATGGATTTCGTGTATCCTGATGCGCTTTTTCCCCAAGGTATAAGCGTTCTTATCATTCGGGCCCCCTCGATCTGTCCCATCCTCCTGAAACGCACCCGAAAGCCCTGTCCCGATTATGCTGCCTTCTGCGGTTTCTACGCTCAGTTTTTCCGGTTCTGTCTCGATTTCCACATACCCGTTCCGGCAGATTGGCAAGTACAGTTGAGAAATCTGGTAGTTCTGCGGATTATCAGGGTAGAAATAATTCTTTCTGTCAAATTTGCAATACCGCGTAATGCTGCAGTTGGTGGCAAGTCCCACCGCAATGGCATATTCCAATACCTTTCTGTTCAGCACAGGGAGTGTCCCCGGCATTCCCGTGCACACCGGGCAGGTATGGGAATTGGGACGGCCTCCGAATGCCGTGGAACACCCGCAGAAAATCTTTGTCTTTGTCGCCAGTTCCACATGCACTTCCAGTCCTATGACTGTCTCATACTCTCTTGCCATACTTCCAGCCTCCTGATTTCCCATGATACAGACTCTGTTTCCTTTTGACATTTACAGGTTTCCCCTTACAGCCTGCTGCCACTTCCATCCCTGGCGGGCATCACAAACTATTTTCCGGTTCCCTCCCTCAGCCGCTCATAAGTATATGCGATCTGCAGCAGCTTCTTCTCCTGAAAACAATCCCCAATCAGCTGCAGCCCCACGGGCAGCCCTTTCCCATCCGTGCCGCAGGGAATACTCATTGCCGGAAGCCCTGCCAGATTCACGGAGATGGTATAGATATCTCTCAGATACATTTTGATGGGATCTGTCAGACTCTTCCCCAGCTTCGGAGCAGTGGTGGGCGCCACCGGTCCCAAAATACAGTCATATTTTGTAAAGGCCCGGTCAAAGGCCTGTTTGATCATGGCCTTGACCCGCAGCGCTTTCAGATAATACGCCTCATAGTAACCGGAACTTAGAACAAAGCTTCCCAGCATTATGCGGCGCTTTACCTCGGCGCCGAAGCCCCGGGAGCGGGTCTGCCTGTACATCTGATGCAGTTCCCGGGCATCCCTGTCCCGATAACCGTACTTGATACCGTCGAAACGCTCCAGGTTGGAGCTTGCCTCCGCCGCAGCAATGGTATAATAGGCGGGAATGGCATAGTCCACCAAATCTAAGTGAAATTCTTCCATCACCGCACCGTTGGCTTTCAGAAGTTCTGCCGCCTTCAGAACGGCGTTTCGGACTTCCCTGTCTGTCCCACTGTTGTTTTTATCTCTTAAAGAGATATATTCTATCGGAATTCCGATATGCATTCCTTTTACGTCTTTTTTCAGTGCCGCTGTAAAATCCGTATCTTTACGGACAATTAAAGTGGAATCTCTGCAGACCGGTTCTGTATTCCCCGGCACATCCGAAGCAAGCGTCTCCAAAATCACCGCACAGTCTTCTACGGTTCGGCACAGCGGTCCGACCTGGTCCAGAGACGAGCCATACGCCACCAGCCCATACCGGGACACCGTACCATAAGTAGGCTTCATCCCCACCACGCCACAGTGGGAAGCCGGCTGCCGGATAGAGCCGCCGGTATCCGATCCCAGGGCAAAAAAGCACTCTCCCGCTGCCACTGCCGCCGCGGAACCGCCGGAAGACCCTCCCGGCACATACTCCGGGTTGCGGGGATTTCGCGTGGAACCATAGGCCGAAGTCTCCGTGGTGGAACCCATGGCGAATTCGTCCATATTGGTCTTGCCCACCATCACCGCACCGGCATCCTCCAGCTTCCGCACCGCATCCGCGGAGTAGGTGGGAACAAAGTTTTCCAGGATTCGGGAACCGCAGGTGGTACGCACGCCTTCCGTACATAAATTATCCTTCACTGCCATGGGCACACCTGCCAGAGGCCCGGACAGTTCCCCTGCTTCTATCTGTTCCTGTACCCTGGCCGCTTTTTTCAATGCATGTTCCTTATCCACCGTCACATAGCAATGATAAGTCTCATCTGTCTCCTCTATTTTGTCCAATACTGCCTCCATGGCTTCCACAGCGGTGGCCCTGCCTTCCCTTATCAGCCTGCCCAACTCCACTGCGGAAAGAGATAAGAGTTCCATACTGCCTCCATTCTGATGCGTTTATCCGCATCTCTTGCCCACTGCACGCAGATTTTCCCATTCAGAAAAAAATTTCGGCTGCAGAAGACATATTTCTAACATATCAAAACAGAATCTGTTTCAGTCGAAGGTTTTTGGCACTGCAAACATATCGTCTTTCCGGGCAGGCGCATTCCGAAGAATTTTTTCGGTTTGTTCCCCGTTCGTAACCACATCCTCCCGAAATACGTTCTGTACCGGGAATACATGGGACATGGGTTCCACTCCCGCGGTGTCCAGCTCGTTTAATTTGTCGATGTAGGCAAGCATTCGGCTCATATCCCTTTCCGCCTGTTTCTTCTCTTCTCCTGAGAGCGCCAGTTTGGCAAGTATTCCCACATATTCTATGGTTTCGTCAGTGATCTTCTTTTCCATATCGATTCCTCTTCCTGTCCCTGCTGCCGTACATTTCATTGGGCACACCGTTCTGTTTTTATCCCCGCTTCGGCAGTTTTTCACCAAAACAAAATACCTCATAACGGATTGCCAGCTTCCACAACGTCTCTCCATCATAGCCGGCCAAAACACAGACTTCTACCGTTTACCTCTGCAAAAGCAATAAAAAGCCCGGAACACGGTAAATCCGCATCCCGGGACGAATCGTTTCTATACACTTAACATGTGCCGTGTCTCCTTTCGCCCCGTGGGAAACAAAATTTTCATCCGCTGTGACATCACATCCCCAAGCCCTGTAGTCATGTTCGGTAAATTCAGCACAGAAACCTTCCGATCAGAGGAATCCTCCTAAGACATGCGGCAAACACGGAACACACCGCAAAACTTCCCAGTGCAAGCAGCGGAATCCCTGCTATATTGGGGATCAGCATGCTGTCAATGCCCCGCTCCGCCAGGACCTCCAGCAAACCGATGTGCATGACATAGACCCCCAGGGTATCCCCGGACAATTCCCTGATTATCCCGGCAGCCCGCTTTCCATAAGGGACGCTGCCCATCACACTGGTAAAAAACAAAAAAATCGCTGTCACGATTACGAAAGTTCCCAATCCATAACTGTCATAGAGCTGCCCCACCGGTGCATCCGCCCGGATGGACAGATACCTGTTCAAAATGATATTGAACAATACACTGGGAAGCACACAGAGATAGACTGGCTTGTGCCACCTTTCCCCAATTCCATAGTGCGCAATATAATATCCCCATACAAAATACCCCAGGTAACTGCTAACCAGCCCCAATTCATCTATATCCGCCAGCCCCTCCAGATAACCCACAAAGTAATTTCCGCACAGGGCCGACAGCGTATAAACCACTATTTTCAGGCAGAAAAAAAGAATCAGAAAATACTGGAGATTTTTCTTTTCGGCATGTTTGATCCAGGTACTCAGAACCGGAAGCAGCATGTAGATTCCGACGATCATGGGCAGAAACCATAAATGATATCTGCCGCTGAGCATTTCCTTCAAAACAGCCTTCCATCCCACCTCCTGCAGATTATAATTTCTGCAGTCATACAGGCCGTACAACCCGGACCAGATCCAATAGACCGCCATCAGCCGGAAAATATTATGAAAATAAAGCCGCTTCACATCCAGCTCTTTCTCCATAAAGATCGCACCGCTGATCATTACAAAAATGGGAACGCCAAAGCGGAACAGGGCATCCCAGGCATCTGCAATCTGCCATTCCCTGCCAGTCACCGGAAGAACATACCATTTCTGTCCCGCACAGTGCAGCATTACCACGCTGAATGCCGCTACGATGCGAAGCAAATCATAATGGACCATCCTCTTGTCCTGCGACACAGTTTCCATGACTCCCGTCTCCTTCTCCCACACCAATTCTGCGCCTTCCGGTGCGGCCTGTCCCCCGCCGAACCAGTCTCCTTTGTTCTTCCTGCCGGCAGCCTGTCTTCTGCCATTTTACCCTCTGCCCAACGATCTGTCAAATTCTTTCTACCGCCGGAATCTTCAAAATACTTTTCAGATCCGGCCTTCAAATACTGTGACTGCAGGCCCTGTCATATAGATCTGATTCTTCTCCCTGTCCCATTCGATCAGCAGTTCACCGCCCAGAAGCCTGACTGTGACGGCACTTTCCAGCAACTCATTTAAGACCCCGGCTACAGCCACCGCGCAGCAGCCTGTCCCGCAGGCCAGGGTTTCCCCGGTTCCCCTCTCCCATACACGCATAAAGCAGGTTTTGGGATCTATTACCTCCACGAATTCCGTATTGACGCGTTTGGGGAATCTGGAATGATGTTCGAACAGCGGCCCTATGTGTTCCAGGTCCATCCCGGCAACATTCGTGGTAAAAATCACAGCGTGGGGATTGCCCATGGATACGCAGGTGATGCGGTACTCCCTGTCATCCACTTGAATCGGCTCGTTTACAACCAGATCTCCCACAGCCTGTACCGGAATCATGGCCGGTTCCAGAATGGGACTGCCCATGTTGACACGGACCTGCTTCACGGTTCCCCGATCATCCGGATCGTCCGATTCTCTCTCCACTGTCAGCTCCAGCAGCTTTTTCCTGCCTGCGCTGATCACACTTACCTGTTCCGAATCCGTTAGACCGTAATCATATACATATTTTCCCACACAACGTATCCCATTTCCGCACATCTCCGCTCTGGTCCCGTCAGCATTGTACATTTCCATCTCGAAATCAGCCTCCCGGGAAGGGTTGATGAAGATAACCCCGTCTCCTCCGATGCCAAAGTGTCTGTGGCTGAGCTTCCTTACCAGATCGGGCTTCTTCGACAGCTCAATCCTTTCCTGGAATCCATTTATATAGATATAGTCATTTCCGCATCCCTGCATCTTAGTGAATTTCATTCTGTTCCTCCTCACTCCGTTCCGCCGGCCTGTGCCCGCACAGCGGTTGAAGGCTTTTCCTGCCCCGTCTATATTTTAGCATTCCGAATTTTTCATTTCAATAGGAAATTCGGTTACAAATGCCTTAACACCGAATATTTCCCGTTTTTTTCACATATCTATTATAAAGAAAATGACTAAACATTTAAGGGGAATGGGATGAGTGCTAAAACCAAAATCGTCGTACTTCACATGAAAGAGCTGATCTATACAGGGATTTTTGCCGCTCTGGGAGTTCTGCTCATTATTTTGCTGATCCTGATGTTCCTGCCAGGCAAGGATAGAAAAGACTCTCCTGCACCTGATACGGAGCCGGAAACAGCGCAAACCGCCTCTCTCTACATACCGGGCATTTATACCACCGAACTGGTATTAGGCAGCGAGTCCATCGATGTGGAAGTGATTGTGGATAAGAATTCCATCACAGACATCCGGATGGTCAATCTCAACGAGGCTGTCACCACCATGTATCCGCTGCTTCAGCCCACATTTGATTCCATCTGCGATCAGGTGATGGAACTGCAGTCCCTGGACTCCATCAGCTATGATACTGAAAGCAAGTATACCTCGCTGGTCCTTTTGGAGGCGATCCAGAACTCGCTGGATAAGGCGAAAACAGCAGAGGCGGAATAATTTCCGCCTCTTTCTTGCTTATGAATTCCTGCTCATTTCGTACTACCGCCTTTTATTCCATTCAGCAACACCCGGATCGGCTTCGTGATTCTCCAGCAGAAGGAATTCTCCATGTTAAAAATCCATTGCTTTAAATCTGTAATTTCCTGATTCAGAGCCTGAATCTGCGCCTTCTTTTCATTCAGTTCCATGTAAACTGCATCTGCTTTTACAGCCACGCGCTCCATCTGCTCTTTCATGTTTTCGTTTTCTTCCGCTAATGCTTCATTTTTCCTGCATCTGTCCCGGTATTTTCTTTCCAAGTCTTCAAACTGCACAATCCTGTCGTTTACAACTGAATTCCATATGGAAAAATCTGCTTTCTTTTCTGCTTTGCTGTTCATATCCGCCTCCTTACATCACACATAAAATATTTTCAGATGTTTTCTGTCTCCCGAATGCTTCCAATCAACCTCTCATAGGACTCCCGCAAGCTGACCTCCGGCTTCCAGCCCAGAGCCTGCAGCTTGCCGGAATCCAGCTTCATTTTTGTGTCTGCCGCATACCCAAATGTATTGGTTTCCGGAATGTCAAAAATTACTTTGATTACATCTCCAGCGATATCACTGCATACCATCTGTGCCATATCGGCAATTGTGGTATGCGTATCCGGATTGCAGACATTGTATGCCTCACCGTCCTTCCCGGCCAATGCAATGGTCAGCAGCCCTCTAATCGTGTCGCTTGTATAACAGTAATTCCCCTCTGACAGTCCCCTCGTATGCAGAACAATGTCTTCTCCCTTTATGACACTTCTGGCAAATTGTGCAAAAACACGGTTTTCCCCGGGAAGAATCCCTGCCCCAAAAGTCTGCGCCAAACGCGCCATACGGACTGGCACCCCATATTCCGTGAAATAGGCGATACACATATTTTCACACAGACGTTTGCTCTCCGGGTAATTGCTGCGCACAGCAAGAGGGTCAATATAACCCAAATCTTCTTCTGTCACATCATGGTCTAAATCTGTAAAAGTACCGTATACTTCCATAGATGAAACATACACGAACGCCTTTGCTTCCTTCTTCCTGGCCAATTCCAGCATATTTCTGGTACCACCCACTGCCGTCATCAGTGTTTCCACTGGTTTCGAAATCATTGTCTTTGAAGCTGTAACACTTGCGCAGTGAAAAATATAGTCTACCTCTCCGTCCACTGAAACAGCGTCTGTAATGTCACCTGCACCAATAGAAAAATCTTCTCTCTTCAGCAATTCCCCGAAAATGTTTTCCGCTTTCTCTCTGCTGCGCACAAGCCCGAAAATCTGCATATGCAGATTCCTGGCATCATTTGCCGCTAAGAATGTGCGGCAGAGCAAAGAGCCGATCAGACCCGTAATCCCGGTTATGAAAACTGTGGAATCTTTCATATGATTCCATGAAATGCTGTCACTCTGAATAATGTGCTCCAAATCCGCCGTCAAGAAACTATCCTTCGTCTTCATAGTGTTCTCGCAAACACCCTGCAAAGTCGATATCGACTTTTTTTTTCATAGATTGAATCATTCTCTCATACATTTCTGCTAACCCAACCTGGGGGTTCCAACCCAATTTCTGCAGCTTTGTCGTATCCAGGTTCATATACAATGTATTTGCATAACCCTGGGATGCCGTATCCTGCTCCTGAATCTCTACCTGAATACCGTATTTCCCGGCCACCATAGAAGCCATCTCATAAATGGAACAGTAAGTTTCTTCATTTGCCACAGTATATGCCTGCCCGTTTTCGCCCTTTAACAATATGGTTAAAATCGCCCACACTGCATCTTCCGTATACAGATAACTTCGTTCTGTCTCACCCTTTGTCTTCAGGATAATATTACGTCCCTCAATGGCACATCGTGCAAACTCTGCAAAGACCCTCCCATCCTGATAATTTACTCCCGGTCCGAAGGTCTGTGTCAGGCGTGCAATTTTCACCGGAACATGATATTCGGAATAATAGGAACAACACAAATTTTCACAAACCTGCTTCCCAAGCGGATAACAGTTCCGAATGGTTGTTGTATCAAACTGTCCGCAGTTTTCCTCGGTAATCCGAATTCCCTTTTCCGGCGTCCCATATGTTTCCATGGTAGACAGAAATACAAAGCTCTTTACGTTTTTCTGTTTGGCAAGCTGCAGCAGATTGTCCGTTCCATATATGGCTGTATGCAGTGTTTCCACAGGATTCTGTATGAAATATCTGCTTGAAGTTGGATTCGCTCCATGAATGATATAATCAATATCTTCCTCTATGTCAGGGAGTTGCTCTACCCCCCCTAGCAAAAATTTTATGGTATCGGAATGATAATTCTCATGGAAAACTGCCTGCGCTTTTTCATAAGAACGAACCAATGCCAAAATATGTAGATTTAAATTTTCCTGCTCGTTCCATTGAAGCAACGATCTTATAAGCGCAGAACCTATCAGGCCGGTTGATCCGGTTACGAAAATTGTCTTGTCTGATATCTCTTTCCTATTTTTTAAGTACATCAGCATACTCCTTCATATATTCAATTATTAAAAGCCCCCATCTCCAGTTGAGGCATATAATATTCGACAATTGCATGTTGTGGTTCATTTCCGGTTCCTGCTACTGCCCTCAAACAGACAGTTAATCCATGAAAGTCTTTCTTCTCAGGCACACAAATCGAAACAAAAACTTTTTCCCATTCCAAACTTGTAACCTGTGCCTGCGCATAAAAATGCCCTCCATTATAACCATTTGCGTTAATTAGCGCAATTGTTCCACCACGACCCTCATTGTTTTTTCGCAATACTCTGGCATAGACAGATAATGTCACCACTTTTCCCTGAAGTTTGTCATTATTATCTACTACACATATGATCTGTGTTTGAGCAAGCGATTTTCCTCCTCTGTGTCCTATTATGACACTGTCCTCTTTCAGTTTTACAAGTGTACTGTTATTTTGCGTCTTCCACCCATTCTGCCCTATATCACCCCCTCCTACATAGCCCTTTATACAATCATCCGATTTTACAAAATAGCTTTTCTGATCTATCATTATTTTGCCGTTCAGCCTGTTCCATTCATAAACACGAGTATAGTGCGTTAAACTCCCTTCTTCTATTAGTTTTCTGTCTCTGCTTGAAGAATAATATTTTGTCCCCGGACAAACAATATATTCTTTTGCCCCCCCTATAGAAATCGGATTGGCCAACAGCTGCTTTCTTTCCATAGTCTGCAAACTATTTTGCAGAAAAATATTCTTTTCTTTCTCGAAATAATCACTATATAAAAAGAATAACTTACTGTTCTTTTTCTCCTGGCCTTGTGCAATCATATCAAAACAGGAATATAAATAATCGTAATATTGATTGCATAAATGTAAATCCGTTAATCCCCATTTATGATGTGTATCTGCATAAACGCCATATGGCATATGTACTACATGACAACCAGGCAGCTTAAATTCAAAATAATCATATATTTTATCCAGCATTGTATTTACTCTTGTTCTTCTAACTTGATTATTAAAAAAATATAAATATTGTGAATCCGAATAACAATTTACTTTTTTGTTCCTGACCAATATAATTTGCGTATCTTTATATTGTTTTCGATTAACCA
Source organism: uncultured Acetatifactor sp. (assembly GCA_910580225.1). Classification (GTDB taxonomy): domain Bacteria; phylum Bacillota; class Clostridia; order Lachnospirales; family Lachnospiraceae; genus Acetatifactor. The sequence goes on from CAJTXE010000006.1 coordinate 125,035, forward strand.
ACCAGTCAATAAGAGAAGTTACCACCTTTTTCATTAATTTCACATTGCTCAGTAGTTCCAGTGCATCTATTTTCTGTATTTTTTCCCCTACATATTTACTCAATCCCCCTCTATATGCATCAAGAAACCATTTCGAATATGTAAAGTAATTTTTATTTCCCTCTTCATCTTCATTTACAGCAATGTTAGTATTTGCAAATGATACCAAATCAAGAATAAAAAAATCAGACTTTTCATCATAACTTGATAACACTTGCTTATTGTAGTCTAACATAACGCATTTTTTCCTGAAATTTTTTATATTTATATCACTAAAACATTCCGGCACCAGTAACCTTTTCGGAGTCTGATTAAACTCAAACCAGGTAAATGGGGATGTGGATTGTAAAAAAGTAATAATCTCATGGCCACAATTCTCTTGAAAACCAAATGCATCTCTGCAAATACATGAACTTAAAATGTTAAACGTTGCCATCCTTATCTCCTTTCCAAGAAATACTTTATAGAAAATGTAGATACACCTGCCCAATTATTACATAAAAAAGTGATCCTGTATACTCCACTCATAACAGAATAGCCAGACTGCAGCTATGAAACAGAATTCAGGATATATTGTACACAAGTTTTTCCACTATAAATAAACCCTGCCTTTTTATGCATCGCATCGGATTTTATATTATCTGCAGCTACCCAGCTTCTTGCTTTTAACAGATCACACTTCGCCGCATCTGCTAACCAGGCATGTAACATTATAGAACCCAACCCCCGCCGATAAAACAATGGATTAGTAACAATATGGCGCCCTTCTCTTGTTCCTTTATCATCCCTCCACCATGTGACACAACAAACCACATCGTCTTTATTTACAATACACAATACCTTCGCCGCTTCACATTTCCAGAACTTCAGATGATCATAGGGTAAGTCTGTTGGTACCAATGCATTTTCCCACAAAGAAATCACTTGTTCAATATGCCGTTCCTGACAAAAAGTAAATCTCAATCCCTGTTTTTCCAACTCCTGTAAATCTCTATTTACCTGTTCCAATAATGTCTCTTTATGTAGCTTTAAATCCATCACAATTTCATTATTAACCGCCTTCGCAGCAAAACCTTTCTGGGCAAGTTTACTGCTCAAAATTTTCAAATCATCTTCTCTGCGGTTCTTTACATCAACTTCCTCAATACATATCTTTTTTTCTGTAGAAAAATCAGGAAACGGACATTCTTTCTCCCAAAAATAATACGCTGTATAATATCTCATTTCGTCCACATAAATTATTAATCCATCTGCATATTCTTCATAATACAATCGCTCTTCTTCTAAGTAATGCTTAATACTATCTGCTAACATTAAACAGTTTGTTTGCAAGTTAATGCATTTACGTTTATTTTCTGATAATATTTTTTTATATTGACTGAATTCCTTTATCTTATACATAATCATTTCCTTTTAATGTAATTAATTATGTGTTTAATTGTATCAATTGATATATTTTTCTTTTAACTTTGTTCGATCTATTTTTGCATTTTTATTTAATGGAATGCTTTTCATACAAATAAAACATGCAGGTATCATATACTTAGGCAGACATTCTGATAATTTCGAAAGCACTTCTTCATTCTGTTCACGTTCTGACTGATAAAATAAAATAATTTTTCCTCTTTCCTCATCATATAGGCAGCATGAACGTTCTACAAAATCAATTGCATTAGCAGCAACTTCTATCTCACCAAGTTCAATACGATGTCCCATATGCTTAACTTGGAAATCTTTTCTTGAACAATATATTAATTCTCCCATTTTATTATATTTTACCAAGTCACCAGTTCTATAAATACGTTCTGGATATACTGCATTTAATGGATTTTGACAAAACATTTCTTGTGTTTTTTCAGTATTATTATAATATCCCAGAGCCAGTGATGTCCCGCGAACACATAACTCTCCAATTTCCTCTTCGACCACCGGCTGATTTTTTTCATTTAACACTATAATATCTGTATTTTTAAAGGGAATACCTATGGGCAGAACTTCATTTAACTCATATTCTCTTGACACTTTATAATAAGAACAATTACAGGTTATTTCCGTAGGCCCATATAAATTTACATACTTTGCGTCTGGCAGATTATCTTTCCAATAATTTAGAATTTTAATCGGCATTACCTCTCCAGAAAACATTATTTTTTCCAAATACAGAGGCTTCTGATTTCTCATGGCACGTAAATTTGCCACTACACACAGCGCAGTTGTTGCCCATATAACAGTAGTTATTTTTCTTTCGTTTAAATAGTCTATTAGCTTAACCGGAAATACAAATAATTGTTTTGGTATAATTTGCATGGTTGCGCTGTTTTTTAACGTGGAATAGATGTCCTTAACAGAGACATCAAAATCAAAAGGTGCCTGGTTTCCAAAAATGTCATTATCAGAAAACTCAAACGTTTCTTTAAAACATTCAACTAAATCAATTACAGAACGATGGGATATCAAAACTGCCTTTGGTACCCCTGTAGATCCTGACGTAAATATTGCATATAGCGGATCGGTGTCAATCATTTTACTTCTAATATCATCTAGAATTTTATGATCTGATTCTACCTTTGAAATATCCGAATAATTATTAAATTCATATCCTAACTGTTCTATTGGGTTACGGTAACTTTCAAATCCAATGATTGTAATTGGTGAAATAGTACAAAACATTGATTTTATTCTTTCATTGGGAAGATTCATATCAATTGGAACATAAAAATTACCACTGTAAACAACACCCAAAAACATAACCAAACTTTCAATATTTCTGTCAATCAAAACCGCTATCGGTTTATTTTTCACATTGTATCTTTTCGATATCCAAGAACCTATTCTTTTGGATTTATCTACCAGTTCTTCATATGTTATTTCATTATGTTCATCAGAAAATACTATTTTATGCGTTTTTTTTTCATATGAATATTCCAAATATTCAAGAACATTAATAATCATCTTATTCCTCCATTGATTTCTTGACAAGTTCCACAATAGTATCTACTGTTTCAAAATTTTCTGCAATTACTGCTTCTGGATCAATTTCGATATCAAAAACACTCTCTAGCTCCATAACAATATGAACAACTTCAAAAGAATCAATCAGTCCTTCCTTAATGAGATTTACCCCTTCTTTGATGTTTGCATTAATCTCTTTCAACACTGCCATTACCTTTTCTGTCATTTTCAAATCTCCTCTCAAATTATTTGTTATTAAAAAGCTTTTGACTAAAACAAATTCCACATTTTCAGCAAAGTAATATTTGCTCTTGTATAATCACAATACATATTTATCCATTCTTTGCGGTTGACAATTTTAATGCTTGCTTTTCCTCGCCACTCTCCTTTTTCTGTGAACCGAACTCTATAAGTAGTAGCATCATTAACCCATTTCACCCCTAATACATCTGCCACACATTGTAAAATTGGTACCTCTGTATAATCAATTATTTCTGAACTTTGATTTTCTTCCAATTTGTTTATATGATCTAAACAATTAAGTTCCAGTTTATTTGAAATTCTCCTTGCCAATTCAAAATATATGAAGTTCTCATAATGCAAACCATCCCTATAACATTTTCTTTCCCTAAAATTATTTTTTATGTAATCTAAAATCTTGATATCCGCCTGGCTCTCTGCAATTTCAATACTTTTAAAACTGAACTTTAACTGTTTTTCTATTACTTTTTTATCAATTAAGTCATGTCTCATCAATTCCGAATAGATATATTCATTATCTTTTCCATCCAGAATATACCTGTCAATAATACTTTCTTCATATGCAAACGGCCAATGAAGCTTTTTATCAACAGAATATTTATAAAATGCTTCAAAACTACTTGTTCTATATGGATACAGCCCCATAAACGGCATTCTGGGGATTCTTAATTTAATGCATTCTAACGGCAAATATTCATCAAAGTTATAATCTATTTTTCCGTCATCAAACATAATAGGAACATATATCAGATAATCACATAATTTAAGTAACTCTATTCCATCCATATATTTATAAGAATTACACAATGTATCCAAATCATAGCGAAAATAAAAGCAGGCAGCATTCTCAAGTACTTTGCTAAAAATTTGCATACCTAACACCTGTACTTGGCAATAACCATACCACATAAAAATCCTTTTTTGGTCTAATATTGCATCTGCCATATCACTTCTTATATAGTTTTCTGTTATATGCAAGTTATTTCTATCCATTATAGTTTTAACTCTTTTGTATACGCTATCGCCTCTTGTTTTTACTTTTGCACACAAAATATAAAATTCACTCTTACAAACCATGCCATCTTTATATATCTGCATATTTAGACAGCTATTTACCCCCCCAACTAAGCTTTCTGTAATAATCATTTTCCTTACGTCTAACATGGAGCAATAACGCATATAAAACTCTTCAATACACTTTGCCTCTCCAATTAATACAACATTACTGTTCAATATTTTATTTCTTACAGCATCTTTATTCTCCTCTGCTCTCCGGACATTTTTCTGAATCATATCTTGTTTCCAAACGGCCCTCATAATAATGATATCGTTTTCAACTCTCGATAATTTTGACACAAAACACTGATCGGAATAATAATGTCTTACATACTCTTTTCCATTCTTTCCCTCTTTAAAATACCGTCTCTCACCAGTTTTACTATTGACATAGCAATGGCTGTCATCCGATATTCTGTTAGCATCCCATCCAACAAATGTATAACCCTCACGGCTGAATATGTTAGATCTCAGTCTTGTATTCTTTCCATATTCAACTATCGTATCCTCCATCTTTCCGTTACACTCACAAGCCGGATCATATTTAACAGTAAACATAAATACTTCCTCTCTTATACGATAATTCTCTCGTTCAACCCAAATACATTTTTCACGATCACGAATTCTGCCTGTTTATACATAAACATTTATAAATCCTCTCACAATTCCTATCATCACGAAATGCAAAAAACCGATCCGCCCTCTCCACATATTCCGGTTTCATCCGGCACTGATGCTTCATATAATCACAGAGCTGTCTTACCATTTCCTCATGATTATCAATCAATGGCCCAAATGCATCCCGTTCATACACATATGCCGTACTTTCATCGTAATGGGGCGGCAGTTGGGCCGGATGATAATACAGAAGAGGTTTTCTCATATAGGCAAAATCAAACTGTACCCCTGAATAGTCCGTCACCATAAGGCTTGACTCTGTTAATATTTTCTCATAATTCATATCTCCCGCCGCAGGAATCAGCTCTGTATAATCATTCCTGTCAAAGTCCTCCAGCTGCGCACTGGCTGCCGGATGAAGCAGATAGATCAGTTTATAACCATATTTCTTCGCCGTTTCAATCAGCTTCGGATCATTGATCAGGCGGTTGTAAATATGAAAATAGTCGCTGTTTTTAAAATATTCATTATGCCCCTTCTTAAAATGAGCCACATTGGAATCTGCTATATTTCTTCTCCAGGTAGGGGTAATCAGTATCTGGTGCTGATCCTTACTTTTTAATCCGTCATACCTTGCCAGGCCCGTCAGCTTCAGCATACTTTGATCAACATAACCGTAAATCGGCTTCTTAAGATTCTCAATCTCATTGGGCGAAGCGCACAGATACAGCCATGTGTTATCAAAAAGTCTGTTCTGGAACTGTGCAATCTTCTGTACGGTTAGGCCATGCTGAATGCAGGCAATCCTTGCATTAAAAAGGTCCCCCACATAGGGCTTCATGGCTGTTTCGAATCCCATATAGGAAAAGGCATTGGCATGTGTATCCAGTATCATTTCCGCATACAGCGCCTTTATCAGCGTATCCTCTTCTCCCCATATCAGCAGCCGGTCCCCTTTCTCCAGCATTCGCTGATAATCCGGTGAATCTGCCTTTATAACGTAATAGATCTCCACCGAATCGTCATGGGATGCAATATAATCGTACATATATTCGCCGTTATCCCCGGCCTTATACAGCTTATCAAAGGTAATCCAAATCTTTCTGCCTTTATACTCATCACGAACCTTAAAATATTTTCTGCGCAGCTCCAGTGCCTTTTGGGCGGCAGGCGCCTTGATTCCGGCCAGCGCTTTCTGAAACTCTGCTTCTTTCTTCCGGATTATTCCGTTCGTTACTTTCTCAAGCTTTAACACATTCCTTTTTACAATGGAAAGACACCATTTTTCATCAAAATGCCAATACTGTCCCTTTACTTTCTCGTTTACATGGGCATACACTTCCCCGGAACGAATCTCGACGGGAATACGGGCGCCATTGATCTCCGCTACAAACTGCATCTCGCTTGTATTCCCCATGGCAAATACGGGCACCTCCACATAGAACCTGTAATCCCTTGCATAAGTGATCCCAAATGTCTTCTTCAGATCATACACATCAATGGGAGAAACTTTCGTATATTCCTTGCCGTCTTTATACAGATATAACTGTATCTCCTCTCTTTTGATAAAGTTGCCCAGAGACAGCAGTCCATCTATTTTCAGGGAATTTCTGCTGTAATTAATGGCGGAAAGAATGACGTGTTCTTTCCCCAGTTCACAAATGGGAAGCAGTGTCTCCTCTTCCCTGCACCACTTCAATACAGGTATCCCGTTCTCTCCGCGGGTAATCGTAAAGGCTTTTCCGGTGACATCCAGTTCCTTTCCCACCGCTTCAACGGCCTGTAGATTTACCCCTGCCCCAATGTCGAGTTTGTTCAGCGTACGTTCTGTCACATTCCCGTACTTTTTATGCGTCCAGAGAAACAGCTGTTTTCCATATACCACAGGTTCACAGACACAGTTTGTCTGTTCCGCCTTCATCTCAATGAACAGCACCTTCATTGCCCTGGGAATATTAAAGTTCTGGAGGGAGGTCTTGGCAAAGATCATCCTGCTGTCTACATACTGCAGGATTTTTCCCGTCAGCATACGAAGCTCCGGAATCTCTTCACGCCCAATCACTCCCTTGCTGCGGTCGTTCATATTGCAGTTATATCTTGCAAACACCAGATACAGCAGCAGAATTCTCATGCTGTTGCGCAGGGGGTAATTCCGTTCATCCCAGGTTTGGGCAAAGGGCAGAATCCAGTTACGAAAGGAATCCATATACCACCACTTATAATGCTGGTCCATAAATGCGGATGTATTATCCTCCAGCTGCCTGGTGTAATGAAAGGAAATATGGGGCAGGTACGTATAACACATCTGTTCGGCAAGCAGATTACACAGCATTTCCAACGGTGCATCTTCCATCAGTTCCGGCCTGAATTGTCTGTTATATTCCTGGCTGCGGATGAAATAGCAGCGGATAAAATAGGCATGAAACATCAGGTGAAGCTTTTCCGGCGTATCATGCAGGCTGATTTCCACATACTCTTCCTTTCCTGCAGACGGAGACATCTTATACTGCACATATTCTCCCTTTTCATTGACCGTCCAAGGGGCAAGCGCCAGAAGCTTCGGACGCCCCTGTTCTTCTGCAAATGCATAAACCATATCCAGAGTCTTGGGTTCAAAATAAGTACTGGCCAGGGAAAAATTGACATACCGTCCCTCTGTATGCCGGATTGCTTTATTATAGGCCTCTCCAATCTCCCCATCCTCCAGCGCCAGATAGACATACTGATTCCTGTTTAACTCCTCTGCCGCTTCTTCGCAGACCCTTTTGGTCCTGTCAGACACAATGGCGTCCGCCACAATCAGCTTAATCTTCCCTTTTACCCTGGCGGTGGCGTCGAAAATACGCTGCAGGGCTTGTTCCAGCAGGTTCTCGTCGTCCACATATACTATCATTGAAAAATATATTTCTTCCATGTTTTCTCTCCATTATTCTATGTTCAGTTCTTCCCTGGCGAAATCCTTAAAGTGTTCATAATACTGTGTGGCTCTCAGGGCATTTAAGTCTTCCGCAGTGGTTACCTTGATATTTTCCCGTATTCCCGGAAACAGATGAATCTCCCTGCCCAGCTCCAGCATCAGGTCAGCCGAAGAGATCGGTTCGATCCCCTTTTCAATGGCTTCCCCATGGGCGCTCATGATTTCCTCCATCCAATAGCCCTGGGGCGCCTGGGTAATATAAATCTTCTTCCGGGAGATTCTTTTTCCGCACAGCCTGCCGTCATCACTGTACAGCACGGAATCAATGCTGGGGGTTACCGGAACAGCCGAACCATAGATTTCCGCATTTCTGATACATTCCCCGATCAATTCCCTGCTTAGGCAGGGGCGGACCCCGTCGCAGATCAATACCACATCTTCTCCCGCCATGAAGGTGCTTAGATATTCAAGCCCTATATGTATGGACTGAAAGCCGCTCTGGCCTCCCGGCAGTATCTGAACTACCTTTTTCATCCCATACACTTCCAGTTCATACTGCAGTTCCCCCATCCACGGTTCCACACATACCACCGCGATTTTGTCTATCTGCTCGTTTTTTTCAAAATGGCCAATGGTCCGGATGATGATCGGAACCCCGTCCACTTTCAGGAACTGCTTGGGCACATCCTTTGAGTGCATTCTTGTACCTACTCCGCCGGCAAATATTAGCGCATTTGTCATGTATCCTCCTCCAGCTATACGATTTCTTCTTTCCTCAAAAAATCCGCGATTCTCCGTATATTTTCTCCGTCTGAAAACTGATTGATTGTCCGGTATCTGGCCCTGAATTCCTCAGACCGCAGATAATTCAGGTCAATGCATCCCCGGTGTATTCCTTTTTGGATACACTGCTCCAGCTCCTGCAGCTCATATGTTCTGTACCCAATGTACTCCTCATCCTTCGGTACCAGGTTTCCAACCTCTCTCTGGTATTCCTCCAGATCCGGCTGGTAAAAAACGACTGCCGCCCCCTGGTAAAAGGCATTGTAGCATACCGAGGAATAATCCGTGACCAGCAGCTTTGTCTTCTTCAATGCTTCCGAAACCGGACCCTTCCAGATCACTTCTGCAAGGTCTGTCTGCATCAGCAGCTCCGTCACCTTGGGATGGGGTACCATCTGAATCTGTCCCCGGGGAATGTAGTGCTGTATCATCTCATACACAGCGGTGACATTCCGGTAATATCCGGAATCTTCAAAATGGCTGAGCAGATGCTCTTCTGAAGGTTTCCAGGTCATCATGACGGTGACGATGTCATCCGAGCTTTCGCTGATATGTTCATACGCAAGGGTGCTGAAAATCGGAAGGCCTGTATTGACGCATCTGTCCTGGGGGATCTGCAGCATCCTGGCCGCTGCATCCGCTTCTTTTCCGCTTCCCACAATGATATAGTCCGGTTCCCCCTCTTTTCCCCTTCCGAATACAGAGCCGGCTCCCTGGCATTTCAAATAGGTCACGCCATGCTGTAAAAATACAAATTTTTTCTCCAGCAGAGCCTTCCTGACATAGGGATTCAGGGCCCTGTGCACGTTTAGATGGGAAGGCGTCTCCGTTGAGATAAAGCAGTCTGCACTGTACAGCAGCCTGTAGTATAATCGGGAGTACTTTGCCACCACGTTGGGATATGGGGACAGTTCTCCCCATTGGGGCGAGCCGGGGTCCAGAATATAGTAATTCCGGGATTTCTTCGATTCCGATGCCAGCAGGAAGATTTCAAAGGTTCCTTCTTCCCCCTTCATGGAATGTTTCTCATAATATAAATTCACCGGAACCTTTCTGAAAGCCCGCCTCACTTTCCCCATATAATACATCAAAAGGGATTTCCTTCTGGTTTCCATGGCAAGGAAATCCGGGTCATACTCAATGGGATCCCTATCTCTTACTACAAATGTGTAGTTCTGGTTGATATTGCCCCGGACAAACAGGGCCTTGTCCCTGTAATAGGCAGCTGTCATGGGCACATAGCAGAATTTATCCGGTTTCCTTCTCTTTGCTTTATGCCCTACATTAAATTCCAGCAGCACCCCGTCCACATCCGTCTCCACATGGATTGGATTATTGATCAGGGTTTCCTGTGAGACAATGGACTCCAGCGGAACTTCATATCTTACCTTTGTGTACTTCTTTTTTCCCTCCAGGCTTTGCCTGATATCCATCCTGTGATTCCGGTCTACCACCAGCGTTACCCTGCGCAGATGAAAATCCCTCCATTTTTCGCTGTACACACATCCCTCAAAGGTAAGATGAAACTGGTTCCTCCGCAAGCTCACATGTTCTGCCCTATGGCTGAAATGAATAAACCGGCGGTACATCTGCTGCCTGTTTGTAAACAGAATAAAATACATTTCATCCCGTCTCTTATTTGTATATACACAGACAGTTCCCGTGGACATGCCTTTGGCACGATACTCTCCGGTCTCCATGAACTCTTCCGGTTTTAAATCATACAGCCACAGGATCCGGTCTAAGGCATCTTCCTCTACATACATTGGAAAGGAAATCTTTCCGCCCCAGAAGATATTTTCCAGGTAGATATTCCAAATCTGCTCTCCTCCGTCCGGGAAACCATATTTTATTTGAACGATATGTCCCCGGACAATTTCAAAATGGTACCCCATCGTATTCTTTCATAACCCTTTCATAGATTCGTTCACAGCATTTCGTATCCAAATAGGTATAGAAGGCCTTTACTCTTTCCTGATAGATATCCTTTTCTCTGCATCCCTGTTCCAGATACTCAAATATCAGTTGATATAATTTTCGTCTTGTCTGTGCAATTTCTCCAAATCCCATCTTTCCGTAGTCAAAATACCCTTCCTGATAGGTATGGGATTGAAAGAATTCTTTCCGGTCAAACTGGCAGTAAATAACCGGTTTCTTCAGATAGGCAAAGTCAAAGGCAACGGAAGAATAATCCGTAACCAGGATACTGCCCCTGGCAAACAGCTCCCTCCAGCTTGTGTCATACGGCAGTATCTCCACCTCATCCGCCGCCTGGAATTCCCCAATAAACGGCTGCATAATCGGATGGGGCATAAAGATTACCCGGTACCCGGCTTCTGTGCACTTCCCCAGAAAATATCTGTCACTTAGGATTTTTGTGTAAAATCTGCGGTAACTGCTGCGGCGGAATCCCTCCTTCAGGTACCACCGGTAAATCCCCCTGTCCTCATCCAGCCTTTGTTCCATCAGGGCCTTCCGCCATGTGGGCATAAATAAGATGACTTTTGAGTCTGCATTGTACAGCCTGTCCATTCTCGGCATTCCGGTATTCCAGATCCGGCTTTCCTCATACCAATAGGGATACTCCAGAAATGCTTTCTGTTCTTCCCGGGCACTGCAGATGACTGCGTGAAGATTCTGGTTGTACCGGTTCAGCCAGTTTGCCTGATTGTCCTTTGTCACCCCATGCTGCAGGAAAACCACCCTGGCCCTGTGGTATAAATCCCGGAAATATTCTTCCAGATTCCCATATGGATTTTCTCCCCAGCCGTTCAGCTGGGATGTAAATATGTAGTCAGCCAGAAGCAGTAAGATACGGTGTTCTTTTGACAGGGCCTCCACCACCTTTCCTGTCCCGGCCAGTCTGTCATAGTCCGGAGAGTCTCTGGAAATCACAAAATAACAGTCTGCATGTTCCGGCTTCTTCCTGCACACATATTCAAAAAACGCCTCCCCGTTGTCGTCCGCCTTATCAATGCGGTCCATAAACAGCCAGACCGCTTTCTTCTGTTCCCTTTTTCTTCTAAAATATTCCTTCCGAATCTCAATGGCTTCCCGGACATCCTCAGCATCTGTTTTTGCTGCAGCGGCTTCTAAGAACAAGCGTTCGAATTCTGCAGCCTCACCCGGGGCTGCCTTTTTAAGCTTGATATGGCTCCCCTCCACAAATAGAATCCAGCCCTCCCGCACCGCATACTGCCGCTCCAGCACATCGGCAACCGGAGAAAACCTCATGGCGTTGATCTTACCGCTCCGGCATGGAATCCCATTACACTCATAGCAGAAAGAAATGTCATAGCATTCCCTCTCATCCAGCTGCTGTTCATAGAGGAAAGCCCTCCTGGTTTCATACACCTTCCCGTCATACGCCAAATCCAAACCCGCATCAAACTCCCTGCATCCGGATTCCCTTCCGTTTACCCATACGGAAAATTTGAAACGGTCCTTTAAGACTGCAGGCCAGGAGACATTTCCCTCCAATTTGAGGATGCCGTTTTCAATGGAAAGGAAATGAACATAGGTGGCCAGATAAGATACATTGGCAACATTCGTATCCCCAAACCGAAACATGCAGTCGCCGCCAATGTCAATCAGCTGACAGATTCCCTTATATTTGGAATACAGAAGATCTATGATTGCCGGCAGGTTTTCCATTCCAATGGCCCGGATGATTTCCCGGTCTGACAGGTTATGCAGTTTTTTCTTCCGCCGATATCCCCCCAGGACCGGACGGCATTTCTCCTCTTCTTTTGACATCCCTGTAAACAACCTGCTTCCCTCATCAATCCACATGAATTTCAAGCGCAAATCTCTGTTCTATTGCCTTCAGGTATTTCTCTTTGTAACTGGCCGCAACCAGCATGGGGGCGTAGGCATCCCTTCCGCTGATCCGGAACATGTAGGGAACTGTACGGAAGTGTTCCCGGTATTCCTTTACAAACGCTAAAATGCCCCTCTGGATTTCCCGGATCCCATCCTGATTGGCGTCATACTTTCCAAACACAAGTCCCACGCAGGCATCCCCCGGCATCTTTGATGTACGCTGACAGAATCCCTGAAACTGCGGCGTAGGAGAGGACAGCAGAAGTTCCCAGAATACATTGTAATCTTTGTTTGGATCATGCTTTTTGAGCAGATCCCGGTTATGCCTCTGTGAATACAGATATGCCACCAGCTGGCCGCTCTGCAGAAAACTTTCGGATGCTTCCGGTGCGTCATTGTAAACCGTATTGGTTCCTGCAACGATGCCCACCACCTCACAGGGAATTCCCCATGCTCCCGATACCAGATGCCGCAGCGTCATGGCGCCGCTTCCCGCCCAGCCGATATCCACTGCAGCTGCTCTTTTGATTCCTTCCAGCACCTTCCCGTAATACGCCTTCGCCGCCTCACTCTGTCCATGATAGGCTTTCAGCACCTGACTCCAGTTCCGTTCAAGGAAGCGCTTCAGCAGACCGGCATTTCTGTCCGTAAGCTCCTCCCCGGGTCCGGGTACCCTGTCCCCTTCCCACTGGCTGTCTTTTGCCTCTCTTTCCAGTATTTCTGCCAGGAAATCCAGTTCCATGGAATGCAGGACTTCCCGGATCCTGTAACCCTGATTCAGCTTATGGTAAAGAAACCTCCGGAAATAATCCCGTTTATCGTATTCCGCTTCCAGCTTGACAGCTGCTTTTCTTGACCAATATACATATTCCGTATCCGCATCCGGGTACAGCTCATCATATACCTGCTTTAAGATATCTCCGTCCCTGGACAGGAACAGCACCTTATCCACGGCGTTCTTCTCACAGTAATTATGTATAAAACTGCAGTACCCCAGCACAAACAGTCCCCCGTATATAAACCCGTACTCATATTCCATGGAGTATTCCCCAAGCCCGCAATAGATATGATTATTCACAATTCCGCGGTAAGCGCCGCCTACCATGGGAGACATATCATAGGGCCGGAACAGCAGTGCGTTTTTGTTCACATTACAGTAATGTCTGGTATCAAATCCCCACTGTCTTCCCATTTTTACGTCGCTGTGCTCATGATCACCCACATGGACCATTCTTTCACTTTTGCTGAAATTCTCTTTTACCACGCCGTAAAGCGTTCCGTCATGTTTGCTTTTTCCGTAGTCACAGGAGACATACAGCCCCGTAAGGCCGCTGTATCCGTTCTTCTCTAACAGCTCCTGCAGAAACGCCCCGGGCAGATACATGTCCGAAATTACAATGACCTTTTTCCCCCTGTCCTGCAGCCGCCGGAATACTTCCAGCATATAAGGGTTTGCATAGCAGAATTCCATTTCAGCTCTCTGCTCCGCCTCCATTCCCTTCTCTGCAGATATGCCCATCTCCCGTTCTATCTGTTTCCAGATATCCCAAACCGTAACTTCGTAATGTCCCCTTTCCCTGCGGCATTCCCCACGGGCAAGTCCCTCCTGCTCCATACGGATCCTTTTGAAATCCATCACCCCCAGGGCAGTGCCCAGAAAATAAAATAAGTCTCCCGGCTCGGAAAAAGGACGGAATATCAAGGTGTCAAACAAATCAAAAGAGATCACATCATACTGCGACAGTTCTTCGGCAAAGCGCTCCGCATTCCCTGTTTCACCGGAAAGGGAAGCCGACTCCGGATGTTTTGTAAATAACCTTTTCCTTTCATACATCTGCACTGTTTCCGCTTTCTTCAAAAAACGGCAGAACAGGATGTAATAGCAGAAATTCAGCCAGAGTAAATATACATAAGACAAAATCTTCCCTTTTCTGTCTGCTCCGTCATGAAGCCTGTGATACCGTATTCTGATTCCGTCATGACGGTTTACCAGGAAACTGTAAATCTTCATCCTCATCTACGTTCCCTTGCCTTTCCTCTATCCAAACTGATTCCGGTACGCCGCACATACCGCCTTGGGTTCTCCCACCATCTGCAGCTTCCCCTTTTCGATCCATACCACCTTCGTGCAGTTGTCAAGAATCGTACTCATTCCATGGGAAACCATCAGCACAGTGCTTCCTCCATGAATCATCTCCTTCACTCTCGCCAGGCTCTTCTTTTTGAAGAACTCGTCTCCCACGCTTAAAACCTCGTCCAGAATCAGGATCTCCGCTGCCTCTCCCACAGTAGCGATGGCGAAGGCCAGACGGCTGACCATGCCGCTGGAGAAATTCTTGACCTTCTCATCCATAAATCCTTCCAGTTCGGAAAATTCCACAATTTTATCATAATTCCTGTTGATAAATTCCTTGGTGTAGCCGATGATCGCACCATTCAGATACACGTTCTCCCTTGCAGATAATTCCACATCAAAGCCGGCCCCCAGGGACAGCATCTGCACCTTCTTTTTATCCACACTCACACTGCCTTCCGAAGGGTTTAAGGCCCCGGAGACGATTTTCAGCAGAGTGGATTTTCCCGACCCGTTGGTCCCTATGATTCCCACCACTTCTCCCTTAAACACATCAAAGCTGACATGATCCAGGGCCATTAGTTCTCTGGTTGAAATCTGCTTCTTTATCTTCTGTATCAGGTAATCCTTCAGTCCGGAAGTGCTGCCGGTAGCGATCCTGAATTTCATCGTCACATTTCGCACGCCGATAATCGGTACCGGAAGATTCTCCTGCTGTGTCTGCTGTTCCTCCGGAGGATTTTCTTCTATGTCCTGACTTTTCTCTTCTGTCTGGGCTTTCCCTTCATTCCGGAGGTTTTCTTCTGCAGGGCTTTCCTCT